>JBAQKN010000015.1:0-90261 GCA_049301055.1 Pseudobdellovibrio sp. | reverse complement strand
AGACCAGCCCTTAGGATTCCATAATAAGTAGATAAATAATCGCCAGAATTTTTTGCCAAAATAGCAATACGCGACCCACGTGGGTAGTTTCTATTTGAAAGAGCATTGGCTACAGCATCAGCCAAGTCATTAATTTGTTTGTAGGTATACAATCTGTGTGGGAATTTTCCTATATCGATTATGGCAATTTTGCTTAAATCCCAATTGCTATTTATTTTGTTACCTAAATTATTTATGGGGTCCATCGTTCTGCAATTAAAGCATAACTAATAAAAAATGTCTTAAAAAAAGACGTACTAGGATGAGGCATTTGATAGAATAAAATATTGACAGGATTTGGGCAGCCTGATGTATAATTATAGGATGATTAGACGAGATTTTTTTTCAATACTAACTGCTTTTTTTGGGATAGCGGTCTCATCGAAAATTACAGAGCTTCAAGAAATAGCGATAAGCCCAACAATTGATACTAAGGATTTATTTTTGAATCCATGTGTTTTTGCGTATAAAAACAGGCCACCGAACGCAATAGAAAATAAATACGGAAAAAATGCTGCCATAGGATTGCAAGAGTTAAGAAAAAAATATTTTCAATCCGGAAAGTTACTTTCTCAAAGCAAAGTTGCTAGAAAAAAAAATCTGTCAGAAAAAGTCCAGCTGTATATTGTATTTACATTTGATACGAGTGTATCAAAAAAACAGTACTTATTAGAGCGGTCTAGAATTTTAACAGCAGATCATAGTTCAATGTTAATGAACAAAGCTTAATTTAAATCAGGGCAAATTTTCAAAGTAACGAACGAGATTCAATTTCTTTTTGACATTCGGACCAGCTAAAAATTTTACTACCATCATCATAATGGGCGAAGTAATATACTTTGCCGCCAAATGGTGACGAACATTTCTTTTTAAAATTTAGATAGAATTCATTATTATCATATTTAAAAATAAAATCTTTTGCAGATTTTTTATAGGATTCTATGACAGAACCAATTTTTAGTTCATGATTAAATACAGACCATAATTCAAAATCACTGCTATCAAAAAAATGAAATAATTTCATATCATTTTTTAGGTAGCATTGTTTGCGAAGTTTTACGCCTTGCCATTTTTGAGTGTAGTTCCACCACCAAATAAAATCAAAAGCTGACTTTAAAGGAAATGGGCATTCATTTATAATTGGAAGATAGCGGTCATACAAAACTGAACCAAGTTCGCTGCCACAACGGCTATTAAATAGTTTAGGAATAATCTGCTGAAATGGTTTTTTTAAGTTCTCAAAACCAAATTCGCGGTCAATACGAAATAATAATTCGGAACCAAAAATTTGATCTCCTAAATCACCCGTAACAAATTGTGTTGGAACTGTTTCGGTAAGAACGGAAGAATTTTTAAGAATAACACTTTTATTGGCTAACAGAAGTTTGTAAAATCTTTCGTTCTCATTAATCGAACTAAAGTTACAATAAACAGTAATATTAAACTTATTGGGTAGGGTTAATATTAATGCAACCAGTGCAAGAGTTGAGTCAATGCCACCGCTCCATAAAATATTAATATTCTGGTATAATGCGCATTCAACCCATAAATCCTGAGCTCGTTGTAACGAAATGTCTTCAAATGTTTTAGTAAACTGCCGTGGCATTGCGGGCAGGGGGTAAAGCGAAGTTATTTGCATTAGATCGGGTTTGTAATTTAGTCTTGAAATAGTCATAACATCTGTTGTTAGTGCTGCAGCAGCTTGGAAAGCAGGATGTTTTGAAATGTTAAAGGTGTGAATTAATTGCTTCATAGGACGTGAATTTCTGCAAACACCAGCTTGTATCCAATTTCATTTACCTCAGATATTGAAGTGGCATTTTTTAATTGATGAACAACATCGATATATCTTGCTATTAATTTCTGTTTTTTTTCAATAAATACAGTATTGATAAAATCTAAGTGTTTTTTAGTAGCAACTGCATCGAAATTTCTTATATCTAAAACAGTTTGCGATAGAACATCAAGTTTATCGTGTTCATCAGAAAAAACATTTGGAGTTGATGCTAAATAGGAATAGTTAACAAATTCGCACAAGCGAACAAATAGTTTTATTTTTTCATAATTCAGCAGGGCCTCATTTAAGTCGCCATCGTCTTTAATAGAATTAAGTATAAGTTCTTTTTGGGGAAATCTATGAGAACTTATAACGGTATAATTAAGATATTCTTTAGCCTCAACATTAGGAATGCAATCAACCAGATGAATGCTGTAAAGATCATTAAGTACAGGGATGTGAAAGACTTTATCACTTATCCAAAGAACTCTATTGTACAGTGCATAAACAAATTTATTTTGATTCATAGTGGCCTTGAAAAATTAGCTTTACAAACAGTCAGTAGACCAATCCTAGCACGGACAAAACAGAGATTTTAATAAATAATTCGCGTATTCGCAACTGCGCGTCAAGGTTGAAATATAATTAAAATTAATAGAAGTACTAAAACAAAAAATATCTTAAAGTGGCAAACATGTTGCAACGTTCATTTAAAAAAATAGGTCTGCTTAGACATGCAATTAAACGCAAAAGTTTAAATGATTTTTATTGGCCAGATATATATAAGAACCTAAAAAGCAACCAACTTTTATTGCAAAGAAAGTGGTTTGAAGGCTGGATCTGTAATTTTTGTGAAAAGGGTCTAGGATTGCAAGTTACATATTTTGTAACAAAAGATCAGCTTGAAAACTGGGATGATGATAGAAAAAATAATATAAATATTACTACAGAAGAGCTGCAGTTTTATGACAGCTATGAATTTATTATTCCAGAATATCAATTAAGCATTTTGCATAATATTAAAGAAGCAGAAGGTGTACGTAAGGAAGTATACATTTCTGATAAATTTAAGGAAAATGCAGATCAAATGTGGGCTGCACAATTTTTTTTAAATGATGATCCAGATCCTAGAATGATTTACTGTCTTGGTTTTGATAGAGAAATATCAGATGCAGATTTTGAAATTGTGAACAACTTAAAAAAAATATTTATTGGTCAACATTTTGAGGTAGATAAAAGTTAAATTGAGTAGCTTCAAAGGGCCCCTCAAGGTAATCAACGATTTGATAAGATAGGTGATATTTTTTTCTAAGGTCTAGGTAAGAAATTATTTTTGGATGAGTTAGCCAATTTTGATAACTAGCTGCTGAGTTCCAAAGGCTTGATCGAACATGAGTTTTATTATCTTTAAAATAATCTATAATTTGCAAACCACCACAATTTTTGAAAACAGTGTAATTTAAAAAGTTTAATTCTTTGGCCTGTACAGTAAGTGAAAACGGATTTAAATCTTTAGAAAAGCCAGAGCTGTGAGTTTCTAAATAAGAAAAGAACACTATCTTGCTTTCCATAAAATTCCTGCTGAGTTACAAAAAGATTCATCTAAGTGGCCGTCAATTCGAAGAGAGTAGGTCATTTTATTTGCGGGCGCTGCGCCATGAAGAAGACTGGTATCAAAAAAATTAATCCTATTTGTTAAGTAATGTTGAACTTTGTGGTCATCAATCAAAAAGAATTTTTTTTGTCCAAATGGATTAAACCATAGAAAATGGTTGGTTCCATCAAAGCAATTATCTTTTCGATCATAATGAACATCGGTATGTAGGTAGTGGTGAGTTATAAAAAAAAGAATACGACCAATTTCTTTAAAGGGAAGTTCTTTTATAAATTCAATTGTTTTTGGAAAAAATTCTGAATTTGGGTGCCATTCGCACATTGATTCGTGAAAGGTTGCAAATGGGTGTTGCAAAAATTCACTACGGGTAAATTTTAATCTTACAAACTCACCATCCCAATATGCATTTTTATAGAGTTGTAAGAACCTTTTTTTTTGTTCATGATTAAGTCGATTATAATAGTCTTTTTCTATTTCGCTAGATAAGAATTCAGAGCCCTCATTGGCTACAGCGCTAATTCTAGCGCCTTCGTTAGTTTTAAATTCATAAAGCTTATCAAACTCTTTGGCCATTTCATAATGAGGTATTACTCGGCTTGACATATTGGTTTGTGATTGTGAAATGCCCGCGCAAATTTCAAGATGAAGTGCTTCAAGTTTATTGATACTTAGTTGTTCGTCTAAGTTTTTAATTAAAAAACGAGAAGGCATCGTCTTGAACCTTTTGATTGAGTTAGGAGAACCATAAGTACTACAAAATCTATTTAAGCAGAACGGTTTTTTATGCGCAAAGCGAAGTAATTAATAACACAGTGGATTGAATATATTTAAGAGGTGATTTACGACGAAAGTCTCATAATGAGCTAGCTAAAGAGGGTGTAAATTCGGATATATAAAATATTGACATGAATTGGTTCAGTTGTCGTATAATAGATCAAGATTCGTGTTGATCAAAACTCAACCGAAATCTATTCTAGAAATAATTTTAATTCCGAAGGGGTGCGCTATGATTAAATTATTAAACAGGTGGCATTTAGTCGGTTTTATGGGTTTGTTACTATGCGTACTTTTTTTTATTAGCTATGTTATGAAAAGCAACAAGCCTAAAACAATTAAATTTTTTGCGTCCCATGGGCCGGTTGAAGTAATTACGAAGCCATTAGAAATTTTTAAAAATGAAGTCGAAAGCCGAACTGAAGGACGCATAAAAGTTGAATTGATAGTTTCAGAAGAAGCACAAAATCATAACTTAAGAATTGAAAAAAAAGTTCTTCAAGATGTTCAGGCGAATGTTTATCAAATGAGTCAGTTGTACTCTAAAAGCTTAGTTCAGTTTGAAAAAGACTTTTCAGTTTTAGAGGTGCCGTACTTATTTAAAGATCATGAGCATTCTTTCGCAACTGTTGACGGAGAGGTTGGAAAAGATTTACTAGCTAAACTTGAGAATAATTCTAATTTAAAAGGATTAGGATACACATACAGCGGCGGTTATAGGTTTATTTCAACAAAAAGTAAAATGATTCGCAAAATGGAAGACTTTGTTGGTCTTAAGATTGCGACTGGAACCGAGGCAAGCACTAAAATTTTGAAAAAACTTGGAGTTGTTCCACAAGAAAACATAGATAAACTGGAAATTAGAAATCGTGTAGGCAAGGATTCCGTCGATGGAATGGTAACCGTATATCCAAGATATTTTTATAATAATGATTATAAAATTGCTCCGATAGCTAACGAGTTGTTTTTTAACATTCAATTCACAGTACTTACGATTAACAAGGACTTTTTTAACTCTATAAGTAAAGAAGATCAAAAAGTTATCGTTGATTCTGCGCAAAGAATATCAGTTATGGAAAGAAAAATAGCTATAGAAATTGCTGAGGATGTAAATAAGAACTCCAAAGAGCATGGAATTACCATTGTAAAAATGGATCCTCAGGAAAGTAAAAAAATGATAGAAAAGTTAACTCGGATTGATTGGACTAAGGAGTTAAATATTTCTCCAGGATTGATAGATAAAATAAAAAGCATCTCAACTTTGAAAATTACTAACCTATAGAGTCTTGTGAGCGGGATTATTGTCTTGCGTCAAGGTTTGAGTTAGATTCTTGTAAGTGACAGTTTTCAAGAAGGTTTTAACTTGCCATAAGTGGGCAACATTTATGTAGTATAGAGTTAGATATGATACCCTACTTTGTCCTTCTTCATCAAATCTTTGCGCATGTGGGACTTATATGTTTAATAATATATTTTCCCGCAAAATATTGGTTGATTACATTAATAGTATATTTTGTGCTATATTGTTTCGGTGGAACAATTACTTATCATCGCTTGCTATCCCATGATAGCTTTAAGCCCGCAAAGTGGTTTTACTATTTGGGTTCAGTTCTAGGTGTGTTGTCTTGTTCTGGCAGTCCAATAGCATGGGTTGCAACTCATAAAAAACATCATCGCTTTACAGATCAAAAAAACGATCCGCATTCAATGCGTTTTATGGCTTGGTATAAAATTCAGTGGCTAAGTATGATGATTCCCGTCGAGCCAAAATATGCAGCCAAATTGTTAAGATCGAAGTTTCAATTATTTTTGCATCGCAATTATTTTTTAATTCATAGTGTGTATATTTTTGGATTAGCTTTTATTAACTACAAAATGATAATTTACTTATATTTAGCTCCAGCAGCATTGGTATGGGAAGCTGGTAGTATTATAAATACAATCTGTCATAAATGGGGATATGTAAATTATCAACTTGATGATGATAGTAAAAACAATCGAATAGTTGCATTGCTTACTTTTGGCGAAGGTCTTCATAACAATCACCATGCTAGACAAGCAAATTTTAATTTTAAAAGAAAGCCTGGCGAAATTGATTTAGGTGGAGTTTTTATAAAATACCTAAATCAGAAGGTGTAGTGCTAGATGATTAAAAAGTTAAACAGCTATTTTTGGCTTACCTTTTTCCCGGCCCATTTATTACTTATTTGCACTTTAATAAATATAAAAATTAATTTATATTTTATAATAACCCTTTTAATATTATGGACGCTTATTTCAGGTTATGGAATTGGTGTTGGCTATCACAGATTACTTTCGCATAAATCTTTTAAAACATGGTACCCAGTCGAAATAATAATAACCTATTTTGGGTGTCTAGCAATTCAAGGAAGTTCAATTTTTTGGGTTAATTTGCATCGTGGATATCATCATCCACATGCTGATATGGAACAAGACATTCAGTCCCCTAAAAAAGGGCGGCTATGGGCATATCTATTGTGGCCTATCTTGATAGATTATAAAATGCTGAAATTTGATTTTGTTACTGATCTGTTTAGAAAAAAAATGCATCGAATATTTCATTATTTATATTTTCCAATCATTTGGTTAACGTGGATAGCTAGTTATAATTTTAACAAACAATTTTTTTTCGCACTAATTATGGCTCAGGTAATTGCGTTACATCAAGAGTTTTGCGTGAATTTATTTTGTCATTCAGGGGGTGGGTATCGGAATTTTGATTTACCAGATAATTCTGTGAATCGAAATTTTTTTGGAATGTTTTTTTGGGGCGTTGGATATCATAACAACCACCATGCACGACCAAACGAATATAACTTTGCATTTAAAAAAAACGAGTTCGATCCAGCAACAATATTAGTTAAAATAATAAAAAAGGAAAAATAAGTGTCTATTTATCGAAGCGATGAAGGGCCGTATACAAAAAAAGATTTTGAAGTTGTAGTAGAACTTCCGCATAAAAGCGTTCCAAATTTTATTACTTTTAAACATTGTAATCTTCCAATTATGGGAATAGGTCCGAAGGGGCCAGAAAACGCATTTATGATATTTGATAAGTATTTTGATTTAAGCGTGCTTAAGAAAATATATGCCGAGATTATAGAGGCAAAGCAAAAAAAACATCTTATTTTTAATCAAATTGTGGCAATAGGAATAATACCTACTCAAGCAAACAAGCAAAAAAGCATAGACAGTTATATCCATAATATTAATAAATATGCATATGATGATAAATGGAAAGAAGATATAAATAAGTTAACTCGTCGGGGTGATATAAAAATATATTTTCATGACTATTTTAATATAAAAAATGCTTGGGATGGAATTGCAATGCTTCGCAAATACACTGGTATTTACGCGGATAAGACACAACCTTCAGAGTGGTTAAGTTTAATAGAACATTTTCCACTACTGCGGCGTTTTGTAGAAAGTTTGCCATTTAAGTATATTGGATATGTAATGGTCTTTAAGTCGACAGGTAAAAATCCAGTATTTATTCATCGAGACTCTTATCCGGCAAATAATACAGTCAATTTTATTAACTTTAGGCTAAGTCCAAAAAAGAGACCATTTTTTATATATGACTTTAATACAGATAAAAAAATATATGTTAATGAGAACGCGCAAAGCTATTTTTTTAATGAAATAGATGCCCATGGGATAGATCAGGAAACTGAATCGCATCTTACATTAAGGGTCGAGGGACAGTTCCTAGATGCGTTTAAAAGCCAGATAGGAATTAATAATTTTGATACATTTAATTGGGAATTTGAACATTGCAGACAGTATTTAAATAGTGGTCAATTTAAAATAGAAAACAATACGGATATTTGATGAATTATAGAATTCAAGAGCTTCATTCAGATAATCCAAACGAAGAGCAAGTTGCAAAAATCAAAGATTTTTGTCAAAAAGCTGTAGATGAAAATAAACACGCATCTAGAGCAAACATGCAGGTAGATTCTTGGGAAGAAAAAAATGCTAGTTTGCTTTATCTTTTAATAATAGAAAAAAGGTTTTTGAAGGAAAAAGGTGGACTTTTACTATTGCTACTTGATGATCAGATCATCGCTGTTAGTGGGTATTATTTGTCATCATTTGACGAGAAGATATTTATATTGGGAGTGCGTTCATGGGTATTAAAAAAATATAGACTTAATCTACTGATAGCGAATTGGCTTCTGCCATATCAAATAGAGCAGGTAAAGATTCGTCGCGGACATACAGCAATTATTTCATTTAATGAAGCAAACAAAGCATTTGCGAAATTAATTGAAAGATCAAACAAAAATCCCGAAATAAAGAATAAGTTTTTTTTCGGAGAAAACTACCCAGAAATATACAAAGACATGATTTACTTTGCAAAGCCTGTAAAAATTAAAAATGTAAAGCAATGGATACTAATTAAAAAAATAGAACCATCAAGTTTTGATTGGAATAGCATTCTTTGGGAAGAAAAGGAAGATTAGCGAAAAATCTTGCCAGCATAGTTAAGTAAGATTTCAATTGGGTTTCGCAGTGCCGACAGTTATAAAAATGGAATTAAAAAATTTATTATTTATTGAACTATTTAACAACAATTGGTGCGATTGAATATTTTTTCTTGCGATACCAACTTCATTTCTTGGCATTGAGCCGGGGTTAATTGCATATTGTTTTTCTTTAAATCTGACATTGCAGGCATGGGTTCAGACTGAATGGATTAATAGCATTGGTTTTTTAAAAGGTACCTTCGCATCACAGAACACATCATTTAATAGTGATAAATATTTAAACAAAATTTATTTTGGGAGGTGTCTTAATTATTTCGATCGAATGTTTGGAACTTTTACAAAAGAAGATAAGCAACATAAGTTCGAATACGGTATACATGGATATGTTGAAACAAGTTAAATCTTTGAACCAGTAATTTTTGAATATAGAATATATAAAGCTATAATGTAAAAATAAATACTGCGTATTAATGATAAAATAAATATTGGAAAAAGCTTGCGTAATAATAAAGGTCTAAATGCCCCGCTGAAATTGAAGCCTTAAGTGTTATAAGTAATGAAAAAATTAAAACAATCCAAAAACGCAAAAAGTAAAGCCATAGCCGAGAAGTTTTAATTTTACCTATCCAATCTTGAAAAACAAAAGTTAACGTTATCAAAATAGCGATTCCAATAAGAAATGGTAAAATTTGAATATTCCAAACAATATCTGCAAACAGAGATGAGTGCCAACGATAGGGATACATGTGTTGAACCGAATTATAAACAACACCACCTAAAATTATTGTTAAAAAAACAGAAAATATTAGCTGTTGCTTCTTTTTTAGAAAAATTAAACGCGAAGAAAATGTTTTAACTCTAGGGAATATAACTTTCATTAATATATAATTATAATAATAATATATTCCCTGAAGAAATTCATTAAAATTTGAAAAATTTAAAAGTTTACGATTTGAGTTTGCAGGCATGTCATAACCACACATTCTGGCGATTGCTACGGAGTATCCTGCAGAAGTTGTAATTGCCACGAGCACACCACTGGTAATAAGGATTAAGCTAGCCCAGTTTTCAATGGTTTGATTGCCGAAAGAACCCTTAAGTAGGTTAGCGCCTAAAAAGACAGAGCCTCTTCTAAAAGATAAAAGTTCTTCAATAGATCCTGGAAAGTTATGTTTAATAAGAATTTGAAGGACAAGTCCATAAATTAAATGAATAAGTAATGACAGTGAAAACAAAACAACACCTTTTTTTTGCGTTTCTGGCAAAGAGGTTTTACCGACATCAAGTTTTAACAACAGGGGTAAAGGCAAAATAACAGAGGAAATAGCCGTCCAAAGTTGCATTCTGTTAATTAAAAAATAACGTAGGTCTGTGGGTTGATCTAAATCAATTAAAGTAACCCAAAAAACTTGAATAAGCATAAAGCCAAGAAGGTATAAAAATGTAAAGACTGCTGCAGAAGGAGCTAATCGTGCGGCAAAAGAAAAAAATGTGCAAAGTAACAACAATAGCGTCAGCGAAAAAATGGGTCTGAATTTAACAAAACAATAAGAAACTGATAACGCTATCAAAAATGTAACTAATCTAACGCCGGCAAACTCTAAATTAGAAAATGGCGAAACTTGCGAATTTAAAAAAAAATAATTTGTTAAACCGATTAACTTTGGGCCAGCTCCTAAAGCAACAATAATAAATGGAGTAATCGAGAGTAGAATTATTTTTTTTTCTGGAAAAAGTGAAATACAAAGTATTGTTAATAAGCAAATAACCCATAAGGCTGGTTGAAATACATAGAAGCTTAAAATAGAAAATAATATAATATATAGAAGTTGGATCTTTTTTAATTTAAATGCCAAGGGTCCGGTTCCTAATTGCAGAATAATTAAAATTAAACTAATGACGCAAACTTCAACACTTCTTTATTTAAATCATTGTATATGTTATTTTAAAATAATGTCTATATTAATATATGATGCTGAAAATAGTCCATTTAAGACGGTGTATGTGGATATCACTCATCGGTGTCAAATGCAGTGTGCAAACTGCTATTTACCAAATCGGCTAGTTCCAGATATGGATATCGAAACCCTTTATCGCACAGTAAGTTTGTTTCCTCAAAAAACGGATCTTCGACTTATTGGTGGTGAACCCACTCTTCGCTTGGATCTGCCAGATATAATTAAGAATTTATGCAAGTTGGGACATCGACCAATGCTAATAACTAATGGACTTAAGCTAGCAAGCTCTGAATATACTAAAATGTTATATGATTCAGGATTACGATATGCTCAAATTTCACTGAATGGATTAGATGATGATTCTATTTATCAAATCACTGATAAAATGAAATGCGCAAAAGAAAAAATGAGTGCAATACAGAATTGTAGCGATCAGGGGATAAGTGTCGCTATAGCGACAATATTAATTCGAAATATAAACATGCACCTTTTTGACAAATTTATAGATTTATCAATTAAACTAAAAAAGCCAGCGCGTATAAATTTTCGCAATATAGGAGCTATTGGGCGTAATCTTTCTGAAGTAGTGAAAAATGTATCAATGGAGGAAATGGTTCAATTATTGTCCTTAAAAATTGATTTACCAGAAAAAATTATTCTAAACTCGAAGACAGCAAATAATCAGATTCGTGTTCCAATTCTAAAAAATGTTCGTCGAAGTCAGCAAGTTATAGTAAAATTAACAGATTGGAGTATTTACGCCGAATCAAAGGGGCGCGACACAAAATCTCAAATTAGAGGAAGAATTACGAAAGATTTTAAAATCGCCCCATTTTTCGAACATGTGTTAGAGAATGAATTTGGTTATTAAAAAGCAAGTGGTAACTATGAGCAAACTAAGTCCTCTGTATAAAAAAAGTTATTCTCCCTATACTGAATGGGATCCTACAACAGTTCAATTTTGTCGACTTCCAGATTTTTATTCTTTTGAGATTGAAAAATTACGATCACAAATTTTAGAAGTTGGGGGTAAGGTTGGTTATTTTCCTTTAAATAAAATAGATGCGACTTTTGATAAAAGATATAATGGCTTTGGTTTTACAAGTCGAAATTCTGCTCCAGATCCAGATCATGATGCATTTCGTTTATATAATGAAAATGGGGAATTTGACTCATCTTCGTGCTTGAACAAAACCATGAACCAACTTCTATCAGAAGAGCCTATTCATAAATTTGAAAGAAACTTTACTGAAAAAACAAAGCATTACGGCGGATATCTGGACAAGGTATTAAGTCGATTTAAAAGCCCGATGACAAAGGTTAGGGTTATGAAGTTGGATCCTGGCGGAATTGTGCCCAAGCATTTTGACTATCCATATTATGAAAATATTCGTGTTCATGCAGCTATTGAAACCAATACAAATGTAGAATGGAAAGTCGAAGATCAAACTTTTTCAATACCGGCGGATGGAAATTTTTACTGGTTTGATACAGGACGTTTTCATCAAGTGTCAAACTTTGGAAATTCACCACGAATTGTATTGAGTGTGCACTTAAGTATATATAAAAATTTTGATGGATCCATTCGATTGGATTCCAAATCAGATTTACAAAGCGCGATCCAACAGTGTCTACTTTAAAAACTAGCAAAAAAATTTATTTAATAAGTTCAATTTTCGGAAACAACTGTGCTCTTATAGAGCTCTTAAATAAATTAGACCCAATGGCAGAGCTTCATTTCTATGGAAATTACTTTGATCTTGGGCCTGATCCAGAGGGCGTTTTAAATACATTAATAAATTTAGATAAAAAACGTAACTGTGTTTTTTATCAAGCCGAGCATGAAGAGAACTTGCTACTAATGTTAGGAATTATTTCAGAGCGGCCAGATTTTCGAGTTCATTGGATTAGTCCTTATTTGGGTACGCCATATACAATTGAAAAAATGGGACTTGATCCATGGATTTCGTACGGTCAAAGCGGTCCGATAAACTTAAAAAATAGTAAATGGGCACAGGAAGCGGTCGATTTTATAAAAAATTTAAACAAGTGCTCAGCTGCGCTGTATTTTAAAAACAAAAATTTAGAAAACATTACTGAATTGCTAAATGAAAGAAGCTGCCTGCGGGTTCTATTATTTACAGAGGCGGGGTTTTCGGAAGTTGTCTCGCAAAAAAAAGAGCATGATTTTTTTAGCACAGAACTTATTTTATGGGTGCAGAAATATTTAGAGAATTAATTTAAAATATTTTTCTATTGTTTTTAAACTTAGGGAGAGTTGATAGTTCATCTGATTTTAATAAAAAAATTGTTTTCAAAGCTGTAGTTAAAGAAATTATTTTATATTCATTCGGATAGCGTTCATTTAAAAGTTTTCCAACAAAAGGTAAGTAATAAGGACTGCATTCTGGAAAAACATGGTGCTCAATGTGATATCCCATATTCAAAAACAAACTATCAAGAGTTTTGTTGCCCAAATGAATAGAGCAAATATTTCTAAAACAACACTTATTAGCGATTAGTTTTGGATGATGGTTTGTTACAACAAATAATGAACCACCAAGATTTTGCAAAGCCCAGGGTATAATTTCTATGTAAAAAATTTCATTCCAGCTTAATAGGCGCCATAGCAAAACATGTACAAAAAGAAGAGTAAACAATTCAATAGCCATTTTGGCAGGATCTATTTGTTTCCGAAAACGAGGATTCAAAAAATAGAAAATTTGGTTAACAAAAAAAGCTAAAGCTTTCCAAAAGAACAAGTAAATAAATGAAAAAAAGGTGTTTTGATTGGGTTTTATTTTCCCCAAATAGTTTTTTATAAATGAGTTTTTAACCCAGTTAATAGTTTGAAAGCCTGAAACGTTTTCATCAAGTGTTCCAAAACGATGATGAAGTGAATGCCAGTGTGACCATCCTGTTGGAGAAATCATTGCAAAATATAAACAGGGCAATGCTATCAGGTTTTGTAATTTTTTTGAAATAGGTATATGGCCATGAATAAATAAATGTGCATAGAAGCTAACAATAGTCCAGCTAAGGCCTAAAGTTATAGAGGCTGCTAGTTGAATTAAAAAATTTGAAGAGTTAAGAACAATAATTATTCCGACTGAAATTAGTATCCAAAGAAATGCAAAATTTAATAAAAGATTTTTTTGCGGAAGAAATGCTTCGGCGGGTAGCAAATCTTTTAATTCTTTTCTTAAAATTGTTATATCAGTTGGAAATTTAATGAGCTTGCTTTTCTGCATCATGCTTATTTTAATTCCTTAGGATCAAAAAGTTTAACAAAAACTTCACCATGCAACTGGGTGCCAACATGAGTCTTTAATAAAATAAAATTATTTTTTAATGGAACTAGTTTCATTGAGAAATTAGTATAATCAGTCTGCTTAAGATTAAACTTTAGATCAGTTCTGACAACCCGAGGAATAAGACTAGAGTTTGAAACTATAAGTGCTTTACCTAAAACCATAAGATTATAAGTCATGACATCAGTCAAAGGTTTGGTAATCCAGCCGGATTTACCATGAATTAGCGTGTGATTTTCTAAGGTATAAATAGCTTCTGCATGTCGAGATATGATTAAATCATCAGATTCAACAAATGAAAAAAAATATTTTATAGAGTTATAATTAAAATTGAATGTGCAGCTCGCTTCGGGGGTTTGATGATTTACAAGGATGCCATTATGCCGAACAGATTTAATTATCCGTAAAGCCTCAGATGTTATTTTTGGATCATTCGCATCAATTCCACAAGCTTTAAAAAAGCAACAGCTAGCAGTGGCGATATCGATATAATTTCGTTCACCAAAATAATAAAGTTGAGTTAATTTATTGTTTGTAAATAGATTCAGTGTGACCTCCTTTAGAAATTAGCGTTAGGCCTAAAAATAAATGAAAAATTAGCAGCCCTATAGTTAAGTCTTGGATTCGCAAAAACACTAAAATTCCTAAATGAAGCATAATTGATAACAACAAAATTACTATCCTAAGCTGTTTATTCCAAATCAAAAATAGAGCCGAAAGCTCAACTCCAATTACGAAATAACACAAAGCGGGGCTGGAAAGGCTCATAACATTTGATAGATCATCGCTTAGTTTAAATCGTGCAACTTCGGTTTTGAATATCAGATCTATAGCTTTTCCACTATTCCATTCATAAACAGTAAGTTTCTTAATGCCGCTGAAAAAGTATTCGACTGCAAAAAAAATCCACGATGCATTTGCAATATCTACAGGGATTGTTTTTTTATTTGAGGGTATAAATATATTTAAAAAAGCTAGCCAGCCTAAATAATCAATATGAATACTTCGAACTAAGGGGTGCCGAACAAAAAATAAAAATAAAACTAACCATAGGCTAAAAAAAACTAAGGGTATTAATTGGGTATTAAACTTAGTAAATGTTAATCTACGTACGCTTGCGTAGCTAAGGTAAATTCCCAACAACCCGCCAATATAGGGTAGTATTATAAATAGTAAATCAGGTAATGTTATTAATTGTTTAAGAATTATATCTTGATAAGCCAGATAGATAGCTTGTTTTGGTATAGACTGCTCACCAAAAAAAATATCATATGCAAAAATAATTTTAGTCGACAATAATACAAAATAAAGTCCAAATGCCAATCGAAACGCAGCAACTGGATCATTGATTAGTCTTTTCCTAAGGGCAAGAATAGCGAACATTTTTAATAACCTCTCCATTAAGACGGTTTGTAAGTTCTATTTCAATTGAATCAGGAGGAGTTTGACTTTGAAGAATGTCAATTTTAATTTTTTTATTACAAAAGTATAAGCGTGCCGTTACTTCAGCCAATCCGGGAGTTAATATATTTGTCATAAAAAAAACATTATATTTAATTTTACCACTATAAATGTCAGAACTATTGCTATTAATTATTTGCTCGATGGGGATTTCAATTTTATTTTTATCATATAAATAATAAAGACTTATTTTTGAAAAAAAACTTTTATTTGTAAAAACATTTAATAATGGAGAAAATGAGGAGGCAGTAAGCCATTCTGATTTAATGTGAGCAAAAGATAGGAACGAGCGGCTTACGCCAACTATAACTAGAATTGAAAGTAATAAAACCCTTACTATCGTCATAATATACTATCGCCAGGTTTTTTATTTAAAAAAATTGGTTGGTAAAGAAGCACTAATGTCGACAAGATTCCAAGAGAAACAATATAGATTCTCATAAAGACCAGCATTCCCACAAATAATATAAATAATAAATACCACGCATAACTTCTTAACTTTGGAATTAAGTAAAGGGGAAAAAATAATAATTCTATAATTAGTGTAAAATAATTCATAAATACTTTTGTGAAATGAGTTATTAGAGAATTTCCAATTAGATCCCAATTAAATCGGGCATTAAAAAAGAATGCATCTATTGCGTTACCATTTAGCCAGAGCGAAGAAAATAGTTTTGTTATTCCTGAAAATGTAAACGAGAAAGCTAAAGTAATGATTAGTGTAGCATGAATTTCAGAATTAATTTGCCAACTAGAATCTGCCGGTTTTGACCGTAAAAAACAACCCTCTGAAGATGCTATAAATAAGCTAATAAAAAATATCCATCCAACATATCCGGGAATGATTCTTAAGGCAGAAGGATTTCCTTCGACAATTGTAGCCAAGCAAAAAAGATAAACAAGGGCGGCTAGTTTTCGATGAATATTCAATGACCATGAAAGTGCAGATATAACACCAATAATAGACGATAAGTAGATCCAATTTCCGAAAACAGGCCCTAGTGAATAATCGCCTAGTAATAGTCCAACTAAAATTGCGGAATAAATTCCAAATTGGGTTCTAAAAATATCAAAATGAAATGATGTGATAGGCTTTAATCTAAACATGTTATTTCACGTACCGACTTTAAATTTTGTTCATTTGGTCCAATCATCACACGAACGCTGGCAACTTTTGATTGCGTAATTTCTTCTTTAAGAACTGATTTTTCAGAATTTGCATTACAAAAATGATAACGAATCATATCTTCACATATTTTTTTATTTATTAGCTGAGGGCGATCTAGACAGTGTATCAAAGTATAAGCAAAAATTAAAAATGTAGTTTTAATTGGCCATTGGTTTTCTGAAGTTAAATTATAAGTTAATGCTTCTCCATTTGTTTTATTAACAATAATTTTTTTTTGTAACGCATAATGAGCATCGATAAAAACCTGAGGACGAGGCATTAACCAAGCTCCCCAGGTCGCTAAATGAGGATAAAATATAAGATCATATAGGCATCGACTAGTGCCAATAGATGTTAAAATAATAAAAAGTCCAATATTAAATTTTTTATTTATGGTAGCCATAGTACCGATTACTTCTTTCGATTAATTTTCCATTCGCCTTTTCAACCCAATCGGTCTTAAACAACGATTTTTTTGCAACTTTCTCGGATGATATATTAAATAATTTGGCAGAATTAAGTCCTAAAATTTTATTTCTTATTTCACTATCAGCAGCGCCTAGATTAATTTTCCAACCGTTCTCTTGAAGAAGGCTGTCGGGAATTATAAATTTTCTAAAAGCTTCAATTTGCCACTGTGGTGAACCATACCAAACAGAATCAGTTCCCCATAAAACATTGTCAACTCCGACTTCATTTATCAGTAAACCGAGAAATGCAGCACAGAATTCAGGTTCTGTAATACAACAACTAGCGAAAGAAGTTCCAATTTCAGCATAAATATTTTGTGTTTTTAATTTTTGTTTGATTCGCGCTAAATCACTGGTCCATCGCATATAACCTGTTTTTCTAAACTCAGTCATTTCCTGTTCTGGCGAGTCGCCTGCAAAGGGACGTAGCGCAGAATGAAATATAATAAAGTTTAAATCAGGCCAGTCTTTTGCTGCCTTTTCTAAGTCAGCAACTCCTGCAGCCGCCCAGGTTTCTGGATATTTTTTTTCAAAATGAATTGGAAGTAAACCTTTGTGCACGCATATATTTTTTATTCCAGATTTTTGTGCGACCTCATAAAAAGGATAAATTAATTTCTCATCATCTAAGCGCCATGCTTTTCCATTCGGGCTTAAGGGGTCTCCAACGGGAAAAAGTTTCCATCCAGCTGGTTTTAATATTGGGTATTCGTTACAACAGTTTTTAAACCAACCATCAATATGGGGATTAATTACATAGTAACCTTTGAGCAACTCTGCTTGGGCAATTTCATTAACAGAGGCAACAACATTGAAAAGATGTGCGTTGGGTAAAGGGTCGCCATTTGAAAAAGTCGCGCCAGATAAAATTGCCAAATCAGTATCACTATCAATAAATATTTCCTTCATATAGTTTGGAAATTTAAATTGATCCATATCTGTTGAGCCAAGGGTTTGAATAGGCTTTACATTAATTTTTGCTGCCCAATTGGCAAATTGAATAAGTGACTTGTGATGAAAATCATCTTTAACCATATGTGTTTGTATATCGAATACAAATTGATTGCTAACAGACTTCAGGTAATCATTTCTTAGCTCAGGATTTAAGAGTTCATTAAGTTCAGTTTTAAAAAAAGGACCAAAAACCTTATTAAGAGCCAGTAGGCCTATTGAAATAGCGCCGCTAGAAAGAAGAAGCTCGCGCCTGGTTAATCCTTTCTCATTAGAGACGAAATCTGCTATTTGAACTATATTCAACTCCACTTTATTTTGTAGTGCAGTTTGTTTGATGGGATCGTATTCGCCATTTGAAATAATCCGCGTTGGTATCGGAGATCGAAATTTTATTTTTTCTGAAGGCTTCCATGCCATTTTCAAAACTCCTTATTAGTTCTTTAAAAAAATTAAATCCGTTCAAACCAATAATCTAAAGTTTTATATTCGTCAGAATTTGGATCAATATGTTTACAATAATGCAACTTTTGATCGTAAGCCCTGACATAATCAAAAATAACATGAATGCGATTGGAAGTACCATTGTTTACAACAGAATGAATGAGTTTATTGTTAATTTCCCAAAGCTCCCACTGCTTAAAACTAAACGATTCATCGTCAATAGTAAATTGAGTTTGATCATTTGTAGAAATAATCCAATGAATTCTGTGCGGAATTGTAAATCCCCAACCGGGATCGATGTGTGGCAAAATTTTTTTATTTGGAGCAAGTTGTGTTATTAAACAGCGTGCAAAATATCCTGGACCAAAGTGCTGTTTAATATGATGAGTACACTTGGAGAAGCTTTTCCATAAAGCAGAATATTCAGATTGAAATATTGGAAAAAGGCTGCCAGGAGTCTTTGAATTATAAATAATTCCTAAAGAGCTGGATTGATTTACCTCAGAATACCGTTTTGAGCGAACTTCTTGTTTTGAGTTGGTATTAAGCTCTAGAAAGGCATTTTTAATAAGCGAAATCATTGAAATATCAGCTTCAATGTGTCCTAGATATAGATTACTTTTTTTTGATAAATCAGCACTCATAATTAAATATTACGCCAAGAGTAACAGTAAAGTCTTCATGAAAGATAAAATTAAATATCTTGCCAGTTGAATAAAGAAATATTTCAATAAAATATGGATAAGAATCGTAGAGTATTAATAAGGGTTGTAATAACTGCTTCGATATTATGGACACCCGTTCAAACTTTTGGATTTCAGCTTAACGATAAGTTGAATAACTTAATTGATTCCAGACAGAATACTAAAATTACATTAGACAAAGATAAAACAAAAGTTATTGTTTTTTTTAATTTTTTAAAAGGATGCCCAATAGTAAAAAAATATTTACCAGAGATGAGAAGAATTAAGAAGAAATATGAGAGCAAGGCTTTGATTATTATAATAGATTCTAGTGCGAACGCAGAATTAGAATCTAAGGAAACCCTTAAATATTTAGTTTCTATGGATAATAACTTTCCAGTAGTTATTGATTATCAATCAGAACTAGCATTACAACTTAAGTTAACAACAGCTTCTGAGGTTGCTGTTATTGACACGCGTGATTTCTCGATAAAATACAAAGGTTCTGTTGATGATCGTGTTACATTAAATTTTGACCGAGCAGAAGCTCAACATAGATATTTAGAGGATAAAATTAATAATATCTTAGATGGTAAAGATAGCCAATACACAGAAACTGAGGCGCAGGGGTGTCGGATTAATTTATTTCAAAAAAAGTAGGCCGATTTGTTAAATCTTTGGATGCGTTTAAGCGTATGCTATATATTAGTTTCATGTCAGATAAATTCTAGTAAGAAGGACGTTTCAATTGAGCCAAAAGTTATTCCACTTTTTGGTTCTGAACCATTTCGACTTATTGATCAATTTAGTACGG
This sequence comes from Pseudobdellovibrio sp., assembly GCA_049301055.1. Taxonomy (GTDB): domain Bacteria; phylum Bdellovibrionota; class Bdellovibrionia; order Bdellovibrionales; family Bdellovibrionaceae; genus Pseudobdellovibrio. The sequence goes on along the minus strand of JBAQKN010000015.1, from coordinate 70,282 downwards.
CACACACTTTAGCGAAATATAAAAATAAAAGATCTATATTTTTAACATATATAACAGGTGAATGCTTTCATCTAAACGAAAAAAATATCCTATTAAATCTGCCTAAGAGGGAAAATTCAGAATCATTATTAATTTCAAATAATGTTTATGAAAAATACGAACAGTATGAACATTTATTTACACCAGTACTTTTTGATGATTTTCAATTTGTTACAAAGGCTTATGATTTAACTAAGGTGGGATCATTTGTTGAAATTTCAACAGAAAATAGTAGCATTATCAGTCGAGGTCAAATTAAGTTTCCAGGTAATGAATTAAATGAATGTCAAAAAAAAATAAATTATGAAACGCCATCTTTTTCGAAAGCGAAAGAGGCTTTTGCAAAGCAATGCATTCGTTGTCATATGCAAAATATAAATATTGATTATTTTACAAGTATGTCATCAATTCAAAAGTGGTCAGCAATGATGTCGAAAACAATGGAAACCTTCCGTATGCCTCCAGGCGGGGTAGATGCAAAATTAAAATATAAAACAAAAGGGTTGTTATCGCGTGAGGAATTGGTGCCTCTGTATAAGTGGTTGGCCAGCGGTGCGCCAAACGACAAGGAAGATGAAAAAAATCTTCAGGAAATTAGAAGTACTTTAGAAGATAAAAATTTATCAAATAAATTTAAAAATCGAAAACCAGATCTTGTGCTAAAAATGAAAAAAAAAGATATAGTGCCAGCTCAAGGAAATGATTATTTAGAATATTCATTATTGGGCGGTCCATTTTTGGAAGATACTTTTTTTGAAGCTGCTCAATTTGAGCACAACAGAGAAGCGATTCATCATTCATTTATTTATATAAATAAGAATAAAAAACTCGTTAATAGTAAAGCGATGGTTCAAAGTTTTTATGAGGAAGGGCAAAACATAGAAGCATTCTTAAATAATGAAAAAAGTATTGGAAAAGTGATTGGATCAAATTTGATTTTCAGTAATGGTGGGCAGGGAGGATCAAAGATTAGTTACTTTGGAAAACATACAGGAATTTTTGTTCCAAAGGGTTACTATTTGACAATCGAAAATCATTATCATCCTAATGGTTATCCACAAGCTAATCAATCAGTCATATCTTTTTATAAATACCAAGAAAAGGAACCACTAGTTGAAATAAAAAGAATAACAATTTCAATTACTAAATTTTCCTTGCAACCAAATCAATCGAATTTAGTAATTCATTCTATATATCCAATTAAAAAAAGCATAAAATTATTTAGTATTTTGCCGCATCTTCATATGCGTGGAAAAGAAATTAAAATATTTGTTAAAAATAAAAAAAACAAAATGGAGATGCTTCTTTCGGTACCATTTTATTTATATAAACATCAAACCTCACTGGCATTTGAAAACCCTGTTCAAATTGAAAAAGGTAGTGAGATTCATTTTTATGTTAGTTACGATAATTCAATATCAAACATTGGAAATCCAGATTCGAGTAAGTTAATATTAAGGGGCTTAAATATTTTTGATGATGAGATGCATTCGTTGATTTTAGCATATACGGAGCAAGAGTAGATCTGACTTGTTAAGGAGCGCTAGAAAGCCGCGTCAACAGCAGACATTTCTATTGTACCTGGTTTTTATTTAAGAGACTTTAATAGGATGAAATGGATAAATTTAATAGTATTTTTTGGTGTTACTTGTTTTGGTTTTCATTGGTTAGGTGCTCAAACTAATCAGGATGCTTCGGTTGTGAATAGCAAAACTGTTTCAACTGAAAAAGTTAATGCTTTGCCAAGCATTTCAAAAACTAAAGATTTGATAGAAGATGGGCCGACATATCCATGGCGAAACAGATTTTCAAGACCATTGGGTGAGGATGGTTATCCAATTAGGGGTGAGCAGTTTGTTTTTACAGTAGATGAATCCCGCAATTACAATGACTTAGCTGTTATGAAGAGTGCGCTTAAAAGGGAACAGCGCCGTTTGACAAAAATATTTTTTATGGAACACCCGTCATTTCAAAATTATAAACAAAATATATTGGCAAATTTAATTGATGAAGCTGCAAATAATTTAGACAAAGGCATAGATGATGCTAAAAATATGTATGTCCTAGCAAATTTTAGTTTTGAAAACTTTCGCGCGCATTTGTTAAGAGTAAGCTCATTTATAATTACGACAAGGCAGTTGCGTTTAACAAATCTTACAGGCTCTGAGGGTAAAACCCTTATTTCAAAGGTTATGCCTCATGAGCCCTACGAAATAGTAGCACTGGTGTCACTGATTTTAAATATACTATTAGGGACTTATGTTATATTTGATAAAAAATAAACCCTTAGCAAATAAATCAACTATGAGTCATTTAAGCATATAATTTTTTTTACTTTTTACTTTTTACTTTTATCTATGAGTTCGGCCACGGCATCTTTTGCGATTGATAGGTCAAAAATAGCTTCGTTTTTTGGTATAGTAGTAATAAATTCTTTTTCTCTGTACCAAGATAAATCTTTTTCAATAGAAGCTAGTGAAATTTCGCCATTGTTATTAAGACCAATTGTTCGCATTTTTTTCCAAACATTATCATCATCAATTATAATATGTCTTTTTAACAATGCGATCGTAGTATCAGATAAGACTGAGTTCTTTAAAGTAGCGTTATATAATCGGACACCTTTCAAATAAGCTTTCATAAACTTAACAGCGTCAGGTCGGCGCTTTTCAATAAAATTTGAAGAAAAAAATATTGCAGCACTTTGCTGATTAGGAACATAATCATTAGATGAGGCTACAGCAACAGCACTATTATCGATAATAGATTTTGTTAAATAGGGCTCCAGTTGAATCGTGGCATCAATGGATTTTGTTTTAAGCGCAACAGAGGCCTCGGGGTAAGACAATTTCAAAAACGTGACGTCTTTCTCACTCAAACCAGCAGAGGATAATATTTTACTAATTACAATCTGTTGAGAAATGCCATCAAGCGAAGGTAATGAAATTTTTAATCCCTTTAAATCTTTCAAAGTAGAATATTTCTTTGAATCAATTAAATCTTTTCGAACCAAAAGTGCAATATACTCATTATTTTTATCAACATGCCCTTTGTCGGCAACAATTTTAACACGCTCTCCTTTATTTATGGCATTAAACATGCCGGCCGTTAAATTCCCAGCGCCAACATCAAGTTCACCCTTGGAAAGCAACAGGGTCATTGGAGCTGAAGAATTGTTAAAAACAGTTAAATCTACGATTAAACCCTCGTCTTTAAAGTAACCACTTTCAATGGCTAAGTAGATTCCGGCAGAGCTAATTGTTGGAGAGCTTCCAACGTGAATGGTAGATTTGGACGAATCGTTAGCAAATGAAAATATAGAATAAAGCAATAATAAAACAAATGTTTTCATAGAGACCCTTCGATAATTGACTTAAAGTTAATACTATTTACTATTAAATAGTGTCGATTATTATCAACAAACTATTTCATACAATCAATAATAATACAATATTTCAAGACATCAGTTTGAAAATTGAAAATTCTTCGTTTCAGTCGATTGTTGGTCTTAGTGGCTCTGGAAAATCACAGCTTATACATACGATTGCAAATTTAAATAATAAAAATGAGAAAATAATAAAAGATAAAAAAATAAGAATAAGTTTTCAAAATAATAATTTAATACCGTGGCTAAGTGCGGCGGATAACGTTCGTATATGCTCAACATTATCAAACGCAAAGCGCGATGAATTGTTTAAAGAGTTTGATCTTTACAAACATAAAGACAAGAAGCCTGGAGAGCTTTCTGGGGGAATGCAGCAAAGATTAAGTTTAATACGAGCTTTTGCTGGCGAGGCTGATTTGTTACTTTTAGATGAACCATTTTCAATGCTGGATATTCAAAATAAAAATAAAAATCAACAGTATTTAATGAAACACTGGATTCAGTATAAACCGACTATTTTGCTCGTGACTCATGACATAGATGAAGCAATATATTTTTCGCAAAAAGTACATTTTTTATCGAAAACTAAAAAAACAATAATCAAAACGTATGATATTCAAGAGCCATACCCAAGAGATTATTCGAAAGTAAAAGAAAAGAAATCGTTTCAGGATATTAATAAAGAAATTTCACAGCAGCTAGAAATTGAAATGAATGATAATGATTCTAACTAGAAAACAACTAACATTCGGATTAATTTTTTGGTTTATACTTTGGGATTTAGTTCGCAGGATTGCATTTAAAGATTCAGATTTATTTCCTAGCACACTAAGTATTTTAATTAATATGTTTGATTTATTTTTTATTTCTAGAAAAATATATTATCATTTGTTTTCTAGCCTAACGCGATTTTTTATTGCTTGCGCGTTCGCTATTCCTATTGGATATGGACTTGGAATCATTGCGGCAAGTAATCGCTTAGCCAGGATTCTTATGCAGTCAATAGTTAGTCTAACGTACCCGTTGCCAAAAGTAGCACTAATACCAATAATATTAATTCTATTTGGTACTGGAGATTTTTCAAAAATCGTTCTAATTTACTTAGGTGTTTTTTACTTAATATATTTAAATGTGTTTCATCGCGCTAGTGAACTTCTGAATGGATCGTACAAAGACATATTGCAAGTATATCAAGTTCATGGAAAAAATTATTGGTATGATTTTTTGATAAAAGGCACATATTCTTCGTTTTTAATAGGTTTAAAAATGGCATTAGGGTATGGGCTTACACTAGTTGTCGTAAGCGAAATGAGCCTAAGCAATAGTGGCATGGGGTATTTTATTTGGTCTGCGTGGGATTCATATCGAATGTTAGATATGTATTCAGGAGTATGCATAATTGCAATAATAAGTTTGTTTATTAATTATTTTTGCGACAAGCTTATTGGCCGACAACAATTAAAGACTTACTTTTAATTAAATCAATTTTTTATATTTTTTATCGATTTGGCCATTTTCTAGACTATTGTTTCCATTAAAAAACTTCAGATAAGATTCGACCGCGGGATCAATTAAATCAAAATAGATTACATCTCTAGATAAAGCTTCCTGCTGATTATTTGAAATAAATCGATGCGGAATCATATTGTTAAATAGTATTACCTGTCCGAGTTTTGGCTGATAACTTACTATTTTATCATTTACAATCCATTCATACTGAAAATGATCATCAAGGGGAATAAGGATGCGATGAAGAAGATGATGATAGTGAAAACGATCAATATGAAAGTTTGAACTTTTCCCACGGCTGATATAAATCTTATTTGAAAATAATTTTAAATTTGAAAAATTATCAGCCACATAATTTTCAATCAAAAGAGACTGAATTTCAACCAAAACCCAGTCGTTCCAGACGCAATAGGAAGATTCTTTTTCACTTAAATTAATTCTTAAGGTGGCTGCGTCTAATTGATTAATTATTTTATATAGAAATGGATAATTCATATAGATTTAATGCAATCTCCACAGTCTTTGCTTTGTATAAAAATAACTCTTCGAAAGCAATAAGGTCAAATACTAACTAGAAGAAATTTTTCTTGTCACGTAACGGTAGAGTGTCGCAAAATTAGGGATAAATTATAAAGGACTGATAGCGTGATAGAATTTTACGAACCATTTTTTAGTCTCGAGCTTATTAAACCAAAAATAGCTTTAGATTCATTGCATTGGGTGCCTTATAATCCAAGAAAAAAAATTTTACGCTGGGGAGCAAGTTTAACATCACTTGATGGTGGAATTAGCGGTCGGCCAGATTTAGACAGTCTTTTTGAATTCAATAAAGAAAATGGAACAAGATATTCTGAATCAGATTTTAAAGTACCTACTCAATATTTTGAACCATTTAATTTTATGCCGCAATTTTTTGATTTAGGTAGAAGTCATATCATTCGCTTAGGTTCTGGCGGATTTTTTCCTTATCACCGTGATTTTGATGAAGATACATTTAGGATAATTTACACAATTAGTGGCTGTGGCGAAAATAATTTCGTTTGGATTCAAAATAATCAAGTCATTAAATTCCAAGATAACTCATGGTATTACGTTAATACGAAAATGATACATTCTGTTTTTTCTTTTTTTGGAAGCGAATTTGCTGTGTTTAATGTAATTAAATCAGAAAAATCAAAAAAATCACTTATTCACTTAATGAGTGTTAAGTAAAAATGCCAAAATATTTTAATTTGGGCAGCCTAATTGATTTTTCAAAAGATCAAAATAAATTAGCGGTTATTGACTTAAGTGCTTCTGAGCCAAGGCATTATACATATGCTCAGCTGAATTCACTGATACAATCTGTTTCGAATGGTCTAAATCAGGAAAAAATTAGGCGTGGTTCAAAAGTTGTTATTATAGCTATGAACTCAATCGAATATTTAGCTATTCTTTGGGGAACTTTGCGCGCGGGATGTATACCTGTTTTAATAAATTGGAAAACCAATGCAGACAGAATTAATTACATATTGAATGAAGCTCAGCCAAGTATTATTTTTTATGATAAAGTATCTATGGTAAATTATTTTAAAAAAACAAAATGCATAAACTTAGAAAATGAATTGAAAAATTTTTTGGTAGAAGGAGATTTTGAAACAGTCAGGCCAAATGAGAATGAAGTTGCAATTATAATTTATACTTCGGGATCATCCGGATATCCTAAGGGTGTATTGATTACTCATGAGGCGCAGATTTGGCTTCTTGAAAATAAATTAAATGATAAAAATGATCTATTTGATCGGCAAAAAATTTGTCAAATTCTTGCTTCTCCAGTATGCCACTTAAGTGGATTAAGCGTGGCAAATATAATTAGCGCAGGCCATGGTACATTGGTATTAATGAAAGAATACGATTCTAATAAATTTGCTATCGTTATTCAGTTGTATAAAGTTAATTATGTGACAGTAGTACCTGCAATGATGTCAATTTTTGTTAAAGAGTATGAACTGACAGGGGGAATAGATTTATCATCTGTATTGCTAATAAATTTCTCATCAGCGCCATTAAGCGAAAACTTAGTAACCTCTGTTAAAAGTATTTTTCCAAAAGTTAGATATATTTTAAATCGTTATGGATTGTCAGAAGTTGGCCCAGGATTATTTCAAGTATTTCATCCCAAGGGAATTCCATTGCCACCATTAAGTGTTGGTTATCCTCGAAATGGAATAGAATATAAAATTGACGAAGGTGTGTTAAAAATCAAAAGTCCATCAATGGCATTAGGTTATCTAAGTAGCAATGAAGATTCAAAGTCATCATTAGATGAAAATGGTTTTTTCAATACGAAGGATCTGTTTAAAACTGATGAAAATGGTTTTTATTTCTATTTAGGGCGAAATGATGACATGATCAACTGTGGTGGAGAAAATATTTATCCGCTTGAGATTGAACGTTTGCTAGAAAGTCATCCCGTAGTTGTTCAAGCAATTGTTGTTTCAGTATTTGATGAAATAAAAGGTGAAAAGCCATATGCATTTGTGCTAATAAAAAATGAAAAAAAAATTAAAGCGCAAGATTTGATAAAACATTGTTTGGAAAATGGATCTGCAAATATTTGTCCACGACATATTTGGAGAATAAGTAGCATAGCCACAAATGCTAATGGTAAGTTAGATAAAGATTTTTACAAAAAACTAGCTAAAGAGATTATTTTTGATAACGACATAAAAAGTGACGCAATTGTTCCGTTTTAAAAATATTGTTTTAACTATTAGTAAAGTAATTTTTGTATTGAATGATTCATTAAAAGGAATTTAATGTTGGATTTATTTATAGCAACACTGCCTCCAGTCGGAACAATAGGTCCATTGTTGGGTCCGGCATTGGTTTTTTCTGCTGCAAAAAAAGCTGGATACAGCGCAAAGCAAGTAGATTTTAGTTTAGATTTTTTTTTGCAACACAAAAATATTCCTGAAGTTTTAGAGTGGCTAAATTTTGATAGTTACAGCGCTAATGAGTCTGGTTTTATTGTCAGCTATTTAGATTCTGCGATAGAGATTTGGATTCAGGAGATAATAATCGAAAAGCCACGCTGGGTAGGCTTTTCTGCTTTTAGTGTTCGTTGCATTTTTGTATTAAACATGCTGTTGCCTCGTCTGAAAAAAGCATACCCCGCTGGAAAAATTGTTGTAGGTGGCTCAGGTATTATTGATACAAGTTTTTATAAGCAGCAACTTGAGCTTGGACTAATTGATGCATTTGTTCAGGGCGAAGGCGAAGTTGCTATTGTTGATATATTAGCAGGTCGAATAAATTCACCAGGAATAAATGGAAAGATGGCGCAGGAAATAGAAAACTTAAATGAATTATCAAATGCAGATTACAGTGGGCTTAAGTTATCTGAATATGGGCAAATTCGATTGCGTGATACGTATGTAGCTAACTATCAAGTGCTGACGTTTTACGTTGAAGGAAGCCGCGGTTGCGTAAGAAAATGCAGTTTTTGTGATGTTCCCTTTATCAAGCCAGGATATAGATATCGAACTACCAATTCGATAGGACTTGAAATTAGAAAGTTATTAAAAGAAAATTCAACCGCGCATTTTATTTACTTTGTGGATAGTTTAGTTAATGGATCACTTAAGCATTTAAAAGAACTATGTTATGAACTTGAAGACATTAAAACGAATGTAAATACAAATTTCTTTTGGTCTGGATATTTTATTGTTCGTTCAAAGGAAAGTTTTTCAAGAGCAAACTATGAATTATTAGCTAGGTCTGGGGCTAGGCAGCTTAAGTTTGGTGTAGAAAGTGGTTCTGCTAAAGTAAGAAAAGAAATGAACAAAAACAATTCTGATGAGGATATTGATTATAATTTAAGTGAATGTGCAAGAGTCAGCATAGGACCAATTGCACTTTTGATGATTGGATTTCCAACAGAAACAGAAGAGGATTTTTATTTAACGATACAGTTTTTACGCCGCAATAAAAATTTTCTTAAAATAGGATATGCTGGGATTAGTGTCAGTTGGAAGGTTGGGATTGCGCAACATAAAAGTGCATTAGCATTTAATCCTGAAAAATACGGCGTTAAATATGACTTAAATGGGGAATGGTATTCAGAGCATGTTAATATTCTAATATCCAGCAAAAGATATTTTTTACTTTGTGATGAGGCAGAGAACTTAGGAATTATAAATAAAAACAAGTGTTCAAAAAAGAGTGTTCTAGATTTAGTTAAAGCATATAATGTTTCAGAAAAAGATTTAGATTTAAGCGAAAAAGAATTGCATGAAATTTACAAAAATTATCTTAAAAAATAAATTTAATATCAATAATGTGGTGGCTTTTCATTACTAGATCTGATTTCTAAGCCACGATCAGTCACTTCCTGAAGACGATTTGTTAAAGAGGATAGTTGTGTTTGAAGCAGATCAATAGTTTTTTGCTGGCTGTATAAAACTTGGTGCAATTCTTCAAGTAGATTTTCCTGATGCAAAAGTTTAGATTCAATATCAATAAAACGTTTTTCTTCCATGAATTTCTCCGGGCTAATTTATTAACTACCGGTATCTGGTTAACATGTAAAGCAGCATTGCTTAATATGATAATTATCCAACTAATAATTTTGATAAGTTGTTTACGGCGCTAGAAAGCTCATCGGCAGTATGGTTAAAAGTTAATGTTGTTTCAGAGATCTGTTGCGATATCACAGCATTTTCTTGCGAGACAACATCAATCATAGAGACAGCCTTATTTATCTCAGCTACACCCATTGATTGCTCTTGAGTTGCGGATGATGTTGCTCGAACCTGGGATTGAATATCAGTCATTATTGTTTGAATTGTAATAAATATTTTTTCGCAATTTTCAGCTTTATTCTGACCATCTTGAATTCTTGATTCACCAAAACCTAATTGTGTGCCGATTCGAGTTTGCATTGTATTAAAAATATCGACTATTCGGATAGAGCTTTTATCAATCAATGTATTTATTTCTGAAGCAGCAGTACCAGACATTAGCGCAAGATTGCCAACCTCTTCTGCAACAACAGCAAAACCTTTACCTTGTTCGCCAGCACGTGCGGCTTCCACTGAGGCATTAAAACTAAGAAGTTTAGTTTGAAAAACAATTTCATTAATAACTGATGTCTTCGTTTTAATTTCATTAATTAAGCTAGATACTTCTTGTACACCTTTTTGACTTTCAACAACTTCAGCTTTAATTGCTGTAAAGCTTTCAATAATTTTGTGGACGGATTGTATTAAGTCAGCAATTGAAGCGGATCCATCAGAAATATATATTTGGGAATCTTGTGTTTTCTGATCTGAAGACAATGCTGTTTCTGCAGTCTTTGAGACCATAGCCGAAACCTGTTCGCAAGCAACGACGGTTTCTTGAACACCTGATGCTTGATGGGCTAATTTGGACTGCAAAGAATCAATATTTTCACTAACCAACAAAGATGAACTTTTAATATTGTTGGCTTCGATCCTTAAGCTATCTTGAACTTGAGCTAATGCTCGGCATGTGTTATTTGAAAATATATAACCTAAAAACAAAGAAAGAATAAATCCAATCGCAACGCTTAGTAACGAGATTAGTGTTAATTTTTCAGAACTTTTTAAGCTTTTATTTGAAAGCTCTTCAGCCGATTCTTTTTGATAAGCAGAAACCCTTGCAAGGGCATCATTAAGTTCTATTCGCGCCGTATCCACATCATCATTTATTAAAGTATCCAATTCTAATGTTTTACTTTCTGGCGATAATGTTTTTGCCAAGGAAAGGGCTTTTTTAGACAAGCTTAAGTAATTTTCCCACTTTAAATTTAAATTTTTTATAATATCAGTTTCTTTGCTATCAAAGGGCAGTGAATCAAAAATGGTTTTAGTTTCGGTATACTTTAAAACTGCAGAATTAAAATCTGATTCGGCATCATCAATTTTACCACTTAATTTCGTAGAGGAACTTAACTGAAGTACTGGAAGATTCGAATCTTTTGAGTAACCTTGCAAGGATGCGGCAAGGTTTATTTTTTTAAAATTAACATCAAGAATTTTTTTATAATTAGATTCAACTTTGTTGATTGAAAAAGAACCCAGCAAGCCGATAAAAACTAATAAAAGACAAATTGCAAAATATGAAAGTAGCATTTTCCATTTAAGTCCTAATGACACAGATACCTCTATTGAAAATAAATTATAAATAGTGCCGCCTTAAAAATGACGTCACTATTTATAAAGAGCAATAATTATTTACATTTTTTAAAATCGGGACGATCTGCTGCGCAAAAGTTTTTTCCGGCCTCGACAGGTTTGCCATCAAAAGTTGCCGTAATTATTTTTGAATCTGTGATATCAGTGCGAGCATTTTCACAAGCCTTAAGTGCTTTTTTAGCGCAATCTTTTTCGCTAGTGGCTTCTCTATCTTTTCCTGTAGATTCTTTATCATCGATACATTGTGCTTTTTTACCTGAGCACTTTGCAAAGCTTTCAGCTTCTTTTCCTGGGCATGCGGTACGTGTGACATCAAAAACACATTTTCCTGCATAAGTATTTATTGATAGTAACAAAACGAATATTGGAATTAACTTAAACATCAGAATCTCCTATGAATCTTAAATTTAATTAATATTATGGCTTTTAATTGTTTTCCAGTATGTAGATTATAGTGCGTAATCATAAAAACTAGTAATTTGTCTGGGGCTAGGTATTGCTAGAGTTGATTTGAAAAGTGCGATTAATACTTTATGATTTAAAACAAAATCTAATCTAATTTAGAACAAAGGATCGTATGAAAAAAATAATTTCTAGTATTTTGGTAAGCTCATTAGTAATTTTATCAGCATGTGTTAGTACAGAGCATGTTGTGGCGCCGGCTGTGGCTCCGCAAACAAGTGTGTCGCTGCCTGCGTCAACGATTGCAACGGAAGCTATTGTCGATAAAAAAAGTGCTTCTGCCGATGTTGCGGCATCAGCGGAGCCTGCTATAGTTGCGGCTCCGGCAAAAGCAGCCGAACATGCACATCATGCACCGGAAGGTGTTGCGGCTGAACAAGCTATGAAGTGGTTAAAAAATGGAAATCATCGCTTCACAAAAGGCTTTTTTAGAAAAGATGGAGCTACAAAAAAAGATGTTGCTAGGTTATCAAAGGGACAAAAGCCACATTCAATAGTTTTGTCGTGCTCTGATTCGCGCGTTCCGCCGGAAGTTGTTTTTGATCAAAAACTTGGTGAAATATTTACCGTTCGCACTGCGGGCGAAGTTTTAGATTCTGCATCTATTGCAAGTATTGAATATGCAGTTGAGCATTTGGGTAGCCGGAATATTTTAGTTATGGGCCATTCGCAGTGTGGAGCAGTTAAAGCAGCATTATCAACATTTGGCGGAAAAGATGCGGGATCTCCAAATTTAAATAAATTAGTTGGTGATATCCATCCACGACTTCAGCAGTTTGAAGGAAAAGAGCCTTCAGCTAATTATGAAGTGGAAAGTTGGGCAAATACAAATGGTGTTGCTAAAGATTTACTTGAGCGTTCAAGTATTATCGCTGAAAAAGTACGATCGGGTGAAGTTCAAATTAATACAGCACTTTATCATCTAGAAACTGGTGTGGCCGAATTTACAAAGTAATATTTTTTTGTTCAAGATTTAGTTTAAACATAAGTTGAAGAATTGTATTTAACTGCGGCTGCAAAATGTTCGGATTTAAATATATATCTTCAGATAAACAAATGTATCGAAGGACTGTCTTTTTTCGAAGTAGTAAGGGGCCCCCCACGTGTATTTCTGAATTAACAGATATGTGGGAAAAATCTTTTTTAAATAGTTCAAAGACAGAACTGCAAAGCTTTGGGTTTTCACGCAAAACCGTTTGTACTTTATTAAAAAACAAATTTTCTTTAGATGTAAAGTAAAATTTATAGTTATCAACGCTTATAGTTTTGGAAGTGCATAAGACAAAGCTAAGACTGCAATATTTTTTAGAATTTATATTTCCAAGAACAAAAGCTGGCGATGATTTTAAATAAGTCATTAGTACGGGATAGGTGCTTGCACTAGATGCGCCGCTGCCGCCTCGGGCAATTCGATTAATATAAAACACAACATCATTGAATCGAAAAGTTATTACAGATGAATACAATGAAAAGTAACCTTGAAAAAAAGTTATTAACAATTTACTTTCTTTTAGTCTTTTCCTGGGAATGGCGATAAATATTACGATTAATGCGATTAAAAAAATTATTAAGAATAGACCCAGCGGGCCAGCGAATATAAATTGAACAAGTTCCATAGTATTAATTTTTCCTTTAAACTTAGAACTTGTCCACAGATCTTAGAAGTTAGGCCTTTTCCTTTTGGACCTTCTTCAATATTATTTCAAGTGGGCAAAACTTTGTTATGCTGGATTGTAGTAGGTTTACTCCAACAAATGCAGTAAATCCTAACCAGTAGGGCGAATGATAATATGCCAGCGCAAGGCTAATTAATATAAACGACCCAGCAAAAGCACGAACTTGATTTTCGATTGTCATAAGATATCTCCTTTTAAATTTAATTCTGCTTGAATTTCTGTTAAACGACTTTTTCCAACAAGCCAGTAATAAAGGACTGGAATTGCAAAGCGGCTAATAATTGTTGCAGCGACTTCACCAAAAATAAGACTGACCGCTAAGCCTTGAAATATGGGATCGGCCAACATGACCGAGCTACCAACCACAACAGCTGCAGCAGTTAATAACATCGGACGGAAGCGTAATATGCCCGCGCTAATGACGGCGTCTTTTAAATTCATACCTTGTGCTAACTGGTGTTCAAAGAAATCGACAAGAATAATCGAATTTCTTACAATAATTCCTGCACCAGCAATAAATCCAATCATGGAAGTGGCTGTAAAATAGGAACCCATTAGGGCATGACCAGGTAAGATTCCAATTAAACTTATTGGAATTGGGGCCATAATAATCAATGGAACAGAAAAACTTTTAAACCACCCTAATACCAAAATATAGATAAGAACCATAACTACAGCGAATGCGCCACCAAGATCTCGGAAAACTTCATAGGTAATGAACCATTCTCCATCCCATTTTATAACGGGTGAATTAGTATTCCATGGAACATCTGCTGTTTGAAGTGGATATTTAATCTGTGGAGCTAATTTTAATATTCCGTAAACAGGAGCTTCTTCGCTTCCAGAAAGTTCGCTCATTACATAGGAAACGGGTTTTAAATTTTTTCGATAAAGAACTTGATTTGATGTTTCCTTAGGCTTCAATAAAACCTTTTCTGCCTCAATGGTGCCTGTTTCAAAAGAAGGTATTCTTAAGTTTTCAAAGGGGCGATCACTTGATCTAGCGCTTTGCAAAAGTGATAAATCGATATTTACCTCTTCAGGCGATTTTGCTTCAGCTAAAGTTGTTATTGCTGTTTCTGAGAAAACTAAACGGCCAAGAGCCATCATTTCAGCAGAATTTGTACCTAATAAGCCTCCCTGATTTTGATCGTATTCATAAACCTTTCTAGTTCGTCCTTGTCGTAATGTTGTATCCAGATCAACAACACTGGATTCTTTGGCAAAGATCTGTTCGATTTCTTGAGTTACTTTTTCTCTGGTTTTGGCATCTGGACCATAAACTTCAGCCATTATTGTTGAAAGCACAGGTGGACCGGGTGGAATTTCCAACACCTTTGTAATTGCTTGATGTTCTATGCCAAACTTTTTTATCATTGGTCTTAGGCTTTCAATAATTTCATGGCTAGATGCTTTTCGTTTTCCTTTTTCGGTCAAAACAATTTGCAAATCATTTTGATAATCAGAATTTCGCATGAAAGTATGCTTAACCATTCCAGAAAAAGAAAATGGTGCAGGTTCTCCTGCAAACACTTGTACAGATTCAACTTCAGAATTTTTTAATATTTCTGCAGCTAATAATGAAGACCACTCTTTTCCAACTAATAAGGGGGTAGCAACAGGATAATCAATAAGAACTTGAAATTCTTGTTTGTTATCGAACGGCAACATTTTCACTTTTACTGTTTTAAAATAGACTAAGCTACTGGCGGCAAGTAATAAAAAAACAGTTCCAGCGCCAAAAATTAATGCGGATGTTTTTGATTTTAATAACATTTGCATAATTTTTTTGTAAAGTTGATCAAGCCGACTTATTTTCTGAACTTGCTCTTGATCCGCATCGCTATGTGGATGAGCTTTTAATAATTTTACTGCAGCCCATGGGGTAACAATGAAAGCTACGAATAAAGATAAAATCATTGCAAAGCTGGCTCCGACAGGAATAGGTTTCATATAGGGGCCCATAAGGCCACGCACAAAAGCCATTGGTAAAATAGCCGCAATAACGGTGAAAGTTGCAAGAATTGTTGGATTACCAACTTCATTTACCGCCTTGATAGTAGCTTTGATAAGACCGTCTTTTAAATTTTCTTTAAGATGTCTTTCAATATTTTCGACAACGACGATGGCATCATCAACAAGAATACCGATCGAAAAAATTAATGCAAAAAGTGTAACACGATTTAGTGTATAGCCCATGAAATAATAAATGGCCAAAGTTAAAGCTAAGGTAACGGGTATTGCTGTTGCGACCACAAGCGATGCACGTATACCCATAAAGATAGCGATTAGTACAGATACAGATAATGTAGCTAGCATTAAATGTTCAATCAATTCGTTCGATTTGTCTGAGGCTGTTGATCCATAATCGCGAACAACAGTCATTTTTAAATCGCTATTGGGTTGAAGATTGGATTGTTCTTTTAAAAATGTGTTAGCACGTTCTAAAATTTCTTTAGATAAGGTAACAACATTGGTTCCTTTTCGTTTTGAAAAAACAATGGATACCGCTTTTTCGGGTTCGCGTCCCTTTTCAAATAAAACAGAACTGCGTACAATGGCTTCGGGGCCATCTATAATTTGCGCAACTTGTTTAACATATACGACACGTCCAGCCCGTTGTCCGATCGTTAAGTTTTCAATATCTTTTGCAGAATGCAAGCGTCCGCCAACTTCAATATCCAATACGTTTTTATCACTCCAGTTTTTTCCTGCAGGAGCAAGCGCATCGTTTGATTTTAAAGCCTGCATCAATGAAAGTAATGAAATTCCATAAGATTGCATTTTTATAGGGTCCGCAATAACTCGAATCGATCTTTTTTGCCCACCAAGTAATTCAACCTTTGAAAGATTTGGTGTGCTTGATAATTCACGCGCCAATGGAGCAACAGAGCTGCGTAAGGCATAATCGTCATAGTTTTTTGAAGTAAATGTAAGAACTAGAAAAGGGACATCATCAATTGAAAAAGATTTAACTTGCGAAGGGAGAACATTTTCTGGCAGTTCATTTTTTATAGTCAGAAGTTTATGATGAATTTTAACTAAACTTGGCTCCATCGGTTCACCGACTTTAAAACGAACCGTAACAAGGCTTCCGTGGGGCTGACTGCTTGAATAAACATATTCAACTCCATCAAGACCCCAAACAGCGCGTTCGATATTTTCAGTAACTTTACGTTCGACTTCTTCCGCAGTAAAGCCAGGTGCGGCAGTGCTGATGTCGATCATTGGGACAGAAATCTGTGGTTCTTCTTCTTTAGGTGTTAAATAAACAGCCATTAGTCCCAGTAAAATACTAGTGATCGCTATCACGGGTGTTAGTTTTGAATGAATAAACGTCTGACTTAATTTTCCTGCAAATCCTAAATTATTGTCTTTCATAAATTATTCCTTTGGTTCAGCTAAAAAATGATTTGGAATTAAAAACTTCTGCTTAGTTATGACTTGGGTAGCGACTTTTACTAAACCGAGTTCGGCTTCGGCCTGTTGAACAATAAGATCTGTTCTGCGACTTAGAATTTCAACAATCTGAAGTGCATTTATAGACCCATTTTTAAATAAAGTTTCTGTTATTTTTGATTGCTCTAGAAGAATGGTATAACTGTCGTTTAGAAGGGTAATGTTTTCCTGTAATGATTTAATTGATTCCAGTAAGGCTAATTTTTCTGCTCGTTCTTGTTGTTCGAAGGCTTCAGCAGATTTACTTACCGCTAGCGATTTTAGTTTTGCTTCTTTAAATAGGCCATAATCAGCTGGGTTAAATAGGTTCCATTGCAAATACACGCCAGCCATATATCCGTTTGCCGCTGTTCGATTTCCATTAAATTGATAGCCTTCCGCAAATGCGCCAACTTTTGGTAAAAATCTAGCTTTTTCCATTTGGGCTGTTTGCTCGCTAACTTTAATATTATCTTTTAACGATTGGACTTTGTACGACACATTCGAATCAGTTGTAATATTTTTTATTAAAAAATAACGTTCTACAAAGTGAAGAGTGTTTTGATCTTCAGGAGTCCAGTTTGAATTTTTTAAACCAAGCTCGTTTATGACAGCATAGTAGGATTTGCTTTGAGCTTGGTATTGCGACATTAAACCTGTTAAACGATTTGCTAAAGACTTCATACCTAGTAAACCAGAATAGCCAACGGGGTTTGATTTGTTTCCAAGCTGATAGTTTTTAAGAAAGCGTTCGATAACAGAGCTTAAATCATGAATTTTGGTGATTTGCTTTGTTAAGATACCAATTGATCCGTAAGAAAATCCAATTTGAGAATACTGATCAACTTGAATTTGTGAAGTTGTATTTTCTTGTGCCTGGACTGCATATTTTAGTAAATCTACGTGAGATGTGTTTGCTCCGCCCTCAAAAAGTGCTAAGTCTAATCCCAGGGCACCCCGAGTATAAAAATTTGTATTTGGATGATTTATCGCATCCGGATTAAAATCATTTTGCTGCAAGGACCGTTGTTCCAATAAAGCAAAAAAGGAACTACCAGGGTCATTAGTTTGATATCCCTTAATATCCAAGTATACCTTTGGAAACCAATGTCGTTCAGTTCTTTCTTTTGAAGCATTTAAAGATTCGGTTTGTAAGCGCGAGGATTCTTGCGCGACGGAGTCCGAATTAATTTGCTTCCAAACCATTGGAAATGAAAGTGTTTCTGCAAATGAAACGTTACTTATAGAAAAAATAATTAGACTAATAAAAAGTGTTTTCAATTCAACCTACCTTTTTGAACGTAATTCTTTGATAATTTCAGAATTCTTTTTTTCTTCCTGTGCCATTTTGTCAATTAGAACGTGTCGAACTAGAGAGCATGCGTCTTTAATTTTTGGAGTGGCCAAGCTCATATATTGAAATACCCCCTCTTTGCGAGTTTGAATAATACCTGCATCTTTTAGAACAGCTAAGTGCTGGGACAGGTTTGCCTTTGGTATATCTAATACCTCTAGCAAATCAGTTGCCGTTTTTTCTTTTTCAGACAGTAGATCTAATATTTGTAATCGTACAGGACTTGCAAGGGCTGAACATATTTCAGCCTGAAGCTCATAAAGAGATTTTGTTTGCGAAGAAATTTGCCCGATCTTTTTTGCCATAAATGTTCCAATCAGTTCGTTTGGTTACTAGTATGTATATATATAAACTAACAGATTGGCGAATTAATTGCAACAAAAGTTAAAGGTCGATAGATCAAAACCAAGAAATTGGATCAAATTCAACCGTTTGGAATATGGAAATGTACTGAATTGGGATAACGCGTAATTGCTTTTTGAAGCTGGGCGATGGTCAAGAATAGGCAGTTTTTATGGACGTTTGTCTGGACAATAAGATCAAAAATAGACTTTTAAATAATAAAGCTGTGAAAATATATTATGCAAAAAACAAAAAACAGTCGAACAGTTAAAGCCTTTATATATAAACATTGCCTTCTTTCATCATTATTATCCATGGCGCTTTTAACACAATGTATGCCTAAGCAAAGTGTTTCAACAGCAACGGATTCGCAGCAAGCGACTAAAGCTGTAGATGGTGATCAGAGCGCACAAATTATACCATCAAAGCCACCAGCAACAGTTCCTCAGCCTTCGCAAGTTTCATCAGTTAGATTCAAGCGGATGATAACAGTTATTTTAGAAAATACTGGTTTTAACCAGGCAGCACAGCAGCCATTCTTGGCAGCTCTTGCGAAGCAAGGTGCATTGATGACAAACTTCAATGGAGAAACACATCCATCACAAGGAAATTATATAGCTATGGTTTCTGGAAACCTTCAGGGCGTAACAGGTAATGGTAATTATGATATTGATGCATTACATATCGGCGATTTATTAGATAAAAAAAATCTTAGTTGGAAAGTATACGCTGAAGGGTATCCGGGAAACTGTTATACTAAGAAAAAATTGGGTAAATATGTAAGAAAACATAATCCAATGATTAGTTTTAATAGCATTACAAAGAATCCACAGCGTTGCGCGAATATAGTTAATGCAGATGAATTTGAAGGTGATGCTAAGCAAGGAAAGTTAGCGAACTTTATTCAATATATTCCTGATCTAAATAATGATGGACACGACACGGGTGTGGCCTTTGCTTCAAAATGGTTAGAAACAAAGTTTGGCTCTTATTTAAAAGATCCCGTTTTTATGCAAGAAACATTATTTGTTTTAACTTTTGATGAAAATGAAGGTAGTAAGCCCAATCAGATTTACACGGTAATGTATGGCCCAATGGTAGTAGCTGGTGCGCAATCGAACGCTTTATATGATCACTACAGTTTATTAAAATTAGCAGAAGACAATTGGGAACTAGGAAATTTAAAAAGCAATGATGTCACGGCTGCGGCAATGACTGGATTTTGGAAATAGCAATTAGTCTTTCATGACCAATCTCGGGGACATTTTGCCTTAGTAAGAATGTCCCGTTTAATTAATTAAAATTTAATCAAGAGCAAGTTCGATTTAGATAAGCTAAAATGACATTTTTAGCTTATCTGCTTGTGGCATAAAATATGCTTTTTATCTTTTCGATAGGATAACGCAAATCAGTAAACATTTTTATATGTTGTTGATATCCATCGAAAAAATAAAAGGAGAATAAAATGGAAAAAATAAGAGTATCCGAATCAGGTCAAGATAAAATAAAATCAATTAGTCATGCATTAAGCGTTTTAAATGATGCTGCTGATGATAGCGCGCAAGAGATTCGGAATATGGTAAACACAGACTACAATAAATTAAAAAGAGTTCTGAACGAAGTAAAACCAGGTGTTAAAGTCGCTTTTAGCGAAATCAAAGATGTCGCTGCAGATTCAATGACTCAAGCAAAAGATAAAGTGGTTTTGACAAGCAAAGAGGCTGCGCAAAAAGTTGATGATTCCGTTCACCAAAAGCCATGGGTGTATTTAGGTGGAGTCGCTGCAGCGTCTGTGTTGGCGGGCTACCTTTTAGGTAAAAAAACAAAACAATAAAATGTTAGAGATGATCGAACAGATTCTAGGAATTTATACGATTAGTCTTTATCGAGAAGGTAAGCGTCTTGTTGAAATAAAGACGCTTACGTTTTTTTTAAAACTAATGAATGGTATGCGGCAACTTGCTTTGCTGTATTACCTTTCTATTATTCATTTTATACTACTGACTGCCGGCGTATTTATAGTGGTTGTTCAAAGTATTAATCAATATGAAAAAGTTGGCGGGATTTATTTAGACCCAATCCTTTTTTTTGGCATTGCTATGACGGTGCTAAGTCTTAGTTTTTCTTTTTGGCTTTTAAACGAAAGAAGATGGATCGAAGCACTTCAGTTAGAACACTACTTTCAGCCGAATAATAAACAGCAAACGCCAAAGGTTACTTCCGAAGAAAAATCAGCATCAGATCAAGATGCATTAAAGGATTTAATAAGTGAGTTTGTTGAAAAAAAAATGAAAGAAATGATCAAAGAGTTTAACAAAAAAACTTCGACAGATAAAAATCCAGAGCAGTAAGATTAGTATAATCGGATACTGGATTAAGAGTCTCATCCAAAGGGCATAGCCCTAATAAACTAAGAATTATTGATGAATTAAACTAAAAATTGGCGGAGAAGGTGGGATTCGAACCCACGGTACCACTTTTGGTAGTACGAGCATTTAGCAAACGCTTGGTTTAAGCCACTCACCCACTTCTCCGCTGTAAATAAAACAAAAGTTAGGCTCGCTTAATTGGCTCAACAGTAAAATGCCATACCATTTTTACAGAATCAAGTTATGGTCGCTCTGAGTCCTTGATTTTAGACGTTATATTCGATAATAATCTAGGTTCGCAATTTTTGCTATGCACTCGTAGCTCAGCTGGATAGAGTACACGACTACGAATCGTGTGGTCACAGGTTCAAATCCTGTCGAGTGCACCACTTTTCGCTTAAATACTAAGCGCAGCAGACTAATTTAAATCAAATTAATCTAGATAGCCTTTTATTAGGGCTATCTGCTGTTTTTATTTAAGCATTATCAAATTGCCAGTAACAAGAATGCTAAAATAAGTTCTCATAAAATATTAATAGGCTTCTTTATGGATATGGAAAGAAGTGTCACTAAAGCGGAACAATTTTTTTCAAATTGTTAATGTTCGATAGTTTTATTAACTCATTAGCAAAATATATTCATTTAAAGATGTGACCGATAATATGTTTGGCGATAAATAAAAAATTAAAAAACATATTGGTTTCCATTTAATTAAAAGCGCAAAATGTATTGTTTTGTAAAGCTAGCTAATTCATCATGTTAACAGCAATTGTTGATCTTTCAGGAAATAAGTAGATCAAATTTTTTGTGATTTTATAAAAAGTATTTCAAATGAAAGTTCAAATTAATATGAAAAAAGCAATTTTTTATAAACTTACGTTTCTAGTAATTAGCTTAATTATTGTTGTGTCTGCTAGCAGGCTGTTGTCTGGCGAAGACTTTAAAAATGACCTAAAGCAGTTTTTTGCTTTTAATGGTAAAACAATCAGCTGGTGTCCGGATCATTTTGTTGATTATAAATGGGTTGAAACCCAACTTCCAAAAGAGTTCTCTAAAAAGTGGTCGACGGCTAAGCCGAATGAAATAAACAAAGAATTTTGCTCGATCACTTATGAGCCCCTGGCCAGTGCTGACCAACAAAAAGTAGAGTTTAGGCCACTGTTGCTAGTTCAATCAGCAGAGGCTAAGGCAGCATTACTGGAGTGGAGCCCTGAGTCTAAATTGTTTAGGATTCAAGGACTTGTTTTTAAATCTTCAGGTCTAAGTCGAGAGCTCCTTGACGAATCTAAGTGATTTATATTAGTTTACTAACTGCGTTCAAAAGTAGCTCAGTTGGTAGAGCAAGCGACTGTTAATCGCTTGGTCGGGGGTTCGAGTCCCTCCTTTTGAGCCAATTTTTTTAACATTTAAAACCCGCTCATAAGGCGGGTTTTTTTTTGCGCTTTAGCAACAATGTCCAAGTAAATCTAAAAAACACCAGTGCTATCATAAAAAAATAAAGATAGTGTTCATAAATGGAAACTGAATTTCAACTGTATAAAGAAAATACTAAAAAAGCTGAAAAAGTTTTTGGCCCAACTTTTTGCTTAGCTAAATGGTATCATGCAAATATTTATTTTCAAACGGGTGAAACTCATAGCTGTTATCACCCCACACCACATAAAATTGACGCATCAAAGTTAATTGATAATCCTTCAGCACTACACAATACCACAGAAAAAAACAAGAAAGACAACTTATGCTAACTGGGAAGAAGCCAGCGGGTTGTCAGTATTGTTGGAATATTGAAGGTTTGGATAAAAACTTAATCAGCGATAGGCACATAAGAACGGGAACTCTTTATAAAGATGAAAGAATAAATGAAATAAAAAATAATTCGGCCGATTTTAATGTTGGATTAGAATATGTCGAGGTCAGTTTTTCAAATGTATGCAACTTCAAATGCGGTTATTGTCACCCAAAAGCAAGTAGTAAATATTTTAGTGAAATTAAACAATTTGGGCCATATATAAAATCAAAAAATCATCGCTGTGATGTGGATTATCTAGAAATTTATGAAGAAGAAAGCAATCCATATTTGGAAGCTTGGTGGAAATGGTGGCCGGAACTTATTAAAACATTAAAAATCTTAAGAATAACAGGGGGCGAACCACTTCTGCAAAAATCGACTTATAAAATGCTTAATTTTTTAAATGAATTTCCGAACCAGTTTTTAGAATTAAATGTAAATTCTAACCTAGGATCACGTGAAGAAATCATTTTAGATTTTAGTAAAAAGGCTCAGGCCTTGGTTGATAATAAGAAAATCAAACAGTTTAAATTGTTTTCAAGTATTGATACATGGGGCCCACAGGCTGAATATATTCGTACAGGATTAGATTTAAATCTTTTTGAAAATAATTTAAAAAATTATTTAAGAATTACAGATTCGCCACTTACGCTGATGATGACTTTCAATATCTTTTCAGTAGTTTCGTTTGAAAAAGTATTAAGGAAAATTTTAGAATGGAGGTTAGAGTTTCAAAATACGGATAAAAACTATTTTCATAGAATCCGCTTTGATATTTCATATTTAAAAGAACCATTGCAGTATGATATAAATATTTTACCAAAGATAGAATATATGAAATACATGGATTCGCATTTACAGTTTATTAAGGATAATGTAGATGATTCAAAAAAAGATAAATTTTCATATATGGAATTGCAAAGATTTTTACGGATTCATGAATATATGAAAAACACAATTTATTCTGAAGAAAAAATTATTGAGGGCCGCACTGATTTTTTTAATTTTTTTAATGAACAAGACAGGCGAAGAAATACTAATTTACTAAAGACCTTTCCTGAGATGGAAGATTTTTGGAATCAGTGCCAAGAAGTGGCGGAAGCATGCGGTTAATTAGCAGAAGTACGAATAATTATTTTAAAGACCTGTTCACCAGAGCAAGTATATTTTTAGATAAATTTAGACGCTTTTCGATAAAAAGGGAATATAGTTTTTCTAATGATTTTGTATCTTATAAAGCTGAAAAATTGAAAAAATATTTATCGGAATTTATTGGAAAGCAAGAAATTTGTTATCTTGAAATAGGCGTGCATGAAGGACGAAGCTTAATATGGATGTTGGAAAACATTCTAACTGATCCCACGTCAAGTATTGTTGGTATTGATAATTTTAAAGATAATGTAAGTCTAACTTTAAAAAATAATATTAAACTCAGCGGGCAGGCTGCGCGAGTAAAACTAATTGAAAAATCATCTCAGTCGGTATTGCTGACCAAATTTGATTATTTATTTGATATTATTTACGTTGATGGGTCACATTTTGCTAAAGATGTTTATTTTGATGCGGCTTATGTTTTCAATCTTGTTAAAATTGGTGGAATAATAATATTTGATGATTATCTTTTGCATAAAAATGAATATTCAGTAGAGTTTCGGCCGCAAATAGCAATAGATGCCTTTTTAACTTGTTTTGGGGAAGAGCTTCAGTTGATTGAGCATGATTATAATATTGTTGTAAAAAAAATAAAATCTATTGGTGCTCCACGTAGCCGACTGGGTTTTCAGCATGCTTATTTTTGGAATGAAAAATCATTAGTCAGGTGGCCAAATAATGAACCAATAAATCTTGAATCTGAAGAAACAATCCTTTTGGAAGACTACTTTAAGGCAAGACAAATTGGCGAGATGTGGTGTTTGCCGGTTAAGGCATTCAATAATAATCTAAAATGGAATGTTTTAGCTAAAAAAATAGGTGTTCAATTCGTAATAAAATAAAGTGGCAAGATGCGTGCAGATTTTTCAAGTGCTAGTTACAAGCCGTAGCTTCTGAATAAATAAAAGCACAAGGGAAAGTTTAAAAAAATATTTAGTAATTAGTTCTCCAAAAATGGAAAGATTCGATTTGCATTTATATAAAACGCATCCCTATAATTATATAAGGGATTTTAATGAAAAAAATAGCGCTTATTACAGGTATAACTGGCCAAGATGGATCATATCTTTCTGAATTTCTTTTAGAGAAAGGTTATGAGGTTCATGGAATCATAAGAAGATCATCAAGCTTCAATACAGGTAGAATTGCTCACCTAATGAAGGATATACACGAAGACAATCTAAATTTTAGATTACACTACGGCGACCTATCTGATGCTAGTTCTTTAGAAAAGTTAATTCATAATATTCAGCCTGATGAAATTTATAACTTAGCAGCTCAGAGTCATGTTAAAGTTTCATTTGATGCCCCAATATATACTGCAGACATTACAGCCATTGGAACATTAAAGATTTTAGAAGCAATAAGAAACAATGGTCTGATTAAAAAAGTAAAATTTTATCAAGCATCAAGTTCAGAAATGTATGGAACATCTGATGCGTTGTCGCAAGATGAAGTGACACGGTTTAACCCTAAAAGTCCATATGCTTGTGCAAAGTTATATTCTCACTATCAAACAATTAATTATCGTGAAAGTTTTGGGTTACATGCCTCGTGCGGAATTTTATTTAATCACGAAAGCCCAAGGCGGGGTGAAACGTTTGTAACTAGAAAAATAACACGTGGTTTGGCCAGAATTATAGTAAAGAAAGATTCAAAGATATACTTAGGTAATCTTGATGCTAAAAGAGACTGGGGATATGCTAAGGATTATGTTGAAGCTATGTGGCTTATGCTTCAGCAAAGTACTCCTGAAGATTATGTGATCGCGACAGGTAAGTCATGGTCTGTAAAAGAATTTTTAGAATTGTCTTTTGGTTATATGAATCTTAACTGGCAAGATTATATTGAGATTGATAAAAATTATTATCGACCGACAGAGGTTAATTTTCTTTTAGGAAATGCTGAAAAAGCAAAAATGAAACTAGGCTGGGAAAGTAAAACTGAATTTCATGAATTAATCAAAATTATGCTTAAATCAGATCTGCAGGCAGAGTTAAACACCTTGGAATCAAAAAAAATTCAAGATGCTATTGGAAAAACTGCCTATCAAAATATATTTGGATAAAAAATGAAAATTGCTTTGTGCCTATTAACTTTAAATGAAATTGATTGTCTTAAAATCATTTTTCCAAAAATTCAAAAACCTAATGATATTTGTGGGTATCAAATGATCTATGCTATTGATGGTGGGTCGATAGATGGAACACAAGAGTTTTTTAAAGAAAACAATATAGAAATTATAGGTCAAAGTAAAAAAGGAAGAGGCGAGGCCTTTAAATTGGCATTTGAAAAAGTTAATGCAGATGCGTATATATTTTTTTCTCCTGATGGAAATGAAAACTTAGATGATCTACAAAAGTTTTCGCAATTTTTTAAAAATGGCGCAGAATTAGTAATTGCTTCGCGAATGATGCCGGGAGCTTTCAATGAAGAAGACATAAGCTGGTGGCGCCCAAGAAAATGGGCTAACTTAGTATTTAATTTATTAGCTAATTTGGCATTTAATAATTCAGATAAATATATTTCAGATTCGATTAATGGATTTAGGGGTATTACAAGACAGTCAGCCAAGAAACTTCAGTTAAGTGCTAGTGATTATACAATTGAATATCAAATGACAATTCAGGCGATGAAGAAAAAAATAAATATAGTCGAATTCCCAACTCATGAAGGACAACGTGTCGCTGGCAAAAGTGGAATATTAAGTTTACCTGCGGGTATCCGCTTTATAAAAAGATTTTTCTATGAACTTTTCAGGTTTAAAACATGAAAATATTAATTACAGGTTCATCAGGAATGGTTGGTAGTAATTTAAGTGAAGTTTTGTCAGACGAGCATCAACTTATAAAAAATGACAGACAAATGTTAAATCTTGAAAATTATCAAAATATTTTAGATTTTTTTAATAAAAACCAGCCAGAACTTGTTATCCACTGCGCAGGTTATGTTGGTGGAATTCTTTCAAACAGTCTGGAAAACTCTAAGTATTTAGCTTTAAATAGCACCTTGGGATTAAATGTTGTTCGAGCATGCAATGAAGTGGGTGTACCTAAATTGATTAATTTAAGTAGTTCATGCATGTATCCAAATAATTTAGTAAAGCCAATTCTTGAAGAAGATTTTTCAATTAATAATATTGAAAAAACAAATGAAGGCTATGCATTAGCAAAAATAATTGTAACTAAATATTGTCAGTATGTGAATATTGAAAGTAATAAGATAAAATATAAAACTTTAATTCCATGCAACCTTTATGGACCTGGGGATAAGTATAGTTTAAATAAAGCGCACTTAATTCCATCAATTATCGTTAAAACACTAAATGCAATACAAACAAATCAAAATAATATTGAAATTTGGGGAGATGGTGCTTCTAAAAGAGAATTCATGTATGTCGTAGATTTTGCAGAAACAGTTAAAAACTTAATTCGCAATTTTGAGCAAATCCCTGAATTGCTAAATGTTGGTGTAGGTTATGATCATACAGTAAATGAATTTTATCACGAAGTTGCAAGGGTGTTAAAATATTCAGGGCAATTTAGTCATGATCTTAGTAAGCCATCTGGAGCTAAAAGAAAATTACTAAATATACATAAAATTTCTAGCATGGGGTGCTTAGTTGATAGAGGGTTAGAGCATGGAATTATTAATACAATTTTAAGCTATCAAAAAAATCTAACTAATTAATGTAGATTTTAATAATTTTAGACTTTCTTTTAATGGGATAGCGTAATTTCCAACAAAAAAACCATTTGTATCTAATAGGTCTGCATTTTTAAGCTGACCTGATATTTCATAATCAAAATATTCTAGAACTTTATTTTTTGTAAAATTGCCACTAACGATAGGGCGAGTTTCAATGCCAGTAGCTAAAAGTTTTTTTACCACTTCAGTTCTATCAAGTGGCGCATCTTTTTTAATAATAAGACTAAAGCCAAACCAACTGCTTTTTCCAACTTCTTCTTGAACATGAAAGTAGGGATGTTGCGAAAACTCAGCTAAAAATATTTCCGCATTATTTCTGCGAACTTTTAAAAAATAATCCAATTTTTTTATTTGCTCAACGCCAATTGCGCCCGAAAACTCTAAGGGCCGAACATTATAGCCAGGCAATACAAAACGATAAGATTCATCAAAAGCGTTTTTACTTTTTTCGCCAGTAACCCAATTCGTTTCTGGAAGATTTCTGGTCCAGCCATGAGCGCGAAGACATAATAGTAGATGATAAATTTCTTCATCATCAGTCACAACAAAGCCACCCTCCATAGTGCTTAAATGATGGCTATAGAAAGTACTAAATGTACCCAATAGTCCAAAAGTGCCGGCCGCCCTATTGTTAAATACAGCCCCCATAGATTCACAATTATCCTCAATTAGAATAATGTTTTTATCACTAATAAGCATTTGGATTGCTGCGAAATCATTAGGATTTCCAAGCAAATTAACTGCAAATATTGCCTTGGTATTTGCGGTAATGGCGTCTTGAAGTTTTGTTAGGTCAAAATTTAAAGTATTTATATCAATATCTACAAATTTCAACTTTAAGCCATACTGTTGAAGTGGTGAAAATGTAGTGCTCCAGCTAACAGCGGGCACAATAATTTCATCACCTTTTTTTAAAAAATTATTTTTTCTAAAGAAAAGTGAAGCGATGCTAATTAGGTTAGCTGTTGATCCTGAACTGGTCATAACACAGAACTTGCTGCCGATGGTTTCTGCAAAAAGTTTTTCGCAAGCTAAAACCTCTTTACCCATGGTAAAAAAGTTAGATTGTACAACTCTGTTGATTGCAGTTATCTCTTTTTCGTCCCAACTGGTGCAAGAAAGTGGATAGGTGTAATTCATTTTTTCCTATTTTCAATTTAGCATTTATGATTAAGTAGACATTACAAGTCATGTCTACTTAATTGTCTATTAGAATAAATCAATTTTTGATTTATTAGCGGCTCATTAATGGATAGCATCTTTAAATGAAAAGTTATAAATTCAGAATATGAATTCAACAAAAATTATATATTATATACTATTTATCATAAACTTATATCTTATGCCGTTTTTACTACATTTGAATTTGATAAAGCAAAACTATTATTTATTTTTTTTATTAATTCTTATGAATTGTTATTATCTATATTCTAATTGTAAGGGGCTATTCACAAAGGACAAATTAGTTGGTTTAGACTATATCTTACTAGTTTTAGCGTCGGCAATTCCAACGGCTGTATATATTTATCATATACATGATTATTCACTATGGTTAGATGAGTATACAGATTTTTTGGTCGTAAGCAGGGAAGATATTTTATCATACGTTAGCACGTTTCAGCAGCCACCAATTGGTAGTTATTGGCGAAAAATTGGAGTTATTGTTTTTGGCAATAATGAAGTTGGAATAAGGTCGGCTTCGGTTGCGGGACAATTTATTTTTTTAGTTGTTATGTACATGAATTTAAAAAAAATAACTAAAGATTCAGTATTTAGTTTTTTAGGGATAATTTTATTAGGTTTAAATATTTGGATTATAGCATATTCCGATGAGGCAAGACCTTATTCAATATCACTTTTCTATTTTTCAATTTTTCTATACTTTTTAATAGACTATTATCAAAATTTTTCTGAAAGCATGAAATATTACTTATTAATTAACATAGTTTTTTCTGCATTGCTGTGGCTATTGTCTATAAGCATGCAGCCATCAATTTTCATTATGCTGTTGTTCTTTGCCGTTGGATTTGTATATTTAAAATCGCGAAAAAGGATTCATTTATATTTATTATTTAGTTTGGGTTTATCTTGCGTTTTATATTTTCCATTTTTGTTAGAAATAGTGTCGAACTCTAAAAGTTATCTTAACAATAAGCCTTTTGACGGAGCGGCTGTAGTTTATAAGTTTGCAAGATATGTCTGGTTTTTAAAGACGACATTTTTTAACGATTTTTATTATATAATTATATCAAATGTAATGTTTGTAATTACATTAATGAGCATTGCCTTTGGTAAGGGATATCGAAGGAATCTTGCATATCTTTTTTTATTTACTATTAGTTATTTATTGTTATTAATAGTACTTTTTGAGGTTTTAATTAGTTGGCAATTTAATGTGCGCTACATGCTAACTATCGTTCCAATGGTTTACTTTTTATTTTTTTGTGCACTACATTTTGGTGTTCATCACAAATATAATATTCATCAAAAAATTGTATTAGTAATACTAGTTCTAATGACTAGCGCTGCACATTATACAACGGGTTTAATTAAGCTAGTTAAAACAGATTGGCGCGAACTGTATAGCATTATTGATAAGAAGACGGACCTTTCTGGTAGGGCATATATTATTTCTTTTTGCTCGCCTGAGGTTTTATGGTGTGATGAGTTTTTTATTGCTCCAGAGATTTATCCAACAATAAAATTAGAAATTTCAAAATATACGGACTACTCGATAGAAGATGGGAGCTGGGGTAATGATTTTCTTTTTAATGACTTTCATAATAATTCGCAGGCGACACAAATTTATTTTATTATTTTAAAGCACACACTTGATAAAAATGAATTTGATAAAATTGAAATCAGTAATTCAGAAAAAATTTATTTAGACAGTTTTTATGTAATAAAAGTAAATACGAGCGATGTGTTTTGGGCTACAAAAGTTTTTTATAAAGAACTTGATCGCGTAATGACCCTTGAATCCAAAAAATTTAAAGTTTATGATGGTTTGTTTTTGGTTGCTATGCATGAAAATGACTGTAAGCAAATGCATATCCAGATCGATTTGATTCGTAAATTAGTTAAGCCATCAGATTTTGCAAATGTTAGGTTAGTTCGACATCAAAAAAATTACGATCTTAAGTGTAAGTAAATTTTTATTATATAAATTAGCGGTTTTTATCAAAAGGTGATGTTTTTCACCTTTTGATAATTCAGTACTGATTTTCTTCTGTGTGTTATCGTTTTAAAAAAACATAAATTATGATAAATTTACTTTGTGTTTTCTTCGATCCAATCAACCATTGCATTTACTTTGCTGTAAACACCATATTTGTTTGGCCTAGCGCAGCCTTCACCCCAGCTAACAACTCCAACTAAAGTAAAATCGCCACTTGCTTGTCTTGTAAAAAGGGGGCCACCGCTGTCACCTTGGCAAGAGTCTTTTCCACCTTGTGGTAGTCCCGCACAAAGCATGCGATCAGTGATTGTTCCATCATAAACTGCTGTCGCATTGCAAGCCTCAGTAGTAACTAATGGGATTTCTACTTTTTGCAAAATCTTTGGTAAAGTATAAGAGCCTTCTGAAGTTGTTCCCCAGCCCGATGTCCAAACCATATAATTATTAGTGCTGTCTTTAGGGATATCGATTTCGATTTTATTTAAATCGATGGTTCTGAATTTTGAATCTCCTGATAACTGGATTAATGCGTAATCGAAATCTAAAGTGTTTGAATTAAATTTTGGATGAGCCAGTATTTTTTTCGCGGTGAATGTTTCAATTCCTGATTTATCGTTTTGGTCATACATACCAACAACAATTTTCATTGCTGATGATCCTTGAACGCAATGACTTGCGGTTAAAACCCAATTTGGTTTAATAAGTGAACCACCGCAAAAGTGTGAACCAGAAGCTGATTGTAAAGAAACTTGAAATGGAAGTTCTCCTTTAATAGCAGGAACCCCACCAACAATTTTTTGTTCGAAACTTGTACCCGCAAGAACGTTTAAACTACATACTGTAAATAACGTGACTAAAATCCTATTAGACATTTTTTCCCCTCTGTTTGTTGTGCTTAATAAGTAGAAGCTAAAAAATTCGAATGGTGTATATAAGTTTGGGTTTGTCACAAAAACAAGATCTATATCTAGCAGACTTTTGTTGAGTAAATTATTAGTCTAGCCACTAGGTAAACAAAAAAGGTGGAAAATTATGTGGAATAATCTAGTTCATATGGATGTCTCGGTTTTTAATTTTATTATTAGGGCCATCGTTGTTTACTTCAGTGTGCTTGTTTTATTAAGAGTTGGTGGCAAAAGACAAATCGGTCAAATGGGTCCCACTGAATTTGTGGCAATGCTTTTAATTAGTAATGCCGTACAAAATGCAATGAATGCCGGAGATAACTCTTTAGCCGGTGGGCTAGTCTTGGCTGTTACATTAGTAAGCCTAAGTACTTTGATTTCCTATTTAACCTTTAAATTTAAATTTTTTGAAAAAGTATTTGAAGGAGTTCCAACATTGCTAATTCATCATGGAAAATTAATCGAAAAAAATATGAATAAAGAGCACTTAAGTCCAGCAGAACTGCAATCGATGATTCGTAAGCAGGGCGTGCATCAATTTCATGATATATCGACCGCCATTTTGGAAGCCGATGGAACGTTAACTTTAGTTAAGCACGAGACCACAAACCACGTACAACCCACTTGAACGTTTTCGGCCGTCACTAGTGTCTTATAATTAGACATTATTCTTATCCAAATCTTATATATTCGTTTAAAGCTGGTCTTATATTTGTAATAGGATCAATCGTAAGAGGGAGTTAATTGTGATGTTGTATGTTTATTCGATCACTGTGTTTGTAGCATTAAGCTTAATAGGGTCTTTTTCAAAGGCTACTATAATAAGTTCTGTTCATGCGAATCCTGCTTCATTGGCAATGACATCGATACCCTTAGCAGTTCAAAGTAAAAATCAATTTAAAAGTTTTCGCGAGTGGAAAAATTCAATGATTGCCTCGGCAGATGGGCGCCTAAAGCAATCTCAAGACGCAATATCAGCAAAACAACGAACATCGGCCTCAGAAAGTCGAATCACAACAGAAGCTGGAATTTTAAGCAATTTGACGGAACTACAGAATCAGGCCGAAAAGGATATGTACCAGGTCTCTATGGCTAAGGATTTAACGATTTCAGATTATTTTGTTGGATATCTAACAAAACAAAAAGACATGCCGGCTGCAATAAACGAGGTTTCGGGGCGATTAACTGCCGAAGAAATTGCTGAGCTTATGTCCGCATACGCGAATAACTTTTTTACGTCTCAGCCAGTAACTGCAGCACCCCTCCGCTCTGGTTCTAATCAGTAAATTTAACCAAATCATAACATAACAATTTAGCGTGAAATTTTAGCCCTTTTCATTGGTAATTGTACGTATCTGCCTTGACAGATTCCTAAGGCAGTTCATATTACATAAGCACATCTTATATAATAACAAACCAAAGTTTTGATGAAAAACTTTGCACAAATAGGGAGTCATTATTATGGCAAAAGAATTAGGCGTACGTCCTTTACATGACAGAATTTTAGTTCGTCGTATGGCAGAAGAAGAGAAAACTGCTGGTGGATTATTTATCCCTGATACAGCAAAAGAAAAACCTCAGCGCGGAGAAATCGTTGCAGCTGGAAAAGGCCGCGTAACTGAAGACGGAAAAACATTACCATTAGAAGTTAAGCCTGGTGATAAAGTTTTGTTTTCTAAATACGCAGGTACTGAAATCAAACTTTCTGGAGAAGAATATTTGATGATGCGTGAAGAAGATATTTTAGGAATCGTACAATAATTTTATTAAAGCATCGAACAACTTAAGTTCGATTTTTTT
Organism: Pseudobdellovibrio sp.; assembly: GCA_049301055.1. Classification (GTDB taxonomy): domain Bacteria; phylum Bdellovibrionota; class Bdellovibrionia; order Bdellovibrionales; family Bdellovibrionaceae; genus Pseudobdellovibrio. The sequence continues at coordinate 36,979 of JBAQKN010000015.1, read as the reverse complement.
TGGATTTAACAAATTAATTAAATCTCTGAAGGAGAATTTTAAATGAGCAAAATGTTAGTATTTTCTGAAGATGCACGTACACACATTTTAAAAGGTGTTAACGTATTAGCAAACGCTGTAAAAGTAACTTTAGGACCTAAGGGTCGTAACGTAGTTATTGATAAATCTTTTGGTTCACCACTTATTACTAAAGATGGTGTTACTGTTGCTAAAGAAATCGAATTAGAAAACAAATTCGAAAACATGGGCGCACAAATGGTTAAGGAAGTTGCTTCTAAGACTAATGATGAAGCCGGTGATGGAACAACAACTGCAACTGTATTGGCTCAGGCTATTTACCGTGAAGGAGCTAAATTAGTTTCTGCAGGTCACAATCCAATGTCTATCAAACGTGGAATCGACAAAGCTGTTACTTTAGTAATCGAAGAACTAAAAAACATGGCTAAGCCAGTTAAGGGTTCTAAAGAAGTTGCTCAAGTTGGAGCGATCTCTGCAAACAACGACAATGAAATTGGCGAAATGCTTGCAAATGCGATGGACAAAGTTGGACGCGAAGGTGTTATCACTATCGAAGATTCAAAAACGGCTAAGACAGAAGTAACAATTGTTGAAGGTATGCAATTTGACCGTGGCTACTTGTCTCCGTACTTCGTAACTAATCCAGAAAAAATGGAAGCTGTTTTAGAAAACGCTTACATTTTAATTTATGACAAAAAAATATCTTCTATGAAAGATATGATTGGCGTTCTTGAGGCAGTAGCTAAACAAGGTCGTCCGTTGTTAATCATTGCTGAAGATGTTGATGGCGAAGCATTAGCAACTTTAGTTGTTAATAAATTACGTGGCACTTTACAAGTGTGCGCAGTTAAAGCTCCGGGTTTCGGCGATCGCCGTAAATCAATGTTAGAAGACATTGCTATTTTAACAAACTCACAAGTAATTTCTGAAGACCTTGGTAAGAAATTAGAACAAGCAACTGCTGCTGATCTTGGTACAGCTAAACGTGTTGTTATCGATAAAGATAACACAACTATTATTGATGGCGCTGGTAAAAAAGTAGACATCACGGCACGCGCTGCTCAAATCAAAGCTCAAGTTGAAGAAACAACTTCTGACTACGATAAAGAGAAACTTAAAGAGCGTTTAGCTAAACTTTCTGGTGGCGTTGCTGTTATCCATGTTGGTGGCCATTCTGAAGTTGAAATGAAAGAAAAGAAAGCTCGTGTTGAAGATGCATTAAATGCGACTCGCGCAGCTGTTGAAGAAGGTATCGTTGCTGGTGGTGGATCTGCATTACTACGCGCTTCTTTAAAAATTGATAAAACTAAATTTACTGAAGAAGAAATGTTTGGTGCTAAAATCATCAAGCGTGCTTGTGAAGAACCAGTTCGTCAAATCGCTATTAATGCGGGTCTTGATGGCGCGATCGTTGTTGATCGTATCTTACAAGAAAAATCAGTTAACTATGGTTTTAATGCTTACACAGATGAATATACCGATTTATTAAAAGACGGTGTTATTGATCCAGTTAAAGTTGTTCGTTGTGCATTAACAAATGCAGCATCTGTTTCATCATTGATGTTAACAACAGAAACTATGATTGCTGAAGCTCCTAAGAAAGATTCTCCTGCTGGCGGCGGCGCTGGTATGGGTGGCATGGGCGGAATGGGTGGTATGGACGGAATGATGTAATCATTTTGTTCTAGCGACTGTTCGTATTCTAAAAATGCAAACATGAAAAAGCCCTCAAGAGAAACCTTGGGGGCTTTTTTTTGCTCGGAATGTTATTTAAAAGAAACTATTTCTTTTCTTCTTTTTTCTCTTTTTTATCAGCGCGATGTTTTTTCATTGCAGATTTGCAGGCATCGCTAACTTTAAAATCTTTATGTTCTTTTTTGTAAGAGTGAATACATTTTAGTAATCCTTTTCCTACAGTTTCCGTGCCGCAATTAGCCGTTTTAGCATCTTCTACGCAAGCAGTGTTGATAGCTTCTTTATCAGATTTCATATCTGCACGAGCTGTTGATAATCCAAAGGCAAAAAGTAAAGCAGAAATAGTTTTTAATGAATTTGAGTTCATAAAATCTCCTAGGGTTAGTTTGTTGTGGTTATAGAATAACAAACTGACCTAATAAGCTGATGAAAGGCGTATTAATTCTTATTCATGTGTCTCGGGTTAAAACAAATACTCTATGCCGAATAGCTCTGTAGTCGTTTTTACTGTTGAAGACTGGGTGCTGGATCCCGAGCCGCCTGTAAAGTCTGTTTGGATTTGGTTAAAGTTTAAATCTACCCGATAGTTTAGTGTTGGGCTTACGTGATAACTAGCATAAAAACCGAAAGAATTTATACGTGTACTATCTGAGCCAGAACTTGTTGGTGTTTCAGTTGTTTTTGGACTTAAGAAAATATCATAAGATGCGCCAAGATCCATTGGATAATCTTGTAATGGAAATACTCCAGAAATTTTTAATAGAAGCCCACTAGTTATTTTACTGGTAAATGCTCTGGGAAATGTGTCGGTAACATCTGTTTTAATTGATGTGTAACCTAATTGAGCGCCAATTTTTGGACCTGTAAAAACTTTATTTATTAAAAAATAGTAACCAATAGACCCATTGTACTTTGCATAGGTGTAATTTAGTTCGGATGGGCTTGATCCATTTAGTGAATTGTCAGTCTTAAAAATGGATTGAGAAAGATCAAAGTTCACAAACCAATTAGGTGTTAACCATAATTCAAGCCCAAGACTTAAGCCCATTGCCATACTTTGTGAAGCGCTTGCCGAAGCTCCAGAATTTAAAGTACCGGATTCAGAAAACTGACTAAGACTTCCTTGTAAGATAGCTTTGCCTAATTGTTGAAAACTTTTTGGCTCGTTTGCAACTTCGATTTCTTTTTGCTCTGCCTTCACGGCAACTAGCGCTGGAGCTTGCTTGTCACCGGTGACATGACCTTCGGCATTGATAATAGGCATAGGATATGAAATGAATTCAGTAGGAAGAAGCTTAGCGCCGACATCAATAACCCCCGTTTCTTTTTCAAAAATAATTTGAGCAAAACTTAAATAGGGCTCAACCTTTGTAATTTGCAATTTACCAATAATTTCTTTTTCAGCGCTAACCATGTATTTTAATTTTGGGTGTCGATTTATTTTTAATATTTGAGCTAAAGTTACTTCTTGGCCGGTGGTTAGACCATTTTTTTCACCAGCGTTTAACGTGACATCTAAACCACGACGACTTAAGACAATTCCGCGGTAGGGAAGTTTATTTTTTAAATTTAAATACAGTTTGGTAATTTCTTCGCGTAATTTTTGAATTTCAAAAGTATTTAAATCTTGAAAAGATTCTTCGGCTAAAAGAATTCCTTGGTCGGCTGTAAATAAACGAAGTTTAGCAGTTAGTCCGCTAGGCCCTTTAGTTATAATCGCAGTAAGTAATCCTTGGGTATTTGTCTTAGTTAAAATATCTAAGACTTCAGCAGGGTTATTGTCGTATGTTTCTACGAATATTTTTTTATTTAAATCAGGGAATTCAGAATATCCCCAAACCTTATCACTTTGTAGTAAATCAATAAGCAATTTCTGAATGGGCTCTGCGTAGATGCGGTTAACATTATCGTATACTGGAGCAAGTGTAATAGTGTGAAGACTAATTTTTTGATCAGCTTCGCTTGTGTACTTAACCGGAAACGGGTTTTTATTTTTTGATGAAGTTGCTTTAGACTGCGCTATTGCTAATGAGCTTAAAAAGCACAAAATTAAAAATACATGTTTAGCCATTACTATTCGGTGCAGATTCAGAATGATTTTCATTAGATTAGTTTCACTTTTTTTTTTCATTTCGTCCATTAGACTAGACTAAAGAAAGACCGATTTAGGACTAGCTTAATACAAAATAGTCTTAAATATTAAAATTTCATGTAAAATAAAATCATGAATCTAAAGTGTCTAATTGTAGAAGATGTTCTATTTATCCGTGAAATATATAAATACGCTCTTCGTGGCGGAAAATATCAAATAATTGATGAAGCTGCTGACGGAATAGAGGCCTTAAGTAAGATTAAATCATTACAACCCGATATTGTGATTTTAGATTTGATCTTGCCGTTAAAGAATGGATTAGATGTTTTAAAAGAATCTCATGCTTTGTCTCCGAAAACGCGTTACTTGGTAATTTCTTCGTTGGGTGAAGATAGCGTTATTAGCCAAGCAAAAGCTTTAGGTGCCAATGAATATATTGTTAAGCCTTTTACCAAGAATCAACTATTGTCCGCGTTAAATCGTTTATCTGAAAACTATAGTGAGGTTCAAAATGGATGAATTTAAATTTGTAGCGAAGTGCTTTGTTTTTGCAAGTTTGTTAATGATGTTTTCGCAGGTAAGAACAGGTGGATTAACCCTAGAGTCGAAAGTAGAAGTATTTTTAACAGAGTCAATAACTGCGCGCTATATGCAGACGGCAGCACAGGGTGGAGCAAAAGCTATAGGCGAATTTTATGATTCGGCGAAAGCTTTTGTATCTGAAAAAATGAATCACACATCAAGCAGATCTGAGTCTGTTGATGCGAATACGATTTAATTAAATAAATTATTTATTAACAGTTGAAGTTTCGTAATTCGAAGAATTCGAAGAATTCGCCGTCTCGAACTTAGGTGGATTGGTATTAGCATATCTTAAGCTGCCTTTGCCACCTTGCTTTTGCAAAGCCAGGTTACAAGCAAATGAAACTGAAGAAATGCTTGTTAATGCTAAGAGGGCTACTAGTGTAAATGCTTTCATTGAAAACTCCTTCTGTAGTTTGTTTCAATTTACAAATCGTTAGTTAGTTATATGTATTGCTAATGTGGTGCCAAGATCTGGTTAAGTTTTGTTAAAATTAGCTTAGTAATATCAAAAGGTTAGGTCGATGGTTCAGAACAATACTGAATAAACTTTTGACAGGTGTTAATTGAAAATGAACAGGCAAAAAAAAGGGTCTCATTATGAGACCCTTTTTTTTGATTAGAACTATCAAATATTAAACGACTAGTTATCTATTCTTTTTTCCAGGCGTGGATGTGTCTGGGACTAAGCTTGGAGCTGGACTGCTTGAGCCACGATCAACACGCTTAGTACTTGAAAGCAAATCACCACCCGCTGTTTCAAATTGTTTACAGCGACCGTCAGGACATTCAGATGCGCCAAGCGCCATAGTTCCTCCGCCATCACTTTTGATGTTCGTGCAGCTGATGTCTTCGGATTCACATTCATCACTAAAAGCATTCAAAGATAAAAGTGTAATTAAGATCAAAGTAAATATTTTCATCTTCGGCTCCTTATAAATATAATTCTTGAGTAGCTGGTGAAATAACATCTAGTAAATTATTAAATGTGCTAGCAACTTGGGAGGCAACAGTAGGGCCTTCGGCGCTGTCTACTTTGGCTATATCTCCATTTGGTTTATAGGAAACTTTAATGGTACCTAATCCTGGGCGACTAACAATAGAAGGTTTTCCGAAACGATCTTCGTAGTCGATTTTTACAATCTTTTTAGCTTGATCAGTGATTGATGAAATGCGGCCTTTAATATCATAAGTCATATTAATTTTTTGGCCCTCTGAATTTTCGGCATAAATTAAATTGCCTTTAACATCATATTTAAATGAAGTTTGGCGCGAAGAAACTATTTTCCCTTTATCGCTTAAAAAAGAAACCTTAACTAACGACACTTTTTTAGTTGCAGTATCGTGAGCGAATTCAATTTTCGAATTTCCTGCTGATTTGGTTTTAATTAATCCATCTGGATAATATTCAAAAGTAATCCGATCATTATTCTTTTTTATAATAACAGGTTTTGCAAAAACATCGTGATAGGTAATGTCTGTTATGCTGCCATTAACTACCGTTAATATGCGCGATAAAACAACTTGGCCACTTTCAATTGGTTTGTGCCAGAATTCATACTTATTATTTGCAACCGTATCTTTTCCACACGTTTTTATTACAGTAGACCAGTAGTGATACTTTGGGTCATTCGCTGAAAATTCATATTTGTAATTCTCTGAACATTTTTCGCGATCTGCAAAACCTAAAACCCAATCTTTAACATTGTCGTATTTTAATGTTACCGAAGTTTTATCCGGCCAAACAGCTTTTGTTAAGTTATGGAATTCATTATATTCGTAAGTCTGGATATAAGTATCTTTTTTAGCAAATGCATTTTTATTCCAGATAAGGTCTTCTTGATTACTATATTTATATTCTGTAATTAAACTATTTGGTCCAACAACTGATTTAACTTTTTTATTTTGAAAATATTTAAAAGTTAATTTTCTAGAATTATTGTCTTCAATTTCTTTTAATAAATCTTTGTCATACTCAAATTTCAAAAAATTACTATTTTTATCATACATGTGGGTTAGGCGACCCTGAAGATCAAATCGCTGAGAACTGCCGTCAGATAAAGTTCGGGTATAAAAGCCTTTTGTTAGTGCAACACTTTCAACTTCTTTGCCATTAGCTAAAAATTTAACACCTTCTTTTATTGGTGCTGCGACAGAGTATTGTTTGGCTAATTTATTTCTTTGATCATCATCTTCTGATAATTGTGCAGTTAATTTTTTCCAGTATTCAGGATTAGCTGATCGTATCTTAGCATCCGCTTTCATCTTAGAAATAATTTGATTGATTGTTAAGTCGACATCCTTTTTCGTTATTTCTTTAGCCGAATAAATAGTTTCTAATCCGTCCCCACATTCAGAGATTTTAATATTTCCTTCAGATGTTGCTTCTAACTTAGTTTCAAACTCTGAACACCAGCCAAAACCAAACATGCCATTAAAAATACTACGACTTTTGTAAGAACGTTGAACTTTCATATCATAACCGCTGCCAGGAATGATTAGATCCAACCAGGTGTTCGAGTAACTGGCGTTATTCATATCAATGATAGCATGTGCTTTAGTGAAAGAAATTAAGATTGCAAATGAAAGCAGAGCAGTAGCTTTGACCATAGTTTAGTTTCTCCGTGTTACACTTTGATTGTAACAATTTTTTTGATCATCATTCCACCGATAACTTGCAAACCTAGCATAGCGACGAGTAGTACTAGACCTAGGGTTGTGTTAAACATGGGTGCGATAAAAGTCGGGTCGATAGCAAAAAATACAGCACCTAAAACAAACGGAATACATGTTACAATAATTCCTTGAGTGATTCCTTGGGCTGTCATAGCAGATATTTTTTTTTCTAATTTTTGACGTTCGCGAATTGTACTGACAATTGTTTGAAATGTTTCAGACATGTTTCCGCCAGTTTCTTTTAGAATATTTACTGCAGTAACAAACATCTGAACATCTGGTCTAGGGATACGTTCTGCTAAATCTGATAAGGCTTCTTCAAAACTTTGACCGAATTGGGTCTGAGTTATAACCTGGCCAAATTCGCTACTAATTGGATTTCCCATAATTTCAACAACACGTTGCATGGCTGTCTGTGGGTTTGATCCGGACTTTACACCATTGGCAAGAATTGTAAGGGCATCAACCATTTGATCGACAAATTCATTACAACGTCGCTCGTACAAAGATTTTAGAATAATGGGTGGAAGTTGAAAGCCTGCAATTCCAGTAGAAATTCCTAAAAACAATCCAACTGAAAAATTGGGCCAAGCAATTAAAAAAAATAGAAAACCTAAACCAAAACTAGAAAGTAAAAGTAAACGATTAACTTTGGTTTCATCTGTAGTCATGCCTAAGTGTTTCATATAAAACAAAATATTTGATTTTTTACTTATACTTTTAGCATAAATTTTTACTAAAACTTTATCAGCCCAGAAGTAAACAATAAAAAAAACAGCAATACCAAAAAGTGGCAAAGTAACAATGTCATATTTAAATAGTTTCGTTAGAAATGAAATATTCAAATCAGCCTACTTTTTTTATTGGCGCGGTGGGGGTTGGCGAAGATTTAGGAATTTCGTTTGCAAAAATCTCCATAGGAACATGACCGCCTTTATCTTTTATTTCTTGTGCAAACGTTGGAACAGTTCCAGTTGCTTGATATTGACCTAAAATTTTCCTATTTTTATCAAATCCAGTTTCTTTAAATTTAAATATTTCAGCTAAAGTAATTATATCACCCTGCATACCAACAACTTCAGTTATGCTAATAATTTTACGACTGCCATCAGATAGACGTACAATTTGAACTATTAAATCAACCGCACCAGCAATTTGTTCTCGGATTGCTCGAACAGTCAAATCTAAACCTGACATCATAACTAATGTTTCTAAACGCGCAATGCACTCACGAGGTGAATTTGCATGTGTCGTTGTCATTGAGCCATCATGACCAGTATTCATGGCTTGCAGCATATCTAATGCGGAACCATCTCGAGTTTCTCCGACAATGATTCGGTCTGGTCGCATACGTAATGCATTCTTAATAAGGTCACGAATGGAAACTGCATTCGTTCCTTCCATTGATGGAGGTCGGGTTTCTAATCGCACCACATGTTCTTGCATCATCTGCAATTCAGCAGCATCTTCCACGGTAATGATTCGCTCATGAGCTGGAATAAATTGCGAGATCATATTTAATAATGATGTTTTACCAGACCCTGTGCCGCCACTAATGACAACATTGTAGCCATACTCGACAGCAATTTTTAAAAAATCTAGCATATTTTTTGTAGCACTTCCGAATTCAATATATTTTTCGGGTAAGATTCCACCTTTTTTAAATTTACGAATTGTTAAAGCGGGTCCATCTAAGGCTAGAGGTTCAATAATAGCGTTTACTCGGCTACCATCTTTTAGTCGTGCATCTACGTAGGGTGTTGCGCTATTTATTTGTCGACCTAATGGAGTAACAATACGTTCAATGATTCGTCGTAAATGATCGTTAGATGTAAATTTGATTCCACTCAGATGTACTTTTCCGCCTTTTTCTACAAAAATTCTATTAGCACCATTTACCATAATTTCTGAAATGGCTGGATCTGCCAACATATCTTCTAATGGACCAAGTCCAAGCGCTTCTTCTAAAACTTCTTTTACAATTTTTTGACGTTCTTCGCGTGACAAATCTGGAGCTTCTTTGTCTGCAATTAAACCAATGTCCCTTTGAGTTTTAGAGCGTAGTTCTTTTTCTTTGCTGTCGCTATCGCCAGCTTCAGCTAATATTTTTTTTAAATCAATGGTACGAATAAGTTCGGAATGGATTCTTAATTTTGTTATTGTTCTTGCATCATATCCATTTGGATTATTTGCTGAAGTGATCGAGGTATCAGCAGCAGCAGCAGCAGCAGGCTTTGGTTTTTGCACAGTTTTAAGCCGCTGTAAAATTCCGCCACCAAGTTTGCGAACAATATCAAAATAAGCCGCAGATAAAGGTGATTTTGGATTTACCGCAACAAATGGTTTTGATAGCGAAATCGATTGCATAACAGTTGCTTCATCAGATGGAATTATACCAATAGGTGCTAACCCCAAATGCTGAGAAATAACTTGGGGTTGCAAACCTTGGTTAGAGTGTTTGTTAATAATTAATTGAAACATTTCTTTTGGATACGTTTGAGTTAAGAGTTCATTCACAAGGCGTTGTGTCTGTTGCACAACTAATATTTCAGGAGTTGATATAATTGTAATAGCTGTGGCTTCTTGCAAAACCGTATTTTGCATCGGACCAATATCATTGCCAAGATCAACTACAATAAATTTAAAACTTCTAGAAAAATATTCCAATAATTTTGCTAAATTATCTGAGGGGACGGATAGTATTTCTTCAGGACCGCGAACTGCTCCAACATAAGAAAATCCTGCAGGGTGTTGAGTAACAATTTGCTGAATAGGCGTTGAATTTAAAGACTGAGTTGAATTTGCTAATTCGCGCAAAGTTTTTAATGGTTTTAATCCAGTCAGAATATTTTGATCACCAACACTTCGCGTATCGCAATCAATAAGTAATGTAGGAGCTCGTAATTCAATAGCAAAAGCTGCAGTTAGATTGGTAGCAAAAACAGATTTGCCGACGCCACCTTTTCCGCCTACGACTGCTATTAAATGACAATTTGGATTCAAAGCCATAATGGATTCCTTTGGTTACTTGTCGGATAAAACTAATATTTTCTTGATGAAGACAAACGGCCAATTAGACTTGCGTCGTGTTTAAATAATCACCTAGGAACCGCTACAGACTTAAGTAGTACTATTCTTTAAGTCTAAATTTTTTCTTCACCTGATCTACTCCAGCACTTGCCGATGATTTTATAATTGGTGTGATGAAGACAACAAAGTTGCTGCTGGTTTTGTCAAATTCTTTGGCTTGATTCAAAGTAATGATAGGTCCAGCCTCAACCGGTTTTGGATTTCCAAAAGAATTGATAGTTTTCTTTTTAATAACACCACCAAAGGCAGCACTTTGCATATTTCGAACGCTAATAATTGTGGTGATGTTACTGCTGACGGTTTGATTTGACCCAACATCATTTACGCTTACTTTTAAGGGACCGCCTAATTCAACTAGACCTGACCGTTCTGATTTAATAACGGGTGTAACCTCTAAATTTACTGAAGCATCTTTAGCAATTTCTTTAGTTCCACCATTTTGATCAGGAACAAGTGTAGTTGTGGTAATCTTACGATTTATATTTGCACCTTTTTTATCTTGTACAAGTACGGACGCTGTATCAAGAATACGGGCATAGCCATGACTTTTTGCCCAATTTAATTTTGGAATTAACCGATCAATTAAATTTGCTATTTCACTGATTGTACTACCTGTTGGCTGACGTTCTGCAGCTGAACCGATTGAACGCAATGAAGGATTAAATGCAAAGTTAAAACTTTTTCCATAGCGTTCACTAAATTCAACAAAATGAGCTACGACTTGAACCATCTTTGGTGGTGGTTCAACTTTTTCTTCATCTTTTTTAATCGAAATTAAATCAATAATAAATTCATCAATTTTTGTTCCAGCTTTTCTGCCAACGATTGTAATATTATCCGTTTCAGGAGCTTTATCGACAACTAGATCAGGCATATATAATCCAACTAAGCGCATGATGCGGTCTTTTTCTGCAGGGCTGCTAACTTGACCTTCTAGTTTAATAAAATCGCCTACAGCAGAAATAGCTACTTCGGGATTATTTACATCACGTGATATGTATTCAGCTATTTTTTTTCGTGATAAAGGGTTTAAGCTTACTAAGGATTTTATTTTATCCGGCCCAATTGTCTTAATAACTTGGGCAATGCGGATTAAATCTTTTGGAATAAGAGCAAAGCCATCTAAAAGAATTAGATTATTCACAATTTTAAACTCAATACCTTCAATATCACCTAATAACGATTGAACTTCGCGCATTGTTTTTTCAATTTCATCATTACGGATATCAAAACGAAGTTCGACCAATGTTTGCCCAGTAATTTTATTATGAATTGTTACAATTCCGTTACCAACCTTTTTGGGGAAAATTCTAAAAAAATCAGTATTTTTAATTCGCTTCATGTCAAAGAAATCAACCCGACCTTTGTAAGTTAATTCTTTTTCTGGAATCATTAATTCTTCATCGTGTTCAACGCCAACAATTAAATTTAATACTCTGCGAATGCGTTTAGAGTTTGGTTTTTCTTCTTCATCTGAAATTGACTTATCATTTTTTTCAGCGCTGGCTTCTTTTGGTTTTTCAGAAATAGGTTTCAACGATTCTTGTTGAGCAAAAATTGAAAATGAAATTAATAATGGAATTATTAAATAAACTAATTTCGTACTATCCACCCTAACAAAGGGCCCTAATAAATTATCTACCTGGGCCGTTAGTTAAGTTTGGCTGAGGCTGGCCAGAAAAGCCACTAGACGGTTGGACCATAGTCCTGCTTTGGATAGAATCTGCTGATGAAGCAGGTAATCGCGGCGAAATTATTTTTCGATCATGCGGATTGCGAAGCAAAAAGTACAAACTGCTTGAATTTGATGAAACTAAGTAGATTAAATCTTGGGCCTGCATCAAATCAGCTTCGATCGTAATTGTTCCATATTTCGTATCACCAGTTAATGTAGTTTGAATTAGATTTTTGCCAGAGGGATCTTTTTCAATTGTTCTTGGTAAATTATTATGAACATTAACTCCAGTTGCCAAAATAACTACATCTTGCATTAAAATTGTAACTTCACGTTTTTGATTTACACCCTTCCCAGAGTCAATCAAAGCCATAATATCAACACGATCGCCTGGTCGTATAAGGCGGGCATTGGCGCGCTCATCACTAATTGGAATGGTTACGGCCCTTTTGTTTGGTGATACTTGTATGGCCATTCCAGTTTCTGGTCCAGGTTCTAGAACTTTGTTTCTAGTAATTGTTTGACCTTTTTTAATAGGAATTGCAGCAACTCCACCAACAATATCTGGAATACTTGTGTAAGCATCAGGTTCAATATCAACTTTATTTTTTTCGACTGTTTCTAAGACATTGTCATAGATACTATCCATTTCGCGAATATCTTCTTTTGCAACGATAACACGAACTTTATCGCCAACTGATTTTTCTAGTTCAGCTTTTTTTTCTTGCGAATACGAATACAGCATAAACGTAGCAAAAACTCCGGCTCCTAAAGAGATCCATAAATTTCTTGATTCGTTGGGACCCATGTATTACCTACCTCGTAGTCGATGAACTAGTTCTTCACTTTACATTCGGCATTTAAACAGATTCCATAAACGGTCTTGATCCATATTCTAGGCGTTTGTATAGTATCGCCGACCTTAGGTAAATATTTAGAAGTGATGGTTTGAATGTAATTTGGATCACTGGTGCTATTATAATTATGATTACTTTCGCTTCCTGCCACTTTAACATTTTGATTGTTTACTCGGTCTTGAATAGAAGCTAAATCGCGTCCAGGAGTATTTAATTTATAGTTAAAGGTGATTCCTCTTGTTGTTGCGGGCCATTTTCCTGCGTCAGCTTTGTTATCGCCGATATCTTCAGACCCATCCTGAATAGTTCCATGAACACGCGCTTGTGATGCAGCATAATTTGTTAACCGACCACCTGGACGAAAGTATATTAAGTTTGATTTAAAGCGAAATGTTTCAAGGGTATAGTTGTAAGAAGCGATTGAATTCAAAATTCCGGAATGAACTGCACCAAAAAAACCTAAACTAAAGTTAAATAACAAAGCCAACATAAATAAAACGGGTATCGCTTCAAAGATTGCCATACCTTTTTCTGATTTTTTAAACTTTCTTTTTAATACAGGTTTAAATTGATTTGTTGTCATTAGCACCCATTGTCTTCCATGCGGACATAATATGAAGAATTTCCAACACTATTCATTTGAGTTTCTAATTTTTGAATACCTTCAGAGAATCTTTTGCTTGATTTAAAAAAATCATAACATTCATCTTGGCTAGGATGTCGCAGTACAAAAGCGCGGATTGGAAATTTAAAATTTTTATCACCTTTGCTTGCGATTGATCCAAGAAAAGGAATTCTTATTCCGGCAAGAAGTTTAAATTCTAGGTTTGCGCGGGCCCCAATCCAAGGTTGACGTTTCTCTCCATCGCCTGCTTTGTTTTCCTTATCAGAGCCAGCTCGACCGGAAAAATCGCTATCAGAGCCAGCAGCAAGGTCTCCAACAACTAAATCATCCAATGTAAACCACGATGAACTTGTGCTACCGCGACCCGTAAGCAACGGAAAATGATCTGCTAAATTATTAAATTTGGATTTAGCCTGTAAATTTGCAGCGGGCTCGTTTTGGTTTGCAGCTGAATAATTTCGCGCTGTTGACCAAACGATGTATTGGGAAATTTCAACGGTAGCTAATGAAAAAGTTAAGGCGAAAATAATAATTCCACAGCAAAGTACTAACGTAAAAGCAAATATAAAATCGGCAATGATAAATCCAGATTGGTTATTTAAAATTTTAATTGAAGTATTTTTTTTAATTGAATTCATTTTGGATCCGAACTAATTGATCGGTGAATAGAATTGGGGTGGCATTTTCCAATTGACTGTTTTTTTGACTTTCCTTGACCAACGCATTCATTTTGCCAGGTACCATAGCCAGCCATTGTTCCAACACGTTCCATTGGTTTTGCTACTAAATTTTGAACTAAGTTTTTACTTTTTGCATAATTAATTAAACCAATAAATGCACCCAATAGAACCGTCATCAGCAGAACAGCTTCGATAGCGAATTGACCTTTTTTATTTAGTTTAATAAAAGGTGGAATCAATTTTTTATTCGACATCAACCCAAGGAACTCGTCCTTCATTAGCTGCTCCAGAAGTTTTTGGATAGGGTTTGAATCCCGTGCCAGTCGCAATCTGCGTTTCCACACGGGCCGCTAAACGTACGCCACCTTTTTCAAAGCCAATTTTAGGTGCTTTGATCATTGCGGACATAAAAAGAAGTCCGCCCATAACAAGAAGGAGTACGTATTCTATAGTCATAAATTACTAATTTGTTATCTGGCCCATGTCTGTTTCCAGCGCACCAGTTTTATCTGAAACCATTTTTTTTATTTTTGGCCCAAACGCAATAACCAAACCAACTACTACAACAAGCAATAGAATGTACTCTGTAGCACCTTGTCCTTTTTGATTTTTTAAATTATTTTTCCTAAGAGAAGCACGCATATTTGATAAGAATTTCATAATGAATTCCCCTTTCATGTATAACGTATCGTCATAAATTGATAATCTCTGAAGGAGAACTCTAATAATTTCTATTTGATGGAGGTGTCTTAAAACAGGACATAGACATCCCGACCTTAGGCGCGTTTTTATGCGAAAATTTGAATTTTCGGCCCATTATTATTAAACTATTAACGGATTAAAATTAATTATGTTTCAGCATAAAAATTAAGTAAGGAAATTTATGATACCAAAACAGTTTATATTTCTATATGTCGTTTGCGTAATTACGTTGTTTGTTGCGAATGCTTTATTAGGCTAGTTTTTTAAAACGTAAATATCGCTGTAGTTACGGCCTTTTTCATCACTATCCATGCCATAGCCAACAACATAACGATCATCGATAGTTTTGCCGATGTAATCAGCTCGTATTGGAAGTTCACGACGAGCTGGTTTATCAAGTAAAGTAACTATTTTTAATGAATTAGGGTTAGAGGCAAGTAGTCTATTTTTTAAAAAATTTAAAGTGCGACCGACATCGATAATTTCTTCAACAATAAGGACGTCTTTACCAGTAATATTAATGGTAATATCTTTTGTCATTCGACTTGAGCCACCTTTTTCAGTGGATTGCACAAATACAAAATCAACTTGCTGTTGCAAATTTATTTTTCTCATTAAGTCTGCGGTAAAATGCATTGAACCGCGAAGAGGGCAGATAAAAATAATTTCTTTGCCTTCATAATCGGCCTCGATCTGCGCCGCTAGTTTGGAAACTAATTTTGCAATTTCTTCTTGAGTCAAAAATTTCAACATGTCGTCTTTAAGTTGTGCCATAAATTTCAAAGTCTCTTTCTTTAAAAAAGTTAAAAGCTATAATGTTAAGGTCGTAACGCCTGCCGCTTGAGCCATTTTTAAATAGCGCAAAGCTTCGGTATTTTTCGGTTCATACCTTAAAACATTCTCCCACTGGTCGACAGCTTCGGCAATATGATGGAAGTTATAAAGGATCAAACCAAGCTTCAGTCGAGGTGCAATTAGCTTTGCATCGATTTGAAGTAGGGTTTTTAGCTCTTTAAATGCTTTATCTTTTTGGCCAGCTTGAGCATAAGTTTCGGCTAAGCGCACAGCAAAGTCTGCTTTTTTAGAAGATAGCTGAGATGCTTTGGTATATTGTTCGATGGCATCGCTGTACTTCTTGTGCTGCAAATACATATCAGCCAATTCAGCGTGTTTAGCAGCAAATTTTTCGTTTATATTTTGATCTGGAACTTGCTTTTTTTGGTCCAACAATGATTTTGCATCTTCAAAGACTTTTTTAGCCTCATCGTAGCGACCAATATCATTTAAAATAATAGATAAGCCGACAGCAGCATCCGTATATGAAGGATCAACCTCAAGTGCTTTTTTAAAAGTTTTAATCGCTTTATTAAACTTACCCTGATCGTAGTATATGGTGGCCAGCATCTGAAACACTTCAGGATTTTTTGAATTGATCAAGGTGGGTTGATTTAAAAGCGGTTCAGCTGTTTTATAGTCGCCTTCGATAAAACATTCACGAGCTTCTTCAATAAGTTGGTGCGAGAAAGACTTCATTTTAAAGGCCCTCTGTTTTTAATATTTTGGCTTCATCTGAATTTGAATATTTCATTGAAAGCAGCTCAGAATATTTTTTTTGTTTACGTTCGTTATTTAATTTTGCAGCGGCTCTGGTGGCGCCTAACAATGCTTTTGGGTCTAATCCAAGGCCCGGATACTTAACTAATAAATTTTCAAAACGAACTAACGAAGCTTCAAATTGTTTTTGTTGTAAATAAAAATTGGCGATATAAAGTTCTTTCTCTGCCAGCATTATATAGCATTTGTCGCGTTTTTCTTTTGAATCACTAACAAATTCTGATTTAGGATAGTTTTTAATAACTTCACCAAAATGATAAATTGCATCCGTTGCTAATGATAAATCGCGATCTATAGAATCGGGTAATTGTTGGAAAAAACTCATTCCAGTTCTGTAGATAACGTAATCTATTTTTGGATGCTTCGGATGAAGATCGCGAAAATTTTGATAGGCAATTTGGGCCTCTGCATAGGATTCGCGTTTGAAGTTAACATCAGCAATTGCTAATTCAGAAGATATTGCTAAAGAACTATATGGAAATTTGTTTTTAACATCGCCATATTTTTGTAAAGCAACTTCATACCGTTCAGCGGTATCATACTCTTGAGCGATTTTATATAAGCCTTCAGCAGTGCTGGAGTCTTTCTCCATCGTTGAGCAACTAAACAAAAAACTTAAAACTGCAAAAATAAATAATGATTTCAAGATCTTAGTGGTCATGTTTTTTTCCTATTTTCATCAAACCTGATACCAAGTTTGATGTCAAAAATTTTCGCTTTAAAAAAGCCAACCATTGCTTAAATAATAGACCAGATGGGTTAATTATTCAGGCTTCAAATTGGGCCAAGTTGGCGTGGATAAAATCTCTAAATTTTTCTTTGGAACCCATCCAGAAAAAGCTCCTGGATAGCGTATTTGAACATAGTCAGAATCAAATTTCAAAATATCAACTTCTAAGCCAGCTGAAGCGTCAAAAATGGTTGCTTGATTTCCTCCGCTAGCAGTTTGAACCAACGTATTGTCGGTGGTAATAATTGCCTTTGGAATAGATATATCAGACCACTTTATGATTAATAAAAATAAGAATAATCCACTGATCGAAATTAAACTGCAGAAACCAATAATCAAAGCCAGCGAATTTTTTTTCTGAACAGATAATAATTCACTTTCAAGTTGAGTCTTTTTACGAGCTAATAAGGTCTTTAAAGCAATAAAAACACTAAGTCCTAGAAACAATAAAAAGCCGATAAGTAATGTATCTAGGGCAACATTTTTTAAAGTAACTTTTTGAAATGTTTCAATAGAAGAAATTTGGTGGGGAATTTGCACCGGTTGATATTTTTTGGCAATTTCGACAGATAGGCTTTTGGCAAAGGTGTTGTCTGGATTTAAAGATAAAGATTTTTTAGACCAAATATACGCTTTTAAATTGTCTGCTTTTTCAAAAGCGATGACTGACATATTGTGATATATAACAGATGCTTGTTCGTTAGTAACAAAAGCCTGACCTTCGTCTAGTAGGGTTTGATACTTACTTACAGCGTCATCCCACTTTTTCTCCTGCTGCAAGGCTAAACCCTGCTGGAATTGAGTATTAAACTGGTTTTGAAAAGACATTTTATCTTGCGGCATAGAGCCAAAGTCTACAAACATCTAGCTCTAATTGTCATGAGCTGCCGCACCAAGGTAAGCTATTAGCACTTAATCAAATTAACGAAGGGTTAAATTATGCTATCAGTTTTTAAGAATGCTTTAAATTATGTTCAAAACTCAGATGAAACTTTAGTAGGTCGCCAAATCGATAACGATCCGGTGATTGAAGGTTTAGTGTCGGATTTAGTTGATGAAGTTAGTGTTCATAATGATTCAATTTTTGGAGTGCGTCCGTCTCAACCTCATTTGGTCGAACAAGCAAAAAAGAAATTAGATTATACAGGAACTTTGCGAGGTCGTCCTTTGTACCATCCTTACATAGGCACTGGTGCTGGAAACGGTGTTTATGTTGAGCTTGAAGATGGAAGTGTAAAATTAGATTTAATTAATGGTATCGGAATTCATCTAATGGGTCACAGTCATCCGCGAATAATCAAAGCAGCTGTGCGTGGTGCTTTGTCAGATATTGTGATGCAAGGAAATTTACAGCCAAATAATGAATACTGGAAATTAACAGAAAAGCTTGTGCAGATTGCCTCAAGAAAAAGTCGCTTAAAGTATGCTTGGTTTGCTACCTGCGGTACAATGGCCAATGAAAGCGCTTTAAAAATGGCGCGCCAAAAAAATTCTCCGGCACGTCATATTTTTGCAATGACAAATGCTTTTGCAGGTCGATCAACAATGATGGCAGAAGTAACAGATAATTCAGCATATAAAGTTGGATTGCCGGAATACAATGAAGTGCTGCGCATTCCTAATTATGATAAAAAAGATCCGCAAAGTTCTGAAAAAGCTTTAAAAGTAATGAAAGATCTTTATGCAAAACATCCAAAAGATGTTTCGTGTTTTGTGTTTGAACCGATGCTTGGTGAGGGTGGTTTTCATCCTACGCCGCGTGAGTTTTATTTACCATTATTGCAATTTTGCAAAGAAAATAAAATTGCTGTTTGGGCAGATGAAGTTCAGACCTTTGCAAGAACGGGCGAATATTTTGCCTATGAAACAATGGAATTGGGAGAATACATCGATATCGTTACTATTGCTAAAACGGTGCAATTAGGAGTGACTCTTTACACAGAAGAATACAATCCAAAACCAGGATTAATTGCAGGAACTTTTTCAGGAAGTAGTTCTTCAATGAGAGCCGGTTTAGAAATTTTAAATATTTTAGATGAAGGTTATTTGGGACCCAATGGACGTATTCACCAAATTCATAAGCTATTCGTAGATGGATTAAATCGCTTAAATGAAACAACTTGTAAAGGCTTAGTTGCTGATGCAGGTGGTATGGGTTTAATGTTAGCGTTTACTCCGTTTGATGGAAAGAAAGAACAAATTGAATTATTTATTAAAAAATTATTTCAAAATGGTTTGATTGCCTTCAGCTGCGGAAAAGATCCTGTTCGAATTCGTTTTCTAATTCCAGCAATTATTAAAGATCAAGATATTGAAGTAGCATTGCAGATTGTCGAGACAACAATTTTACAAGGTTTATAAAAAGGATTTCATTGAATTGGATTGAGTCGTGCAGAAAATTAATATCATTTGATAGTTCGCCAACCAGTTCAACGGTTGAATGCGTTCAGTATTTGGCTCAGCTTGCGAATGCTGAAGGCTTTGATGTTGAGATCATGCATGAAGTCCAAAATGGAGTGGCTCAGGCAAATATTATTATTCGTCATGAAGCATTTAAGCCGGGTGATCAGGAGTTTTTACTTCAGGCGCATTTAGATACAGTTGATCCAGGACATTTTGCTTTGTGGAAGAAAAATAGCTTCAACCCATTTGATGCAACCATTATTGATGGCTGTATTTATGGGCTTGGCGCTGCTGAAGTAAAGCTAGATTTTTTATGCAAGCTAGAAGTTTTAAAAAAATTAAAACACAGAAAGTTTTCAAAATTAAAACCAGTTTTGGTTGGAACTTTTGGTGAAGAAACTGGTATGCAGGGCGCTTTGAAATTAATCAGAAAAAATAAAATTAACGCTAAATATGCATTAATCGGAGAAACCAGTAATTTAAATATCATTCATTCAGCAAAGGGTTTTGCTACAGTAGAAATACGCATTCCATTAACAAGTGTTGAAATCGAACATAAGGCAAAACATGAACAATACGAAACGACTTCAACGCAATCAAAAATTTTTTCTGGGAAATCAGCGCATTCTTCAACGCCACATTTAGGCGACAACGCGATAGTTAAGATGCTCGAATTTTTGCTAAAAATGCCAGACAATATGTTAATTATTGAGGCTGACGGTGGAACGCAATTTAATACAATTCCGAATCAGGCGATGGTCGAATTAGACTTTTCATCAGACAGTCAAACTGTATCATTACAAAAATTAATGAAAATTTATTCTGTGTTAAAAAATGTCCAGCAAGAAATGGAAAGTATTAAAGACAATGAATTTGAGCCAAAACATTCCACATTAAGTATTGGTATTATTCGTACATTAGAGGATTCTATTTTGCTAGGTGGCTCATGTAGGATACTTCCTAATGTGACTCAAGAACATTATGAAAAATGGATGCTGAGTATTCAAAGCGTCTGTGACCAGAACCAGGCTCAGTTTCGAATTACAGATTACAAAAGACCTTTTCGTACAAATGATAATTCGCAATTGGTAAAAACAGCTCAGAATATTTTGCAAAAAATGGATTTAGATCCTAGTTGTAAATCGTTAGCATCAACGAATGAAGCTAGCTTATTTACACGTATCAATATTGAATGTATTTGCTTTGCGGCAGGCCAAAGGCAAGACAATGTCCATACACCCGAAGAACATGTTAAGGTCGCTGACTTAGAAAAATCAATTTCGTTCTATGAACAAATGGTTGAAAGGTTTTGTTTATGAGTTTTATAGTTCGTTCAGTACGCCGAGACGATTTACAACAGCTTACGGATTTGGCAAAGCAATTTAATTTGCTAAATTTACCAGGAGATCGAAAAGTTTTGGCAGAAAAGATTGCCAGAAGTGAAGCTTCCTTTAATGGAAAGCTAGAAAAGTGCGATGCCGAATATGTATTTGTGGTTGAAGACACTGAAGAAAAAATGATTGTTGGAAGCTCATTAATAATAGCAAAGCATGGAAGCGATAAGGTACCTCATTGTTATTTTAAGATTTTAAAACGTGATCATTTTTCTAAAGACTTGGGAATTGGCTTTATTCATCAGGTTTTGCGCTTTCAATTAGATACGGATGGGCCAACAGAAATTGGTGGGCTACTTGTTGATAAAATATATCGCCGCAGACCAGAGCGTTTAGGAAAACAAATCTCATTAAGTCGATTTGTCTACATGGGTTTAAATCCAGATCGTTTTGAATCACGTGTTTTATGTGAACTGACGCCACCACTATCTGAAGAGGGGCGTAGCGAGTTTTGGGAAGCACTTGGACGTAGATTTACAGGCCTTCCTTATCAAGAGGCGGACTTATTGTCACAAACTAACAAAGAGTTTATCGAATCATTATTTCCTGAAGAAGATATTTATTTAAGTTTATTAGATTCAAAAGCCAGATTGGTTTTAGGTCGTGTTGGTGAAGCTACAAAGCCGGCGCAACACTTGCTAGAAAGTATTGGATTTACTTACTTAGATGAAGTAGATCCATTTGACGGTGGTCCGCACTATGGTGCAAAAACAAAAGATATTTTGCCAATTAAAATGGGTAAAGTAATGCGAGTTGCCGAGGGTGTCGCATCAGGATTTTCAGAAAAAGGGCTTGTTGGTTTTGGTACAAATGATTTTAAATGCGTAGCCACAAGTTATGATATTTCGAATGACAGTGTGTTTTTACCAAATAAGACGCGTGATTTATTAAAAATTGATATCGGACAAAATATATTTGTCACTCCATTTGAATATGGAAGAAAGTAGAATATGAGTTTAAAAAATGTAAAGTTCTTAGGTGATTTTATTAATGGAAAATTTGCATTGCCTGATAAGGTTAATGGCCAGTTTAAAGATGTTAGCCCGGGCGATTTAGATGATGAAATACTAAATGCTACCTACAAATTAGACCATGTCGATCGCGCGATACAGGCTGCAAAAGTTGCTTATATGCCATGGGCTCGCTTAACTGTTGAAGAGCGTAAGCATTATTTATTAAAACTAAAAGATGTGTTTGTTGCTCACGAAGCTGAAATGGCTGAAATGATTTCTCGTGATACGGGAAAATCTTTATGGGATGCTACTTCCGAAGCTAAGGGTTTGGCTGCGAAAATTGATATTACATTAAACGCATCTTTAAAATTAATTTCTGAAGAGCGAATTCCTAATGCTTTGCCACAAGTCGATGGAGTTATAAGATACCGTTCTCGCGGTGTTATGGCAGTCATTGGACCCTTTAATTTTCCAGCTCATTTGCCAAATGGTCATATTATTCCAGCATTAATATCGGGTAATACGGTTGTTTTCAAGCCCTCTGAACAAACGCCAGCGGTCGGTCAATTGTATGCACAGATGATTGAAAAAGCAGAATTTCCACCAGGAGTTTTTAATTTAGTTCATGGGGAATCTGAAACAGGTCGAAGACTAGTAGCACATGAATTAGTCGATGGAATATTATTTACAGGTTCTTATGAGGTCGGACTTAAAATTAAACAAGAAACTTTAAATCATTATTGGAAAATATTAGCGCTTGAAATGGGTGGAAAAAATACCACGGTTGTTTGGGAAGATGCTGATATTGATAAAGCTATATATGAAACCTTAATTGGCGCTTTTATGTCAACAGGTCAACGTTGTTCGGGTACCTCGCGAGTCATAGTGCATGATAAAATTGCCGATCAATTTACAGATCGTTTTTATGAAGCTGCAAAAAAATTAACTATTGGTCATTGGTCAAAAAATCCTTTTATGGGGCCGCTTATTAACCAGGCCTCTGTTGAAAAATATATTCGTTTCCAAGAGATGGCAAATCGTGAAAACGCAG
This sequence comes from Pseudobdellovibrio sp., assembly GCA_049301055.1. Taxonomy (GTDB): domain Bacteria; phylum Bdellovibrionota; class Bdellovibrionia; order Bdellovibrionales; family Bdellovibrionaceae; genus Pseudobdellovibrio. The sequence goes on along the minus strand of JBAQKN010000015.1, from coordinate 14,142 downwards.
AAAGTATTATGCGTGGAAAAAGTTTAGATCTTGAACATAAGGGTCACTATGTAACGCCAAGTATTCATTTGGTAAAAAAGTTTGATCCAAATTCATTATATCAAAAGACTGAAATTTTTGGTCCCAATGTTGCTATTTATAGATCAAGTGATTTTAATAATGCGATGGAAATCGTAAATTCAACAGGGTATGGACTAGCGATGGCTTTATTTACTAAAGATAAAGATCTTTATAATGAAGCGCTATTACAAGCACGTGTTGGAATTTTAAATTGGAATCGTACAACAAATGGAGCTAGCTCCAGATTGCCGTTTGGCGGAATGGGTAAATCAGGTAATGATCGCCCATCGGCGCATTTTGCAGTTCAATATTGCACTGTACCTGTGGCCAGTTTAGAAGACTTTACACCTTTAGATAAATCAAAGTTACTTCCTGGAGTGTTTCTTGACTAAAAAAGTTAAATTTTTTTTACTTAGTTTTATTGTTTTAATTGTGGCTGCCGTAGTTACGGTTTCTTTTTTTGCATATCAATTTTTAGGAACCGGCATGAGCAAAGATGCCACAGAGATTTTGTTTGATGTAAGCCCTGGCGCAAGCATGACTCAAATTGTAAAAGATTTGGAAGATAGGGGATTTATCAGAAATGCTTCTTTGTTTTTAGCTTATGCACGAATAAAAAAAATTAATACAAAATTAAAAGTTGGCGAATACGCTTTAAATAAAACAATGACTGCAGATCAGATTTTATCAGCATTGTCTTCCGGAAAAAGTGTTACCAGAAATTTTACAATTGCAGAAGGCTTAAATGTTTTTGATGTTGCAGAAATCTTTGAACAATCAGGAATTGGTACAAAGGTAGATTTTTTCGCATTAATACGTGATAAGGAATTTGCGAAGTCTTTATTGGGTGAAGAGGTTGAAACCCTTGAAGGATATCTGTTTCCTGAAACATATAAGATAACAAAGTTTGAGACTATGAAATCCATTGTAACTCAAATGGTAAAGCATTTTTTAGTGGTTTGGGCAAAATACGAAGATTTGGCAAAACAGCAAAAATGGACACGTAACCAAATTATTACGTTCGCAAGCATAGTTGAAAAGGAAACTGGAGCTGGATTCGAAAGACCTTTGGTTTCTTCTGTGTTTCATAATCGGCTAGCGCAAAAAATAAAACTACAAACGGATCCAACAGTTTTATATGGAATTGCGATTAATAAAGGTCAAATGCCAACAAATGTCACTAAGACAGATTTGCAAACTCCAACGCGATATAATTCATATACGAATTATGGTTTGCCTCCAACGCCTATTTCAAACCCTGGTGAAGATGCTATCAAGGCAACATTTTTACCTGCACAAACAAAATACTTATTTTTTGTTAGTAAGAATGATGGAACTCATGTGTTTACAGAAAACTATGCAGCCCATAGTGCGGCGGTAAAAAAGTATCAACTAGATGCAAAAGCACGTGAAGGTAAATCGTGGCGCGATTTGAAAGCCGCAAGTCCGAATGAGAAGGCCAGGCCTTAGGGGTTTATTGGATATAATTGGGTATAATTATGGATATGAAGTTTAGCCATTCAGTCATGCCTGAAATCCAAAATTCATCTCTTAGGTATCGAAGTAGCTAAATCTATTCAATTTTACCTTGATAAACTTCAAACATTTTTAAATCGGCATTAAAACGAAATGTATTTAGCCGTAAATTTCCGTTGCGATCTACCGAGGGCGCAACGATGTCCATGTTTCCGTCATGATCAACATCTTGCAAAGCCAAGTTTGTTGAGTTTTTGTCTAATGTTACATAAGCGTCGCTGTCTTCAGCCAGGTCGAATTTTTGTTTAAAAGTTTGAACAGCAGTTTTCGCGTCCACATCGAAAATTTCAATTTGCAGACCGCCAGCATTTTTAACTTTCAAAATAAGAAACTGCATTTGATCTGGCAAATAAAAGCCAGTAATTTTAGCAAGTACAGTTCGATTCGGAGGATTTAAAATAGTGGTTAATTCGTTTCTAACGGAAGGGATTAGTGTAAGTACTGCAAAAAAAATAGCAAAAGTGATAAAGCTAAAAATAATTTTTTTTTGACGAACCTTGTCTGAGTTTTCATTTGTATTCATTGATTGATAGTTTGTTATACTTCCAAGTATGGGTCAAATAAGTCATGAACAATTTTATCAGTTAATTGAATCTAGGCAGTCTATTCGTCAGTTTAAAATAGACGAAGTTCCAGATCAGGTCTTAAAAAGAATATTAAACGCGGCCATGCATGCTCCATCTGGAAAGAATCGCCAAAACTGGAGATTCTTTGTCGTTCAGGGGCAAAAACGAGATCAGTATTTAAAATATTCGCAAAAATCATGGCTAGGCATTAAAGATATTTTACAAAAGCAATTAAAACCATCGTTGTATGATTTCACAGAACGATTCTTTTTTACTTTAGGAAATGCACCAGTAATAATTTTTGCTTACTCAGTAAATTCAGATGAAGAGCGTTACCATACCAGTATAGGCAGTGTTTATATGGCTGTAGAAAATCTAAATTTAGCATGTGTTGCTGAAGGCTTAGGGTGTTGTACCATGGGTGCACCACTAGAACTAAAAAAAGAAGTCGACGAATTTTTAGGTGTTACCAATGATGAACTTTATAAAAAAGGCGAACTCGAATTACTATGTGCCGTCGTGCTAGGCTACCCAGATCATAAGCCACCGAAGGCACCACGAAAAACAGAAGACCGCGTAACATGGTTGAAGTGATGGAGTTATTAATCTTAAATAAACTGACCATTTAACCAACAGGTTTGGTGGTGCAACTAGAAACTGACTGAATTTTGTAATTACTTTCTTTTAAAGAAGTCGAAGTTTGCATAAGCTGATCTATTAGTAATTCTCTTTTTTTTCTATCAACAACTTCAATGCAGAAATATAGTCCACCCTCGATGGGTTGGCCTAATTTAACAAGCGCAGTTAACCAATTGTTTTTATCAGCATCGTTTATGATAGACCATACTGTGTCATAATCAGGCGTACCCATGAACACTCCGAATAGTGAAATAGTAAAAGCAACTTGAAATGTGTTCACTTTAAAGTCTCTGGTTCCAACAATGGATTTTGAGGGTGTAATTAGCTTATTTTCAGTGAACTTACTGCAACCAACAAGTAGCAACAAAAATAAAAAATATTTTTTCATAAAATTATTCCTTATCCGCAAACATTGTAAGGCATGTCGGGCTAGCGCGAAATATTTTATGTATGCTCGAATAATCAGTGGGGATTTGATTGTCATAAGCCAATTTAAAATCATTCGAATCACAAGATAAATTTTTAAGTATATCCAAGCACTGATTAAAAGAGGTTGTATCTATGGTCAGTTTTTTTGCATGAAAACTTTGATCTAATTCTTCAAAATTAATTTCAGCAACTGGAAGTTCTAAGTTTAATCCGGCCTGTGAAAAGATTGCTTTATAGGTATCAGAAGCAGTCTCATGATTTTCTGAGATCTTGCAGTTTTCAACTTTGCTGGCAATTGCGCCATTCATCATTAGCACATATTGTGTGGGTAAACACTTTTGCTTTGCTCCGCATGCTGGCTCTGGTGCCCCTTGCTGGCCTTGGTTTTCAGGGTTTCCAGTATTTGTTCCATTGTTTTTTGCGCACGAAAAATTTGCTATGATTAATAACGATAAAATAATTTTTTTCATTTGGTTTGTACCTTTTTTGTTAGTGGAAACATTTGAAAATTAATTTGAATAACTGATCTGTCGTTTTGTTCGGTTTCGGCCAAGGCCATAATTTCTTGCCGCAAGTCATTTATTTTAAGGCGAATTTTTTCAAAATTTTCTTTCGAAAGCGCAACAGTTGCCGCTGTGACGTCTCGCTCGTTGGCCGTAAACCGATCTAAAGATTCAGATCCTAAGCGAATCATGTTTTTGTGAAATTGCACAACTGCGGTCGAAATAAATTTATCACCCGTTATGATGTTTTGAATAAGTGATTGATAGATGTCATTTTCTTTTTTTATAAATCCAAGACTTATCAAGATTTCAACAGAGTTTTCAACATCAGCAAGTGTGCATTGCGGATTAAGTAATTCTGCAATTTCTAAATTTGAAAGACGGGGATTAATTTGTAGAAGTTCTTTGATCGCCACATGGCGCCAGTTGGTGTAATAACAAAACTGGTTCTGTTTTAAAGTGTAGGAATCAAGTTGGGATCGAATTTTTATAATCTGAGTCGCGTAGATAATTTTTTCTTCGCTGACTTTGGACTGATTATACATTACTAAATTTTCAAAAAATTTTGATTGAGTTCGATCCAACCCAAAAGTTTTAGCTATCTTGGCTGCAGCCTGAACAGATAAATTTCGGTCACCCTTGATCAATAACAATAAAAAATTTGGTGACCCAAAGCCTGCACTTTTTGAAAAGCTTCTATAGGTAAAGCCGACACATCGTTTTTTAAGGTCATAGACCACATCCGATAGGTAAGTCCGAAAGCTTTCATAGTGATAAATATTACACGTCGTAGAATACATATTTTCCTTACTCAAGTAGTTAATATGACTCTAGTATCGGTGATTGAAAATTTTAGTTAAATGTATTCTGTAGAATACATTCGCCAGTAATTAAAACTAGACGATTGTCATAACGAAATCGTGTCGTAATTATTTCGTAAAACTCCCACTCTTTATTGACCTTTAACCACCTATTGGGCATACCCTTAGGATGTCTATTTATCCACCGAATCACCCCTTAACAGCGTTAAAAAATAATCCATTTGTGTTGGCACCTATGGCCGGCATTACGGATCATGCATTTCGCACGTTTATGAAAAAACTGGATGCAAGCGTTGTGGTTACCGAGTTGGTAAGTGCTATCGGCATAGAATACAAATCAGAAAGAACAATGGCGTTAATGAGCTATGATGAAACTCAAAGGCCAATTGGAATTCAATTATTTGGAGAAGATCCCGAGACTATTGCAAAGGCGGCTCAGGTTGTTGAATCTTTAGGGGCTGATTTTGTTGATTTAAATTTTGGTTGCCCGGTTCCAAAAGTTGTTAAAAAAGGCGCTGGATCAGCAATGCTAAAAAATTTACCAGCAATGCAGCAAGTTTTACGAGCTTGCGTTAAAGCAGTAAAAATTCCGGTAACTATTAAAATTCGCACAGGTTGGGATTCAGAATCAAAAAATGCCGCCGATGTTTGCAATTTAGCTTACGATGAAGGTATTACGTGGGTTGCAATTCACGGCCGTACACGCGCGGCGGGTTATTCGGGTTTGGCAGATTGGGATTTTATTACTGAAGTAAAATCAAAAGTAAAAATTCCAGTTCTGGGTAATGGCGATGTGACGTCTCCACAAAAAGCTGTTGATCGACTAAAAAATTCAGGCTGCGATGGAATACTTATTGGCCGTGGAGCTTTAAAAAATCCATTAATATTTGCTGATGCTTTAAGCCTATGGCGCAATGAACCTATTCGCGATGACCTAAAGCGAAACTACAGCGAGATTTTTAAGGACCTTAATCTGGCTATTCGGGCCCATAGTTCTGATCATATTACAAACATTCAGCTTAAAAAATTTGCTTGTTGGTTCTCAACAGGGTATCCAGGATCATCAACCTTTAGAAAAAATATTTTTCAGATCAAGGATAATGACGAAGTGCTTTTATGTGCGCTAGACTTCTTCGGTTCTATAGGAAGTATTGATCAAGAGGATACAAGCCAAGACGATTTTTTAATGGGTGGTCATGGTTAGTTATTTTAGTTTTGTTAATTTAATAAATATAAAGTGCGTTTAGCAGCGTTCAGTAAAAAAAAAGGAAAAAAATGCAAGATCCAAAAAAAATCAGAAATATCGCCATCATTGCTCACGTCGATCATGGTAAAACAACATTAGTTGATCACTTGATCAAACAAGCCGGAACATTCCGTGATAACCAAGCTGTTCAAGAACGATTGATGGATTCAATGGATCTAGAAAAAGAACGTGGAATCACGATCGCTGCAAAAAATGCATCGTTCACTTACAAAGATATTAAAATTAATATTGTTGATACTCCAGGACATAGTGACTTCGGCGGAGAAGTTGAGCGCGTATTAAACATGGTTGATGGAGCAATTTTACTTTGTGATGCTTCAGAAGGACCACTTCCACAAACTCGTTTCGTTTTGAAAAAAGCGTTAGAGCAAAACATTAAAGTTATCGTTGTTATTAACAAGATCGATCGTTCAGATGCGCGTATTCAAGATGTTCACAATGAACTTTTCGATTTGTTTATCGATCTTGAAGCAAATGAAGAGCAATGTACTTTCCATACAATTTATGCGATCGCGCGTGAAGGTATGGCGACATTAGATCCAGCAGTAAACACTGGAAATTTGAAAGTTCTTTATGATGCTATCGTTGAATTAGTTCCACCTCCGACAATTAAAGAAAACGAACCTTTGCAATTAATGGTTTCTAACGTTGGTTACAATGACTACGTTGGACGTTTAGCAATGGGCCGTATGCGTGCGGGTACTGTTAAAGTAGGTGATGATATTATTTGTATTCAAGAGCATGGACAGAAGAAAGTTAAAGTTAGTGCACTTTTCCAATACCTAATCAACGCACAGGTTCCAGTAACTGAAATTGGTGCCGGAGATATGGCGATCATTGCAGGTATCGAAGACTTCACAATTGGTGATACGATTACTTCTGCATCTGATCCAAGACCTTTGCCACGTATTAAAGTGGATGAGCCTACAGTTGGAATGATTTTCTCTGTAAATAACGGTCCATTCGCTGGACAAGAGGGTAAGCAAGTTACTTCTAGAAAAATTTTCGAACGTCTAGAAAAAGAATTACTTTATAACGTTTCGATCCGTGTAGAAAAAACTAGTCTAAATGATGCATTCAAAGTTGTCGGCCGTGGCGAATTACAGCTTGGTGTTTTAATTGAACAAATGCGTCGTGAAGGTTTCGAATTACTAGTATCTAAACCACAGGTTGTATTTAAAGAAGAAAATGGCAAAAAATTAGAGCCGTTCGAACATGCTGTTATCGATATCGAAGATCCTTATGTTGGAGCTGTTACTGAAAAGTTAGGTCTACGTAAAGGTGTTATGACGAACATGGTTCAAAAAGGAACTGGTCGTACACGTTTAGAATTTAGAATTCCTTCTCGTGGTTTAATCGGTTACCGTTCTGAATTTTTAACCGACACGCGTGGTACAGGATTATTAAATACAAACTTTGATGGTTACGATGAATACCGTGGTGACATCAATTCGCGTATCAATGGCGCAATGATTTCTGACCGTAAGGGTGAAGCCAATGCGTACTCTATCTGGAATAAGCAAGAGCGTGGTCGCATGTTCGTAAATGACGGAGACGTTGTTTACGAAGGTATGATCGTTGGCGAACATGCTAAGGACAACGACCTAGTTGTAAATATCCAAGAAGCAAAAAGAATGTCGAACGTTCGAGCATCAGGTTCTGATGAAGCAATTCGTGTGACTCCGGTTAAGCCAATGACTCTTGAAGCTGCGATGGAGTGGATTAAAGAAACGGAACTGATCGAAGTAACGCCGAAGTCAATTCGCCTTCGCGTAAAAGAATTAGATCCACATAAGCGTCCAAAGAATAACAAATAAGGGTAGCTGAAACATGAATGCAGCTGTTATAGCGAAAAATCTTTTCAAAGAATTTCAATCTGTACCAGCTGTAAGTAACGTCTCTTTTGAAATACAAAGGGGCGAATGTTTCGGAATTTTAGGCCCAAACGGCGCCGGCAAATCAACATTAATGAAAATGATTTACGGCCACGTTATTCCAAATGACGGAGAACTATTTGTTTTAGGATTAAATTCTAAAACAGACATGAGCCAAATTCGATCTAAGATTGGCGTAGTTCCTCAGGATGATTGTTTAGATATCGATTTTAATACCAAAGAAAATTTAAAAATATTTGCAAGCTATCATGGAATTTCAAGTGAAATTGCTGAAGCCCGCACAAATCATTTAATTTCTGAAATGAAACTAACAGAGCATCGCTATAAAAAAATTGAAGCGCTAAGCGGTGGAATGAAGCGTCGTTTGGTAATAGCTCGTGGTTTAATTAACAATCCCGAATTATTAATATTAGATGAGCCAACTACGGGTTTAGATCCTCAGGCAAGATTGTGGATCTGGAGTTATTTTGAAACATTAAAGTTACAAAATATCACGATGATTTTAACGACTCATTATATGGAAGAAGCTGAAGTTCTTTGTGATCGAATTGCTATTGTTGATCAAGGGCGTATTTTAGATTGCGACACGCCAAGCAAATTAATAGAAAAACACATTGGCTCTGAAGTTGTAGAAATAAATGTTGGTAATGAAGCTTCGTATTGGAAAACACAATTTAATGCGATGAATATTCAATTTCAAGATTATGATAAAAAACTTTTTGCATTTTTTTCGGATGCCTTGGCTCGACAAGCTTTTATATCCCAGATTCAGAACGTTCATTATTTAATTCGTCCGGCAAATTTGAATGATGTCTTTTTAAAATTGGCTGGCTACCAGATTCGAGCTAACTCATGATTCAAGTTTGGCGCAGGAATTTTTTATTTTTTAAAAAAACATTCGCGATATCTTTTCTTTGGACTATTTTAGAACCACTTATGTATTTAACAGCTATTGGTTTTGGATTAGGTCGATTTGTTGAACAGATTGAAGGTTTGCCATTCATTGAATTTTATTATCCAGGCTTGCTTGCTTCAACGGCTATGACAATTTCTTATTTTGAATCCACTTATCCAAACTATACAAAATTAATGTACCAGAAAACATATTCAATGATGCTGTTGACCCCTTTGACAGAAAAGAAAATTTTGCTGGGCGAAATTCTTTGGTCGGCGACAAAAGGTTTTATCGGTGTATGCGGAGTTTGTTTTGTATCGCTATTTTTTGGTTTGTTTAAACCTCAAATCTTATTAACTTTGCCATTTTTGTTTTTGGTTTGTTTGGTATTCGCAGCTTTTGGAATGATAATGATAAGTATTGCTCGAAGTTATGATTCATTTATTATTTCAACATCTGGGTTTATTATTCCAATGTCTTTATTAAGCGGAACCTATTTTTCAATAAAAGAAATGCCTGTCTTTTTCAGGGGACTTTCTAATTTTTTACCACTGACTCATGGGGTAAATTTAACGCGTGATATTTTATATCGAACGTTATCCATTTCAAGCCTGATTGATACGGCGGTTTTAATTGTTTACGCAGTGGTTTTATCAATCGTGGCATATCGTTTATTTAAGAAAAAATTAGTTCAATAATTTAGGTTTACTTAAATAAAGCTATTCATTTAGTCGGCCATATTTTCTAAGTCATCAACAGTTAGTTCTTCAACATCTGTTTGCTTTGGCGCAATGGCTTGCCCTGATTTTAAAAATAAATCTAAGCTATCCATGGCAGCAAGGTATTCTTCGCTTGTTATGCGTTTGAACTTATAAGAATTTTCTACGATTTGACTTAAGCGTCTTCTGGCGAACTTTGTTAAATCTTTACGATAATAAGACTGAGAATATTTTTCTGGGCTTGGTAAAACCATGGCCAGAAACGCAGATTCTAAAAGATTTAATGAAGCAGCTGTTTTTTTAAAATAAAATTGTGCGGCCTGATTAGCTCCATAAATATTTTTACCAAATTGAACAACGTTCAAATAGCGTTCTAGGATTTCTTTTTTTGTTAAAGTTTTTTCAATTTTTATTGTGATAAGCGCCTCAACGCCTTTTCGAATAAAAGTTTTATTTTGCGATAGAAACATGTTTTTTGCTAATTGCTGAGTAATGGTTGATCCGCCGCAAACGATACGATTTTTTTCTTTAAACTTTTCGAAACATCGTTCAATGCCTTCTTGATCAAATCCATTGTGCTGATAAAAAGTGGAATCTTCAGTTAAGATGATGGTGCTTTGTAGATATTTAGAAATATGGTCTAAAGAAGTATATGTTTTTGAACCAGGGCATAAATCAACATCAAACATAGTTGTTTTGATGCAACCCTTTATTTGGTTTGCAGAAGGCAGCCAAATCCAAAAAGAGAGTAGCGATAATATTACCAACGAAACTAAAGCAATAATAAATTTTAACTTAAATGATTTCATTAAATGTAGTTGTTATCTTTCATCCAGCGGACACTTTTTTCAATAGCTTCTGTCGAAGGCTTCGGATTAAAGCCTAGCTCACGTTTCGCCTTAGTGGCATCAAACCAGTGAAACAATGTTGCGGTGTAAGCATTTTCTTGGCTTAAGCCCGCGGGATATCCCAAAGCAGTTAACGTATCACCCATAAGTCCAAGTAAATGCAGAATCGAATTTGGCATTTTTATAGAAGGAGCTTTTACTCCAGCATAATGGGCTATTTGTTCAAAAAGCTCTTTAATAAGCATGTTCTCAGATGCTAAAATATAGCGCTCAGCATTTTTTCCATTTTTTAAAGCCAGTAATATGCCATCAATAACATCTTCCACGGCAACTACATTTACTCCGCCAGAGGTATAAAAGGGCAACTTTCCTTGAGCGACTTTAACCTGAGATTTGCGGCTTCCTTTTTTTGCATCACCAAAACCATAAATAGTGCTGGGGTTAACACAAATAGCGCGAATTTTATTTTCTTTTGCGGCGGTAATAACTAAGTCTTCGGCTTTTCGTTTTGTTTCAAAATAACCTAAATTAAGATCAGCAATGTTGTATTTAAAATCTTCTGTCATAGCTAGGGGCTTTGTTTGCGCTCCTATAGCAACGACAGAAGATAAATGTAAAAGTTGTGGAATATTTAATTCAGCACAAACTTGAACAACATTAGCTGTGCCCTGAACATTTACTTTTTCCATTAAGGGGCGGTCTGATTTTTTATAAGCAACAACACCGGCTAAATGAAAAACAACCCCATTGTTTTTAAAACTTTCTTTTAATGAAGTTAAATCAGTCACATCGCCATAGGCATAATTAACTTTTACGTCTTGCAGTTCGCCAAGATTACTATTTTTTCTTATCAGTGCGGTAACATCATGGCCTTCAGCTAATAAACGTTTTGTTAGCCAAGTGCCTAGGAAGCCATTAGCCCCTGTAACTAGTACTTTCACTGTATTCCTTTGTTGCTAGCATTTTCTTTTTTTGCAGTTATTAGTTTTAGACACCGTTGTGCCAAGGAAGAAAAAAACAATCCCCAGATAATACCCATGAATCCGCCTGCAAAAATATCAGAGGGATAGTGAACGCCATTATAAAGACGACTGTAAGATACAACAGAAGCTAAAGCATAAAGCGGAATTTTTGCAGCTGGAAAAAAGTTGGATGTGTACGCTGCGAAAGTAAACATATTCGAAGCATGATTTGAATAAAAACTTTTGCTACCAGCTGGACTTTTTTGAGTAATTTGGATTTCTTGATTTTGAAAGGGACGCGGTCGTAAAAAATGATTTTTGACGATACTTCCAGAAAAATCAGCAACGGTTAGGGCTAAGAATAAAATTAAAAACAAGGTGATGCCTGCGCGTTTAAATTTTTTATAGAAAAAGAAGAACAGCAGTGGAAAAACGATCCATGGAAAATATAATGTTTTATGTAAATCTGTAATCCATGGAAAAAATTGATCTAACCATGTTGTAGTCAGGATCTGATTGATCCAATACATAAGTTTATAATCAGCCTGTAAAATGAGTTCAAATAATGGATCTAGAAATTGATTTAGCATAGGCACTTAAGTCTAGCCCTAAACGGATCAACGTGAAAGCTTTGTTGAACTGTGGCAGACTTTCATCCATGGATAGATCTACAGTTTTTGGACTTTTACTGGGTATTGGCGGAATTTTACTTGGAAATTTTTTAGAAGGTGGCCAAATTGCCTCTTTAGGTCAAAGTACAGCGTTTATAATTGTTTTAACAGGAACTTTTGGAGCTGTTTTGGTTTCGAATCGCACCAAAGATCTTAAGTTGGGATTCGAGCTGTTTAAACAAACCTTTAAAGAAAGTAATTTGGACTATCAAAAGCCAATTGCAGAAATTTTGGAATGCGCTCGTTTAGCAAAAAAAGAAACGATTATATCCATCGAGCCCAAATTGAATCAAATGCAGAATCCGCTTTTGAAAGAGATATTAAAAAATGTCATCGATGGCGTCGATGTTGAATTGACTCGAAAGATATTTGAATATCGCATTGATAAAGACGAAAAAAAATTATTATCAGCTGGTCGCATTTGGGCTGACGCGGGTGGGTTTTCACCAACCATTGGTATTATTGGAGCCGTATTAGGTTTGATACATGTTATGGGAAACCTAACAGATACTTCAAAGTTGGGTACGGGCATTGCGGTGGCCTTTGTGGCGACAGTGTACGGGGTTGGATTTGCAAATTTAATTTTTATTCCGATTAGTAATAAAATTAAAAAAAATATTTATGAAGTAACTCGGTATAAAAAAATGATTTTAGAGGGTGGTTTGCTTGTTGGTTCAGGCTTAAATCCGCTGTTAATTGAACAAAAACTAACTTCCTACGTTAGCGACAGTGTAAAAAAATAATGTCTGAACACAATGACTACCCTGAAAATGAAGAACCAGAAAATCAGGATCGCTGGTTAGTTTCATATGCCGATTTTATAACTTTATTATTCGCATTTTTTGTAGTGATGTATGCTACATCGAATAACAATCAAGAAAAACAAAAATCTTTTCAAGATTCTGTGCGTGTTAATTTAAAATTATCAGGAACTGGCAATGGCGGTGATAGCGTTGATGATGGTCACACCAGTGAACCAAATACGGTGGATTCGGTAATTACCTTAGATGGGTTTCCTAAAAATCGCGGACCGGGCGAAACAAAAGATTACTTAAGTCGATTCATCGATAAAAAAATGGATGATGATAAATCTAAAATTCAAGAGCTTCGCCACGATGCCCTGGGAGTTAGGATTGCGTTAGCATCTTCGCAATTTTTTAATCCGGGTGGAGTAAAAATTAAAGTGGGCTCGCTAAAGGTTTTAGATAAAATAGCAGTTTTATTAAAAGAAACTGATCGTCGCGTTGTCATCGAAGGCCATACAGATAATACGGCAGTCATAAAAAATGCTCTCTATGAATCGAACTGGGAACTAGGTTCTTTACGGGCAACTAGTATTGTGCGGTACTTACAGAAGTATCATAAAATAGATCCGACTCGGTTATCGGCAATTACATATGCCGACACAAGGCCCTTAAAAAGCAACGATTCTGAAGAGGGTCGCTCTCAGAATCGTCGTATTGAAATCTATATTATTTTAGATGAAAAAAGTCAGTAAAGGTTAGATTATACAGTCTTTAATTTTTTCCATAGTGATTTCATCTTTACCTGTCTTACCAATTTTAGTTGAAGCAATTTTCATAGCTTCTTCTAAGGTGCTACCTTTTTCAATTGCATCCGCTAATTCAGCTTTAAAATTTCCAGTATTTTCTAATTCAGTAAGTTTAGACAGTGTGCTTGCTTCAGCAATAGATTTTACACCACGAGATGCTTCTGCAATAAACTTTAAACTAGCCGTATCACCCTTTGCGATTGATTTGAAAACCAACATAAGCAAATCAGCATCACCCTTTAATAAAGCTTCTTTTAGCTTCAGTGATAATCCTTCTACCTTGCCTGTTCTGCTGGCAAGGTCAGCAATATTTTCTATGTATTTTGCTTTAGACTTCTCTTCTTTCGAAGCCAAAATTTCTTGCGCCTTTGCACGAGATAACTCGCGTTCTACTTTAGGGCCAGCGGCCATAGCAAATTGTGAACAAATTAGTAAAGCTGCGATAATTGTTTTTTTCATTTTATGTCTCCTGTTATAAATTGCTGTCTCATCTAATTACTTTTCAATTCTAATGCCTGCTTTAAGTGGCCAGTTTCGTTTTAAAGTCTCAGTTTAGGTCAAAAAAGACCTATTTTGTTGCTACTGTAAAATCTATTTGCAGCCCGGAACACCATGATTACATGCCGCCTTAGTTGCCTTGCTTTGTGATAATTCCACTTCTTCTTTCGTAAAGGTTAGGCCACGTCTCATTAAAACTTTCATTCGTACAAATTTGGTAATGTCAGCTTCAATGTTTCTTAAACCTGCTGTTGCAACTAGTGTAACCGACTGTTCTAGGT
>JBAQKN010000014.1:0-118611 GCA_049301055.1 Pseudobdellovibrio sp. | reverse complement strand
ATCAGGTCCGAGGCTTTTTTTTATTAACAGTCAGTGAATAAATTAACTTTTTGCTTTTAGCATGGGTTTAAAATTTTCTAAATAACAAAGGCCTAAGAAAGCATTTAATAAAACCATAAGGATTGCTACAGGTAATCCACTTTGATCTAAGAATAAATGAATTAAGAAAATGTTCACAGTAATTGGCGCAATTAAAACTAGCGACAAAGGTACAAAGTAATTAGTAACTAAAAGTAAGCCAACCAATATCTCAAGAACTTTAACAACTTGGAAAAAATAGCCGGTTGCAAACATGGCGCCTAAAAATGCACCCTCAGCTTCATTTGGTGGCGGCATTGGTAAATAATGAAAAAAGAAATTTAAGCCAAAGACTAGCCATAGAATTCCAAAAATAAGACGTGCTGGTGTTTTTAATTTTTGCATGCAGTTTCCTTTATGTGGTAAGTGTTAATAAAAGGTAACAATCATAGTCACAATTGTAAAGGATCAAAGTGCACTGCAAAAACTTTAATTAGGGCAATAAGAGTTATTAAAATGAATTTTTGTTTGAGTCTGAACCCAGCACAGGTGACGATAAATTGGTGCATAAAAGGCAGCTGATTTAGCAGAGCCACATTTTTCTCCCTGAGAGATTCCAGAAACAATCCCAGCTAATAAAATACCGCCTTCGTTACCTTTAATAAAAATTCCGCCACCCGAATCGCCATGGCAAATACCTATGGTTTCTTCAAGACTTTTTGCACTTAAAACAGAAGTATTTGCTAAAGTTGTCAAAGACATTACAACTTCTTTTTTTTCTCCATCATGAAGTTTTTTATCAAAATCACCATAGCCATAGGCAGTGGCATTCATTGCAGTATCAGTAAGTGCTAAATGCAAATCAGCTGGACTTGAAATTAAAATAGGAACTTGCGAAGGATTTATCGAAAATGTTGCTAATAAGTCTTCTTTAATAAGAATGTAGGCGAAGTCATTTTGCACATCTGAAAATACTTTAGATTCCGAATTTGTATATCCTATAGCAGTATCCCACTTAAGAACATGCAGTAAATGAACATTGCTACCATCTGTTAAGTTGGTAATTTTAATTTTTATCTTTTGATTGGAAATGCCTTCCGTGCAATGTCCTGCGGTAAATAACAAATGTGGATCAACGATAACAGCAGTGCATTTTTCATTTCCACCTTCAGAAATAATTTTAACTGTTGTTGCAGCTAATTCTAAGTTAGCACTCCGTCCATTCATAATAGCATAAGCTGTCGACGAGAAAATTAATAAACAAAGTGCAGTTAATGTTTTTTTCATAAAACCTCATAGTGTAGCTAGCTGTTTTTTTTTAATTGCAAAAAAGATGGAAGCAAAAGCAGATGTCAAAAGAGACATTAAAACAAAACTAGTTAAAATTGTTTCATCAATAATTGCAGCTTGGAAGGCAAAATGAGCCAATAGAATGGCCATTGCGCCTCTTGCGTTTAAACTAACGGTCAAAGCATCTAATGTTACGCTGCGATAGCCTGCGATTCGACCAAATATATAAACTGTGAAAGATTTGCTGGAAATCGCTAAAAAAAGTATTGCGAAAAATGATAGCGCAGAGAAAGATTTTGATAAGTGTATGGACATACCTAAACCAATAAAAAATAACGGAGCCCATAAAAATTTAGAACTTATGTGTAGTAGATTCAATTTTGTATTAAAACGCGAAAGTAAAATACCTGCAAAAAACAAAATAACTGCTAAGTGGCTAATTAGCCATGATGAGACGTGATCCTGAGGAAGCATAAATGAAAACAATAGCCAGGCAAAGATATCGCTAAAAATGGCATAACTTATTATTGATTTTCCTAAAATCGTCGTATTTAATTTATTTTCTTTTAAGATCTGAATAATAACAGGTAAAGCTGTCACCGACAAAGCCATCGCGACAAAAAAAACATGATCTCCGGCGGTATTAGTAAACAGATAAGTTAATAAAAAATAAGCAATTGCAATAGGGACAAAGAAGAAGGCAATACTTAAGATAAATTTTTTCGAAAACTCTTCTTTCAGATCGGATAAGGAAAGTTCTAATCCAGAAGAAAACAAAAATAAAGAGCCAGCAATCGAAAAAATAGGTGCCACTTTAGCAAAAGAAATAAGATCAAAACCATCCGAGCCTAATAAAAATCCTAAAAAGATAAGCAATAAAAAAATCATTTTGTTTCAGATGATTTTTCATCAAGCTTGACCGTTTTGCCATTTTCTTCGTGACCCGCATCAAACCAGTCAAAAAATATTTTTAATTGTAAATCTGTAAGTTTCGCTTCTTTGCCACGAGGCATGTCGCCATTTGAAATGTCATCATACATATCTTGAATATTTTCAGATACATTTTTATAGGTTTCTAAATTGATATCACCCTTATTTACTGTGGCATCTGAATGGCACTTGAAGCACTGTGGAGCTAGTAAGACTTTCTTCACCATTGCAAAAGTAATTTCATTGGAATCTTTTGGCATTATAAATTCAGGCTCAATAACCACTGAAGGAATAATGACAGGCTCGGTTGTAGTCGGCGGGGTAATAACTGGATCAGTTGTGGTGGCTGGCTGTTGATTAGGGTTTTCAACGGCTCCAGCATCAATCCAAGCAATAACTAACGAAGTTTCCGATAGGGATAAGCCAATTTCAGAACGCTTGGGTGGCATGGCTTTGGTTGATACTTCTTCGCGAATTTCTTTAAGCCAAAGTTTAACAGCAGAATAGGATTCTAAATTAACATCCCCTTTGTTGCCGCCAGATGCCGAATGACAACTAATACAACGACCTGAGAAAACTTGATCAGAAACCATTTGATAAGAAATTTGTTCGGGAGTTTCTAGAATTTTAAGCTGCGAATCGGCGGGTTGCGAAACTTTGTTTTCATTATACGAACAGCTGATCAAAGCGGCTAAGAAAAGTACTAATAAAAATCTTATTTCATTTGCAGTCATAGGTTACTTCTTTCACTTGGCTAATAAATAGTAAAATACCGCATTGCGAATGAAAGACCTACTGTAGAGATTTAGACAGTAGTTTTTACCTGTAAAGAAAATGGACACGTTGTGATTTCTTTCCAAGGAATCTTAGCACTTCTCATCTGTGTTTTAATCATTTACAGTGCTAATCTATGAAGCAAGCTGAGCGTAATTATTTTTTTGGTCTTCCTGGTGAAAAGCTTTATGTCCAAGAGTGGGGTGACTTAGATAAGCCGGTTATCCTTTTAGTTCATGGGTTTCCAGGTTGTGCCGAACAAGGTAGGCTATTAACTTCGACGCCATTATTAAGTTCATTTCGTTTGATTGCCATGGATCGGCCTGGTTACGGTCAGTCTGAGTCGCAGAATAAGATCACACCTTTAAAATTTGCTAAGCAGGCTAAGGACTTATTAAATTATTTAAATATTCAAACAGTTTCTATTTTGTCTGTCAGCGGTGGTGCGCCTTATGCGATGGCGTTAGCCTTTATTCTAAAAAAACGCGTTTTAAAAATGACTTCTGTAGCGGGCGTTGCACCGCTGACTAGAAAGAATTTTAAATTTATGAATAAACAGCAAAAAAAAGCATGGGTGCTTCAAAATTTAATTCCGCAGAAAGTTTTAAAACTGGGGTTAAATCGAATTTGGAAATCAGGTTTAGATAAAATTGATCAACATTTATTTACAGAAATGGAATCATTTTCAGAAGCAGATAAAATTGTTTTTCAGCATCCTGAAGTTGGCCCCATGTTGCTAAAAACTTTAAAAATTTCTTTAAGCGGTGGTCCTGATGGAATTCTACAGGACATGAAAACCTATTCCAAATCATGGGGGTTTTCATTCGCTGGAATTACCTGTCCAGTAACTTTATGGCATGGAACAAAAGATGATGTTGTTCATTTTAAATTTGCTGAAGATATGAAAAAAAATATACCGCATGCGACTTTTAATGTTATGGCCGGTGAAGGACATTACTCATTACCCATGAATTGTCGGGATGCTATTATTTCAGATTTACTACAGGCCGAATTTTAAGCGAATCTGTTCCGCTTTTCTTTGAACAGCTGGAACGGGGAAGTTTTCAGCTTGCTGCAAGGTTTTTAAAATTCCATCCCGTTGAACGGCATCTTTTAAAATTTCAGGGTGTGCTGTAAGTTGCTTTTCGATTTGATAAAGTCCAGCTAATTGCGGGTAATTAAGTGTTGTTTGGTTCATTCCAGAGTGGTGTGCATCATCCTGGCCTATGGTTTTACAATCAGAAAGACTTAAGCACGGAGGCTCTTCAAAAACTGATTTTAAAAAAGTGGCGTCGGCTGCGGATTGGATATCTCTGGAAATTAAAAAGACAATTAAACCGCGATCATTTCTATTTTCAGAAGGCAGCGAATTGTATTTTTCAAATAAGGCTTGGCGAAGGTCTTTACTTAAGTATTTAAGGTCTTGATCAAGGCGTGGGTCATTGTCATTTTTAGAGGCCAGTACGCTTTCAAAAACTTGCCAGACTTTAGCATCAAGGCCATGTAGGGATTGAATGGCAGCAGATGTTTTTTGCATTTCACTGGATGAATTGCTTTCGATAGTTTTGGTCAATTGAATGCTATCTTGCTTGGATTCAAGAATGCGATTGCTTTTGGAAAAATTAAGTTGATCTGGATTCATCTCGGAAAAAGCAATTTTTGATGGCTGTCTTAAATAGAAAAAAAGCCCTGCTATTAACAGGGCTGATGTAAATAATAAAATGCGTGAAAATTTAGTTTGTTGCAAAGTCAGCAAGCATCGCTTTTTTTACTTCAGGTCTGTCGATGCGACCTAATTGATCTGTTGAATAGATGTCTGCATCCATTTTAACTTTATCATTACAATTAGAACAAAATTTGCTGATATTTTTTAGCAAAATTGTAGAAGAACCGTAAGATCCTAATTCAGTAGAATCACAAGCAGGTTGTCCTTCAAGTTTAGCTCCAGTCCAAATACTTGCCATATCTTTACCATCAACGTCTAAAAAGGGAGTTGGGCATGTGTCATGTCCCCAATTGCCGTGATTAGTTTCTGCATGACGAGCTTCATGGTAAACGACCATAAGTCTTGCAACTTGAGGATGATTAAATTTAATGAAGTTTTCTGTTAACCACATTTTATTAGGGTTAAAGAAAGGCTGTACACAAGCAACTGCGAAGCCGCCACCACATGCACTTAAACCAACACTAGTAATGTGCGATTCAAAGAAATTTTTATAAGTAGTGCCGTCTACAGTTCCATAAATAGCTTTATGAAATGGAGTTGAACTATTTCCTGTTAATTGACTCATGAATGCTAAGTCATCGACCATTTGCGTTTGGATATTTTGTGGAACATTTGCATCGAATTTAACTGCTTTGGCTTGAACCACAAGTAGTAGTGTTACAGAAATTAAAAGTGCTTTCATTTATCCCCCCTCAAGGCGTATGTGCAATTTTGTAGTAAGTAGAATTAAATTCTGACGTGCTAGTTATATCCTCTGCAAGGTTTTTTCTTAAAATATCTGAAATGTAATGAATATATTTAGATTTTCAACTCTTTGCGGCATTTGGTAAAACTTTTTATGTGTCAGATCTCATCTGATAGCTTTTTTGAAGATTCACTTTACACTAATTAAATGAAATTTTTTTTATTGGCATTTATTTCTCTTCATGTGTTCGCGCAAAATTTGAAACCTGGATTGTGGTCAGCCAATGCTGCTTTTGAAATCAATGGTATTCCGATGCCACCTTCGAAAGAGACAGAATGTTTATCTAAATCTCAGACGAACGATGCAAAAGGCACGATCGAAAAATCTTTAAAACAAAATAATTGTGTTCTGACTAAGTGGAAATTAAATGAAAAAAAATTATTAGCCTCTGTGTCCTGCAAAAACAAAGACTATGATGCCAAAGGGGACCTGCATGGCAAGTTCGATAACAAAAGCTATAATTTAACTGGCGATATAACAGGTACTCATTTTCTGTTTGGTGAAGCCACGGCCACAGTGAATTTGAGTGGCCAATGGCTAAAAGACTGTCGCAAATAAGAATTAAAGCATATCAAAAAATAATCGTAATGTGGGTAAGCTGACTCCGCTAGTTGGTAACTTGATGTCACTTGCTTTGAAAATTTCTGTTCCTAAAGTTTTAACATCATTTGATATTACTTTCGTCATAATTTCTCCGAAGTTGTCGTCGACCACAGCTATAGCCATTTCGCCTTCAACACGCTCTGATCTAGGGTGCAAATTATAACTCATGATCATGCTAAATTTGCTGTCTACGACAAACAATTTAGAATGCAAAGTAGTTCCATTTTTTGTGAAAACTTGCGCTTTCATATCTGCAAAGTCACTAGCACTTCTTAAAATTGGAATTGAAACCACAGGTTCATCAACACTTTGTCCAGAGTTTGTAAAAACGCGAACTTTTACATTACGCTGAATAGCTGTTTGAATTTCTGCTTTTAAAGCAGGAAATAAAATAATGTATGCATTTTCAATATCTACTGTGTTTTTTGCTTCGCGAATAGCTTTTAAGATAGTTAACATGATTGTTGATCCATCTTTTGTTTGGCGTGGATCGCTATTAATAATACTTATTTTTATGCCATTTGAGTTGTTGCCATTGGTCTCAATTTCTTTATCTTTAATTTTGTCATAGTTTAATTGGTTTTGCTCTTTTAATTGTTCATTCCAAATGGCAGCAAAAAGTTTCATACCCTCTGCGGCGCCAGCACCTTTAATGTAGACATCAGTGTCTCTCCATCCAGGAACTGCTGGATTTTTGTGGCTGTAAACATCGCCAAAATTTAAGCCACCTGCGATCATATGCGTATCATCAACGATCATCATTTTGCGATGTTGGCCAACGTAGGTTAAATCTTTACTAAACCATCGAATAACTTCAATGTTTGCAGCTTCTAAACGTTTAATTTGATCACCATGTCCGGGTGTTGCAGCAACTTGACCATCAATGATAATTCGAATTTTTAAGTCTTTGTTTTCTTGTTTTTTCTTAATTAACAAATCCGTTGCTTCAGTTCCAGTTAGGTCGTCATAAATTGACCAGGTTAATATTGAAATTGATTTTTTAGCCTCAGTCATGAATAAATCGCGCTTTGCAAACGAGGCGGGGCCATTTACTAAAATTTCTGCACTTTCGGTTTCAAACAAAGGACTTCCAGAAAGATCTAAAATATGATCAAAACCCTTTTGCATAGCAGAGACTTTTGATAACATGGTATTAGATAACTGAGACCACTCATCGTATCTACTTCTGGGATCAGCATTTTCATCTAAGCCTTTGTATTTATTTTTATCGGAATCATTTGTTAGCCCACGCATTTTAACTACGGCTTCGATTGATACTGCTAGTGAATTTACAGCATAATCAAGTTGCGGCTGAGGCATTGTATTTAACGTTTTTGCTAAAGCTGTCCCACTTGCTTTTAATTCAGCGATAAGACTGCTTATTCCGGGGCGTAATGTTTTCTTTTCAACCATTTCGGCCCACATAAGTAGGGCTTTCATTTCTTCAGCGGTGGTATCTTTTTGTGATAAATCTTGAATGGATCTTGGGTCGATTTGTTTTGTCGCTAGAACTTGACCAACTTGTGTTTGGTCAATGCTTAATAGGGAAGATAGGTATTGAATTGCTTGCAACTTCATTTTTAATTTATCTGAAGCCGAGGCATTCTGTAGCATGGCTGCATTTTTTTGAAGCCGTTCTGGAATTTCAACTTGGGCATAAGTTGTTGATGCCGTAGGCAAAAGTGCCGCAAAAAGCAGGAACGATGTCAAAGTTTTAGACGGTTTTGTGTTATGCATAGCAATCCTTTTGTTTTGAAGTCGTTAATTCTTCATATGGGATTACTATGCAAAATAAAGAGCAGAATTTGGACTTTGTTAAGGCCTACTTAATTAAAGCTCTTTTCAAGTCTTCAAGTTTGCCATCAGCAGCTTTGCCAAACCAAATCGAAAAAATATGATCAGCTAAATCTATAGATCCTGTAATTACTTTAATTTCAGTTGTGCTTTCTAAAAGAATTGTTGAACTCGTCGCAGTCCAAGTTCCAGTTATAGAAAAGCTATCGCCTTTTTTAAATTCGTTAATGGCAGAGATTTCATTCATAACTTGAGTTAGCTCAGCAGTTAAATTTTTAGATTTAATGCCATTGGCCTCTAAGCCTTCTTTAAATGATTCAGATATTTTAGGACCTGGCAAGTCGCGCAAAAAAGTTAAGCGCAATTGAACAGGGCCAGCTGTTTTTAATGAGGATTTAATTCCATCTTCTGTCTTAATTAATTTTTCAGGATTAGCAGCTAATAATTGAGCGACATAAACACGAACTGGGACTAATCCAAAGACTGCTTTTTTGCGAAGCCCAATAGAAACAGCTTTTAGCTCTGTCGTTTGAGAACCTGCAATTAAGCTGCGTGATTTTAAAATAATGGCGTCTTCAAATTTTTCAGTGGATGCAACTGTTTCCATTTTATAGGTAATCGGGCCAGTGGTTTCAGGTGGAGCTACTGCGGCGGGAGCCGCTTTTTCTTCAACGGTTGCCTTTGTTTTATCTGATTTTTTTGCAAAAGCTGAATTTGAAAAAGCAAGCGTTGCTAAAATAACAGTCAATATTAAATTTAATTTTAAAAAACGATTCATAAAATCTCCTTAAGAGTTCATTTTTAGTCGTAAAAAAAAGTTTTACTATTTAATCAAACAATTTGTGAGCCGCAGTGTCAATTAAAACACAATGCTAGGACAAAAAAATAAGCTTTGTTAGGCTAAGTTTCTTACAAAGGAATGTGGAATGAAAAAAACTTTTTTATTAGTTGTGCTGATTGGCTTTTTTGCGTCAGCGAATGTATTTGCAAAAGACTTAACGCATAGATTCGGTGTTGGAATAAAAAACAATACATCTGAAAATTTGCCATCTGTAACTGCGGTGTATCATTCGACGCAAGACTTAGCTTTTTTAGCTGGTTTGGGTATGGATACAAAGAAAAATAACTCAGCATTTCAAATAAATGCAGGAGCTCGGAAAGTTATTTTTACTGAAAACAATCTTAATTTCTATATGGGAAGCCAATTCAGTTTAGTAAATTTTGAAACGCCAGCAGATGGTAAAAATAATGGTTTTGAAATCAGCGCCTTATTCGGAACTGAATTTTTCTTTACAGGACTTGAAAATTTAGCTTTTACATTTGAAGGCGGAATTGGTGTCGCTTCTGTAAAAGATGTTCGTTTTAGAACAATTGCTGATGATCCGTTTCGCGCTGGAATTATATTTTACTTCTAATCACTATTACCAAAAGGATATAAAAATGAAAAAAATTATTAGCACAGACCATGCACCTAAAGCAGTGGGTCCTTATTCACAGGCCGTTCAAATGGGTGATTTCTTGTTTTGTTCAGGACAAATTTCTATTAATCCTCAGACGCAGGAAGTCTTTACCGGAGACATCAAGCAACAAACAGAAATGGTCCTAAAAAATATTGAAGCTGTTCTTAAAGCATCTGAAATGAGTTTTGGAAATATTATTAAGACGACAATATTTTTAACTAATATGGCCGATTTTGCTGCTGTTAATGAAGTTTATGCCAGCCGATTTACAAAAGAGCCACCAGCGCGATCAACTGTAGCTGTTTTAGCTTTACCTAAAGGTGTTAACGTAGAAATCGAAGTTATTGCAAATAGACAAGCTATTTAACACACGTTTTTAATTAAAACGATTTATTAAGAGGTATTAAATAAAATCTAAACCCAAGCGTAAGCTATCAATAAAACTTCAATTGGGTTTAGCATTTTTGCTACTTGTGCTGATTTTATTTATTCGCGAAAATCGTTTTATTTTAAACGAGCCTGAATCAAAACTGACTGATGATACTTTGCGTGCAGATTGTGGCGTTGTGCTTACCGGGTCGGCGGGCCGCATACGCGAAGCGTTTGAAGTTTTAGCTCAGAAAAAAATCAGAAAACTGATTGTATCAGGGGTTTATAAAGAAACTCAGTTAATTGATATCTTTCCGCACCTAACTTTTTATCCAGATATTTCTGAAAATGATATTTACTTAGAAAAAAAATCAGAAAGCACTTATGGGAATGCTGTCCAAAGTTTGGCGTTGGTCGAAGCATTAAAGTGTCGAGATATCTTGTTAATCACATCTCAGCTGCATATGTATAGGGCCAATCGAATTTTCGCTAAAGCTTATCCAGCGCGCATAAAGATCAAAAAAATGTCGGTCCCTAATAAAAAAGACTTTTCTTATTTTGATTATTTTTTAGAAACGTTCAAATCGACCCTGTACTGGGCTTTAGGCGTGGTGCTTTTTTCTTTTTAAGTTTTTTAGAATTCTTCCGATATGTACCAAATGGGTACATTTAAGACTTTAAATTTAGATGCGGTAACTTTACAAAATGTTTCTTTTGCTTCAGAAGATGGCTATGACACCGTTCTAAGCCATGTCGATTTTGAAATGCCACTGGATCAAACGGTATTAGTACAATCATCAAATCCAGTTCATTCGATACAATTTTTAGAAATCTTAGCGGGTCATAAGAAACCACAGTCGGGTTGTGTTAAGTGGAATGAAAAAGATATTTTTAGCCAAGAAAATAGTGATTTAATGCCTTATGAATTAATGGGTTGTTACTTTGAAAATCAACGTCCGCATCCGAAAAAAACCGTTACAGAAATTTTAACAGAAAGTGGTTTGTTGGCGGATCGAATAACTGAATTATTAGAACAGTTTAGTTTATCTAAAAGTGCCAAAGTAAAATTTGTAGAATTAACTTATGAAGTTCAAAAAACAATTCAATTGATATCTGTAATAAGTAAAAGCCCGCAATTATTAATATTAGAGGACCCTGCATTGGGTTTATCCGAAGATGTTTTTTTAGAAATATTAGATCTTATTCAGTATGGCCAACGACAAGGTCAATTAAGACATATCTTTATGACGAATCACCATCCAACGGCGTTGCGGCATTTAGACGTTTCAACAATGCATGTTGAAGACGGTTTAATCTACTTTGAAGAAAATATAGAAGCCAAGAAGCTTTTTAATTTTTAATCAATTAGCTACTGCTTAAATAACTGTTCACTTCCTAATTTTATCAAGACATACTTACAGCCATATGAAGTCAGAGCTACTAAGTTTATTATTTATACAAAAACTTATTTTATCAACACGCTCTGGCGCCTTGATTAAACGAATTACAATTTTATCTTTTATAGCGATTGTTATTAGTCTGACATCTTTTTTCATTGTTCTATTTGTAATGAATGGCATGAATTTAAATATTAAAAAAAGAATTGTCGCTCTTGAACCTCATTTAACAACTTTTCAAAAATCTTCAGAAGACCAAGATGTTAAAAATATAATCGGTAAAGCCGAGATTATTTATTATCAAAATTTTGATCTTATATTAAGAACAATTGATGGCCAATTTCGGGGCGCGCAAGCCACTGGCTATGACGATTCGGGTTTAAAGAGTTGGATGAATCATTTAAGAAAAATGCGCGGGTTGCAAAATTCAGATAAATTTCAAGCGCCTGCTTTTGATGATGAAATTGAATCAATTGAATTGGCCGAAAATGAAGTAGCTATTGGGGTCGACTTAGCTAGATCACTTGGTTTGTTAGAAGGTGACGAGATCATTTTAATTCCACCAGAGACCTTGTTGTTAAGCTCACTAGAGACTCCGCTGTTTCAAAAAGTCACAGTTCGGCGAATAATAACTACCGATTTATATGATTTAGATTCAAAATTGATTTTATATGATTTAAATAAAACGCTTTTATCATTTTCGAAAACCTTAAGTTTAAAACGTGGATTTCATGTCTGGTTGGATGCTGTATCTGATGCTAGCGAAATTAAAGTAAGTTTGCTTAAAAAAAATATTTTATCAGAAACCTGGCAAGAGAAAAATTCGGATTTATTTTTCGCCTTACTTATGGAAAAAAGCATGATCGGCGTTTTTTTGGGATTGGCTGGCTTAATAGCTTCTTCTTCGATTCTGACTGTGCTGGCTTTGCTGCTTTCGCAAAAAAAACGTGATATTGCGATTATAAAAACATTAGGTTTGTCGCAAAGAAAAACGTTATGGCTTTTTACTAAAATGGGGCTTTGGATTTCGTGCTCAGCTATTTTGTTGGGCTCGGCAATAGGGCTTGCGATCAGTTATTATTTACAATTTAATCCAGTCCATTTGTTGCCCAATATCTATTACGATTCATCGATTCCAGCCTTAGTTGACTTACGTTTTGTTGGCGTAGTTATAAGTGTTTCGCTGGTATTGGCGTTTCTGGGATCTTACCTTCCGGCGCGTGCGACATTGAAGATTCAACCCGCACTGTTGTTACGACAAAAAAATTAATTTAATTAAACGCTAATTGAAAAATCACGCAAAGCTTGGTTTAAAGAAGTTTTCTTGTTTGTTGATTCTTGCCGTTCGCCAATAATTAACGCGCATGGGACGCCATAGTTTCCAGCTTTAAAAGTCTTATTTTCCATTCCCGGAATAACCACAGAATTTTTTGGAACGCGGCCTTTTATTATTTTTGCTTCTGATCCTGTGACATCAATAATTTTAGTGGATGCAGTTAAAGTTACTCCTGCTCCAAGCACAACTCCAGTTTCTAAATGAACCCCTTCTACAACGATACAGCGACTTCCTAAAAAACAGTCATCTTCAATAATGACGGGTTGGGCTTGGGCTGGTTCAAGAACTCCACCAATGCCAACGCCACCCGATAAGTGAACATTGGCTCCAATCTGAGCGCACGAGCCAACGGTGGCCCATGTGTCGACCATTGTATTTGATCCAACATAAGCACCTATATTAATATAGGAAGGCATTAAGATTGCGCCGGATGCTACAAAACTTCCGTATCGTGCAATGGCATGTGGAACGACGCGAACGCCTTCAAGTCCAGTCCATTTTTTTACTGGGATTTTATCAAAGTAATTAAAATTTTCAGATTGGATCAGTTCCATTTTTTTAATTCGAAAATAAAGTAAAATTGCTTTTTTAATCCAATCGTTGGTAATCCATTGGTCATTTTCTTTTTCGCAGACGCGAATTTTCCCTTGATCTACAGATTGAACAACAGCTTCAATCACGTTGATATCATTAACAGAAATGGAATAAGTTGGGGTTTGAGCTTGTTCGTAGATTTGATTAATTTGGTTTTTCATAGATTTCTCTTTATTTTAAAAATTAGTTTAAACGAATTTTAGCGGAAATTTTTAAGCCTTCAATAAGGGCTGGAACATGAATTTTAATAATTTGATCAAAAGCAATATCGCGTTCAATTTCGTAAGTTAAAGTTGGTATTTTTTTCTCAAGACCGGTGAAGGTCCCTAAAGATCCTGGAGTCGGGTAACCGATATCAGGTTCAATTTTATAGCCAGTTAGTTTAGAAATAATTTCAGCTTCAGGAATATTCCCGTTGGTATTCAGCATGGGCTTCCAGGAATGCAACGAATAGATAACTTGTACGGAATTATGATCAAGCCATTGCACTAGCGACTGATTCTCTTTTTCGCTTAATGGGGATGGACCTGGATTATAGCGCACAGTAGCGGCAACTGAAGTCCAATCTTTTGTGGGCAAATTGCGATTCAAATCTACCAAATTGGAATTTCCACGTGTTTTATTAAGTACACCTTCAGGGTTAAACTCAGGAACTAAGGTTAAATTTATTCCTAGATCATAGCTTTGTCGAAAAACTTCTAATAATCCACGGGCGGCTACAACGCCTTCGGGTTCATCGCCATGAACTCCGCCCAGAATTAAAGCATGAGCTTTGTTGCTACTGGTCGTGTTTTTAAAGTAAAAACCATGAATTGGTAGGCCTAATTGTGTTTCGCCGAATTTGAATATTTCCATATTAGGTATTTTCGTGCAAAATGGATTCGATGTCACGCAAGCTTTTTACTTACATAGATTCTGATCTAACTTTTTCTTCCAAGAAATTAATAGATCATATTACAAATTATCAGCAACCGATTTGGTTTTATCAAAAAGAAATAATTGAAGAAAGAATTGATTGGATTCAAAAGTGGGCGCATTTAGGTCGTCTTTTTTATGCCATTAAAGCCAACTTTAATCCCGAAGTTTTAAAAATCATGAAAAGCAAAAACTGCGGAATTGATGCTGTTTCTTTAGGAGAAATGAAGCAGGCCATTTTATGTGGTTTTATACCAAAAGATATTATTTTATCTGGTGTCGCTAAAAGCGAAGCAGAATTAAGATGGGCGGTCGAAAATGATATCTACCAAATCAATGTGGAAAGTTTATCCGAACTTAAAAAATTAATAAAAATCACGTCACAGCTAAATAAGAAAGTAAATCTAGGTCTTCGAGTAAATCCCGAAGTCGATGCGGGGACCCATCCTGGAATTGCTACAGCATTAAAAGATTCTAAGTTTGGTTTAGATTTTATGGCTGCTAACGAAGCCTTGGAAATTATTAGTTCTCAGAAAGACTTAGTTTTAAAAGCAATTAGTTTTCATATCGGTTCGCAAATCATGAACGTGCAAGTATTTGAAAAAGCAATCCAAACAGTAAAACCTTTTTATTTACAGGCTAAAAAAAGTCATCCCCAGCTAGATAGATTAGATTTGGGTGGTGGTTTGGGAATTGATTATCATGATGCAGATTCAGCTGCTGATTTAGCGCGATGGAAACAGCTTGAAGCTATTTACACACGCGAATTAAAAGGTTTTCAAGCCTTTTTGATTTTAGAAATTGGCCGTTTTTTAGTGGCCCGAAGTTGTGTGTTAATTGCTAAAGTGGAAGTCATAAAAAAAACCACAACCAAAAAATATTTAATGCTAGATGCGGGTATGTCGTTATTGATGAGACCAGCTTTGTATCAAGCCTATCATCAGATTTTACCTTTAAAATTAAATTCAACAAAAAGCGAAGTCTACACAGTCGTAGGTCCCATTTGCGAATCATCAGATGTTTTAGTCAGTGATAAAGAATTTCCTTGTATGCACGAAGGGGACTTGGTTGCCATTTGTGACGTCGGTGCCTATGGGGCAAGTATGTCTTCGAATTATAATTTACGTGAACCGGCGTTAGAAATCTTTATTTAAAATTTCATTAGCTGCAAGATGTATTGGGAAGGTAGCGTTTGTCTCTGCAAGCTGGGTCAGCATCACTGCATTTTAAGCGCAAGTGAAAGTGATCCCCGTGGCCATCAATATGTTCAATTGTTTTAAATAATTCTTGAACAACTTCTTTGTCTTTGCCACTAAGCTCGCCTTTTGCTTTGGCGTAATCGCACAAAACTTTCTTAATTTTTTTGTCAGCAAAGATGCGATCAACTTTAATATCGGATTGAGTAAATGCAAATTTAAAAAGAGCATATGTTTTCGCTATCGAAAATGAAGCAGCATCATATTGACCAGAGGCCATATTAACAACGACTGGGAATTTTGTAGTTCCATTTGCAGTAGGGTATCCAAGGTCAGCATCAATTCCAATTTGATGACTTGCGTGAACGCGAATATTTTTTCCTGATTTTTTTGAAAGTTTAGTTATTAAGCCGCCTTTTGGTTTTGAAATATCACTAACAAATAGTTTATTTTTAAAATTAGTATTCAAAAAAGTTCCAACTCTTGAAATCATTTCAGACATTTCATACGTTGTGTAAAATCTTGCACGGTCAGGAAACACGACTTCAAAAAAAGCATTTTGTTTTAAGATATTTTGTTTATCCATTAAAGAAGACGCTTGATTTAAGTAACCACTGTCGGCCTCGCCAATGGCTTGTTTGACTGGGCGCAAATTATTATTTGCTGTCAGTGAAATATTTGGATTAATAATAACTTCTTTTTTTGGCTCTTCTTTTTTATCTGAAGATTTGTTGGGATCAGTTTTTTTAGAAGCGTCAGGTCTTGGAATTTCTGTTTTAGGAGTTTCAATTTTAACTGGGGCCACTAATACTTTTTGAATTTCATCATCAGCATCAAAAACTTTTGATAAGTCTGTCGTTTTAATTTTTCCTTGGAAACGTCCAGAAATTGAATTTTCAGGTCCTTCTTTTTGTAAACGTGCTTTTTGCACTTTTACTTTTTTTTCAGACGGTGCTTTTATATTATCTTTTGCATCTGTAGACGAAGTTTTAGTTTGGTCCATTTTAGTGGCATCAGCAACCGGAACGGCGTTATCTTCATCATCATCTGTGCCATCATCATCTTCATCGTCGGCAGAATCATTTGTTGTAGGTGCTTCCGAAACAGCGGCGACTTGTTTTTTAGTTACAAATTGTTCCGAGTAAAAATTCTTTTTATAAGCGATAATAAAATCAACAACTGCATTCGTGCAATCAATTGTGTCGTCTTCATGAATGGATAAACAAGTTACTTCGGCGCGCACGACAGGTTTTTCGTTCGAGTTTGTTTTTGTTGAATCTGTATTAGCTAAACTAAAGTTCCCATCATCAGCAGCATGTATGGCCATTAATGAAAATGTTGTATCCGCTAAGTCTTTTTTATTTTCATCGCTAATGAAAGCGTGTCCAGCCACAGAAAATTTCCTGGCAGAAGAATCATATGTTACTGAAACATTAGTAATTTTGACTTGGTCCAAAAGTATTGTGGCTTGTTTTGTTTGTACTGTTTTAGCGGTTTTTTCATAACGTTTTTTTGGAATTGTATCAGTTGAATTATTCGGAGTAATAGTTGTGTATTCCTCATCACTATCCGTACTTGTTGCTTCTAATTCCAAAGGTTCAATATTTTGTTGCTGAGGCTTTGCTTCGGTGTTGTTTTGTAGGGCTGTTTTTGGCGCTTGTGGATTCCCGCGCGTACTGTTTTGCTTAGCGCAGGCAGTAATAAAACTTAGGCTAAGTAGTAATAAGGTTATAAACGAAATTGAATATGTCTTTTTCTGCATATGTCCCTCTGTAGATATTCAAAGCAGAAGTCGGGCCGTTAATTTAAACATTAAAATCCGGTATAAACACTTGTAGAGCTTATAGTGACTCAAAATGAGATTTTGGGTGACAATAATTTGTTCAGATGACGGAAACTGTTTCAAAGACGGGTTGTAGGGCTGTAACTTCTGATAGCAGTCTAAGACTTAAATTTTCGAATTGTTCGCCAGAATCCGTTAGGCAAATAAGTAGTTTTCTATTGGACTCAGCGGTTTCTCCAGAAATATTTTTTTTAATTCGCCCATTTTCAAAATCAAAATTTATTTCGGCAGCAATTGCTTCACCAGAGTCAATTAACTTAACCTGATTTCCAAAAACCCGAGCAATTGATATTTTAAGTAAAGGGTAATGGGTGCATGCAAGTACAACAGTATCCACATCTTCTGTTTTTATGTTTTGCAAATACCGATAGGCAATTAAATTTGTAATGGGGTCGTCATGCCAGCCTTCTTCGGCTAACGGAACAAATAGGGGGCAGGCTTGCGAAAATATTTCAGCTTCTGGTAAGTAAGCTTTTATTTTAGTTATATAAGTTCCAGCTTTTACGGTTGCGCGTGTCCCAAGAACAGCAATTTTTTTATTTTCAGTTGTTTGACTGGCAAGTTTGGCTCCGGGGTCGATGACATTGTAGACTGGAATTGTTTCAAATTCGGTTTCAAAAATTTGTGTGGATGCTGTATTGCACGCTACGACTAGGGCTTTAACATTCCTTGAAATTAAAAAATTCATGTTTTGTACAGAGTATTTGCGAACCGTATTCCCGGATTTTGAACCATAGGGAAGTCTTGCGGTGTCGCCTAAATAAATAAAATTTTCATTTGGAAATTTGCGTATTAATTCTTTTAATACTGTCATGCCACCGATACCTGAATCAAAGACCCCGATAGGTCTTATGTCCGTTTTAATTTCGATGGCAATAGCAGTCATTAGTTTTGGACTCCATGAGCTCGTGATTCGCGAATACCATTGGAAGACATTTCCATAAAAATGCCTTTTAATTTCATCTCTTCAATCGTCGTTGCATTAATATACGTCATGCCACTGCGAATTCCACCAGTTAATTCTAAGATAACATCTTGCACATGTCCTTTAACGCTAACCGAAGTGGATTCACCTTCTGGGGCCATGCCTAATGGCATATCTCCACGCCAAGAAACTTGGGCTTTTTTTGAAGCCATGCCACGATATTGTTTGCGCCCATTTACAATGTCTCCAGGAGTTTCCATTGCGCCGGATAACATACTGCCCAGCATGATAGTGCTAGCTCCGGCGCAAAAGGCTTTGACCATGTCGCCACTTGTGCGAATGCCACCGTCAGCAATAATCGGAACACCGTAACTTTCTGCCGCTTCCGCGCACATAGCAATGGCTGTTAACTGGGGTACTCCGCAGCCTGTTATAATTCGTGTTGTACACATTGAACCTGGACCAATTCCAACTTTGATGGCGTCGGCGCCAGCTTCAATCAAATCAATCGCTGCATCCGGAGTTGCTAAGTTTCCTGCAATCACCTCAAGATTAGAAAATTTATCTTTTAGCCATTTTAAAGTTTCAATCATCGAAACCGAATGGCCATGAGCAATATCAATGGTCATTAAATTTACGCCCGCATTAATTAAGGCTTCTGCGCGTTCTTTAAAGTCTGCATTCACGCCAATACTGGCCGAAATAATCTCGGCACCTGATTGTTTTACTTTTTGAATTTCAACAACTTGGGCTTCAATGTTCATAAATCGGTGCAATACACCAAGTCCACCCATTGCATGCATTGCAATGGCCATTTTTGATTCTGTTACGGTATCCATATTTGCAGAAATAATCGGCGTTTCTAGAAACCTAGTTTTAGTTAATTTAGATTTTAAAGAGGGGTCTCTGCGTGAACGCACTTCTGATTTTGCGGGCATTACTAACACATCATCAAAGGTTAGGCCATGATCACGATTTTTGATATTTTTCCAATTAAATAGAAGTGACATAAGTGATCTCGCTTTCAAAAGTAAATGGTTCAGTGGGGGGTTCAAATTCATTTAAATATTTTAAAAATAATTTTAAAATCAAAAAGTTAAATAGAAAGTAAATAAAAGTTTCAAGCACTACAATCAGGGTTGCCATTATCGGATGAGACCTAAAAAGTTGTTTTTCATCTAATACCGACGAAATTGCAAGCGGAACAAAAAAGTAAAAAATAAGTAGCCAAAAATTCAAGCGATGCCAAAATTTTTTGGTCAATTTTTTTGAATAATCTAAGGCATCTACTTCGCCAGCCCGATATTTTTTAGAAAACATCACTACAAACGGAGCCATCATATAATAAGTGAATTGAATTAATCCGGGAATAATAAATAGGAAGCACCATAGAAAAGTTTTGCCCCAGGCGCGAAGTGTTTCAATCAGGCTAAGTTCAAAATTGGTTTGAATAAAAGAAAGCGGACTGACTTTAATATTGGCTAAAGTGTGACAACAAAGAAGAGTACAAACCAAGGGAAGCACGATTGCAGACAATAATGACAACGCACCCCAAAACCAAATCATGTTCGTAAGTCCATTGGTTGACTGAATTAATGTTTCAATTTGCTTATTTAATGATTGATCAATCAGCGTTGATGCCAAAAGAGCTAAGAAAACTAGCAAAAAGCCAGGTCTGAACATGTTTTTGAATTCAATTTTGATAGTTGATGGCACAGCTAAAAATCATTCAATGAGATGAAAGTAGAGTCAATGAAAAGGACCACATTAATTTACTAAAAAGTAGTGACAAGTTTTTTCGAAACGATTAACTTATTTTTTCGCAATCGATCATGTGCCCTGGTGGCGAAATTGGTAGACGCACAGGACTTAAAATCCTGAGCTTCGCGGAAGCGGGCGTGCCGGTTCAAGTCCGGCCCAGGGCACCAACAACTTCATGTGATCGAAATTAGCGAAAATAGGAAACCTCAAAAAAGAAATTTTTTGAGGTTTTTTTTTGTCCAATCCCGGTTCTACTCACTCGATGGTGGAAGTGTATCCAAAAAAGTACGCGATTCTTTTGATAACAGGTTGCGGTTTTTAATAGAGGCAAGTAAAATATATCTAAATGGAAAAAAGTCAAAATTTATCACGGCGAACTTTTTTATTTCAAAGTGGAAAATCTTTGGCATTGCTTACAGCTGCAAATGTTGGGGTTTATACAATTGGATCAGCGTTTAAGAAACTAGACGGAAATCTAGTGGCAGGAGCCAAAATGTGTTCTTGTCTATGTGAGGAGATTCCTGGTCAGTGTGGGTCTACGCCGCCAACCTCAATGTTACGTGACTGCATGGGTTCTCATCCAACTGACTGTTCTCTTTTAAATGGTTCGTGCGTCGGGCAAGAAGTAAAATTTGGTTGCGGCATATAAAGTTTTTTCGTCAGCGACCATTTTCTGTTTATTTACTTTACTGACAGGCAGTGAATTTTCTTATGCTAAATCGACACAAGTAACTGTTGCAAAGAATAGTAAAAATAGCGCAACGTATTCCAGAACTATCGTTTTAAATTCAAAAATATCAAAAATATTAGATCAAAATTTAGAAAAAGCTTTGTTGTTTATTCTTAGCGACGAGGTCCTTAAAAGTTATGAAAAAAATAAAAGAATAAAGATTCAAAAGCAAGCCAAGAAAATGAGAAGTGACAAGGACAAGTTAATCGCAGATTTATTGAAAAACGTCGAAGCTGAATTGATGAATAAGTTTGACGAAGCTGAACTAAAATATGTGTCTGAATTGTCTAATTATAAAGTGTTTCAAAAAATAGGCGATTTCATAATTTCTAAAGAATTAAGTAATATTTTAAAAGAGCCTTATAAAAAAGCTAATATGATTCTTGAAGAAAAATAGCGATTTCTAGGGAGGTAGTAACTGCATCCGTGTAATTGGGGACCAGTACTCGAACCCCAGATTCGAGTCTAGACTTCGTTCCCGTTCCAAGTTGGGTTTCAATTTAGTAGCTATTAACTACTAGCGCTGGAATATTTCGATAAGCAGAAGGCCCAGTATTTTTTCAAGCTGGTGATTAATAAAACCGGTATCACCAAGGCCCACAACATCATCCAAGGATGAAAGGGTTCCAGTAAAATACGTGCTGAATATGAATTGTTTATAGAAAATCCAGTTCAAGATCAAATTAAGCGTAATGAAAAAAAACCAATATTGCGTAAAAATAATTACGCTCATTAAATAGATAGAAGGTGAAAATTGTCATTAGTAAATATTAAACAGCAGGCTCAGGATCTATGATTATTTGGAATATTAGGTGCTATTGAAACAGATCTAGCCATTGCGATTAAACAGGACTGGAATCACGAGGAATTAATATCAAAACTTCTTCAAGTAGAAAAAGATTGCCGCGATGAAAATTTTATTAAAAAGAAAATAAAGTTAGCTCATTTTAAACGGAATGCTTTTTTAGATGAATTTGATTTACTAGTAAAGTGCGGAGTTACAAAAAATCAGTTGCAGGATTTAATGAGTTTAAATTGGCTGGAGCAGGCCAGGCCTATAGTTTTTGTTGGACAAACTGACGTAGGAAAAAGTTACTTAGCAGATGCACTTGGAAGGTTTGTTTGTTCAAGGAGAAAAACAGTTTTATTAAAAGAAGCTACAGAATTATTTTTAATGATCAATGAAGGTCGCAGACTTAATCGATATTTATCGACTCGAAAAAGATGATCACTTTGTGATGTATTAATTATTGATGATTTTGGAATGAAGGGCGAAAGTTACTGAAAAGTAAAAGCAAAGAAACTTGACAGTAAGGATTTAAATCACTAAAACTTTTTCTATATCCGAAGTGGCTCCCAAACGTGAAACTGGGTGGCTCCGATCAGTGAAATTCTCCATCTTTTATAAATTCACGGATTTCTTCATCATTAAAACCGCCGTAAATTGAGTCGAAAGCCAACGCTATGACTTTGATCAACATGATTACCCCTTTTGTTATAGATTAAGATTTCATGCCTTGAAAAATGAAGAGGTAGACATTTGCACAACAGACAAAACAACCGGGTAAATCGGTTAATTAAATTTTAGGCTTACGCTAAATGGATTTGAGAACTACAGCCGTTCTAGGGTAAAAGGTAAAAAGGGCCAAGGATTACGGACCAGTCCTCACGAGGCGAAACCCCACATCGTAGTGGCGATCACCAGGCGAGTAGTAGTCCCGAAAACCAGAACTCAAGTACCGCGCACCGTTGCCCCAACAACCGCCACGCATGACGCGGGCAGAGCCCGTTTGAGGGCCTTGTGGGTCGATACCGCCAGCTAAATTATTTCCATACCAGTCAGAGATCCACTCCCAAACGTTTCCGTGCATATCGTAAATAGGCTTTCCAAAAATCATAATTGGCTTCTTAAGACCAACTGGATGAGTTTTTCCTCCATCGTTTTTAGAAAACCAAGCGTGGTCTTCTAAATTTTTATCTGTGTTGCCGTGAGCGTAGTCGCCCTTTGAAAGGCCCCGCATACGAGCTACGTTCTCCCACTCTGCTTCAGTTGGTAATCTATAAACAGCACCTTTTTTATGCCCTGGAAATAATGTTGCTAGATTTTTTTGAACTTGTGGGTCATCAAACTTTGATAGCTCATTAACCGCTGTAGTCCAGATACCAATATCATCGTGTGATACTTGTTCTACTGGATTTTGCTCCCCTTTAAACTTTGAAGGGGCGGCGTTTAAGTTGTATTTACCTTTTAGATATTTATTCGATAAAGCAACGACACCTTTCCAAGTTTTTTGAGTCGTTTGTGTAGATGCCATCTCAAAAGATTTTGTGATGGTAACGGTGACCTTTGCAGCGTCTCCCATTCTAAAAGCACTGTGAGGTGTTTTTACGAAATCTTCAATCGGACTGCCATCAGCGTGTCTTTCTTTAACTTCGAACCTTCTGGCTTTGGCTTCTGGTTTTCTTTTTTCAATCACATCAGCGATTTCGTTTTTACCTAAAAGCCGTGCTTGCTCTACATCAGTAAAACCAAATTCATCTTTAGATTTTAGATCTAGCTTTGGATTTTGAAGAAGCCATTCAACAACAGCCTTTTGATCTGTGTGTATCGCGATTAAAAGTGTTGAAAAGCCACTTTCATTTCTTGTATTAATATCAAAAAGTTTCAAAGCAACAAGTGCTTCTAAAGTTTTGATATCACTTTTTGAAACAGCATCAGACCATTTGTCACTTAAACCATCAGCAAATTTCTTTCGTCGTTTATCTGAAGATTTCGACCACTGCTTAATTTCTGATGAAATTTGAGTTTTTTCAGCGTCGTCAAAGTTTTTAAAATCAAGGCTAAGTTCATTTTCAGTCATTTCTGATTTAACTAAAAGGGCTTCGAACACAGCTTGTTTTCTTATGTTGAACGGAAGATCGTGGCGTTCAATAATTTTTGATAAATCTTTTTCAAATTCTTTCACTGAAAAAAGACCTAACTTTTCAAGTTGTACGACCACCTGGCCACTAGATACGTATTTTAAAACGTCGTTTGGATCTTGCGAGTTTTTTAAATTGAGCAAATCTTGAATAAGCTTATTTTTGTCCAAATCTTTTGGTGCCGTAGACTTGTTGTATGTGCGGCCTGGCGTAATTTGAGTATCAGCATCTAATGAGTTCAAATCATAAATTTTAACATTAAGTTTGTTATAAGCCCTTGAATAGGTATTTTTGAAATCATACTGATGCGCGTGCGGTACAAATGTCGAAAATGTTTGCGATAGCTTTGGTATAATTTCATTTGCGACATAATGTTTTGTTGTATCCATATTTGACATGCCGTTGTGATTACCGATATCTTCAGGAACACCAAGTTTATATCCACGATCCGCAAGGCTCATTGCAACAGTTTGCAGAAAAATAGGGATTTGCTGATTCGGAATATTTTGAAGCTTATCGATAAAGGCTACTTTTTCCAATTGCCCAGTTTTTGAATTCATCGCTTCGCCCAACACAACCGTCACATGACCACTTGAATTGAAGTTTGTGTCTGTCATCGTAAAATAATTATAGTTTGGATCAAGTGCTTTACTAAAGTAAGTTCGGGTTGAACAATCGGAACCACCAAGACAAGACCTAAACGGCGCTTCTTGAATAGATAAACTTCTAACGCGGGTAATTTCTGAGGGCTTTGTCGTGTATTGACCGGATAGAACATCTTGCTCAAGCTTTTGAATATTCTGATTTGGATTTTCATTTTTTGAAAGACCCGTCGGGAAATCAATTTTTAAACTTTGTTGTAACTGAACGAAATGGCCGTCAAAACTTAAATCCATCGCGACAGCGTCACGTTCATCTAATACTTTTTTAAGACCTTCGATTTTTTCTAAGCCATTTTTACTTTTTAATAAAATTTGAGTTGCTTGGTTACCAAACCCGACAGTGTGGATAAGATCCACCATCGCTTGACGAATGCTTGAAGTATTACGACCTTTTTTATCCATCCACTCTTGAATTTGTTTTAACGTCGTAAAAAGAGCTTTCGCTTTTTTCTGATAATCTTCTTTATCGTTTTTTAAATTAGCTAAAAGATCACGATTGGTTTTTGAAATCATACGATTTAAATACAGCTCAAATCTTTCTTTAGATTTTTTCTGAAATTCTTTTTGCTGCTCTTTAGCTAGTCCATCAGGCATACTTGGGTCTTGGTAATCAAAAACTTTTTTCCAATAGCCAAGATTGGCTTCAATCTGTAACAAGTTGCTACGAACTTGTCCGGCGGTTTGAATCTGTGATTTTAAATATTTCGAAAGATTTTCTGGGGTGTCGTAAACTTTTTCAACCGTTGAAATTTCGTATTCAGGAAAATGCGGCTTTTCTAAATTTGGATTTTTAGTTAATATATCCGTAACTGATTTTAAAGTCTCATTATTTACAGACGTGTTGGGATCGCCAAAATAAATTTTGCGATACACTTCAAATAGATCAGCTTGCTCTGGATTCAAAGTCATTCCTTGAGTCATGGCTTGACCCAATGTTTTTAGATCACGGACTTCGACCGGAGTTTGAACGAACGACTGCCTAGCAGTGTTTGTAAAAAGCTGTTCGCATCGAATAGCGGCGTTAGCAATGGATGTTTGCGCTAAAAATAAAAGCGGTATGATCAGCGACTTAGCGAATTTATTTTTCATAATCCCATCCCTTGAAAAAGATTTTCACAGCGTGCCGCAGCGGCACCTGAAGTTGATTTTACTTTTTGTCCTAGTTGTTTTAGCTCTTCTGATTGGTTTGATTTAAAAAACGCCGTCATTTTTTGAAACCAGCTGGTAGCTTCTTGATAAACTTCAACTGTTGCGGCTAACGGCCTTTGGGTGTCACGGTCAATGGCCCAGACTCTGTCGTCCAAAACTTTAAAATCGATAGATTCTAGTGATTTGTTTCGGCCTAATCCTAATTTTAAATAGGCTTGTAAGGTCGATTTTAACCACGTTGTTTTTGTGTCTTCACCAATTAGCTTTGCTCTTTCATCAAGCCCCATAAAGACGACTCGTTGGGTAGCAAGTGCTTTGTAAAATGCTTTTCTTAAGACAGTTTGATCTTGATTTAAAATTGCCATCTTCAATTCAGTTTCAATTTTTTCGATTTTTATTTTATGTGAGAATTCAAAAATAGGCTTTAAGATAGAAGCCATCGCGTTTCGAAGTGGAGATCTTTCTTGAAGTTCTCCGCTATAAAATTCTTCTTTTGAGGCTTTGGATTCAAGGCTTTCTAACACTTTTTGTGCATCATTCGTTAATGGAATACTATGACCCAGAATTTTTTCTGTTTCAGCGATATAAGCCTTCAAGAAAGTCAGCGTGTGTCGTTGTTGTCGTTGAAAGCCAGTCAGATGACTTGTAACTCCTTGCCCCGAATAAATAGCGGTATGATACCAAATATCTTTAGCCATTTGCACACCTTCATCAGAAAAATAATTGGGATGAATCGACATTAATTTTACTTTGTCCCACTGAATGTCTTTTGGAAGAGTTCCTTCAGCTAAAAGTGGAATTGGATTTAAAAGAACATCCGCAAAATCTCTGAAATATATTTTTTTAATTTCGCCAGTAGCGTGTTCAATATCAACAACCATATTCTGTGTATGGGCTTCAAACGATACACCTAAAACATGATGAGAATACGCGATATATTTTGTTAATTTTGGTAAGAATTCCTGTTGTTTCCATTTAGCGACGGCCTTTTCTGGATCTTGAATTCCGGTACGTTTGATCGCGTAGTCAGCAATGCAAGCATCGCATCCAAGTAAGCCATGCCCTGGGTAAACGCGAATACCTTCAGGCTTGTTCATCAGCCTGTCGGCCGATCTGTATGCGACAGAGAACGGAACACCCAGCAATGATAAATTGACGCCCATGAAGGAATCCATGGTTAGATCCTGCATGGCGGTTGGAAGTTGTGATAATTGTGCTTTAACGTAATCGTTAACTAGAATTTCTCTTTCAACTTTTTGCTCAAGCCCCGGAATGTGCGGTACGAATTTGGCAAAAAATCCGCCGCTTGGACCAACAGGCTCGATAAAGTAAGTGGCACGACTTAAAACTTTTCGCGCCGTAGTCTGAAATTTGGGAGCGCCGAATTTGATTTTAAATAATTTGTTTAAAGGATCTGACTCTAAAACGGGAATGTAAAATTTCCCATCCGTAGAGCGTACTTTTTCTAAATCACTAGATGAAATAAATTGCGAGACGGTCAAGTTTGAAGAACCAAGCTTTAAGTCGATCTCGTACAAATTTACGGCGACAGGCTTTTTATCTTCGTCAGACATTAGATTTTCTTTTTTCTTCGTTTCTGTACGTAGTCTTTGAATGACATTAAAATTGTTGTCATAATAAAGATAATCAGAAAGGGCGCTGGAGTCTTGCTGGCCAAAGGCAACCGTTGCAATTAACGTCGTCGCAAGCACTAAGCTTGTAACCAAAATGTTAATCAGGTGTCCATAAGTTCGACGTTGCATCATCTCAAATCCCTTCTAAGTAGCCTTGAGTCATCAATTTTTAGATATGAAGGCTTGAATAATAGGAATACAAGTAGGGTGCCATTTGGCGAATTCAAATACGTGAATAAATTTCGATACTTATTTAGATTGTCTCTTATTGAAACATTAAATGTTTTTCAGCATCAGCTAGTCGGCTGAAAACCGTCGGCTTAACCTCCAGTTTTTGAGCAAAAATAGACATTGCTGGAGAACCGTTCTCCATTTTGATTTAGTTATTGATTCTTGTGGATATCATCCGCAGATTGTTAAAAAATCGTGTGAATTTCTTGAAGATCAAACATCTAAGTATGTATTTATATCGACAGGGTCTGTTTATAGTGATTTTTCTAAACCAGGGCTTAATGAAAATTCAAAATGCTTATAGTACGCCAGATATAAATGTGCCGATTACGGGTGAAAACTATGGGTTTTTGAAAGCGCAATGTGAAGAAGTTGTTTTAAGCTTTTTTAAGCCAAGTAGGTCATTGATCTTAAGGCTTTGGATTATTGTTGGAGCTTATGATGATTCGAATCGATTTAACCAGTTGATTCTAAGCATATTAGATAATCAACAAATAGATGTTCCTAACGCGAAGACTTTTCCAATGTATGTTGATGATGCAAATTGGAAAGGGTTTTTTCAATTTGATGGCAACAAGGCCTATTTGGCTGGGTTTCGTGATTTTCGAATAGAAGATACAATTAAATATGTCGCTAACTTTTTAAGAACTGGAAATGAAGCTTATACTGGCAAGATTAAATAATATTAGTAAGATTTTAAGTCATACAATCTATTGTATGACTTAAAAGTAAAAAAATATTATTTAATTTCACACGCTAAAGTTTCAAGGCCAGAAACATCACCTATGCAATCAATAAAGCCATAGTAAGAAACGGACGCGGAACCTATTGATTGTTCAGTTCCGCGAACTAAAGTTATTTGGTAAAAACGTTGGTCATGGCCAGCAATGGCTCCATCTAATTTAGAAAGATCCGATGCATCGGCGCCGATCTCAATACCCACATTGGACATTGTGCCATCATAAAGTAAACCAACCGCAGTATTTGCATTGTGGTCGATGTTCACTTGCAAGTGGCTAACATAGCCTTCAGTTTTGCTGCTGGTGCAAGTCCAAGTTTCTGACTTAGTTAAATCAGTTTTTGCAAAACTAACCTGAGAAGTAAGAAGCGTTAGCGCAGAAGAAATAAGGATCGGGATTAATTTCATTTAGGACTCCGTAGTAATAGTCGTTGTTAAAAAATGAATATTTACCACAAAACGAGCAATATGAACAATTATTCAGAAGCCCTTGATACTAGGTATGTAATCAATGCAGGAGTGAACAAGTCTTCTTCAGCAAATTCGAAGAAAACTTAATTCATATAATTTGGATCTCTCCAATTTGGATCGTTAGGATTGGCAGGGGTCTGTGGAGCTTGATTAGTGAAGTTAATATTTTGTTCTGTAGCACTTGAAAAACTATGACAATCCATACCAACATAAACTGCTGTTCGGTGCATCCCATTGCGTTGCTCATCTTGGATGATTACAGGCGAAATAGACTGAATAAAATAATATCTTTCTGATGCATTTGAAAACTGAACGCATCTTAGGACTTCTCCACCGCGGCCAGCACGTTGTTCGTAGGTAGAATCAAGAACCTGTCCAATATACATAAGCTGATCAAATTTAGACATCGCTATTTGATTTATTCCAGTACCATAGTTTCTAAAATCAACGTAAACAGCGGTAGCTTGATAACGTCCACCAGATTCTCGTTGAGCGTTACTTATTGTACTAACTGCTAAGATCATCATAAAAATTG
The DNA here is from genome assembly GCA_049301055.1 of Pseudobdellovibrio sp. Lineage (GTDB taxonomy): Bacteria > Bdellovibrionota > Bdellovibrionia > Bdellovibrionales > Bdellovibrionaceae > Pseudobdellovibrio. The sequence goes on along the minus strand of JBAQKN010000014.1, from coordinate 89,862 downwards.
TTTTTTTCATTTTGTATTCCTTTTTTAATAAGCCAATTAAATTACTAAAAGTATTTAAGACTCAAAAAATATTGCCTATACTATTATCATAAAACTTGGTTAATGGAATATACAGCCATAAAAAAATGTGGTTATTCTAATACAACAGTTAAGAAATCATTTATTTTGTAATTTTTGGGGTAAAATTTTCATATTTCATTATGTTTAATATTTCGAATTCAGGGATTTGAAAAAGAATACTTAAATTGGAGGATTAAATTAATGTTATCAATTGAAATGCCTATTGATAAAAGTTGAAATGAGCCAATTACTTGTTACATTCCTAACTATTATCAAATGGGGATCTATGAAAATATTAATATTGTTTTTCGCATTAGTTTCTATTCAAAGTTTTGCTACAACTATGCTGCCGACAGACTTTCCTAAAATAATTGATGAATCTGCCCTTAAGGAAAGTGTTGATCCTTGCGATGATTTTTATGAATTTTCATGTGGCACATGGTTAGAAAAAACAATAATTCCTGCAGATAAAAAATCTGTATATCGGCAGTCGACTCCAATGATGGATTCAGTTGATATCCGTCTAAATCAAATATTAGAAGCCTACGCTAAAGGCCACTATGAAATTCCATCTACCTATGCGACAAAGTTAGCAGATTTTTATAAAAGTTGTATGACTGCTGATCAGTATGCAGATCAGTCAGCAATGTTATTGAAAAGTAAAATTGAAATGATCAAGCAGGCGAAGACTTCGCAGCAATTGGCTAAGCTGGCAGCTTATTTACAAAAAAATGGAGCTGGTTTTTTTAGCTTTTACGCTATGCAAGACTACAATGATTCAGCAACAGTTTTAGCGGACGTTTCTCAAGGGGGCATGGTTTTAAGTAATCCATCCTATTATTTAGATAAAGATACCAAGTCAGTTGAAATACGCGAAAAATACAAAGAGTACATTGCAAATATTTTTTCCTTATTAGGAGCAAAAAAACATCATTCGCAAAAAATTGCTGAAGCAGTTCTTCGTCTAGAAACAAGTTTGGCTTCAAAGGCGTACTCTGTAACTGACCAAAGTGATCCTGATAAAGTTAATCATGTAATGAATTTGACTGATTTGAAAAAATTAGTTCCGGCCTTTAACTGGGATATTTATTTAAATAGTTTAGGGGTAATGGTACAAAAATTTAATGTGGACGAACCTGAGTTTTTTCAAAACTTAAATTCAGTTTTATTAAATATGTCAGACATTGAAAAAGTTTATTACTTTACATGGCTTCTAGCAGATCGTTCGGCACCGAAAATGGGTGGAAAGTTTGAACAAGCTCATTTTTCTTTTTGGAAAAGTTATATGAATGGCGCAAAAGAAAAGTCTCCACGTTGGAAAGTTTGTACTCAAGCCGTCGAAGATAATCTTGGGTATGCATTAGCTGAAGCGTATGTAAAAACCTTTGATGGGGCTGCAATTAAAGAAAAAACAAATACTATGATTGATGAAATAAAAAATATGTTTATTGCAGACTTAAATATATTAAGCACTGGCGTTGATGCTTGGATCGATAGTAAAACAGTTCAAGAAGGAATTATTAAAGCCACTGGCATTGTACGTAAAGTAGGTGCGCCAGAAGTCTTTAGAAATTACAATTCGCTTATGGTTTCAGAGAAAAATTACTTAGAAAATTCATTTGCTATTTCAAATTTTGAAAGTCATCGAGATATTTTAAAAATGGGCCAACCTGTTGATAAAACAGAGTGGGGGATGATGCCCTGGGAAGTGAATGCTTATTACGATAGATCAAATAACGAATTTGTTTTTCCATTTGGTATTTTACAACCACCATCATTAGATTTAGCAGCAAGTGATGGTGCAAATTATGGAGCTTTCGGTGGTGGAACGATTGGGCATGAATTAACTCATGGATTTGACAGTGCCGGTAGTAAGTACGATAGCCATGGGAATTTAAAAGAGTGGTGGACAACTGAGACTCAAGATTTATTTAACCAAAAAGCAAAGTGTTATGTGGATCAAGCGAATCTTTATACGATTAAGTCTGTAAATTTAAATGTAAATGGTGAGCAAACATTAGAAGAAAACTTGGCCGATCAGGGCGGTGTTAAGTTAGGTTATATGGCAGTAGATAAGATTTTAAGAATTCGCCCCGAAGCAAGTCCATGGTTGGGAAAATATTCTGAAAGACAGCAATACTGGATTGCCTATGCTCAAAGTTGGTGCGCAAAAAACACCAACGAATCATTACGTTCGCAAATGACAAACGATGTTCATCCGCCAGCTGAATTTCGTGTAAATGCTGTTATGATGAATCGCCCTGAATTTGCTTCCGATTTTAAGTGTGCTGCCGGTAAAGCAATGGCTCCGGTCAATCGTTGTTCTTTATGGTAAGATTTATTAATTGGTTGCTGTTTTGAAAGCAAAAGATTTTAATTCATTGAAATTATCGGACGGAATTCTAAAAATACTTGATGAATTAGAATTTTCTGTAATGACTCCAGTCCAGGCGTCCAGTATTCCAATTTTACTTGCGGGACATGATTTAATTGGTCAATCGAAAACTGGAAGTGGCAAGACCGCCGCTTTTGTTATTCCTATTTTGCAGAAAATTGATGTAACTTTTAAATTTCCTCAAGCATTAATTCTTTGTCCTACTCGTGAACTTTGTGATCAGGTATTAAAAGCATGCCTTTTGTTTTCTAAATATATCCCGCTGTTAAAAACTTTATCCTTAGCTGGTGGTCAGCCGTATCCATTGCAAGCAGATGCGCTTTTGGGCGGAGTTCATTTGGTTGTAGGAACACCTGGGAGAACATTAGAGCATCTTAAGAATGGCCAGTTGAATGTTAGCAAATTAAAAACATTTATTCTTGATGAAGCTGATCGTTTACTTGAAGAGGGTTTTGCTGAAGAGATGAAGGCCATTATCGAAGTATTACCTAAACAACGGCAAACTATTTTTTTTTCGGCTACTTTTCCTGAATGCATGGAAGAGCTAAGCAAGTTGTATCAAACTAATGCAAAGCGAATTACAATTCAAGAATTAGAAAGCAGCGAACCAATGATCACACAATTTGTTTATGCTGCTGAAAAACCACAAAAAATGGAAGCCTTAATTCAAATTCTTCATAATCATTCATCGATGAGCACATTGATTTTTTGCAGGACCAAAGCCACGGTTGATGAGGTCGGAAAAATGCTGGCTAATGCAAAAGTCAGTAGTATGATCTTGCATGCTGATTTAAAACAATCCGAACGAGATCGCGCAACAGCATTATTTCGTAACGGAAGTTTACGCATTCTGGTTGCAACAGATGTTGCTGCACGAGGTCTTGATATAGATACTTTGCAATTGGTTATTAATGTTGATTTGCCATCTAGTCCTGAAATTTATATTCATCGTATTGGTCGAACTGGCCGCGCAGGGCGGAAAGGATTAGCGGTTTCCATTGCAACAGAATATGAAGTCGATTTAGTAGCGCAAATCGAAAAAGCCACGGGCGTTGCTATGGTCCGAAATAAGTTTGATATAAATAGTCCATTAACACTTGGGAAAGATTTTCAAAAAACATTAATGACAACAATTCAAATTGCAGCTGGGTTTTCTAAAAAACTTAAATCTGAAGAAATACTAGCAATGTTAACATTTGGAAATGATGCAATAGCAAAAAATAATGTTGGAAAAATTGAAATACATGAACAATTTAGTTATGTTGCTATTATTCCAAATTTTGCAGAAAAAGCCCTTAATAAGTTAAGAACAGTAAAATTTAATGGATCAACGATTGTGGCAAATTTAGTTCGAACGTAGGAGTTATATTTTAGTTTTTAATTAAAACGCATGTTTTTTAAAATGGAACACATGTTGGCATAACATTTTCTTTTTTAAAATTCATTTCAGTTGGTTGGCACAGCTCTGTTATTAACGCTTGAGATTATGCACAACTATCTGGATGGTATGATTTTTAAGTTTAGTGATCCGCAAGTAAAATCAAGCATTGCGCCACTTTTTGATAATCTTAAAGTAAATAAAATTGGGTAATATTTTATATTTTATTAATTTCAATAGGTTTTATTCAGCGTGCATCTTTGCAAAAGTTAGAACAAAAATAGTTCAAATTTTAAACGTAGCAATTAGCTGTTGGGTTTGTTGATAAATGATATTTTTATGTAACCAATGCTTTGCCCAAGATAATACAGAGTTAATCTGCAAATAAATATAAAAAGCTCAAGAAATGGTTAGCATTTTTTTTCGAGTCAATGCAAATAATCTAGCAACTAAGACCGTACCAAAAATTTTGATAGGAAAAAATATTGAAGTGGGTAGCGCTAAGATAAGTACGGAAGCAAGTGGGGAAAGTTTTAAAATTCTAGATTCAAGCCATCCGAAAAAACGTAATTGGCTTATATAATAAGTAATAAATGTAAGTTGGATCCATATCCATTCTTCAAAAACAAGAAAAATAATAATAAGAAAAATTAAAGGCGAAACCAAGAAAGACAAAAAACCATTTTTTTCAAAGATTTAAATCCTTTCAATACTTATTATACCTTGATTGTTATTTAAGTATATCATGCAATTTGCCCCAGCCATGAGACTATTCGTCCCAAGCCTAATAATATTTTGTTTCTATCTTCATTTTATTGAATCAATTGTTGGGCGTAAAATTGCTAGAACTGAAGATTGAACCTAAGTTGAAGGAGTTGAAATATGGGATTAGATTTTGAAAATTTGAAACAAAACAACAAACCAGGAAAGATTATTGACGAAATATATTTGCGTAAATCTTCTCGCAAATATTCAAATCAGGTAATCTCGGAGCAGCAAATTAAGGAACTCCTTGATGCCGCTATTCATGCCCCGAGTGCAATGAACCGTCAGCCTTGGGCATTTGTAGTGATTCAACAGGCAGAATTACTGAAGCAAATATCTGATGCCGCAAAAAAAAGAATCTTAGAAAGTGCTGCGTGGGCTAAAGATTTAGAGCATAAGAATATCCCGTTAGATAATCCAGAATTTGATATTTTTTATGGAGCTAAAACCTTAATTGTTATTTGTATGAAACAGGAAGAAGGGTTTTGTCCAGTTGGTGATTGTTATTTGGCAGGTGAAAATCTTATGTTGGCTGCGCAAGGGCTAGGGTTAGGTACATGTGCGATTGGTTTTGCCAGAGATATTTTGCAAACAGACGAATTTCGAAAGAAATTGTCGATTTCAAGTGATTATCTTCCAGTGTTGCCAATTATAGTTGGCTATTCGTTGGATGTTTCAGTTAAAGCTGCAAGAAATGAAGTACCTATTGTTAATTGGTTAAAGTAATTTTCGAGTAAAAATTAAAGTGTATCTTCCTTGGGGTTCGCAATTGGAAAGCGAATTTCAAAACAAGTGTTTGGACAATTGCTATCAATAGTTATATTGCCGCCGCATCTGTTTAGTATGCCTTTTATAATACTTAGACCTAGCCCAGTGCCTTCACCTATTTTTTTGGTAGTAAAAAATGAATCAAATATTTTTTCTTTATATTGTTCGGGTATTCCTAAGCCAGAATCAATGACTCTTATTACGACAGAGTTAAGTTCTTCTAAAAGTTCAATTTTAATCCATTTGTTTGGATTATTTTTGATGGCATCAATAGAATTATTAACTAAATTAATCATGACTTGTTCGATTTCGATTTCTTCACATAAAATATAGGAATCTTTTTTAATTTCGTAAGATATTGCAGTGTTGTTAATTTTTGCATTGCTTTCAACAAGTATCAAAGAATCTTCAATAATCTTTGATACACTGTGATGACTGTATGAGCTTTCGTCCGACACGCGCGAAAACTTGCTAAGCCCATTTGCAATTTTATTTATTCGTGCCGCAGCTTCTTTTATTGATTTTGTTTTTGCTAAAAACTTTTCCGGATCATTAACATATTTATGAAGCACATGCATGTGCCCTAAAATAATTGAAAGTGGATTTCGTATTTCATGTACTATTCCTGCAGCCATCTCCCCAAGGGATGCTAATTTCGAAGCGTGTAGAGCTTGTTTTTCAGCTATTTTTATAGGAGTAATATCAGTAATAAGTGTGAAAAATCCTTGTAGTTCTTTTTGAACATAATTGGAAATATACTGAACCCAAAGATAAGCAGTTTTCCCATCAGGCTTTAAAATAACACGCTCAAATTGTTGGTTGTTGCCACTTAAAACTGCTTTAATATGGGATTCATTTTTTTTAAAAGATTCAATTCCGATAAGCTCTTGCATTGATATGCCCTGCATTTGTTCTGAGGTTCGACCAAAGCAATCTAAATTTTCTTGATTTGAGAAGGCACAAATTAAATCTTTTTTCCAGTAGGCTAGCATGCCAGGAGTATTATTCGCAATGGCTCGGATAAAACTTACGGACTCTTGCTGTTCTGCTTCAGCTTTCATCCGGGCAGTAAGATCAGTAAATGTAACTAAAACATTTCTTTGAGAAGGATCTAAATTATTAGAATTGCCCTTGCTATTAAATGGTGAGGCGCAGACATTAACCCATCTTTCATTACCATCGGGAAGTTGAACTCTCATGATAGTGTCGACAATTTTTGAACCTGTTCGAAGTGCAACCATGGCAGGATGATCTTCACCAGGAAAATTAGACCCATCAGCCCGTAAAACTTTCCATGAAATATTCATTGATGTAAAACCTAAAAGTTGTTCTGGTGAAACGCCTAAAATAGTAAGTGATGCTGGATTAAATTCAATAATCTTTCCATTTGAGTCATGAATTACAATTCCATTTTCAATGTTTTCAAAAACAAGTTTGAGTTTCTCGTCGCGATTCGAAAGCTCACTAAGGTCGTGTACAATTACTGCAATACCAATTATTGTTTCGTTACTATTGTGCAAGGGTAGATATTGAACATGAATTTTTTTTGATCCATTTTTATAAGGGACATAGCGCTCAAAACATTGTTTTTCCCCTTGAAGTGTTGCATTAAGAAATGGCCTAGCCATTTCCATGACTTCTCGTCCTAAAACTTCTTCGGCGCTTCGATTTAGACACTGTTCTTGTGTTATTCCGAACCATTTGCCATAAGCTGAATTTACGTAGGTGTATTTAAATTCTAAATCTAGACAAGCAATTAAAGAAGGAAGCTCTGATAATATGGATTTAAAAAAAGCATTGTCGATTGCCACCTGTGCTCCTGTGTAATCAACTTGATGACTAAGCATATACAACCCTTTTAGGATAATCCTAAATCGCTAAGTGTTTTTAATAATTCGGCAATAGAACAAGTAGGCTATTTCTATTTAAGTAGTAGAAGTGTATTTCGGTCGGTATTTGTCTGCAAGTCCAGGTATTAAAAAGAATGCGAACATACATCAAAATGTTAAAATATGAATAAATTAATATTTTAATACTAAATTTGTATTAGTCTAACCAGTATATTCTTGATATGTATAGCATATACTTAATGTAAAGGATAATTTATGAAAGTAATAACATTTGTATTAACAATAATGGTTTCAGTTTTCTCTTTGGCGAATGAACTTTCAGCAAAAACTGTTGAATATGGGGTTCAAGACAAATATGAAGGTTATCTTGTTTTTTCTAAGAAGATAAAAAAAAATGCCCCTGCTATTATTATGATTCCAAATTGGATGGGTTTAACAGCTGAAACAAAAAAGCAAGCGGAACGTTTTGCAAAGCTTGGGTATGTTGTTTTTGCTGCTGATATCTATGGAAAAGGATTAAATCCAAAAAATTCGAATGAAGCCGGAGTATTAGCAACGAAGTATAAAGCTGATCGAAAACTGTTTAGAGATCATTTAAATTTAGCCTTAATAGAATTAAGAAAACAAAAAAATATTAACACAAATAAAATTGCAGCTGTTGGCTATTGCTTTGGTGGTACGGGCGCTATTGAATTAGCACGTAGTGGAGCAGATATCACTGGGGTAATTAGTTTTCATGGTGGGTTAGATAGCCCCGCACCTAATGATGGTAAAAATATTAAGGCAAAAATACTTGCGCTTCATGGTGCAATAGATCCCTATGTTGCAGCAACTGATGTAAACGCGTTTGAAGATGAAATGAAAAATAATCATGTCGATTATCAATTAGTAAAATATAGCGGAACTGTGCATTCATTTACTGAGGTCGGTGCTGGAATTGATATTACAAAAGGCGCGGCATATAATGAAGTCTCTGATCGGCGATCATTTTTGGCTGCAGAAAACTTTTTATCTGAAATTTTTAATGCAAATTTAAAATAAGGCATATCTTTTGCTATTCTTTAATCTTTTAGACCAAGTGGTGGCAGAGTGAACCCGTTTTTAAAGGAGATAGGTAATGTTAGATTTTAATTCGCGTGGGAAAGCTTATTTAAGTATCAAAAGGAAGTATTCTTCGATTTTAATTTCAATTTGTTTGGTTTTATCATCGTGTACCCATTCGTCATCATCATTAGATACCCAGACTGCGCCAGCTGTTTCGCAGAACGTTATTTCAGAAAATACATTAACAGTGATTCGAAGTGATTACACGACGGGTGAAATTCAAAAACTTTGCCAAGCCAGTATTGATAGAACTCGTCAAAATCTTGATGGCATTGCAGCTATTCCAGAAACGCAAAGAACAATAGACAACACACTTTTATCTTTAGAGAAATCAACAACTGATCTTAGTGATGAAACAACGCCATTAATTTTTATGGGTTATGTTTCCACGGATCCAGCAATAGGTGCTGAAGGTTCTGAGTGTGAAACAGCAGTCGGTCAATTTAATGTCGAGATTTTTACACGTCGAGACATCTATGAAACTTTACTGAAAGTTATGCCTAGAAACAGCAATGAAGCGCGTTTGTTGCAAAAAACAATAGAAAGTTTTGAACAAAATGGTTTAAAACTTTCAGATGAAATATTGGCACAAGTGCGGATATTAAAAGGAAAATTAGCTGCTTTAGAAACTCAATTTTCGACTAATTTAAATAGTGATCATACAACAGTACTTTTTGCACCTGAAGAACTTGAAGGTTTGCCTAATGATTACTTGGTTGGATTAAAAAAAGATTCATCTGGGAAATTAGTAGTAAACACAAAAGAAAGTGATTATCCGCTAGTTATGCAAAATGCAGTTAAAGCTGATACCAGAAAAAAAATGATGGCTGGATACTTAAGTCGTGGCGGGGCTGTAAATACAAAATTACTTTCAGATGCTGTTATGTTAAGAGCGCAGATCGGTCATTTAATGGGTTTTAAAACTTGGGCGGATTATCGTACAAATGGACGTATGGCTCAGGATGGTGATACTGTTCTAACTTTTTTAAATGGTTTAAAAGATAAACTAGCAAAGCGAAATCAAGATGATTTAAATAAAGTTTTAAAATTTAAAAAAGAAAGCGATCCAGCTGCAGCAACTTTAGAACAGTGGGACATTGCTTATTATAGTTATCAACTTCAAAAAAGAGATTACAGTTTAGATAACGAAAAAATTCGTGAATACTTCCCTGCAGACGTTGTTATTGCGGGATTATTTCAAGTATATTCTAAGATGCTGGGTGTGCGTTATGTAGAAATAACCAATGCAAAGACATGGTCCACTGATGTAAAAATGTATGCAATTCATAATTCTGCTGACGATCGTTTGATCGGATATTTTTATACCGATTTTTTCCCACGTGCAGGTAAGTACGATCATGCGGCAGCTTTTCCATTAATTTCTGGACGTAGCTTAGCTAATGGTAAATACAGTCTGCCAGTTTCATCAATCGTTGCTAATTTGAACCCTCCAATGAATGGCAAACCTTCTTTATTGGCTCATGATGATGTTGAAACAATATTTCATGAGTTTGGTCATATCATGCATCAGACTTTAACACGTGCGCCGTACGCAAGTTTAGCTGGTTCGTCAGTAGCTCAAGATTACGTAGAAGCGCCATCTCAGATGTTAGAAAATTGGGTTTGGTCTGCGGAAATTCTTAATTCTTTATCCGGCCATTATTTAGACCATTCGCAAAAATTGCCAACTGATTTATTACAAAAAATGATTGCTGCACGCGAATTTAATCAAGGCTATTCATATACGAAACAACTTTTATATGCCTTATTTGATATGACTTTGCACACGCAAGATGGGCCTGTGGATGTCAATAAAACGTACACAGATTTATATCGTCAAGTTATGGGTATAGAGCCTTTAGCAAATCAACAGTTCCCAGCATCATTTGGTCACCTTATGGGAGGATACGATGCAGGTTACTACGGTTATTTATGGTCTGAAGTTTACGCACAAGATATGTTTACACAATTTCCAGAACAAAATTTATTAAGTCCAGAAGTTGGGGCAAGATACCGAACAAATATTCTTGAACAAGGAAATATGAAACAGGCTTTAGATTTATTACGAAACTTTTTAGGTAGAGAGCCTAACTCGGATGCGTTTTTTAAAAAACTACATATTTAAAGTATTATTTATAAGAGCCAACTAAAGGTCAGAAAGCCAATAGTTGCAATTTCAGCAATCGGTGTAGAAGCCCCAGTTCCTGGATCGGTTGTTGTAAAGTTGATACTGCGTAGTTCAAAGTTGATATTTAATTTATTATTTATTTCTGTGCCTATTCCAAATTTTGAGCCTGAACCTTTGCTAGTTACTGTCGAAGCTCCGGATGGATAACTTAACTGAGCTGAAGTAATCATTCCATACCAAAAGCGTGTGTGCTGAAATGTGCCGCCAAAGGTAAGGCCTGTGTCCGTATACTTTGCGGAAGAAATTGCGCCTTGTTGTAAGTCATTATAATCAAAATCAACAACAATGAATAAATCTTTAAATTCGATTCCAGTTCGTGCCCCAATGCCGATACCTTGCAAAGTTGAAGCTTGTTCTTGTCCTTTGTTGTAGCCAATGAAAGGTTCAAATAGAAACCATGCCTGTGATTGCAATGCGGTAAAGGATATTGCGACAATTATGAAGTAGTGATTTATTTGATTCATGTATTAAGCTTATGTCGATTGCATTTCTAGGTCAAATTATGCGAAGACTAGGCTTAGGTGATAATTTGAAGGCTTGTTGATGTGCGGTTCTGCAGATTTCATATGCTGTTCGGGTTTTTTTGATGGTTTAGGATGCTTCTACGGTGCTGTTTTTGATTAATTATGAAGAGTAAGGAAGTTAATTTATGAAAAAGCAAAGAATGCCCGCCTTATTTATATCTCATGGTGGTGGTCCGTGGCCTTATATTCCTGAAATGAAAGAGCAGTTTAGTCGAACTGCGCAGTGGATAATGCAACTGCCAGCAAAGTTGCCTCAGAAGCCTACGGCAATTTTATCAATATCTGGTCATTGGGAAGAATCTGAATTTACTGTATCCACAGCAAAAAATCCGGAAATGATTTTTGATTATTCTGGATTCCCTGACTATACTTATCAAATTAAATATCCAGCGCAGGGTTCTCCAGAAATTGCGAACGAAATTCAAAAGTTATTATTAAATGCACGAATAAGAAATCATGCGGATGGAAAGCACGGATTTGATCACGGCACATTTGTACCGTTAGTGTTGATGTATCCAAATGCTGAAATACCTGTTATATCTATGTCATTAAAAGCAAATTATAATCCGTCAGAGCACTTTGCCGTGGGACAGGCTATTCAATCGCTTCGCAATGAGGGCGTATTGATTATTGGAAGTGGCCTTTCCTATCATAATATGCGGGGCTTTGGAACGGGTGCTGCCGCTGAAGTATCAAAACAATTTGGAGACTGGCTTAGTAAAGTGATTGCAGAAACTGATATTGAAAAACGAAAACAAATGTTGATGGAGTGGGAGGCCGCTCCATCGGCAAGAGCCGCTCATCCTCAAGAAGATCACTTACTTCCATTAATGGTAGTAGTTGGGGCTGCAGGTTTAGATTTAGGACATGATGAATTTATAGATCATGTCCATGGTGTTGACATGGCATCCTATATTTTTGGATAGGAAATTAAAAGTAATTATCTTTCTTTATAAATAACTTTTTTAGCTTCGATTTCAAGTTGGAGTTCATTCTTAACAGCGTGAACACCAACTATATTTTCAATTGTTTCCTCAGCAATATGTTTCATCTGTTTTGATTCGACAATTCCGGATAGGGTAATAATACCATTATTGTAAAGTACATTAATTCCACTTGCATCAAGTTCTGTGCAATTTTCTAAGGCCCGCAACACATCTTTACAAATCCGTTCTTCAGAACGGCGATAATCTTTTAGGCCATTTTCATGATGATCACCATTTTTTTTATAATTATAGAAGGAGTAAACTGGAAAGTCGGTATAGAAGCGGCTGCCAATTTCTTGACTGCTTTGGGGCATGCCAGAAGAAGAGTAAGAATCATTACCACTTAGGCCTCTGTTAAAGCTATAATCCCGATAAACCGAAGGAGGTCCTTCGTGTTGCTGCCAGCTAGATTCTGATCGACGATATTTGTTACTCATAATTAGTCCTTTTGCAATTGTTCGATTTAAAATAAACAGATTAACAAAACACTTTTTGAAGTTTGCAATACAGAAGCCATCGGATTAATAATATAAAAAACAGTTATTGTGTTATTAGGGAAAATATAATTGAAGAGATTCAAATTATCATTTAATAAAGTGGAAAATTTGTCCCATTGGAAGTTTCAATTTGACTGAAAAAATGCTGTGATGAAAATAACGTGACGATGTATCAGAAATATATCTAAACTTGTAAAATGATAAAAACTAAAGCCTTTGCTGCATTTTCTGCTGATTCTGATTTAAAACCATTCGCATTTGATCGCCGAGATCCAAAACCAGATGATGTTGTAATTGAAATTTCTTATTGCGGAGTTTGTCATTCAGATATTCACACAGCACGTTCCGAGTGGGGGCCTACAACTTACCCATGTGTGCCGGGGCATGAAATTGTTGGACAAGTTATTCAAGTTGGAAGAAAAGTTAGAAAATTTAAAATTGGAGACACCGCAGGAGTGGGTTGTTTTGTAGATTCTTGTGGAAAATGTGCCAATTGTAAAAAAAATGAAGAGCAATATTGTCTAAAGAAGACTGTTTTCACATATAACAGTACTGAGCTGGATGGTAAAACAGCAACTTTCGGTGGTTATGCTTCACACATCACTGTGAAAGATAAATATGTGCTTAAAATTAAAAAATCAATGCCATTGGATCGAACAGCGCCATTATTATGCGCGGGTATTACAACGTATTCACCTTTGAAGCGTTATAATGTTAAAAAAGGATCAAAGGTTGGTGTTGTTGGTCTTGGTGGCCTGGGGCATATGGCAGTAAAAATTGCTAAAGCAATGGGTGCAGAAGTAACTGTATTTAGTACGTCAAAAGAAAAAGAAACGGATGCAAAAAGACTTGGAGCAAAATTTTTTATTCTTTCCACTGAAGCTCAAAATTTTTCAAATAAAAATGGTTATTTTGATTTAATAATAGATACAGTTTCAGCAGATCATGATTTAAATCCATACCTACAAAGCGTTAAAATGGATGGCACGGTTGTGTTACTTGGTGTTCCACCAAAGCCAAACTACGTCGGAGCTTTTGCATTGATTGGTGGACGTAAACGATTAACAGGATCATTAATTGGTGGAATAAAAGAAACACAAGAGATGTTAGATTTTTGTGCTAAGAAAAAAGTTTTTTCAGATATTCAGTTGATATCAGCAAATGAAATTAACGACGCGTATGAAAAAACTATTAAGGGTCAAGTTAAGTATCGTTTTGTTATAGATGCAAAAACGTTTTAAATTAAGACCAAGCAGATTTTTAGCGTTTTACGTGTCCTATTTTGAGAATTACCAATATTTCCTAAAGTAAACTTATTTAACTCTCGTGTTTGTTTGTTAAACGACCGATATGTTAGTATGTCAAAATTATTTAACAACTGGAAAAGTTTACTAACATCAACAGTCTACGCTTTAATATCTACGTTACCCTTTGTTTTCTTATTTCTATATTTTACAATGCCTGCTTTTGAAGAAAAAGTGACTCAAAATAAGAAGCAGAATACTCAAATTGCGGTAGAATCTGTTTTTAATATTTTGTCGTATTATGATACTTTAGTCGAAAAAAAAGAAATTACTTTAGAAGTAGCTAAATTGAAAGCTCAGGAAGTTATTAAAACCTTAAGATACAATTCTACTGAATATTTTTGGATAAACGATTCATCACAAATCATGATTATGCATCCGATAAAACCTGATTTAAATGGTAAGGATCTATCAGAAATGAAAGATCCGACAGGAAAGAAAATATTTGTTGAAATGACACAAGTATCATTATCAAATCCAGATGGTGGCTATGTTGATTACATGTGGCCCAAGCCAAGCAAAGATCAGCCCCAACCTAAAACATCGTTTGTTAAGCTTTTTAAGCCATGGGGATGGGTTGTTGGTTCAGGTGTTTATATGGATGATGTTCAGGAAGAAATTATTTTAAGTCGCAATAAAAATTTAAAGGCATTCTTTTTTGTTACATTTATATCGTTAATGATTTTGCTAGCAAATGCAGTCAAACAACTATTTAAAGTGGTAATACCAATTCAGAATGCAATGACAAATTTGCGCCAAGAATCAATAGAACTAAGTGCGACAGCTAATCAGCTGGCAGAGGCCGCAAATACAATTGAACAGTCCACTTCGACACAGTCTAGTTCAATGCATCAAACATCTTCAGCAATTGTACAGATAAATTCAATGATTGATAAAACCAAAGAACAGGCTGAGCAAAGCCAAACAACTGTTGCGCAGGTTAAAGCTTCAGCTCAGAAAGGGTTCTCAACAATTTCTGAACTTTCAAAACTTTTAACAAGCATCAGTAATTTTTCGGTTCAGGCGGCTCAACAAATAGAAGCGAACTTACAAAAAATGAATAACATTGATAATATTATTAAAGAAATTAGTAATAAAACAAAATCAATCGATGAAATTGTTTTCCAAACTAAATTATTATCATTTAACGCGTCCGTTGAAGCTGCTCGAGCAGGTGAATCTGGTCGAGGTTTTTCAGTGGTTGCTGAAGAAATTGGTAATTTGGCAAGAAAAAGTGGCGAATCTGCAAAAGAAATATCAGCAATAATTTCTGAAAGTACAAAAGAAGTAACCTCAATTTCAAATGAAATTAAAAGTAACACAGAAAAACTTTTTTCAGAAATTCAAAGTCGCGTTGTTGAAGGAACCAGTTTTGCTCAAGAATGTAACGAAATTCTGCAGCAAGTTCTTGATATATCCAGTGATGCCGCTATAAAAAGTCAGAATATTTTAACATCAACAAGTGAAATAAGTATTGGTAGCGCTGAGATTTCAACGGCAATGTACAGTATCGAAAACACAACCAGAGAAAATTTGCAGTCTGTTCATATAACTACTATTCAATCTAAAAAACTTTTAGAACAAAGTAGTTCATTAGAAGAATTGATGGAAAATCTTAAAAAAATTGCTTAGACAGAAATGTTTTGTCTGTAATCCTTAGTCTCTGCTTTTGGAATAGGAATGTTAAGATCTGAAATAAATTTTGTTATAAATTTTTTATAAGATTCATTTTTAAAATCACGTTCAGAAACAGCGAAAGAGCCAATTGGTTTTTTATTTATTATTTGTTTTACTTGTTTAAGGTAATGTTGTTTCCCTGAAGTTCCACCTTGAGTAATGAAACATGCTACTTGAGAAAAATAATCCTTATTCTTAGTTAGGTATGATCGTATGGGGCCAGATACCGAACTTCCCCAAATTGGCCCTCCGATGACGACTAAATCGTAATTAGCAGCAAGTTTTTTTAATTGATTAATTTTTGGTTCCTTTTTTAAAAGAACATCATTTAACGCCCTCATATAGCCTAAGAATCCGTTATAATTACTGTGAGTTTTAATTTCTTCTATATCGCAATTTAATTTTCTAGAAAGCTCTTCGGCTATTAATTTACTTTTTCCAGTACGCGAATAATATACAACAATAATTTTCTTTTTCATTAAAACCTCCAGGTCAAATTTGGCTTAAGCAAGATGTCGGCCTAGCTGTATACGAAATTATTTAGACTGGTAAGAAAATGATGATATTTTGGCACGATACTTCGCCAAGGTGTCCAAGCGTGAAGGTTGTAAATAGATTATACACCTGTTTAGCCTTTTTTGAATAAGCTAAGTCCAGAGCCAGCTAGTTTGAGACTGGTAGGTCACTAGATTGCACATTAAGGCTTAAAACGACCGGAGGTCCTAATGCGCTTGAAGCTGATGCTACCTGTTTGCTTGGCAATTTCGATGTCAGCATATGCGATCGATGTAACTGATTTTAGGAAAAATTTAGAAGCTACTATTGTGGTTCCTCAAGCCATTGCCCCAGAAGCGATTACACTTTCTGATGATGGTGATAAAATGACTTTTATTGCAAAAGACAGCACTGATTTTCAAGCGGCTCCTCCAACAACAGCTTGGATAGTTAAAAAGAATAATAATAATCTTTGGGCTTCTCCGGTGAAGTTGCCTTGGGGTGGAATGATCACAAGTATTTCATTTGCAAATCATGATCAGTGGTTAGTTGCATCCATTAGCAAAGGTACAATTTCGGGATATGTTTCAATATTAAAAAATATTTTTGGAGATCATGAAAAAATTGGAGATTTGCTAGGGTTCAAGCACCGAATTCAAATTTTTAATGCTAAGAATCCAAAGGAATTAGTGATGTCACTTTCGCCTGAGGATTTTGGTTTAGTCAAGCCTGAAATGCTTAAGCATGCACGTGTTTCGCCAAATGGAAAATGGCTAGCATTTTACACTCATGGTTATGAAGATCAGCGAGGTATTTATGTCTATAATTTTGAAACTAAAAAAACAATTCATCTTGGCTTAACGAACGATAAACATCCTACCTGGTCACCGGATGGATCGAAGATACTTTTTCATGAGCAAGATGGTGGGAATGCTTTTGGCAGCAATAGCGTAGATGAAAGAAGTCTAATTGGGTATTACGATTTAGATGTACGTAATAATAATGAACTAGTCGCAGTCCGTAATTTGATGGATACAAATAACGAAACATTTTACTATTTTAAACATCCAAGTATGTACCCAGGAACTGATCTTGTATTTTTTCATGGTTTGCAAAAAAAAGATGGATCTAAGAAATTATTTGTTCGGCGCATAGGCGTTGATACAAAAATATTTAAAATCAGCGATTTGCTAAATGAAGAAGTTGAAATTAAAGGTACTAAGCATGGGAATAGTTCTATTTCTGCTAGCGGGCTTTTCTTTGTGGGACGAAAAAAAGGGAACGCGACAACCGAAGTAAGGCCAATCGATAAACAAAGTGAATTTTCTCCGATAATCACAATAGCAGATCTGAAAGATATTTATTCGATTTCTGATATGGACGTTCAAAAAATTAATCGGTTTGTTCTGAAAAACGACAATTAATTTTCTTACTCCGCAGGTTTGTTTTTGGTAACATGAATTATCTAAAGTTGATGGCCTAAACGTATTTGCAAAGTTGGATGTCTTAAAGCTAACGCTCGAAGTGCAAGTAAGCTTTTTAAATTGGTCACTTGGTCATCTGTAAAAAATCCGGGTTCGACACTATTGTTCCATCCCCAACGTGTGTGGCAAGTATCGCCAGTAAAAAGGATTGGTCCATTTCGCGTTCGTAGTAAATAAGAAATACTTCCGTCTGTGTGGCCTGGGGTGTGAATTGCAAATGCAGTTCCATCGTTAAATAGATCAATTATACCTGCGAAATTTTGCGAGGAATCCTTAATAAATTCTAGTTCTAAGATAGCGGCTTTACCATTAAGTAAGTTGTCCGTTGTGCTTTGCGAGAATAAATTCAAAAATCGCTTAAAGCTTGTTTCATTAGGTCCCGCATATATTGGAATATCATTTGGTACAGCTGGCATACCTGTAATATGATCCACATGCATATGTGTTAAAAAGACTGCAGATATTTTATCTCCGGTTGAGATAAAATGTTCTGTACTTTGAATTATTTTGATCCTATCAAAATGCATAACTTTCTGAAGTAGCCAATTCACGCCAGCGGCGTAAGGATTTGTAAGTACTTTCTCGCTTACTCCGGTATCAATTAAGAAGCTGCCTTTCGAAGGGTGCTTAAATTTATGTGAAAAGATTTGAATGGAAGTGGATTCGTTTTTTAATCCTATAGTCTTGGCTTTAGTGCTATCTAAATTTACAAGTCCGGCAAGATCGGCAGTCCATTCGGCCGAGGTTATTGATTGTACTTCAATGGGGCCAGGAGTGTCTAGAATGGCCTCCATTTGTGCACTACTTATGTTAGCCCCGATTTGGTGCTTCTGAAATGGATGCGTTGATTGGCTACACGAATAAAGCAATCCAGATAATGCTATGAAAATGAATTTAAATAGTTTGATATTTGATTTCATGAAAAATTAATCCTTTCGAACTTTCTAAAATCTGATACGATATCATTACATAAACTTTTAAAAAAGGAGATATATAATGGCAAAAGGTACTGTTAAACCAAAGGAAACAAAAGGTAAGCCAAAGCTTACAACTAAAGAAAAACAAGATAAAAAAAAAGAAAAAGCTAAAGGAAAATAATTCTTCTTTAAGTTAAAGGCTCAGTTTCTATGATCGTTGATAATATAGACTGAGCTTATTTAGAATTCTATCTGGCGAATTAACTTCTAAATAAAATAATCAATAATTATCTGTTTGAGTAGAACTATTGACTCAAAAATACTTTAAAGCCTATAAATAAATAAACTTTAAAAATAAGGAATATTATGAAATCTATACGAAGATTAATTTTTGCTATGACGTTTATTCTGTTTAGTTTTATATCTCATGCTGAAGAATTAAGAAAACAAACAGTCGAAAATAAAAATCAAGATGGAAAAGTGGAAGTTTCAACGGGTAAATACATTACGGGTGGCATTCTAGGAAGTGTTATTGGATTTGGCATCGGACACGCTGTGCAAGGTCGTTATGCAGAGAAAGGTTTGTTATTTTCAGTGGGGGAAGCTGTTGGTTTTACATTGGTTATATCTGGCGCGGTGAAGTGCATTGATGAAAAAGATAAAAGCACAAATAAAGAATGTAGCAGTTCAGCTAATTCACAAATTTTAATTGGTGGTGTTGCTATGTTGGGTCTGCATATTTGGGAAATCGTCGATGTATGGACTGGAGCAACTCCTGTTGATGATAAAATATCTGCTATATTAATTCCAAACCCAAAATCTCCTGGAATTGGGTTTGTTTATAATTTTTAGGCAAACTGTTTTATTGCAAAAGGTACGTTTAATTTCTTGGCAATTCCTTTGTGCGTTATAGTTGAGTGTTGAATACATTTTAAAAAAGCAACTAGTATGAGCTTAGGTTTGTTTTTTAATTAATTTAATCAGGAGGTATTCAGGATGAAAAAAATATTATTAACAATTTGTGCACTAGCTATTGTTGGTTGTGAAGATGTTGGTGGAAATTTTACTGTGTTTAAAAATTTTACTGCATATACATCAAACGGCTTGGAAGTTATTCCGACGGGCAATTATAAGACAGGTTTAAATTTTAAACGTAAAGTTGTGGTTGCAAAAATGACTTCATCTTCTAAAGAAGTAAGTATTAATATTCAGATTCCAAAAGATACAGAAATTCCAAATAATGGTAATTTCGAAATCAGAGCGACTCAATCGGGTCAACCTTTTAATGTTTTAGGAATGTCTAAGACGGATGAAGAGCGCACTGCAAATCAAACTAGCTTTGGAAGCTGCCAGTATCAAGGGTACCAGCAAGTTTGCAATCCACAAGGATGTGTAACAGTTCCTGTAACGCGTATGGGACAGCAGTTCACTTATTTCTATTACAGCACAATCACTAAGGATATGCAGATTGATCTAGTTGATACAAATTCAGCAGCTACCAAACTTGCGCATTTTTCAGGTGGTTATAAAGTCACTACTAAAGTGATCCAGAATCAAAGCCAATGTATGTAGTTTTTTCGAATTAATATAGCTATCTTATAGGAAAAGGCTCGCTTTCGTGGGCCTTTTTTTCAAAACTTGCCATTTGGGTTTATTCGTTCTAACTGTATCACCAGTCAAAACCAAACGAACAAAGGCAACCCTAAAAATGAAAAAAAACATAGAACACGCATTTTCATCAACAACTGTTAAATCTCCTGTTGGTGCTCTTAAAATAGTTATGCATGGAAAAGATTTAGCTGGCATTACTTGGCCAAAAGACAAAAGAAAATTTGATTGGGATAAAATCAAAGATCTTCCTGAAAGTAAATTTTCTAAGACAATGGCTGCGGATTTAACTAAATACTTTAAAACAAAAAAAATGAAGAAAAAAATATGGACTTCACTTGTTGGTACAGATTTACAAATTGAAGTTTGGAAGCAATTATTAGAAATTCCTTTTGGCGAAACTGTAAGTTATTCCGATCTTGCTAAATCTTTAAATCGTCCGAAAGCAGTTCGTACAATTGCATCTGCTGTTGCCAAGAATCCAGTATCTGTTTTGATTCCTTGTCATCGCGTAATAGGTAAAGACAAGTCATTAACTGGCTTTGCTGGCGGATTGAAAGCTAAAAAATGGCTAATCAACTGGGAAGCTAAGTAGTTTTTTAAGAAAATGAAAAGGCCCGGCATTTTACAAGCTAGGGCCTTTTTTTATCCTTATGTCGGGGTTCAAATCCCTGATCTAACTAGATTTTAACTATGCCGCAGATGGCACTGACTTGAGCATGAAGCAGATTTATTGCAGTCTATGCGAATAGTTAACAATTTAAAGTTCAAATCCCAGGAGCCCAAATGAAGAAAATAATTTTAATATCAACGCTGACATTACTTAGCCAAATTACCTTTGCTGTCGATTGCAAAAAAGGACAAATAGTTCGTAAAGTTGAAGTTAATTATGAAGTTGAGGGTAAGAAAGCTCCATGTTCTGTGAAGTATACAAAAGAGGATGGAACAGAGAAAATACTATTCACAGCAAAAGCTGAAGAGGGCTATTGCGAAAAGAAATCTGCTAATTTTATCGAAAAAATGAAAGTTTTGGGGTTTGATTGCGCTGCAAATTAGTAAATCACTAATTTGCTTTCATTTGTTCTGCGCCACAGCTGGAATCAACATTCCCAGAGGTAGTGATGTTATGAAGATAAAGGATGCTATCCATTTCGCCCTCTAAGGCTGTGCCTAAGCGATCTAAGGCATGTTCTGAGTCTGCTAAAAAGTTTGTACCTAAGCTTGTTTCATCAAACCAATGATAATTAAAGTTAACGGGAACTTTTTGAGCAATGGATTGAGTTGTGTACCACTTGTCTTTTTTAAGCTTAAAAACAAACATCCAGTGTTTACACCCATCAGCTGGGGATTTCACAGTGCCTCCTGGAGCAGTGAATCCATTAGAGGCACTCATTTCGTAACTACTAGCTACAAACGGAGAATACGCTTGCTCGCGAGCTGGCTCTGAGCCATCATCGTAACCTGAGGCGTACCAGTCGGTATGTCTATTGACGGCGTCTCTTAATCTTTCGAAAGCTAATTCTAAGTTGGGTTTTTTTGTACCAAAGCCAATGATTTCATTAAAACCAATATCAGGTCTTTCCCAAAATGAAATCTGATTTTCTTGCCATGACTGTAAAAAATCAAAGCGAACAATATTTGATTCGGCCTTTTTCTTTTCAAGAACTGCTTTTTTTGCTTCGAGTTCAGCCACAGCAATTTGAACTTTTTCAGGCGACATTACAGTCATTTCACCGGTGCTATTATCCCAAGTGATATATTCACCTTTTTCGTTTTTCGAAAGTTCTTCAATTTGAGTTTCCGAAGCAGTCAGCGGAAGTTTAAAACCAAAAGGTTTTTCTAATGGGATTAAATTTGGCACAATGGTAACTTTTGAATTTGTTTGTGAAAAGATAGGATCAAAACTGTAATCACGCATTAGCCATGAACTTAATCCGGCTCGGGCGGCACTCCAGCGATAAGCAAATGGGGCTTTAAAATATTTTTCGCAAATTTCTGGGTCTAAAAATTTTGTTTTTGCATTGTCTTTAAGAATATATTTTCCATCGATACGTATGCAACTATTTGTGATTGTCGAAGAGTACCAAATCATTCCATTGGATTCAGGAGAGTTTGGTTTAAAGTTAGAATCACCGCGAAAATCGTAAAAATAGGCTAAGTCGTCGGTTAGGCATTGGGCTTTAAATTTTTTATATTCACTAGAATATTTTGCATATCCATTGTTATTAACTGAAAAATCTTTATTTACTTCGACATATTTTTTGAAAATAAATTTTGTTTCGCAAATTGTAAATGGCTCGACAGGATAGTCTTCAAGATATTTTCCTAGTACTGCTTTATAATTTTTATCAGATAGATAAGACTGTTTCGCACTAAAAATATTACGGGTATTGTTTATATATTTCGAATAGGACTCTGCAGAAATTTGCGACCATAGTTCGTGATCAAGATTTATACTAGCTTGTGGAGTGGTGGGTAAGGTATACATTTTGTTTACCCAGCGAACTTTGTCTTTTATTAATGTAGGGCGGTCGCGAAATTCGCCGCATAAGACAGTCATGAAGGCATGCGCATTTTTTTTACCATCTTTAACTTCTTGTGTATTATTAAGGTTTGGGAAATCAGCAGGAGCCTCGATAAGTTCCTTATTTTTCTTTAAATTGTATGCGTAAAGCGGGCCAGAATAAAAGTAATAGCTGTACGGAGAAATTTTAACTAACTTTTTTATGGCATTAATAACTTCGGGTTCTTGGTAGTTTGGTTTTGGAATGCCGCTGGTGTGACGATCGCCGCTACAATATTTATTCCATGTCTGATTATCTTCCACTTCAGTAGTGTGGGTCGGAGGCAGTACCGTGGCCCAAGTATTTGATACTAAAAGTAGAATTGATAAATAAATTAAATTATTCATTTGATTACCTTTTTTGAGACTGAAGATTGAAAATTTTGCTAGTAAAGCGCGGCTTGTAGCCCAAAACGCTTTTTCCATTTAAACAGGGATCATTAAGCGTTTCAACATGCATGCATAAATATGGATTTGCAGAGGATTTTTTTGCAGCCTGAATAGCTAGTTTTTTCCATCTGGTTAGCCAAGCTTTTTGTTGCGGTCTTAATTCGGTTATGGGTATTCCAATTATTAGATTATTATCTTCAACAGAAATTTTACGATCGTGATTACAATCCAACTTTAAAACATACATAACGTCGTCGGAATCAAGTGCCGCGTAACTATTTTCAGAATATTGAATTTCGCCGCAGGCATTGATTATATTCGTTGCTGGTACAGGCTCTGAGTTCGGAATTCGCTCAGGAGAAGTATTTATTTGGACACAACTAGAAAACATTAAGAATGTTATAGTGGTTAAAATATATAATCTCATTTCTCTACCTTTGGATTTTCTTCGATAGTTTTAATTATGGGTTGGTCTATTAAAATAGATGTAACGTTACCTTGCAGTGGAAGGTCTTCTACAGCTGTTGCTAGATCGTTCCAGGTATGAACATAGTGCTCTGCAAATTTTTTAACAACTTCAGGTATTGTGATATAATAAATATTTTCCCAGTTGGTTTTAAATCCTGCACCAGTTAAATTTGCTGAAC
This sequence comes from Pseudobdellovibrio sp., assembly GCA_049301055.1. Lineage (GTDB taxonomy): Bacteria > Bdellovibrionota > Bdellovibrionia > Bdellovibrionales > Bdellovibrionaceae > Pseudobdellovibrio. Next base: position 66,262 of record JBAQKN010000014.1, on the reverse strand, counting down.
CCGTAAGAACCGCTTTGAATGCATCAACAGGATTCGCAGGCTCAGTGCCAGACCAATCTGCAAAAAGTAAATATTTACTATGATGCAATTGATGTTCGTCTGAATTGGTTTCCAAGAATTTCACTTCGGCCCCGTTGGATCTTAACTTTTTCATATTCACCCATTCGGCAGGCATGGTATCGCCAGAAGTAAATTCTGAATCATTTGCTTTATAATAAGTATCATCATCGGCAACGATGCGAAGTTCAGGCTTATTACTTGAAAGCATTCTTTTTGAAAACTCATTAACCATTTTATTGTAAAAAAAGCGATGACAGCCAAGCCAGATTTTTTTTGCATTGATTATTCCAGGGAACCCATTGTCTCCATAAATCATAAAATCAGATGCCGTTTTTTTTGCAGCTCCTGTTTCTTTTTCGCCTTCGCCTGGAATAAAGAAAGCGTGAATATCTTTTTCTTCAGGTGCGGTTATTTGCAAGCGACAATTTTGAATTGATTTCATATAAGTGACGCGATTTCGACCGATAGAATCATCCCATTCTGCATTCATGACACATTTGTGAATTTGAGCAAAATGCGATGCCGGATTTGTTGTTATAAAATTCCAATTCTCATGATGAATAACAGGGCCAGATGTCATATTGCCACTGCTAAAACTAATTTTAAATTCTGAGGTTGAATTAGGATTTACGATAAAAAACTTATTATGAGCATATCCTAAGTCGCCCTCTAGCCCACGCCCTTTCATTTGAACATTTTCAGGCGAACATGCAACTAGTTCATCAGCAGCTGTTTTATCTTCGGATGAACTCATTACAAAATGAATTTTCACGCCACGTTTACTGGCGTCACATAACGCGTTTTTAACAGCTTTATTACGAAAAGATAGGTAAGTAAAAAATATTTCTTTTGTATTTACATCATTTATCCATTCTAAAATTCGATACTGTGGACTGCTTGTACGATTGCCAGAGCGATATAAATCATATTTGTTTTTGCAAAAAACGTTTTCAGGTTTTTGTGTTAGATTTTTTCCGCCAACGCTTTTCGTTGGTGTCGTGTATTTATAAACTCCACAAACGGGATCTGTAAACAGCACTTCGTAATTGTAAGGGGTGTAATCAACCAATCGGTCAAAAGTTTTTGGAATAGTTTCAATAGAAGTTGTTGCTAAAATTTCTTGAGCAGGTTTTCTAGGATTTAAAGACTGACACGATAAAAAAAACATTACAATGCACGATAGTGTGAAGACTGCCTTCATCCATGAAAACATAAAGAACTCCTTAGTTGAAGACTTATATTACTACATCAGAAGACTATAGAAAAAGCTTAATCAATAGAGGTCTCAGGACAAAAGTCTGGGCAATTAGAGATGCCTAATTGCTTACACTTTAATAGAATGAATTAATTGCTTCTATATTTGATATAAAGTTAATCTAAATAACCATGCTAAATATTTACATTGATGCAGATGCCTGTCCTGTAAAAGAAGAAACTTACAAAGTAGCTAATCGTTATCAGCTTAATGTTTTTGTTATTGCTAATCAGTATATTCAAGTTCCGCTAGATTCGAAAATTGAAATGAAAATTGTAGCAGGTGGTTTTGACAGTGCTGATGATTGGATAGCAGAACATATTGAGGTAGGTGATATTTTAATTACTTCAGATCTTTTATTGGCAGATAGGTGTTTGAAAAAAAAAGCTCGCGTCTTAGGTTCTAAAGGAAAAGAGTTAGATGATGAAAATATTGGTAATGTGTTAGGTGGGCGCGAGTTAATGTCTCATTTACGCGATTTAGGCCAGACCAAAACAGGTCCTTCCGCAATGACAAAGTCTGATCGATCCCAGTTTCTTTCGAAACTGGATCAAATTATACAATCGCTAATTAGATTAAATGGAAATAAAATTAAATAGAAATTATTTAGCGCCCGTGTAACAGCGGTATTTCACAGTTACAGGAATTCCTTCAGAACCTCTTTGGAACACAATCTTATCGGCACCATCCCAGTGGAATGGTACACTTAATGATGGGTTGCTAGAGCGTTCAACGGTGGGTGCGGATAAAGGCGTGCATTTCATTGAAAATAAACGAGCAGCTTCTGTTATTTGCGTCGCCATTAAATCAAAATTCTGAGAATAACTACTTTGGCATATATCAAGAATTTGCCCGCGCGATCTTGGATTATTATCAATATCAACAGCTGCCGAATTTGATAAATTTGCATATTCAGTACCAATTCCACCAGATACAGCAGGTAAGTTTTGTTCATTCGTAATAACAACACCCTGGTAATTTTTAAGTGTTTGAGACTGCTTACAAATATTATCTTTTACGATAATAGAATTAAAATCCCAATATTTGTTTGGATATTTCTGTGCCATCATTGCTGTAAATGTTTGAGATTTGTCCGTATCTGCTAAGGCATAGCTAGCGTCGTTTAGATAGCGACCTTGGCGAACATCATCATTTGATATTAAAATTATATTCAAATTTGCATCAGTGCGAATAAAAGAATCTGCATTTTCAGATACAACTAAATTGCCAGTATAAATTCCACGAGTATCTGGAGACGCGCAATTTGTTAAGTATCCAGTACCATAGTCAGTCCTAGACTGAAAAGAGGTTCCATAGGTATTAAACATTCCACCGATGAAAGATTCACATGCAATTGTATCTGTACGAACAATTGCTGCACTAAAATAATTAATTCGATTGCTATCTGAATTTGATAAATATGTTAAACCGTTAGCAAAAGTAGTTAATTTCTTAGTCTTAACTGACTCTACGTCTGTTGTTGTTATGGCAACATGGTAATCAATTTTTTTATTATCTAAATTTTGAATAAAACCAGAAAACTTTTGTGCAATAGCTGCTTGGATTACAGACATCGATGCTGAATTATCGCTAATAAAAAGTATATCTACTTTTCCAGATCCGACCTCAAAATTTTGCGTAATGTTAAGTATACCTTGTTCAACAATACAGCTAGCAACTGATTTGTCGCATAAAGAATCGGGCGACGTGGTCGAGCTGAATTTAGTAGGTGAACAGGCAATAACAGCCCCAAAGGTTAATCCAAATATGAATTGATAGAGCATTTGTCTTGGTTCCAAAGTTCACCGCCTAGTAGTTCAATTATCAATCGTAGTGCCAACTTAAAACGAACATAGTCGACCTAGAGTTCAATAGTGTGTTTTGATTCGACACAGGTGACAAAATAAGGGTAACGATTTACGGCAATTGGCTGTCCTATTTGCCTTTTAGAAAGTCCTACCATAAATTGGGCGAATGAAAATTTTATTTTTTAATTCTCAACATTTTGAAGAAATACACTTTAATGAAGCTTTAAAGAGTTTTAAAAATCTTGGATTACAGATTACTTATAGTAAAGAAACATTAAGTGCAACAACGGTGGTGTTAGCAACCGGACATGAGGCTGTCATTTCATTTGTAAATGATGTTCTTAATCGCGAGTGCATAGAAGGTTTGAAGCGGATTGGGACGAAAGCTATTTTTTTACGAAGTGCAGGTTTTAATCATGTTGATTTAAAGGCTGCAACTGAATTTGAAATGCCAGTGTACCGAGTCCCAGCATATTCACCCGAAGCTGTTGCAGAGCATGCTATGACGCTGTTAATGACACTAAATCGTAAAACGCATAAGGCTTATAACCGAGTACGTGAAATGAATTTTTCTTTAGAAGGCTTAGTTGGTTTTAATTTAAATGGCAAATATGTGGGTGTTGTTGGAGTTGGGAAAATTGGCAAGGCTTTTGCTAGAATTGCTGCTGGATTTGGTTGTAAGGTTTTGTTGCATGATGCCTATCCAGATCAGGATTTTTTGAAAAGCTTTGCATCTAATGTTTCAATTGAATTTGTGAACAAGCAAGATTTATTAAAAAAGTCAGATGTGATTTCTTTTCATTGCCCGTTAAACGAGGGTACAAAATATTTCCTAAACCAAGAGAACATTATTAATTTAAAAAAGAATGTTTTTTTAATTAATACTAGTCGAGGCGCTGTTATACAGACTCAAGCTTTAATTGATGGATTGAAAACATCTCATATTGGCGGCGCGGCATTAGATGTCTATGAATTCGAATCTGAATTATTTTTTGCTGATCATTCCGCTGATATTATTCAGGATGATGTAATTGCGCGTTTAATTACTTTTCCAAATGTTTTAATTACAGCTCATCAGGGCTTTTTAACAGATGAAGCTTTAACTGAAATAGCGAATACAACGTTCTTGAATGTTCAAGATTTTCTTCAATTTGGACCAAATTCAAAATCGGAAAAACGAATTCGGCTATAAACTAATTTGGGATAAGTCTATAAGTGTCAAAAATAAATATGATTGCGATCATATTTATTTTTGTAAATTGATACTAACTTAAATAAAGATGGAGGGCTTATGCCCATGAAACTTCAATTTTTAGGTGCAGCTGGAACGGTAACTGGTTCAAAGTATTTACTAACTTGCAAAAACAAGAAGATATTAATTGATTGCGGACTGTTTCAGGGGCTTAAAGCTTTGCGATTAAAAAATTGGGATAAGTTCCTTATCGAACCTAATCAGATTGATGCAGTTATTTTAACCCACGGCCATATTGATCATTCGGGTTATATTCCAAGGTTGGTAAAGAATGGTTATCGCGGAAAAATTTATTCAACAGAGGCAACAAAAGAAGTCTGCAAAATTTTGTTGCCAGATTGTGGCTATTTGAATGAAGAGGAAGCGATTTATTTAAATAAAATTGGCAAGACAAAACATAAACCCGCATTACCATTGTTCACTGCAAAAGAGGCAGAAGCTTCATTACAGTACTTCGAAGGTAAGCCTTTTGAAGAAAAAATTAGTCTTGGCGATGGAATTACTTTTGAATTTCGATATGCAGGTCATATTTTAGGAGCTGCTTCTATAGTGATTGAATGCGATGGAAAGAAAATAGCATTTACCGGCGACATTGGCAGACAAGATGATAAAATATTTTTTCCACCAGCACTTCTGCCAAATGTAGATTATTTAGTTACTGAATCAACTTATGGAAATCGGTTGCATGAAAATTCTGATCCGATTGATGAAATAGGTTTAATTGTTAATGAAGCAATTAAGCAAAATGGGGTCATAATTATTCCAGTATTTGCAGTAGGTCGTGCTCAGGCGATAATGTTTTATCTTTCAGAACTTCGAAAGGAAAATAGAATTCCAGAATTCCCAATTTACTTAAATTCTCCGATGGCAACAGATTTTGGCGTAGTTTTTCGCAAATATAAAACATTGCACAAATTATCAGAGGTGCAATGTTCTCAGATAGGTCAGGTTATTAAAATTGTAAGATCAATTGAAGAATCAAAGTCATTAAATGAACGTAAAGGTCCGATGATAATTATTTCAGCCAGTGGAATGTTAACGGGTGGGCGAGTATTACATCATTTGAAAGCATTTGTTTCAAATCCGAAAACTACAATTCTTCTGACAGGGTATCAATCAGCAGGAACTCGCGGTGAAGCATTGCAAAATGGAGCTCGTGAAATAAAAATTCATGGTGGATATATTCCTGTGCATGCTCAAGTTAAAGTTCTTGATAATGTGTCGGCTCATGCGGATTATCAGGAAATTATTAAGTGGTTTACACTATCAAAAATTCAACCAAAAAAAGTATTTGTAACCCATGGTGAGCTTTCAGCTGCTGATGAGTTAAGACGCCGACTTGAAGAAAATTTTAATTGGGATTGCAGTGTGCCAGAGTATGCACAGACAGTTCAATTAGAATAACCAATCACTTTACAAAACAGCTAAGGTGATTGGTTTAGTTAGCCTATTGATCGCGATTAAGTAGGTTATATAATTTGTAGTCTTTTTCATTATACGAAAAATCTTTACATCTAAGTATATTTTTTTCAGCTAATGCGGATTCTTCTTTTGTTAATTCAATTCTAAGTGATGCTAAGTTTTTATAAAGGAAATCCCATCCTTGGTTTAATTCTAACTCTCCGGCTTTGAAAATGCCGGCCCCGTATCCGATTGGTTGATCCAGGTAATTTTCATTCATTGAACTTGCAAGAGGCATTGAAATAGTTTGTTTTGCGTCAGTTACAGATGGTATTTTGATAACTAATTTCGTTTTGCAGGAAGATGATATTTCGCCAGAAAAATGGTTAGCCTTGCATTCGATATGTTCAATTTTAGAAAGGCATGTTCCTTCGGAATCTAATTCGGGAGTCGCCTCAGCGTGAACTAGTATTCCTGCAATTGAGATGAGTACTAATAATGCTTTTTTCATAAACTCTCCAGATTTAGTGGGTTGATTTGGGTTGTACGAATACTTATGCTTTAAATATGCCAGGTCTTAGTTGGTTATGTTTAAATGAACCTGGCTAGTTTCCTGATCCAGTCTAGCTATAACTTATTTTTAAATGACTCAAAACAAAACACTCTAAGAATGGAATAAGTAGAAATAGCGTCAACTTTTGGGATAAATTTGTCAGTATTTAAAAATTATTAACTTTATCAATATCTTACAGCTGTAAATAGGTTAAACAGTGTTAAAGTTGGTCATTATAATAGAAGCTCTTGAAAATTTAGAAAGACAAATGTTAGATAGTATTTAGGTATTATCATGAATGAAATCAAAAAATTTTTTTTTGCAATTGTAAGCTCTTTAATTGTGTCAGTAATTATCTTGGTAGTTAGTTATAGTTTAATGACGGACGAATTTCCACCCCGATTCGAGCGGATAAAGAATAGTTACAAAATATATAATAAATTAAAAGATTTAGCACCAGTTTACTCGGATTCAAAATTAGATTTCGAAAGTAATACAGATGCGGAATTAACAGATTATTTATTATATAAGAAGAATTTAAGTGATTTAAGCCAAAATTTAATTGGTCAAGTTGATGCTACGAAAGACACATCTTTAAAAGTTATTTCAGCAGTTGATGTTGCCTCAAGGATTCGTAGAGAAACAATGAATAGTCAGTTGGAGTCGATTAATTATATAAGTACACAGAAAATGAAAGAAGAAAATATTCAATTAAAAGCTGAAAATTTAAAGCTAAAAAAAATCATTGAACAGTTAAGGGTTAAATAATTACCACCAGTTTTTTTTAATTGGCAGGCCCCCTTTTTTTATAAATAAATTTTTTAGTTTTTGAAATCTAGAATCCGATGATTTTAGTTTTATATGTTTTACTTTGTTTAAATATTTTTCTGCTTTAAAAACATTTCTGTTACTTTCGCGCCAATTGGTTTTTGTTTCATCTAAATGAATCAGTTGGTAACCAGTAATTCTTCCAGTTAAGTCGACGTAGGGATCATAGTAGCTCCAAGCTAAATCGCGTAAAGTTCGATAGACGGGAGCTCTTCCGCGCAGTCCAAGATCCCGTGATTTCGAAACGGAACCCCATAGGCCATCATCTTGGAATACAAATATAACATGATCTAAATTATCTATACTTTCAAAACTAAGTACAAAAGGAGGGTAGCCATTAAATTCTAAAATTGCCGCAGCAACAAATGCGCCTTCAAGGCAATGAGCTGATTTTAGTTTGATCGCGGTCAGTGCAGAATGGACTGTGTTTTTTTTATTGTATTCAAAAGCATATAAAAATTGTTGAACTTGATATGGAGTTTTATATTTATTTGCTAATCTTTTGAATAAAGGATGCATTTAAAATGATTGTACGGATTCTAACTAGGCACAGCAAAATTATTTTTAATAAAGTCTAGTAATTCCCCGACAGATGTCGAGGCAATAAGATATTAATCGCCTTTAAATAAAATTATGTCAGGATATAAAAATGGATTCATCAATACTTATAGCATCAAATTTTGAAATTAAAAGTGTTCCTGAACTAATTGATCAAGTGTGTGCATTTGTTCAAGAAGAAATTAAATCTGAATCTTTACCACCACTTCCTGTTCTAACTTTCTGGTTAGAAAATGGAAATCAATTTACTGGTATTCCATTAAAAACATCAGGTAAGGATTTACTTAAGCAGTTATTAATTATCACGTCAGATCCTGTAGAACGACCAATAAATACAATCTGGATTCCGTTTGCTAAGATTCAATCAGTACAAGTTTCGCAGGCGGAAACAATTTCTCATTTAATTACTGCAAGACGGGCGGAAACTCATGTCCCAGGCGGCAAATTACTTTCACTAACGACTATTCGAAATGAAATTGAATACAAATGGAAAATACTTGCAGCCAAAAATATTTTATTACCCTACATTTATTTTAATTGGGACGAAATTGGAAAATCAGAGTTTGAAAAGCAAAATATAGTCATATTTGCTAATGCCTTGTTGAAAGCAATCGACATTGTAACTCAGAATGATGCTAAGCAAATTCTATTTAATCGACTTAAAACCTTACAGGTGTCGATAGGGTCAGGTAAGGATATATTATTTGATAAGCAAGGTGCCTTTTTAATTATTCAGGTCAACTTTGCACGTGCTCCATCTTTAAATATCGAACGCGAATTGGTTATACTACTGAACGATATATTCCTTTCGTAAGAACTGTCGAAATTTTTTTCATTAAGCATCAAACCAGCGTCTTATTCTGAGTCATTTTTATTTTAACATAATTTTTATGATTCTAGATCAAGATCCAGTAACCACATCCCGATAGGACCAAAGTAAGGGGGAGCATGAGCTGGAAGAAAAGGTTTCGCACAAAATTCAAAGGTGCCTCAAAAAAAATTGCTAGATTTTTTGTTCAGAATTTACTTCCTAAGTGGATGCTTCATTCAATTACTCGAAATTCCTTGAATTTAGATTATGAATTACCAGATGATCTAATTTTTAAAGTTGCTGAAACTCAGGAAGAACTAGAAGCTGCTTTTTCAATACTGCATGATGCGTATGTGGGAGAGGCATTTATTAAACCGCGTGAATCAGGTCTTTATGTAAGTTTACAGCATGCACTTCCAAGTACAAGTACGCTTATCGCAGTTTTAAAAGGGCGTGTCATTGGAACTGTAACCTTAATACGCGATAATCCATTAACATTGCCTTTAGAAAAACATTTTGATGTTTCCTCATTACGAAATCGAGGTGCTCGTGTTGCTGAAGTTTCGTCACTAGCAGTTCATCGTGATTTTAGAAGGGCTTATGGAGGTAAAGTTGTTTTTCCACTTTTTGCGTATCTGTATAGATATGCAGTGCAATGCTACGGTTTAAGCTATTTTGTGATAGCAATTTATCCGCATCATACTTATTTTTACGAAGCTATTTTTGATTTTAAACAAGTTGAAAATAAAATTGTTAATGATTATATGGGGGCACCTGCAACAGCTATGTATTTAGATTTAGTTTCATTGCCTTTGAATTTAAATATTCTATATAAAGATGTGCCAAAAAATAAAAATGTTGGTAAATTTTGTCTTGATCATTCATTTTCTCAATTTTTATTTCCAAAGCGGGACTATGTTCATATTTCAGATCCTGTAATGACACCTGAGATGCTTGATTATTTCTTTAATAAAAAGACAAGTTTATTTGCAGATATGTCGCAAATAGAAGCGCAGGCAATTGTTCGAAATTATAGTCTACCAAACTATAGAAAAGTTCTGCCAAAGGTAACTGAATCATCAGTTGAATTCAACAATCGTTCAGAACGATTTGATGTTAAATCAAAAGGTCGATTGCTTGTAAAGGGTGATCGCGGTGAGCGTTGGATAAATGTTGAGATATTAAATGTTTCGATAGATGGCTTTGCGGCAGTACTTGATCAGAATATTCGACTTGGAGATACATTTTCGGGTAACTTAGTAATTGGTGAATTTGAGATTGTAAATGTAACGGCAGTTCCGGTTTGGAAAAAAGAAGACTGTTATTATGGATTTAAAATAAGTGAGGCTTCGTCAGCGTGGAGTACATTTATTAATTATTTATTATCTGATTTATATAAAAGTGAAAAAAAAGCGGCTTAAAGAAAATAAGCCACTTTTGCAAATCAGTGTGAATCAATTGGCCCGGAAGGTTTTACTTTTAGTTTAAGAAAATAAAGTGGAATAAAAGATAATGCAAAAATGATCATCATCATCCAAACTAATTGAATAAAGCTCATCATAAAAACTTGACCCTGAACTTTGGCATATAGAATTTTCAAAGTGGCGTCGATTCCTGTTCCGTCACCAACTTGTTCTGATAACTTTTGCCCTAGGCCCTTGGCTGTTGAATAATATATTGTTTTAGTCGGGTCATTTAAAAGACTAACATGTGTAGATAGATCTAAGTAATTTTGCGCACTGGTTTTTACTAACATAGTTCCAACAAAGGCAACGCCCATGCTTCCGCCAATTTGGCGAAATAAATTTAATAATCCAGAAACTTGGCCAAGAGCCGCTCCAGAAAATTGACTTAAAATACTAGAGTTAATCGGAACGAAAAGAAATGCCAAAGCTAAGCCACGAACAAAAAGCATAGCTAAAATTTCGGATTTGGATGATTGCGGAGAAAATAAAGTCATTAAGTACATACATATTTCTATGCTAACTAAGCCAATTAAAATAAGAAACTTGGGGTTGCGTCCACTGGTCATCGCTTTACCTATGAACGGCATCATCAATGCGGTTAAGATAGAACCTGGAATAAAGAAGATCCCAGTCTGGGTAGCTGAATAATGAAAAGTGCGTCCCAAGAAAACAGGTAAAATAAATAAAGCTCCATAAAGAAAAAATCCTAAACACCCCATTAGCCCAACACCGCAGGTAACAATTGCTTCTTTAAATAAACGAACATTTATGATCGGATTTTTTACACGAAGTTCCCACCAGACAAAGGCCGGAAGACTTACGACAGTAATAAGAGTTCCTAAAATAATTGCTTTTGAACTGAACCAATCTAAAGCCTCACCACGTTCAAGTACGAATTGTAAAAAACCAATACCAAGTACTAATAAAGCTAAACCCACAGAATCGAATCCTCGGGATTCCGTTGCTTTTTCGCTTTCTGATTTTTCTCGATCAAATATACAAAGCAGGCCAACAAAAAAAGCGACTAAACCAAGAGGTAAGTTAACATTAAAAATAGATCTCCAACCAAACTCATCTGTTAAATATCCGCCCATAACAGGTCCTAGTGCAGGACCAATCATCACGCTCATTCCAAAAATAGCGCCGGCAAAACCAGCTTTTTCTTTTGGAAATTGTTCATAGATTAAAGCTTGCGATGTTGGTAATAGCGCGCCACCCATTAAACCTTGAACGATTCTCATGATTGTTAGAGTAGTTAAATTCGGGGAAAATCCACAAGCTACTGAAGAGGTTGTAAAAGCTAAAATGCAGCCCAAAAAATATTTTCGTCGACCTACACGTTCACTAAGCCATGCAGATACCGGTAATACAATCGCGTTTGCAATTGCATAACCTGTAATGATCATACTGATTTCATCAAGCGTAACGCCAAGGTTACCCATGATAGTTGGCAAAGCAACATTAACGATAGATGTGTCAATGATCTCTAAAAGAGAGGCCATAACGGCAACAAAAATAATCAGTTTAGATTTTGTAGGCATTATTTTTTTACTTTTACCATTGCTGATAAGCCTGCACGTAATATTTCAATGTCTTTATCAGTTAAATTATCAAATTTAATTTTTACAGGAATGCGTTGAACCACTTTAGTAAAGTTACCCGTGGCATTGTCAGGCGGTAATAATGAAAAAGTTGACCCAGTTGCAGCGCTTATGTTTTCAACCGTACCGTGATATTCGCTTTTTGATAAAGCATCAATTTCGATGATAGCACTATTTCCAACTTTAACTTTTTCTATATCCGTTTCTTTGAAATTAGCAGTAATCCAGCGACTTTCTGAACTAACAAAGCCAATAAGTGGAACACCCGGAGACGCTAACTGGCCAGGTTCAACAGATTTTTTAGCAATGTAGCCATCTGATGGAGCTTTGATCTTTGTATTTTCAAGATTTAATTGAGCTTGGGCAACTTGAGCCGAAATTGCTTCATACTTTGAACGGATATCTTGTACAGCCGCCGAGCTAGTATCAAATTGCTGCTGAGATACGGCGCCGGAAGTGTATAAAGAAGAAATCCGTTTGAAACTTTTTTCTGCATCAGACCTTCGGGCCTCCAAAGAAGATAAGTCTCCCTTTACTTGGCGCAAAGTGTTTTGATAATCACGTGCATCCAGTTCGATTAGTAAATCGTCTTTTTTTACTTTCTGACCTTCGCCAATAGGGACAGTCGTGACAAAGCCAGGAACTTTTGAAGCTAATAAAACAGAATGAGCTTCAATTTGTGCATTATCAGTCGAAATATAAACTAAGTGATCATACATAAAAAATGAAACAAGTATTAAAGCAGCGATGCCAATAAGAATGAATATTTTATTTTTTTTAGTCATAGTGAAAGCCTTTCTGAGTTGTCAGAAAAAAATGTTACATTAATTAAATTGATAAAGTTTTTGACCGGTTGCTAGTTCCAAATTAATTAATGCTTCAACCGCGCCGATTTGAGCATTAACTTGGCCAGCTTTGGCTCTGAAAAGATCAGTTTCTGTGTCTAAGAACTCTGTATTGGTACGTGCTCCAACTCGGCGTCCTTCTTTAACAAGGCGTAAACTTTCAGTAGCTTTCTGTACATCTGCAGTTCGTGATTTATAAACTTGGCAAAAATAAATGTATTTCCGCTTCCAGAAGCTGGCGTCTTGTTGCGCTTTTAGCTGAGCTATTTTTAAAGTTTTTTCTGCTTGAAACTTTTGTTCTATGCTTTGTTTAGATTTTGAAATGGAAGCCATTCCATCAAAAATAGTCCAAGTAAGATTTAGGCCAATTTGATAAGCTTCGCGATAATGATCGCGATCATCAAAACGATCATTAATATTATTATAATACTGGTATTGTCCAAAAGCATTTACGTGCGGAACCCAATAGCGCTCCATAGCCGTTTCAGCATATTTAAATCCAGCGGTTTTGTTTTCTAATGCATTCAAATCTAGGCGACTAGATAAATTCTGTACGTCTAAATTTTTAATTAAAGCCGCGTCAAGAATGGGAAGTATTCCATTTAATTCACGTGGATCTGACTCTTTACCATAAATTTCATTTAATCTACTTCTATTTATTTCGATATTATCAATAGAATTTAGAAGCTCTGTCTTTGCTTCACTGACTTGAACTTCAACGCGCAATACATCGTAATGAGTTGAAAGCCCAGCTTTTTTGAATAAGGATACATCAGTTAAATGATCTTCTAAGGTTTTAACGTTTTGATCCGCAACTTCTTTTAATATTTGTGATCCCAGTGTTTTATAAAACTGCAAAGTCACTTCACGTTCAGTCTGAAATTGAATCCAATTAAATTCTTGATCGGCAGCAATTTCAAATGAACTTGCAGAAGATAATCGATTGGTACTTGTGAATCCATCAAATAATGGAATTTGTGCTGTTAAAGCAATATTCGAAGTTGGGATTACTGCAGGGATCGAAATAGGGCCTGCTCCTAAATTGATATCTGTTAACATATATCTATATTTAGTTAGATAGGTTGAAGATAAATTTAATGTAGGCAGAAAACCAGAATAGGCTTCGGTTTTTCGAAAAGAAGCTTCTTTAGCTACAGATTCTGCGCGCAATACTTTTGGGGACTGGGATCGTGTTTCGGATACAGCTTCTTTTAAAGAAAGTGAAGTGGTCTCAGCATTTAATAAAAGCGCATAACACGACAAAAATACGAATGAAAGTGAGACTTTAAAGTAAGGTGAGGCTGCCATTAGGACTCCTTAATAGGAAATTAGATTACCATACAAATGGTTTGTAGTGCAAACCATTTGTATGGTAATCTAATTCATATATTAAAAGGAGACGTTTATGAAAACAGCCATTAAAAATAAAAAAATAACAGGAAGTGGTCATTGTCATGCTGGTGCTTCTGAGCTTGGTACTAAGGTTCATCCATTATTAAAAGATTATTTTGGTTACTGCTTTTATAAAGGAGCTTTGATTATACGCGAACGTATTGCTGAAAAAGTACTTGATTTTGGTTTAGTTCCGCCACATCTGGGTTTACTTCGATTACTAAAGGATCTTGGCGAGCATAGTCAAAATCAATTGGCCGAACAATTGGGCATAGACAAAGCAACAATGGTTAAATTGATAGATCAGCTAGAAAAACTTAAGCTTATTGAACGCACTCAAGAAAAAAAAGATCGCCGGATTTGGAAAATCAGTATCACTTCTGCTGGAGAAAAAGTTTTAGCCAAAGTTTCTGTTATTCGTCATCAAGTTGAATCTGATTTTTTATCGTGTTTGACTGAGGCTGAGAAAAAAGTATTACTTCGGTGTATTCCTCAATTACTAGATAACAACAGATCTTCTGTTTAAGTCTTAATCAGTTTTGTCACAATTTAAAAAAGGTGTTGCTTTGCGTGCACTTAAAATCGAAAATGCAAACCAATGAATCTTCTGCAAATTCAAAAAATTAGTAAATCTTTCGGTGGTCGTACCCTTATCAATGGGGCCAGTTTATCTGTGAATGAGGATGAGCATATTGGTGTCATTGGGCCGAATGGGGCTGGTAAAACAACTTTGTTTAAAATGATTGCTGGTCTTGAATCCTACGATTCAGGCGAAGTTATAAAAAAGCAAGGCTTACGCATCGGTTACCTAGAGCAGGAATCAGATTGGAATCTAACAGAATCATCTGTGGATTTTTTAGAACGAAGTTGTATCAAGCCTATTTGGGATTTAAAACAAATTGGTTTATCTTTAGGATTAACTGAAAGACATTTTGAAGAACCACTAACCAATTTAAGTGGTGGCTACCGGATGCGGATGAAATTACTTTATTTAATCGGTCTTGAGCCTGATCTAATGTTATTGGATGAGCCTACAAATTTCTTAGATTTAGAAAGTATTATGGCTTTAGAAAATTTCTTACAAGATTATAAAGGATCTTTTTTGTTAATTTCTCATGATCGCGAATTTCTTAAGCGAACTACGGAAGCAACCGTTGAAGTTGAAGGTGGGGATATCAGTAAATTCCCTGGCCATATCGAAGACTATTTTGAGCAAAAGCAACAACTGGCAGAAATTTTACAGGCTAGAGCATCTAATTTAGATTTGAAACGAAAGCATATGCAAGATTTCGTTGATCGATTTAGATCAAAAGCTACGAAAGCACGTCAGGCACAAAGCCGAATCAAGCAATTAGAAAAATTAGAAAAAGTTGAAATCAAAGATTTACCAATTAAGTCAAAAATCAAAATTCCGGATGTTATCCAGACGGGTAAAGATGTTTTATCATTAATCAATGCAAATCTAGGCTATGATGATAATTGCATTTTAAGTTCAGTCACTTTAAATTTAACTCGCGGAATGAAGGTTGGAATCGTTGGTTACAATGGTGCTGGTAAATCGACTTTATTAAAAAGTTTAGCAGGACGTATTCCATTATTATCTGGAGAAAAAAAAGAAGGCGTGCACGTAAAGATTTCTTATTTTGCGCAACATTCATCCGAAGATTTAAATAATGAAGATACTATTTTAGAAAGTTTACAGAAAAAAGCAAATCATGGGACGGCAGCGCAAGACATTTTAAATATGGCTGGGTCATTATTATTTTCTGGTCCTGATATTCAAAAGAAGATCAAAGTTTTATCCGGCGGCGAAAAATCGCGGGTTGCCTTAGGGCAAATATTATTACAGCGTAATCCTGTTTTAATTATGGATGAACCAACGAATCATTTGGATTTCGATACTGTCGAAGCGCTTGGCTATGCTTTAGATCATTTTAACGGAACATTAGTCGTCGTCAGTCATGATCGTAGCTTTTTAAAGCGTGTTTCAAAGCAAATTCTAGAAATTCGCGATGGTCATGTTCTAATTTATCCAGGTACGTATGACGACTATTTATGGAGTCTTGAAAAGGGTGCTCTAAAGGACCAGCTTGAACAAAAAAAATCAAACAAAGAAGTTAATAAAAAAACTGTAAAGCTTACTGAAATTGTTGAAACTGCAAATATAAAAGTAAATTTTAAAGATCAAACAAAGCGCCTGCAGGCAGAAATTAAAGAATTACAGAAAAAGATTTCTAAAAGTGAACAGCTGCTTCAAGATACGCAAGCAAAGCGGGATATACTGAATGCAGAACTGATCACTGTTCAAGGTGCAAAAGCCGGTCAGTTAGCCAAAGATTGGTCTTTTCTTGGCGTTCAGATTGAAGGCATCGAAGAAGAATTAATGACACTTATGGAAAGCTGCGATCAAAAAGAAAAAGAGCTTTCTTCGTTTAAACAGAATAGTTAAATTAATTTAAACAAATTAATAATGAGTTCATTTAAGAAATAAAATGTGCGTGCAGTTTCTGAATTACAGTTGCACCAATATCTTCTTTTACCAGAAAACAAAAGTTGTGCTTACTAGCGCCTAAGCAAATCATTCGCACATTAATATCAGCTATAGTTTCAAAAATTTGTTTTGCAAAGCCAGGGGTGTGGTTGATGTTATTTCCAATTAGGCTAACAAGTGCTAGGCCCTCTTCAATTTGAACTTCGGCGATATCGGCTAAATCTTGAATCAATTTGGTATTTAGTAAAGTGCTATCATCTAAAGTTAAGCTAACGCTGATTTCACTGGTGGTGATGGCATCAATACTGACTTTATGATCATTAAATATTTTAAATATACGAAATAAAAAACCATGTGAATGTAACATTTCTGGAGTGCTTACGGTCACTAAAACCTGTTTTTTTCTTAAGGCCATGGCGCGTACTAGGGGCCACTCAGAAACTTCTTTTAATACCCAAGTTCCGTTTTGATCAGCATCAAAACTAGAGCCAACAAAAACGGGAATGTTTTTACGAATTGCGGGAATAAGTGTTGCTGGGTGAAGTACTTTGGCTCCGAACGTGGCAAGTTCAGAAGCTTCTTTGAATGATATTTCTTTCAGCGATTTTGCTTCAGGCACTATTCTAGGATCTGTTGTGGCAATGCCAGGTACATCGGTCCAAATTTCTAAAACTTCGGCTGAAATTGCCTCTGCGAAAATGGCTGCTGAATAGTCGCTTCCTCCGCGGCCAAGTGTTGTGGTGTTTCCTTCTAACGTTTCGCCAATAAAACCTTGAGTTACAAATAGGGTCGAATTTTTTAATAAGGGCATCAAATTATCAGTTGCTAAGCGAATAATTTTTTCTGTTAAGGGCTTTGCTTTGTTGAATTGATCGTCTGTTTTAATGATTGATCGGGCATCTAGCCAGCGAATGTCTTTGGATAAGCTATTTTTCTTGGCAGTCTGAATTAGTGCTTCAGTAAATAAGATTGAAGATAAGCGCTCGCCAAAACTTTGCAGGTAATCAAATGCCTTAGCGGAGCAATCTTTTAACAGATATATCCCTTTAGATAAGGATTCTAATTCAGTAAAAAGGTAGGTTATTTTTTGCATAGCCTCTGGGGTTAGTTCTAAATCAGTGGCTATTTTAAGGTGCGAAGTTTTAATTTTGTTTAGAACAATTTCAGTTTGTTCCCATGAATTTTTTTCAGCGGTCTGAGCAACTTCGATAAGTAAGTTTGTGGTACCTGAGGTTGCAGACACCACAATTATGTTTGAACGTTGTTTAAGGCTAACCTCGGCACTACGGCGCATGCATTCCGCATTTCCCATAGAGGTGCCGCCAAATTTTGAAACGATCATTTTATACGTCATTGTTAATTACCAGATCCTGTTTATAGTACTTGCGCCGAGTTATTGAAGTTAGATAGGTATTGAACGTTTTTCAATCACGCCATTGAATAAGTGATATTAATTTACAAAAAGAGGCTTTGCGTTATAACTATTTTTATTGAAACTTAACTAATTTCCGGGTCAGCTGACTCCAAGTTTAAAGATACCAAATATAAGCTGGCAATATGGGCCGGCGTTTCTACCAGGCACCGTAAAAGCCTGTCTACCTTGGAGAGAATATGAAGTCAGCACAGTCGTTTAAGTCGTTTGCTAGCAGGTTCTTATTAGCCCCTTTAGCAGTTGTTTTATTAACTCAGTCTGTTTCGTTTGCAAAAGGCAGCTACCCAGTTGGCCCGCAGCTTGATCAGACACCAGGTGTGATCTGCGCAGATTCAACTGTAAAAAGATACCCTGAAAATATTGATTACTGTCCACGTGATGTGTCGTCAGCCCTAAAAAATGCAATCATAGCTAAATACGACAGACAGTTTGGTTACAGTATTAAATCAATGCCTCGTGGAGAATTTAAAATAGATCATTTTATTCCACTAAGTATCGGTGGTGCTAATGAAGAGGGTAATTTATGGCCTCAGCATAAGTCTGTTTATACAATTACTGATCCAATTGAATTAGAAGTTAGTGTATTGATATCGGCTGGTAAAATTAAGCAAGCTGATGCAATTCGTGCGATCAAGGAAGTAAAAACTGATCTTACAAAAGCAGATGCAGTTATGGCATATCTTCACGATTTAGAAAAAAACTAGAAAGCAAATTCAAAATTTAAAAAAAAAGCCAACCTTGTAGTTGGCTTTTTTTATTTTATTTAGAAGTTTTTAACTTCTCGATAAATTCAGGGTCTTTTGCAAGTCCTGTCGTAAATTCAACAATCGTATCTGAAAGTGTTTCAAGGTAATTTTCTAAACTATATGAACGCCCAAAGCGTTTATTCGTTCCAGTGATTGTGCTTTTCCAAATGACTTTACCGTCTTTTGACAAAGTCATTCTAACTGTTAAATTGCCTTGGTAGGTATTGATTTCAGTCACAAAATAATCGGTTATTTCACCAGTAAGAACAAAGTTGCTGTTTGTTTGCACTATTTCAAGACCTGTTTGTTTTAGTGTATCCATAAAATTTTCAGTTACAAAAGCACTAATATCTGAAGAGGTTGTTACAGGCAGTATGATGCCTTTTTCTTCATGTTCTTTGTTTTCACCAATTTTATTTTTTGGATTAACTGTGCGTGAATCTTTAAATTTATCGATACTTACCTTTGCGCTTAATAGTCCAAGTTTAGTTGCTATAAGTTCGCTGGGACCTGTTGTTGCTTTAAATTTAAGTTCGATGTTATCTAATGGCTTTTTTGCAGCGAATGCAGAACTGACAAAAAAAGTTAGAACAGTTAGTGGGATTAAAAATGATTTCATGTGATCTCCTTTAAGAAATACGTTTTATTAAGTGAAAGCCGAAACGAGTTCGGATTGGTTTTTTAGTCACGTGACCGGGTTTAAGCTGTAGCGCTGCTTCTTCGAACTCAGCATCTGCTTTTCCAAGCGGTATCAAACCTAAGTCGCCATTATTTTTTGCGGAAGAACAAATAGAAAATTTTTGTGCAAGTTCTTCAAATGAAATACTATCAGCAAGTTTTTTTATTAAATCATCCGCTTCGTAGTTGTGTTTTACTAGAATATGAAAAACATGGTAGGCTTTTAGCATAATTATTTAAGCCGTGGTGCATTTGCCAAGCAAATTTCATATTCAGTAACTAGTTTGGTAATGATTTCTTCACAAGTTAATATATCTTCGATTAAGCCAACAGATTGGCCAGCACTCCAAACTGTTTTCCAACTTGGACCAGTAGCAGCTTCTTCCAAACTTTTTGATCCTAAGTAATGAATCAGTGGGACGATATATTTTTTTGTTAATTTTTGATCTTTTAAAATTTTCAAATACCAGGGTAAATCTAAGCCAATTTTTTCGATATAATCAGTACGAATTACCGCAGCAGGAGTACCTGATAACCGTGTGGTCATAACAATATCTTCAGGAGTACTTTTTATGATCGCATTTTTATAGGCTTGGTCCACCGTGGCCTCTTTGCAAGCGATAAAGCGTGTGCCGACGCTGACAGCCGAAGCGCCTAAAGTTATCATTGAAGCCATAGTAGCTCCATCAGCGATTCCACCGGCGGCAATCACTGGGATTGATAATTTTTTTTGTAACCAACTGATAAGTACTATTGGGGATATAGGGCCAGCGTGCCCGCCGGCACCTGTGCCAACAGCAATAACACCATCAGCTCCTAAATCTTGAACTTTTTTTGCATGTTCTAAATTGATCACATCACAAATAACTTTGGCTCCGTTTTTATGTGCTTCAGCTATTACTTCTTTAGGGGATCCTAAAGAAGTAATAAATAACTCGACTCCATGATCAAGTGAAGTTTTTAAATCTTCAGCTGCGCGGGTATTGCTTTTATTAACAATAATATTAACGCCAATTGGTTTTTTGGTTCGACTTCGAACTTGTTTTAACGCTTCCGTATATTTGTCTGAGGGGCGAAAATTAAGTGTTGGAAATGTTCCAATGCCACCGGCTTCACTAATTGCAACAACCATGTCGACATTTGAAACTAGAAACATCGGCGCTCCGATAATTGGGTATTGGATGTTCATCATTTTAGTAAAGGCAGTTTCAATTTTTTTCATGAATATAAGTTTGCGCTGTATTAATCTTTTAGGCTAGAATTTTTATATGAACACACCTACTAGCTTTCAACAAAAAATGAAACAAATGCGCGACAATCTATTTTTATCAGTCTACGCCTGGACTAAAATCCCATTAATTGGTTTTTGTGCACCACGCGTCGTGGAAGCTACGAATGAACGAACGGTGCTTAAGATCAAATTAGGCTTTCGTACACGGAATCATTTGGGTGCAATGTATTTTGGGGCTTTAGCAATTGGTTCTGAGTTATGTATTGCTATGTTAGCTGTTAAGAAGATTCAAGAGTCTGGTGAACGTATCGATTTTTTATTTAAAGATTATAAAGCAGAATTTTTAAAACGTGCTGAAGGGGATGTTTTGTTTATTTGCGAACAAGCTCAAATAGTTGTGGATCAAATAGAAGAAGCTAAAAACTCTGTGGAAAGAATTAATCGCACAATGAAGGCATACGCCATAGTGCCATCAGTTAGTTTAACAGAAAAAGTGGCTACTTTTGAACTGACGCTTTCTGTTAAGCGCCGTCAGAAGAAAGATTAAACTAAGTTCTAATAATTTCGCTCGTGTTGATTAATTCGATCCCAAATTTGTACAGATCTGGGGTTTAGGCAACTGATTGCACTGCGAAAATTTTGATTTCCCCATTGGCTGTCAGCAATTTCTTTGATGTTTAGGTCAGCTTGAATATTAATACCACAAACAAACTGCATATCATCCTTGCTAAAATCTTTTTTATTTAAATTTAAAATTTTTGTGATTTCAGTATTGTAGCTTTTCGCATCAATGATCCCAGAAATTTTAATAAATTCAAGAATTTCAGTTTGAGTGCGCTTAAGCCAAAATTTATCCAATGCTAAAATTCCCATTAATTGCTCTTTAAGTGGTGCTATTTGACTAATTCTACGAATCATATCTTGTTCTTCAGGATTCCATTTTTTTTGAAAATTTTGCACCTTCAAAAATTCTGTAAAATGAACAATAAGTTCTAATGAATCACTTTTTTCTA
The DNA here is from genome assembly GCA_049301055.1 of Pseudobdellovibrio sp. Lineage (GTDB taxonomy): Bacteria > Bdellovibrionota > Bdellovibrionia > Bdellovibrionales > Bdellovibrionaceae > Pseudobdellovibrio. The sequence goes on along the minus strand of JBAQKN010000014.1, from coordinate 44,841 downwards.
AGGATTCGACCATCCATTTTAATTTTTCTATGCGACTTGCTGTTTTATTTTCCGATGATAAAAAGCAAGTTGGTGAAAGTTCAGCTTTTTCAAGGGCTGATCCTTTTTCTTGAACCATGTTTCCGCCAGAAAATAATTTTAATATAGGTTCATTCGGCTCAGTCGTAATTTGATCTAAATAAGCAGAATAGTCTTTCGCGACAGGCTTAAGATATTTTAAAAAGGCTGGTCCATTGATTTTGCCTTTTGGAGATTGACCATTAAACCCGTAGATACGTGGCGTTTTGTTAAAAATTTGTGTCATGCGGTACGAAAATCGCGAACCAATTGGACTGTAGCGAAAAGCTGCAACCTGTTGAGCCTGGGCCGGAGAAAATCCATCCTGTAAAAGAACATTAACATATTCTTCAGGGGTTCTATTATCTGTATTTTTACCAGCTAAAGTATTGCATCCAAAAAGAAAAACCTCTTTTGGCTTTTTTAATATGCCATCACAATCTGTTTTGCAGCTAAGGGTTTCAAGTGAATTAATACCTAATGTTAAGTTTGTATCGCCAAAAAAAGTGCCTGCGAAGTGCCCTGAAATAAGTAATACGTCACATTGAAGTTTAGCATCACACGAATTTTTGAACCAGTCAGATCCAGCACGAGTATTTTCTGTTAGCTCTACAAAATTAAATTGTTCTGAGGGCAGCTTTTCTTTTAGGGCATTGATTTCATTGGGTGAATTAAGAGTAATTGAGCACACTGTCTTTTTAGACTCAGACCAAGCCGTGCCGCTTGCCAATACTAGCGCTAAGAGTATAGAAAATTTCATCACTGCTCCTAATCGTCAAAGAAATGTAAACAATGCCCATATAGGACTCGCTACGCTTTACAGCATTTTTTAGACCTAGCTCGCAGTAGATTATAAGCGAATAGACTGTCTTAGGTTTAGACAGTCTTGTTTAAAGTGACGCTTTATGGTGTTGAATTTGGATTGAATTGGGTTACAGTATTCTTCAATTAAATCCACTTAAAATGATTTTAAAAAGGTAACTACTCTATGTCTAAACGCGATGTCTTCGGTGATGAACTTAATGTAAAAGCAGCAACAGATTTTGCCTCTTTATTTGAAAATTCGATGGATAGTGTTGGGCACAAATTAAAAAATGGTGATGCATTTGTTGCAGAGATTTTATCAATTGGAAAAGAGGAAGCTTTTGTTACGACAACAACATCTGTAGATGCAATGATTTTAAAGTCTGAACTGTTAGACGAAGAAAATAATTTGAAATATAAAATTGGCGATCGCATTGATGTGGTTGTGGTAAATACAAAAGGCGGAGAAATTCGTGTTGTAAAAAAAGGATCTCGCAAAGCCAGTGGCGATATGGATTCTTTAGAAGATGCTGCGGATATGGAAATGCCAGTTGAAGGGCGTGTAACAGAAGTTTGCAACGGTGGATTTCGTGTTTCAATTAATAATAAAACTGCATTTTGCCCACTTAGCCAAATGGATTTTAAAGTCACTGATCCAGCTTCATACATTGATCAGAAATTTGATTTCATTATTACAAAATATGAACAAAAGGGTCGTAATATTGTGGTTTCACGGCGCAAATTATTAGACCTAAATAAAGCTGAAAAAGAAGGGTCATTTTTAGAAACTGCAAAACCAGGTGATATTTTTTCTGGAAAAGTAACACGCATTGAAAAATTCGGAGCTTTCGTTGATATTGGCGATGGCGTAGACGGGTTAGTGCATATTTCTGAAGTGGGTTGGTCACGTATTCAAGATCCAAGTGAAGTGGTTGCTGTTGGACAAACGGTATCTGTTAAATTACTTAAGCTTGAAGAAGTTGATGGTCGCTTGAAAATTTCTTTATCCATCAAACAAGGTGGCGGAGAAAACGATCCATGGATGACGGTTCCAGCAAATTTTCCAATTGGTTCTGTTCATAAAGGAACAGTCGAGAAAAAAGAAGTGTTTGGATTATTTGTACAAATTGCTCCAGGGGTTACAGGTTTGCTTCCAAAATCAAAATGGCGCGATTCTTTAGACGCGCAAAGTTTTGAGATGAAGAAAAAAGGTGATGTTATTCAAGTTAAAATTGATGAAATTTTATTTGAACAAAAACGAATTTCTTTAGGTTTAAATGAAGAAGCTGAAGACACATCATGGAAATCACATGGTGATGTTGCAGGAGTAAAAAAGACAGGTTTTACTAATACCAGCCTTGGTTCCTTGGCGAATTTATTAAATAAAAAATAATGAATAAATTTATTAAAACGATTGTTGTTGTTAGTTTAAGTTTGATGACATTCGTTTTAGTCGTTGTTGCTTTTATTTTCTATAAACTTCCAAGTGCTCATGATCTTTCAAGCGGAATGCGGCAATCAACCAAAAAAATAAATCACTCAGAAGCCAGCTTAAATAATACGGAAGTAAAAAGTAGTGTTGATTCTAGTGTTCAACCTGCTGAATCTGCTGCAGATTCAGGCGAGGAGAAAGCTTCTTTACAAACAAAAATTTTAAAAGATTTAACTGATTCAGATAAACCTTTAAGTAACTTTTGCGCTTCTTTAAAAAATGCATCTTCCGAAGTTTTTACGACAGAAGGTTTTGCAAAAGCGTTTGAAAAAAGTGCTGATTCAGAAAATGCAGATCCTCGGATTCAAGCAATGAAGCCCTTTTTTCGATATATTCTAAAGCTGCCAAGTATGAAACAGCTTATTTCTGAAGTTGAAGATGCAAAAACGAGTCGTACTTTAGACAGTGTTTACAATAAAGCTCGTTTCTATTCTTTAGCTTATACTGCTATGGGTGAAATGAAGGATCATCATGTTGACATAGAATCTGTCTTAGATCGTGCTTATTTGTTAATTGAATTAAATAATTTAGTAGCACTTCGGCCTGAGTTACTAAACGATTCTAAAGTTCAAAATTTTTGTAACTCTACTGAAACTTTATTTAATCAATCTGTGGCTGTTGATTTTGTGAATGAAAAAAAAGATTTCCAAATGCTTCTAGCGAATTTAGAAGTTAAGCCAAGCGAAATTGCTTTTGATGAAAATTATAAAACCAAATTAGACATGGGTATAAAAAGCCAAGCGCTTGTGGTTAATGGTGGTTGGATTGAAGATCTTTTTGTATCTGAGTCTGCCGAAGAATCAGCAGATGAGGTCCTTGAAGAAAAAGCTCAAGGGCCCTCTTCTAAAAAAGAGTAACTCTTGAACTTATTAATAGAAATTTGGTATTATTTAAATTGAACGCTCCAGCTAACTAAGGTTCCAATATCTTTAGCCGCTAAATCCTGAACAGTTATTTTATATAAACCTATGGATGCAACGTTACCTAGCTGACTTGTGACTTCATAACTTTTTTCTATATTTTGCAAATTACCTCCTGCTCTTTGATGAAGTATAACAGACTTGCCATCTGAGGTTGTTACTTTGATTACTAAATCTCCTATATACGAATGTTTAATGCTTATCGTGATAAATATTTTTCTACCATTTGGTAAACTACTGACTTGCAGTGAATTTGAAATTCCAACTGCATTTTTATCTGGAATAACTATGTTGGGATTTGATGTGAAAATTTCTGAGACTGGAGCAGGAATTGGTGCTGGATTAGGAGTAGGAGGTGGCGCTAAGGGTAAGAAGGGTCTTACGGCTGAAATTTTTGTTACATCTTCTCCGCGACAAGCACCCTCTGCACAAACTTTTGAAACTGAACAAATTCCGCTTGAAACAAAGTCTTGTTCGCCACGTACAAGCACGCCTTCGATTAAGCCTGTGGAAGCATTAAGGACAGCAGATCCTGAATTGCCTCCGTAGGTATCTAGATTCGCCACAAAATAACCAACGCCAGAAATAGATCGAACGGTTCCACCGGTATCGATTTTTAAAGGAAGGCCTACAGGATAGCCAATCACAACAAGGCCATCGCTTGTTGATACATCACCAGTTGGTCGCACGGCTAAAGGGGCGTGATTCATAACAGGTCTATCTAGCTTAATCACCGCGAAATCAGCACCATTATTTACACGTTGTTGTTTAATAATTTCTTTGCATTTATAGACTTCGCTGGTAGCAACTGTTTTTGGTAAAACTCCTGCTGCTTTGACAGCAAATCCAAAAACAAATGAAACAGCTTGGCAATCAGATATCGTTTCAATACAGTGGCCGGCAGTTAAAATCGTATCGGTTCCGACAAGAGTTCCAGAACAAAAGGCAGAAACATCTTGTTCGCGAAATCGTTCCGTCGCGCATAAATTCATTTCAGTTCCATAATTTGAGCCGCGAATAGCAGTCATAGAGCTAGTAACTGTTAAGTCAGATGTTTTAACTAAAGCAACTGTGGAATCGGCTAATGTTTTTAAGCGTTCGTCCGTTACTTGATATAAATCTAAACGTCCATCGCTACCATAGATTACATTGGCTGAAAGTTTTGGATCAATGCTACTGAATTCGGTTTGTTTGGGCTCTGGAGCACAGGACGCGACCAGGGTTGCAAGAGTTAATATTTTTGCGACACTAAAAAAACTGAATAATGAAATCCTTTTCATAATTCCTCCGTAACGCTAGACGTTTGGACAGATGGAAAAGGTTAGTAAAGATAAAATAAATTAAAATAATTTCCTAGACCATGTTTGAAATTATTGGCCCTTTAGCGTGTCGACAAGGAAGTTAAAAACAACAACAATGGTAGGCTATGGTTCATATCAAATATTTAGGGAGCGAAATGAAATTTCATATAAGTCTAATATTAAAAGCACTGTGTTTAGGATTATTTTATTTATCAATCGCTAGCGCGCAATATTCTGGTCTTGGCGCAGAATCAGTTTCTACAGAGGCTTTAAAGAAATATGCGCCACCAGCATTACCCATTGAAATGGCGAATAAGTTGAAAAAAATATTTGATATTTCATCGCCGGGTATGGGCATGCTTTCTCCGGACAAAAAAACATTATATTTTACCTGGAAAGTAACAGGTCAGACTCATGTTTGGAAAATCAATGGTCCAAAAAGTTTTCCAGTTCAGCTAACCAGCGGAATTGACGCAGTTAATATAAGTGATGTTTCTGAAAATGGAAAATTTTTAATTCTTTCAAAAGATGTAAACGGCGAAGAAAATCCAGGTTTATTCCGGCTCAACTTACAAACAGGTTTTATTGACGAACTTTATCGTCAGAAAAAAGTGCAAGTAGGGTTGTGTTTTTTAACGGATGATTCAGAATACATGTATTTTTCGGCAAATAATAAAAAACCTGATTCCTATTCGATTTATAAAATGAAATTGTCAGATAAATCCGTTGAAACAATTTATGACGGCGAAGGATTTTGGAGCGTCGCAGATCAGAAAAACAATGGAGAATCCTTAATTTTAGTTAAACTAAATGGAGCTCGTGAAAGTGAATACTTTGATTTTAATTCTAAAACAAAAGAACTTGTGCCAATTATTGGACAAGGGGAAAAAGAAGAATACGAAGTTAGCTATTCAGCAAAGCCAGACGAATATTTAGTGTTATCAAATAAAATCGGTGATTTTAAAAAGTTATATAAATTAAATAAAAAAGATGGGAAAGATGTTTTAGAGCCAATTACAAAAGAACTAAATTTTGATGTGTCCGGATTTTCAATTGATCAAAAGCGAACACGGATTGTTTATAATATAAATCGGGCTGGCTATACTGAGCTATTTGCCGTAGATGCTAAAACTTTTAAGCCTATAGCAATTCCAAAATTTCCAGGTGCAGATCATGTGTTCGCAGGAAAAACGACTCGTGACGGAAAAATGACGATGCTGGGGATCATTACTTCAAAATCTCCGCGGATGAGTTATTCGTATGATTGGGCATCAAAAAAAATGACCCAATGGGTGGTACCTTCAGCTCCTGAAGTTGATTTATCAAAATTTGCAGTGTCGACATTAATGAATTATGAAACGCGTGATCATGTTAAAATTCCGATGTTTGTTCGATTTCCAGAGCAGTGTAAATTATCAATTAATAATAAAACAGACTGTCCGATCATAGTTCATTTTCACGGTGGGCCAGAGGGGCAAAGTGAACCCGGTTTTAGTACGATGGCCCAGGCTTTTGTTAATGAAGGGTTTATATTTATTGAACCGAATGTACGTGGCAGTGATGGTTATGGGAAAACATGGACAAACAGTGATAACGGCCCTTTACGTGAAAATGTAATTACCGATATTGAAGATGCATCTATTTGGATTAAGAAAAATTGGAAAAAAGAATCTGGTGATAATCTTCAAATAGGAGTTATGGGGTGGAGTTATGGTGGTTATTCGACATTAATGGCGATGACACGATTTGCTGGAAGTTATGAAGCAGGGGTTGCCTTAGTTGGAATGAGTAATTTGGTTTCTTTTTTAAATAATACGGCTCCTTATCGAAGAAAATTAAGAATTTCAGAGTATGGAGATCCCGAAAAAGATAAAGAAGCTTTAATGAAGTTATCTGCTGTGACTTATGTGGATAAAGTAAAATCTCCTTTGATGATTATTCAGGGAGCGAACGATCCTAGGGTGCCAGCAGGAGAGGCTTTGCAAATTCACCAAACACTAGAAAAAAAGAAAATCAATTCGCAATTAATTATATTTGCGGATGAAGGACATGGCTCTGCAAAGAAAGAAAATCAAGTATTAGAAATAGGTAATACAATCGAATTTTTTAAGAGGCATTTAATTAAGAAATAGTTTTTTTAGTGTTATTTCTTGTCTGCGCAAAGATTAGAATGTTCAAAAGCAAACTTACGCTGTGCTAGGATATCTTTTTCGCTTAATACGAATTTTTCAACATGACATCCTTCAGATGAAATTAATTTTTTAATCGCAGTGGCTTCGTCTGGAGTCATTGTTAAATTCCATAAGGTCTTAATAGTTAACCAGTTTTTTAAATACGTGCAGGTATAGCTTATATTTGAAGGCATGTAGCCATCAGGGCCTTTGTCGCCTTTGCGTTGATTTTCAACTCCTGCCACAGAAATTAGATGAAAGTTTGCGCCAAGATAGTTCCCGTAAAGGCAGCGTGTTTTGTAATCCCAAGCGTAGGCTCCAGAAACGTAAGCATTTTTAAGTGGAACCATATGGTCAATTTGAATATCTAATTTAGCATCCGTTAAAACTTTTCCAGCATAGGGATCAACCCATTCACCTTTTTCAACTGAACAAGCATTGTCGGCATTAAAAACAATAGTTTTTGATGAATCGCGAATTAAAACTTTAGCCCGAGTGTTGTAGCAGTCAGTAGAATCTTTTTTATCATGAACCCATTTTCCAAACTGGTTGATTCGATTATAAGAGACCACTTCAAGGTCGTTGTCTCGTGTATGATGTTTCCAATTTAAAAGAGAATAGATTTTTGTGGTTGTGGAATGAGTTAATTGCCCAATGGATTGAAGAATAGAAATAATAGTTTTATTTTTAAATCCAAGTTCAACAGATACTGATGATTTTGGAATTACTTCTGGAGTAATATTAGATAAAGTTGAGGTAGTAATTTGGGGCGATACAATATCGCTGTCTTCGTTTCCCGTAACCATTGCATTCGCAATAGTAGTTGTCAGAGCAGTGATACTTAATGTCAGAACTAATAATCTGAAAATAGTTTTCATCAGATCCCCCCCGGATTATCTTAGAACTGTACTTGCGCGATTCATGTTTATCCAACAAAATGACTTAAGATCTTAAAGATTGATCATAACAAGGGAGAATTCAGTGAAAATAGTAATCGTTGCGTTGATATCTTTGACACTTTTTGTTTCATGCGCTCATCGTGGGCATTCAGAAGGCGATTGTAAGGATAAAAAGGCTGGCTGCGCAGAATGTAGTTCTGGAGAAAAAAAAGCTAAACCAGGTGGTTGTAAAGATTGTGAAGACGCTGAAGCTAAAAAATAATATAACTGAATTTCATTTTGATATTTAAAAAAATAAGTGATTACAGTAAGTTAATGCAAAATCAAACGATTGATTAAATTCTTAATGACAGCGAGCCTTGATAAGTTTAGATTATCTCTAAACCCAAAGAAGGCTTTATGTCAGAACCAATGGATTCTAAAAAATGTATACTCGGAGTAGCTGCGAAATTATTCGCAAAGCTAGGTCTTGATAAGACTAGCACCCGAGAAATTGCTAAAGAATCTAAAGCAAACATTTCGCTTATTTCTTATTATTTCGGCGGTAAAGAAGGTCTTTATAAAGAAGTGATGCGTGAATTTGCAATTGAATTAAAAGAGCACGTAAATACCAATGTTTTTAAAGTAGATGACATCACGTTAACAAAAGAAAATTTTTCTAATGAAATTTTACTTATAATTAAAACCATCATATTTTTTCGATTAAAATACCCTGAAATTTCTAAAATTTTTTCGCGCGAAAAATTAACAGGACTTGAGCATTCTAAAGAAATTCATGAAGAGATTTTTTATCCTATGACGCTTGAATTTATAAAATTAATTAAAAAAGCTCAGATTGAAAAAATTGTTAATCCAAATATTAATCCAGCATTATTTTTTACTTTGATGACTGAAAGTATATGGGGATTCTTCGCAATGGCAGAATGCCCAACGCCTTTGGCAAAAGACTGTGTCGCTATAACAAAAGACACCACCGAATTAGCAAAACAAATATCAGAAATTTATATCCAAGGAGTCCTTTTATGAATTTTAATATCGCAAATTTGATAGGAATAGCTATCGTTTTTTCAACGGCAGCCAACGCGATGACTTTAGAAGAGTATTTACAAACGGTAAAGACAAAGAATAAAGTTTTTTCAGCTTTAAATGCATCTATAGAAGCCTCTAATAATAAAGCTGTTGCGGGGGACATCGTGTTAGCTCCAGTATTAACTGCGGCGGCGGGATCAGCTTCAGATAAGTCGTTACCCAGTTCTGTTGGCGATAAACGTGATGTAACAGAGTACAGTTTAGGTTTGGCAAAGAAATTTAGTACAGGCACAACGTTGGGACTGTCTGCTAAAACAGACCAATTCCTTAATGATACGGCAACAGTTGGAATGGATAAATATTCGACAGGAGGATTGGGCGTTAGTATTCAACAATCACTGTGGAAAGATTTTTTTGGAACAGGTACTCGCATTCGTCAAGATTTGGATTTGACAACAAATCAAATAGAAACTGTAGGTCTTGATTTACAAATGCGCGCAACCTTGTTTGATGCTGAAACAGTTTTTTGGGACTATACTGTAGCAAGCGAAGATCTTAAATTAAAGCAGTCAAATTTTGATCGTGCAAAAAAAATTGAACAATGGACTTCTAATCGAGTAAATAATGGTATCAGTGATCGTGCTGATTTAATGAATGCAAAAGCACTAGCATCTTTGCGTGAAGTTCAATTAGCAACAGCCCTTGATGAGATTAAATCTCAAGAAGCAAAATTTCGTGAATATTTAGATTTATTAGAAACAGATTTAACACCCGTGTTAACGGATAGCTTAGCTAAAAGTCACAACTACATGGATGAACTGTCCAAAAAGAAAAATATTATTAAAATTGATGCATACTTAACCAGTTTGCAAGCTAAAACTAAGAAATTAGTATCTGATCAAAGCAAAGAAAATTTAAAGCCAGATTTAGCATTGCTTGGAACTTATAATACATCTTCTTATGACCGCGACTATGATGTAATGGCAAAAAATGTATCAAAAACCGATCGTCCTAAAACTTTTATTGGTCTTACTTTTTCGTGGATGTTTGATACCGATGCAAAATTAGCTCAAATTTCAGCTGCAGATAAAGATGCTTTAGCCGCAAAATATACGGCCGAAAGAAGTATGAATTTGGGTAAAATTGCATGGTCAGATTTGCAACGAAAATATGAAATTACTCAAAGAAATGTAATCACTTTAGAAAAGGTTGCACAATACCAACGTGATCGCGCTAAAGCAGAACAGGACAAATTTGCAAAAGGTAGAACAGTAACAGCAAGTGTTGTTGTTGCTGAAACAGATGCTGCCGAAGCCGAAGTAAATTTATTAAAAGCAAAGTCTGGACTTCGTAAGTTAGAAGCCTCAAGCATTTTGTTTATCGCATTATAATTAAATAAAAATTTTTTAAGGAGCTTTTATGAATTTAGCTGCGTTATCAATTAAACGCCCGATCTTTATTACGTGCATTGTTTCACTAATGATAGTTCTAGGAATTGTTTCCATGAACAAGATGCCAGTGGATCAGTTTCCGGATGTTACTTTTCCAATTGTTTTTGTTCAGGTGTTATATCCAGGGGCATCTCCTGTGGATATAGAAAGACAAGTTTCGAAAGTGATAGAAGATCAGTTGTCATCACTTCCTGGATTAGAAGATTTATCATCTTATAATTATGATTCTGTTGGGCAAATAGTAATAAAATTTAGACTTGGTACAGATATCAAAGAAGCCGAACAACAAGTTCGAAATCGTGTTCAAAATGCGCGTAATAAATTACCGGCCGATGTTGAAGAGCCAGTTATTCGTCGTTTTGATCCCGCTGATCAACCCATTATTAGTTTGGCTATCAGTTCAAGTATTGAAGAGGGTGAACTATTTGATATAGCGGATGAAACTATTAAACCTATGTTTGAGCGTATTCCCGATGTTGGCTTAGTTACGGTAATTGGTGGTCGCAAAAAAGAAATTCATGTTTTAATTGATAAGAAGAAGTTGCAAGATCGCGAAATTTCAATGCTTCAAGTTGCAAAAAGAATTGCAGATACATCTAAAGATATTCCAATGGGTAAAATTGAAAATTCAAAAAATGAAGTTTTACTAAGAACGGTTGGGGAATTTAGTAATTTAGATCAAATACGAAACGTTGGAGTTAGTTTTGTTGGTTCAGATAAATCAGTTAAACTATCTGAAATTGGTACAGTTGAAAAAGGGCTAGTAACGGCTCAGCGTTTTTCTTCGATCAATGGTAAAAATGCATTATTTCTTGATGTATATAAACAATCCGGTGCAAACACTGTTAAAGTTGCTGATCAAGTAAAAGCCTCTGTTAGTGATATTAACCAAATATTAAAAGCTAAAAATATTGAAGCAAATGTTTTTCTAGTGCGTGATGGATCAATTCCAATTCGCATGAATGTGACCGATGTTAAAGAAAGTATTTTGATTGGTATTTTATTATGTATTGTTGTGGTTTTCTTTTTCTTAGGTTCTGCACGATCTACTTTTATTACTGGTTTAGCATTGCCGAATTCGCTTTTAGGTGGATTTGTTATTATGTACGCAATGGGATTTTCGATTAATATTATGACTCTGATCGCATTGTCGTTAGCGGTTGGCCTTTTAATTGATGATGCGATTGTTGTCCGAGAAAATATTTTTAGGCATCTTGAGATGGGTAAAGATCCAAGAACGGCCGCCCTAGAGGGAACTCAAGAAGTTGCATTGGCCGTTGTTGCAACAACACTTGTGGTAATCGCAGTATTTGGTCCGATTGCTTTTGTGCCAGGTATTGTTGGGCAGTTTTTCAAACAATTTGGATTAACTGTTGTCTTTACGATGTTGATTTCATTATTTGATGCTTTTACAATGGCTCCGATGCTTTCGGCTTATTTAGCTACAAAGCATGAACATGTTAAAGGAAAAGGCCCTATCGGGCGAATGCTTGCTGCGTTTGACCGTTTTCAAACCAAGCTTGAAGATCTATATGAGGCGACGTTAGGTTGGGCGTTGAAACACAAGAAGGCCGTCTTAATTTCTGCAACTGTATTTTTTATTGCAACAATGTATTTAGGAAAATTTATTTCTAAAACATTTTTGCCGCCGAATGATATCGGCGAATTTGGGGTTTCAGTTGAAATGCCGACAGGTACATCTTTACAAGGAACATTTGCATTTTCGAAAGAGATTGAAAAAGTTTTACAAGAAACTAAAGGTGTAGAGCTTATTTCATTAACTGTTGGTTCTAGTAACTTTGAATCAAATAAATCAACATTTTATGTAAAACTAGTTCCTAGTAACAAAAGGTCTCAATCAACAACTAAATTTAAAGAGCTTATCCGTAATTCTTTAGTTTCGTATCAAGATAGAGCCATTATAGCAGTTAGTGATATTGATATTTCGGGTGGTGGGCAGAAGCCATTGAATTTATATTTAGTGGGCGATAACCTAGATACATTGTCTGAATACACTTTAAAGTTACAAGAACGAATTAAGAAGGTACCTGGACTTGTGGATGTGGATACAAATTTTAGATCTGGAAAACCTGAATACCGTGTGGTCTTTGATCGTAACCGTTCCGAAGCTTTGGGTATTTCTACTGCAAGTGCCGGGCTTGAACTTCGCTATCGTACAGAAGGTGCTACTCCTGCCGTATATCGTGAAAATGGAATCGAATACGACGTGCGTGTGAAGTTTCCAGATGAATCAAAAGATTTAAGAAAAGAATTTAAGACAACGCTAGTTCCGAATCAAAATAATAATATGGTTCCACTATCAAAAGTTGCGACGGCTGAAGATGCTAAAGGATTTTCTCAGATCAATAGACAGAACAAAGGTCGCTTTATTGCGATTACTGCCAACTTAGGAACGAATGGACAATTAGGTAATGCTTCTGCAGAGATTGAAAAAGTTTTGGCAACAGAATTAAAACCACCCGTTGGTGTGTCTTATAAATTCGAAGGTCAGGCTAAGGATTTCGCAGATCTAATAAAAAATATGTCGGTGGCATTGGGCTTAGGCGTCTTATTTATTTATTTGGTATTATCTTCTTTATATGAAAGCTTTGTGACTCCCTTTGCAATTTTGTTAGCATTGCCCCTTGCGATTTCAGGAGCATTCATTGGTCTTTTTGTGACAGGTAAGACAATTGATATTTTCTCGATCATTGGTTTGATTCTATTAATGGGAGTCGTCGCAAAAAATTCTATTTTACTTGTGGATTATACGAACCAACTTTTAAAAGAAGGAATGGAAATTAATGCCGCATTGTTAAAAGCATGCCGAACTCGTCTGCGTCCAATTTTAATGACTTCGTTAGCGTTAATTGCAGGAATATTACCGATTGCTGTCGGCTTGACTGAATTGGGATCTCAGCGGCAGTCGATGGGTATTGCCATTGTCAGTGGAGTTATTAGTTCAACGGCACTTACATTATTAGTTGTTCCCGCAGCTTATGGTTATATTGAAAGATTTCGTAACTGGTCGGCAGCAAAAGTTAAAGCAGCCCGTGGTGAAGATGCAATAGAAGTAAGTAACGATTAGTTTATTTAATACAAGCCGCGCATCGCACGAATGGATTGGAGTTTGTTTTCAAATAAACTCCAATCATCATTTTTATCTATAAAGTTCCATATGGATTCGATTTCATCAATTAATAAAGTCGATGGTTTTTCTTTTGAAAAATATGTGTGATTTGCTTTTTCTAGATCGTGAATTTTCATTTGTTCCAATTTTTTAAGTAAAGCTATAAAAATAGGTCCAGTATAGAATTGTTTTTGGACTGAGTTTTGAATGCGACTTAAGCTAAAGCTATGGAAATCAAAAAAAGTTTGTTCAAATAATAATTTATTTTCTTCCATCAATTGAAAAAACAAAGAAATCGTTTCAGCAACTAATTCCATATCCGCGCAAATTAAATTTAAGCGCGATAAAAATTTTTTCTGTAAAACTGAATTAAAATATTCGCCAAAATTTTCTAATATTTCTTCATAGGGTAGGTCAGGATAGGCGCGCTTTAAGCAACCGCCTAGCTGATGCAGGTTCCATAAAAAAGTTTGGGGTTGTCTACCGAATGCGTATAATCCGTTGTGATCAAAATAAGCTGCCGTGAATAAGGGGTTGTAGTTTGGCATAAAACGGTAAGGTCCGTAATCAAAAAGCTCTCCAGAAATGTTGATATTGTCGGTATTTAAAACGCCATGAGTGAATCCAGCCATCATAACTTCGGCAACAAGTTCAGCATTTTTTTCACATACAGATCTTAGAAATGTGGACGCGATTAAAAGTTCATCTTCGGTTGATTTTAAAAGTTCATTTTCTTTTTGATAATAAAAATGAAGGCAATAGCTAGTTAGTTTTTTTATTGCATCCAGTTCGTTTAAATAAGCTAAGCGTTGAAATGTGCCAATTCGAATATGACCTAAATTAAATCGAGTTAAAACAGCTGAGCGTGTTGGACTGGGTTCATCATTGCGTTCTAGATTTTCTCCGGTTTCATAGATAGCCAGCGTTTTAGAAGTACGAACTCCTAAAGATTCCAATTGTTCCGTTGCCAAAGCTTCACGAACAGCTCCTTTTAAAGTAAGCCTGCCGTCGCCACGTCGTGAATATAAAGTTTGGCCGCTACCCTTTGTGCCCAGGTCATACCATTGCTGATCCATTAAGAACTGCGCATACAAAAAGCCCCGGCCATCGCCTAAATCAGGGTTGTAATTTTGAAATTGATGCCCATGGTAGCGAAGTGCCAATGGATTTGGTAAATTATTTGCTAAGGGTGCAAAGTCCCAAAGCCTATCTTTTTCAATATTTATAGGAATAGAAGAGTTCCAATAGCGCAATTTTTTATCAGGAAATTTTGCAGGAGTCGCTTCATCATAAAACTTAGTGCCAAGTTGAAGCTGTGGTGATGTTGAATTGTCCCATTTGTATTTAATAAAAGTATTTGATGCCGTCATTGGTGATACTATGAACTTTCGCCTAGCATTAAGCAGCATGATCGTTCATTAATGCAAATTGTCATCATCATGTTGAAAACTAAATGAAAATGGCTAATCATCGTATTTAATTCATTCACAAGGAGATTTTATGAATCGTCGTTCTTTTTTTAAAACAACTTTAATGGCTATTGGTATTGCCTCTATATTACCGTCTATTTTAGAAGCAGAAGAACGTCGTCGTGCAGGCGGAGCAGCTGCTGCAGGACCGGTGTTGGTTGATCCAAAAGACGCCGCAGCGAAAGCCGTTAATTATGTTCATAATAATAAAGACATTAAAGACAAATCTTTAAAGACTGATCGTAACGGAGTAAAATTCGAAGATCAAAAATGTAAGGGATGTGTGTTTTATGATGCTAGCAAAGAAACCACTGTAGGTGGAAAAAAAGCTAGCTTATGTCAAATGCCATTTGCAGCTGGAAAAGTCGTAGCCGCTGAAGGCTGGTGTACAACTTGGGCTAAAAAAGGTTAATTACTGACCAACAAATGGACGCGCTTGTTTGTAATGAACTTTGCGTGTTCCAGCTCCTTCAGAATAATCAACCTTAAATTCGACATCTAAGGAAAAGTTTGGATTATCATTTTTAGGATGATAAATTTTTATAAAATGATCTTGCAGCACTTGTAAGTAATCAGCTATTTTTTCCACCTCTTCGTATGGTAAAACAGGTTTGTCTTTTGTTTTGCTAGAAATTTTTGTGTAAATTAAAGTATATTTTGTTCCTGTTTTTGGATCTTTCTTTTTTAATACCAATACTTGATCTGGTGTAATTGATGGATCAGGATTTGTAACAGCATCCGATCCAGATTGAATATTTAAATAAAAACCTGGACCCAATTCAGGTTTTAATATGTTTCGACTTACGCCAACACCGTTTGCAATTTCATTTGGGTATGCAGGGCTTACAAGCATTGCCATTGAAACGTCTAAATGATTTATTTTAAACAAATCGCGTTCTTCAAAAGCTCGTAAATTCCATACAGACGCCCAAACATAACGTAAAGCCTTATCAATTGTCTTTGTTGGTTTTGCGGGATCATAAGCAGCAGAATCATAAAGACCTGCGCCAGTGAATTGTGGCATATCTTCAGAATTTGTAGAGCTACGAAATCTTATTTTTTGACCTGGATATTTTGCTGTAACTAAAGTTTTAACTTGTGCTATTAAGTCTTTATTTACAGTTAAACTTTCATCTGTCATGCGTGCTTGCAACTTTGTTAATGCATCAACTAAGAAAGCTTTGTCAGTTTTAATGCGCGGGTTTTGCACTAATTGTGTAATGTACTGTTCAATTGACGTTGTTCCATCCATTGTATTTGTGCGAATAAATTCGCGGTAATAATAAAATGGAATCGCAAAACCAGGACGGAAGGCGCTTGGTAAAATATGTGTTCCTTCTGAGTAATTGGCCGCTTTTGCGCCAACACTTATAACATCTTTAAATCCCATTTCTGCTGTTGAACGAATACGTTTTTCTGTTAAATCAGCACGTAATTTTATTTCTGGTTTTTTATCGTTCGCAGATCCCCAAAAAGCTTGAGCTTCCGACAAAGGAACTTGGCGAATAGAAACTTCGCCATTTTTTAACTCGAAGCGAACTAAGGCTTTTTGTTTTAGTAATAATTGAATTCGTCCATCCTGAGATGCATTTTTCATGTACACATTAGGTGTTCCGCGATTTTTACTTTTAATATTCACATGCGAAAGTGGTGTTTGCGGTTCTTCAGTAATAACGCCAGCGATGACGCCCAAGTCTAAGGGTAATGTTTCAAAAATGGGTATCATTTTATAGCTTAATGTCGGAACTATCTTTTCTGTTTCCAGGCGTGGCACAAAAATCAAATAACCATACCCAACGCCTGGATTTTCTATAACTAAGGTGGCTTCAGATATTGGTTTCATGGGCTGAACAATTGGTAAAGCTGTCGCTATTGGTGGAGGTTGCATAGTAGAGGTGTTAGGTGCTGAAACGGGTACTGCAGGTTTAACAACAGTCGACGTAGGAATTGTCGCCGTTAAAGATACTGATTTCAGTTGAGTCAACGTTGCATCAAGTCCAATTAAAGATGAAGAGCGAATGCTATCATCTACAAAAGAAGCAACGGAAGTGGAAACTAATTTCCAATCATTTAATGCTGGTTGAAACGCATTTTCAAATTTGCTAACTGCTTCGGATAATGCACTTGATATAGCTGTTAATGCAGAATTTGTAGACGTAGACAAACGATCAGTTATTTCATTGAGTCTGCTTTGCGACATTAACCCCATTGCATAGCTCATGTTAACAAGCATTTTGGCTTTTAAAACTATGTCTGTAGCTGTTGAAAAATTTAAATTACCAAGTTCTGCATCTATAAATTCTTGGGTACGAATAATCAAATGGGTTAAATCAATATTCTTTGTAACATAAAATTTCTGACGAGCTGTCGTTGCTAAAGCCGATAACGACAATAAAGATTCTAAAGAATTATTCGTCATTTTTAAAGAATTAATTATTGAAACAGATTCCGGTATATCCGTTTTAATTGCGGGTAGTAATACAGTTAGAATGTCTTTATCTATTTTATAAAAACTTGCGATTTGAGTTTTTAATGCTTCATAAGAAATTAAATCTTCTGGTAAAATTAAAGCGGAATTCACCGATTGGAAGTCAGAAAGTGATACTAGAACAGATTTATTCATACCATTATGAATTGAATTTCGTAATGATCTAAAAGTAGCCGCTTTGTCGGTAGGAAAATAACTATCTAATTTAGTCGATATATCAGCTACAAGTTGGCGAATGGCGCTTAAAGAAATTGTTTTTTTTCCAGGAAGCATGTTCGATTTTTTTTGAAATTCAATATACACTAAGTAATCAGTTTCGGTTTTAATATTGGCAGCTAAGTAATCTGCAAAAAGTCGATAATATTTAAGTTCATTATCCGCATCGGCAACTCCGCGCTGAAGATAACTTTTTGTTAATAACGATGTGGGGTTTTTTCCCATATAGTATAATTCTAGCATTTGGTGTTTTGCCAAAGATAGCGACATCGGCAATGCTTCGTTTTTCATTTTTAAATCATTTGGGCTTAAATGAAAACCAACATTAGTCTGTTCCATAGGTGTGGCTAAGTATTTATTATTCAATTCCCAATAATTAGAACCATAGCGATTGCCAACATAAAAATCTAACTCTGCAAGTTCTTTTGCTTTAGTAGATCTGAAAGCAACAGTAAGCAGAGTATCTTTTGGGGGACTGGTAACAATTCCATTTTGCATAACTAAAGTTCTGCCAGTTGCTGTTTGGTAGGTGTTTTGATCTAAGGCGCCCTTAGACATTTTTTTTATATCATTAAAAAGTATTTTAATTTTAGTTTCGCGTTCTAAGGCTGTTGGAGATGCCTGAACTTGAAAACCAATCAATGAAGCAATAATTAATTTTTTAGCCAATTGTTTCATATTACTTTACCTTCGAAATTTGAGTAGATAGTTTGTTAAGCTCTTTATTAAAATTGTCTTCATTGCACAATTTAAATTCGTTTTTAAACGGCCCGCATCCATTTGCTCGACCAAAAAGACGTACAGTTCGTTTTCCTAGGCTATTAAAATCTGAAGAGGCGCTTTGTAATGTGCCCATTTCTTTGGAAGACATTTTAAAAAATTGCATTTTATCTTGTTCGTAAGCTTGTTCATAAAGCGAAAATTCACCGTTCATTTTAATACTAAAAGCAGCGGCGCGAATATCGGTTTGTTTATCATATGAAAATTCAGATATGAAAGGATTTACAAATTTGTAAATGTTATTTTCAATGCGGAATTGATTCTTTTTGCCATATAGAAACATATAAAATTTTTCACGGTTTTGCGATTCCTCAATTAATCCAGAACCTTCGCGGTATCCTTCGCCACTATCACTATCGATGCCATAAGCTAGGAAATACTGCACGCCCATGACTTCAATTTTTCCATCACCATCAATATCAAAAAGATCATAGTCTGAAGAGGCATTTCCAAAATAAGAAACTTTTGTCATTAGTTTTTCATTCGAAGGAAAAATTTGACGTGCTTCCAAGATATGTCCGGCAGCCATTCGTGTACATCCATGAGAAACACCACCGCGGGAAACAATCCAAAGGGTGTCATTAGTGGCTGGAATATTTAAATCTTTATACAAATTAGCATAAATTGATTTTTTTAAAGAGGTGCGAACGGCAGGGTTGTGCAGCCCATTGCCTTCAGTGGTATAGTCCATTTTAGGAATATAACCATAATAACCTTCGCTACGAATATGGTCTACATCATGAGTGGCTCTTGCGATAAACGACATCGCTCCACTTTCTCGAATTTTTGGAATAGTATTTCCATCGCGATCATTTTGATATTCTTTAACTGATCCATTAGGGTAGATGGCTGTAAATTCGGGGTATTCAAGAATTATTTGATTTAAAGAGTCGGTATAAATTGATGGTTGAAGTTGGCCATCTCGTAGTACTTTTAAACTGTAGCGGTCGCTTGTTGTTAATTTTAATAGTTCTAACGCATTTTTTGAAAATTCGGATGGATTTGCTTTGTTTTTTATTGTTTCTATTAATTTATTTTTTATTTCAGCGGTAACGTAGGTTAAGTTAATGCGTCCCCAAACTAAGTCATTAAGTAAAGTTATTGTTTTTTGAGGGTTTTTTGTCACTGCCTCTTCGATAGTGCCATTTGTTGTAGACAAAAATGCATTAACTGTATTCTGCCAACGTTCTATATAAGTAGTTAAATTTATTTTGATATGAAAAACGCGCCCCTTATTTAGTTCTTCAATGATTTGTAAACTTTGCTTGTAAAATTCTTCTTTTGTGATTTTATTTGTTTCTAAGTTTTGAATCAAAGCGTTGATATTGTAGTGTGAAGAATTAATAACTGATTTGAAAAGACTTAATTGATCTTGTTGTTTTAACTGAATTAGCCCCTGCTGAACTGTTTGATCAAATAAAGCTTCACGTTTTTTTAAGCCATAAACATAAGTTAGAATACTGTATTCATCCAATTGGGTAGTTAAACGGATCTGATTGCCTCGTCCTAAGCGCAAATGAATGTGGTTAGGATCTTCGATACGTGGAGCAAATCCTGTATAAAAGCTTGGCAGGTAGATCTCTTGGGAAGCATTCCAAGCCACGCCATTGCGTATTAAGGATTTGTTGTAGTCCTCAATGTTAAACTCTTGTGACTTTGCTGATAGCGCCATAAGCGCAACCGAAAGAGCAATTCCAAATGCAAGAGTATTTTTTTTCATGTACGCATCCTTATCGATTGAGCAAGCCGAAGATCGAAACTACAATATGCGTTCCTAGGCTTTGGCGAAACTAGTGATTTAGGATGTGTTGATATTTGACAAGTGACATTTAACGGCAAATATTAATTTGCGGTTGTTAAAAATTACTTTAGATAGAAAAAGTTTATCAATGCTAAAAAAAGTATTACTGACAGATTGTTTTTGGAACTTTAAGAACATCATCAATTTTTAATGATTCGCTTGAGTTTGCTGTAATAAATGTTCCTTGTCCAATCTTAGCAATGTTTTCAAGATACTTAGTTTGAGACAAATCTTTTTTAGCTCCATAATAAAACACACTGTTCATACTAATTTGTTTTGGCGCTAAAGCTACAATGCTATTAATGTCTGGAATTATATTGTCCGAATTATCATTGTAATCCGTCGCTCCGCCATCAGAGATCATCACTACAATATAAGAAGTTTCACTTTCAGGCTGTGTTGCTAAATCATCAGCAATCATTTGTTGTGCTAATTTTAAAGCGGGTTTGTAAGGAGTGCTGTCTTTATCTGGCGTTGCCATGAATCGGCTAATACCATCTTTAACGACATTTAAATTATTGGTAAAAAATGATTTTTTATCCATCATAATCTGTGGTGTTGCCATGGACCCCTGAAAAGTTGCAAGACCATAATAAAAATTAGATTTACTTCCATAGCTGGCAATAAAAGTATTTAAAACATCTGCGCGCCATTTTTTTCCATCATCCGTTCCACTTTTGCCGGCATTAGACCCAGAAGTATCAATTAAGAAAAGAACTTTAACAGTTCTTAAGGTATCTATCAGTTGCGTTTGACACGCAGGCTGAGGTGGAGTTAAAGCAGGGTCATTTGGTATTGTGTTTGTAGTATCGATGGGTGCTGGAGAGTCTGTCGAGCCTAGGCTAGAGGGGGCTCTTTTGTCACTAACATCCTTAATATCCAATTTTGCACAGTTCTGAAAGGTTAGCACGAGTAACATAGTAATTATAAATGCAGAAATCATTTTTGGATTTTTGATTTTCATATTTTACCCCTTTGATACAGTCCCCAATTTTAAGAACTGCAAAAATGATGCATTCCTAAATGCGTTATATCGGTAATAAATCATGAAAACATGACGAACTTATAGAATTTGAATAAAACTTCTTCGTATCAAAATGGTAATAATAAATTAAAATCTATTTTAACTGGCAGCAGGTTGGCGAAGTGCGCGTCGTAAAATTTTACCAACATTCGTTTTTGGTAATTCTTTACGAAATTCAACATGCTTTGGAACCTTGTAATTAGTTAAAAATTCTCGAGAGAAATCTACAATTTCTTTTTCAGTTAAGGATTCATCTTTTTTAACAATAACGACTTTAACAACTTCGCCCGAGTGCTCGTCTGGAAAACCTATTGCTGCGACCTCAAGGACCTTTGGATGTTTTGCAATAACATCTTCAACTTCATTCGGATAGACATTAAATCCAGAAACCAAAATCATATCTTTTTTGCGGTCGACAATTTTGACAAACCCATCTGGGTTCATTAAACCAATATCACCAGTTAATAACCAGCCATCAATTATTACCTTAGCCGTTTCATCTGGACGGTTGTAATACCCCTGCATAACCTGAGGCCCACGAATGCAAATTTCTCCGGGCTGGCCAAGCGCAACTTCATTGCCAGATTCATCAATAAATTTAATTTCAGTATCTGGTACGGGGATGCCAATAGTGCCCACTTGATCAGTTCCATCAATTGGATTTACACAAGCCACAGGAGACGTTTCCGTTAAACCATAGCCTTCTATAACGGTTGTTCCCGTTGCCTTAAACCAATTGTCTTTAACAGCTTTTTGTAAAGCCATGGCGCCAGCAACACAAACTTTAGTCTTAGAGAAATCAACACTTTTAATGTCGGGGTGATTTGCTAATGCATTAAATAATGTGTTTACTC
The DNA here is from genome assembly GCA_049301055.1 of Pseudobdellovibrio sp. Lineage (GTDB taxonomy): Bacteria > Bdellovibrionota > Bdellovibrionia > Bdellovibrionales > Bdellovibrionaceae > Pseudobdellovibrio. The sequence continues at coordinate 22,955 of JBAQKN010000014.1, read as the reverse complement.
CGGTCAAAATAGTAAACTTGTATTTTTTCATGTCTTTAATAAATGAAGTGAAATCGCGTGGATTTGTGATCAAAACATTTTGAGTTCCATATTTCATTAAAGCAAGACTGCAAACTGTTAAAGAAAATATATGATAAAGAGGTAGGGGGGTAATTGCGATTTCTTCACCCTCAATCAATTTGGGTCTCATCCAGGCTACAATTTGCAACATATTTGCAATAATATTTTTATGAGTTAGTACAGCTCCTTTGGAAACACCTGTTGTTCCGCCAGTGTATTGCAAGAAGGCAGTATCATTTAAAGTAAGGTTGGGTTGAACATATGTTTTCTGAGACCCTAGGTTAAGGGCCGTTCCCCATGTGTCATGTTTTAGTGCAGGGTAGGGTGGGACCATTTTTTTTACTTTTCGCAAAACAAAGTTTATTAAATGTTTTTTCAAAAATGGAAGCTGGTCTCCAACCTCAGTAACAATCACATGTTTAATATTTGTTTCTGCTTTAACTTTCTCAAGCAAGTGTGCGAATTGAGCCAATATTACTATTGCAACAGCGCCAGAGTCTTTGAATTGATGTTGCATTTCAGGGGCTGTGTAAAGTGGATTTGTATTTACAACAATAAGTCCAGCTCGGAAGGCTCCAAATAATACAACCGGAAATTGCAAAAGGTTAGGTAGTTGAATTGCAATGCGATCGCCTTTTTTTAAGCCTAATGAATTTTGTAAATAGGAAGCGAACTGTCCTGAAAGAACATCAAGCTCGTGATAGGTCATATCTATTCCAAAATTAGAAAAAGCAACTTTTTGACGAAATTTACGAAAAGCTTCATCTGCGACTTCAAGAATATTATTGTATTCATTTATATTAATATGATGAGGAACTGCTTTAGGGTAATGTTGTGTCCAAATATTTTTCATATCATTATCGTGAACTATATCTTGCTAAAGTGAAAGAGTATTTTACATAATAATACCAGATGAAATGGATTATTTTTTGTTTTTTTATTTTAAACTTAACCAGTTGTTTTAAAAAAGCAGAAGAGACTTATGTGGCTTCTGAAAAAGCACCTGCTGCTTTGCGTGAAAGTGGTCTTAAGTTAAAAGTGATGGACCAGGCAAATACCACTTTGTTAAATAAAGAGCAGCGTGAAGCAATTTATTTTTCAGCTAGTCTAGAGAAAGAAGCTTTGCGGATTATGACCAAAAATCAATTTGCAGACGACATGTCTTTGTTTTGGGTATTAAGCTACGCAGTGGAAATTGCTGCGGGTATAAAAAAGATGGCACCGACTCGGCTAGATTGTACGCGGTTTAGGTTTGTTGCAGATAATAGTAATAAAAAAATAATTTTAATTTATAAAACCTGCCAAAAGCCTGAAAGTATAGTTGCGAAAATTAAACTGGGTCTTAATCCCAATGATATGAAAATTACTTTTTTAATTAAAGAGTGGGCTTCGGTAGTTGGGCTTTCCGTTTCATTAACGGGTAGCGATGTTGAATGCGAAATTAAAATTAAAGATAAAAAATTATCAGAACTAAGCTGCCTAAATTGGACTAAAAACTTAGTCTCTTCAGATGTTTCCGCGGAAGAGCTAAGATTGAAAACATTTATATTTCGCCGTAGTGATGCCAATCAGTTAATTATACGTGGTGGAATTTATAAAGATTTGGTAGAGCGAAGAAAAATTGAATTAAATGTTCCAATTGAAGGTAAAATTAAGCTGATTGAAAAAGAAATCGAAGTGATCGACGAATTTTTAGATGATAAAATAGATAGTAATTCGACATTGCCCACTCTGCAAGTTAAGCCAAGTTCATCAAATGATATACAAAACAGTGAAATCAAAAAACTAGGAGACCAAATTGAAAAAGCCAGTCAAGAAAGCAGCGAAAAAATCTACAAAGAAGGTCTTGAAAAAGACAGTGAAGAAGTCGTTACCGAAGAAAATAATCCAGAAGCCCAAAAAGAAAGCAATCAAGAAAGCAATCAAGAAAGCAATCAAGAAAGTCGTAAAAAAGGTCGCAGCCAGCGCCAAGAAAATAGCAAAGAAAATAATCAAGAAAAACAAACCCCAAAAGGTGGTTCCAACAATGAAAATGGTGGAATCCCAAATCAAAGTCGGTGAAGTTGTTTCAGATTTTTCTGCAAAAAGTTCATCTGGGAATGAATTTTTATTGTCTAATCTAATTGGAAAAAAAGTAATTCTTTATTTTTATCCTAAAGACGACACGCCTGGATGCACGTTGCAGGGACGCGATTTTACTAGATTGAAAAGTACTTTTGCAGAATTAAATACAGTTGTTGTTGGTGTTTCGCGCGATAACTTGAATTCGCATCAAAAGTTTATTGATAAATGCGAATTAGGAATCGAATTGCTAAGCGATGAAGATGAAAAACTTTGCCGTATGTTTGATGTTATTAAAGAAAAAGACATGTATGGAAAAAAGGTTTTGGGCATCGAACGAAGTACTTTTGTAATTGATGAAAATCAGACCTTAATAGCGGAATTCAGAAAAGTTTCAGCAGATGGTCATGCCGAACAGTTAATAAGTTTTTTACGCGAGCGTTCTAACTAGAAGCTAATTTACGAACGAGATTGGTGAAATCATCAATCTCGTTTTCAGTGGTATCCCAAGTCGACATCAGTCGACATTCAAAAGTGGATTCATCCCATACATAGAAAAAAAATTTTTCTCTTAATGTTTTAATCCAAGGTTGCGGTATTTTTACAAATACGGCATTGCTTTCGCGTGCTGCAGTTAGCTGAATACCTTCGATTTCTTGCAATTGCTGATAAAGTTTTTCAGCCATTCGGCAGGAATGGTTTGAAATTACTTTATAAAGTTCGGTTTCTAAATAAGTGAAAAATTGAGCTGCGATAAAACGAGTTTTTGAGGGCAGTTGCGCGGCTTGCTTACGAATATATTTTAAATCAGTAGCTAATTTTGGATTCAAGACTAAAATAGCTTCGCCCATCATCAGACCATTTTTTGTTCCGCCAAAAGAAACGATATCAACGTCTAGATCAGTCGTCATTTCTTTGAAAGTTGTTTTTAAAAAATGAACAGCATTTGCGATGCGGGCCCCGTCGATATGTACATACATATCTTGGCTATGCGCCCAAGCGGTGATTTCTTTAATCTCTGCTAAAGTATAACACGTTCCAAGTTCAGTGGGCTGAGTTAAGCTTACAACTTTGGGCTGACTAAAATGTTGATCGCCCCGGCGAATAAGTGCTTTTTTTAATGTTTGTAAATTTATTTTTCCATTTTTGTGTTCAAGCGGAATAAGTTTTCCAGCAAAAAATTCTGGGGCACCACACTCGTCCACGTTTAAATGGCTTACGCTAGAACACAAAATTGATTCATGACTTTTCATGATTGATTTTAAAGCCAATACATTACAAGCCGTTCCATTAAATACAAAGTAGACTTTGGTGCTTGAGCCAAATAATTTTTTAAATGATTCGGTTGCTTGAACAGTGCTGTCATCAGTTCCATAACTAGGAGCATGATCAACATTACAATCCAAGATGGCCTTCATTAAAGAAGGGTGGACGCCAGAATGGTTGTCGCTGCCAAATCCCTTCATTCCACTAGCTTTCAAATAAAAAGTGATGGGTTAATAAAGCTGCCGTTTTCGAAGTTTGAAAATCGCGATCAAGCGGAGGTGACACTTCGTAAATTCCAAGTCCGCGCACGTTTGATTTTTGATAAAGTTGACTTAAAAATTCTAAACAATCCGCAATCTTAAGGCCAGTCGCCCATGCCTGGCTACAGCCGCCGGCTTCACTTGCTTTTAATGCATCAATATCGAAACTAATAAAAACTGGAGTTGAGCTGGTTATTTTTTTAAAGACTGGATTCTCTAATAATTTAAGTAGACCATTTTTTTGGACAGAATTTAAATCAAATAAATGCGCGCCTTTTTCTTCGGCCCAAGTCCAGTGTGCAATAGAATTACACTGTGGTTGTAAGCCGATTTCAATAAATTCAAATTGATCTTTGTACTGTTCAAGCAAACGGTAAAATGGTGTTCCACTGTTGAAGCCATGTGTTGTTGGGCGCACATCTAAGTGCGCGTCAAAATTAATAACCACAGGTTTGTTTGTAGAGTTTAAATTATTTTGAATAAAACCTGCGGCGTCTGCGTAGCCATAATCATGACCTCCGCCAAATGAAATTACGCGTTGTTTCCGTTTGTGCAAATAAGTCGTTATCTCAAGCGCGTCTTCATGACGTTCCGCAAGTTCAGGGCGTTGATTAAGATCTCCTAAATCAAATAAACTAATTCGCTTATAAGATAAGGCAGAAGGAGTCATTTTATATAAAAATTGTCGAATTACTTTGGGTGCTTCGGAAGCGCCAAGTCGGCCGCCATTCAGACGAATTCCTTCATCATCAGAGTATCCTAAAATGGTAAAGCTATTATCTGTGAATGGATTTGTTTCAATGCTAGCAGATTTACTGATATCGCCTATGCGTGGATCTTCAGGATCATTTTTACTGAAAAATAAAAGAGGGGACGTGGGTATAAGTGTCGCTTTTGGTAACATCCAAATAGCATAGAACTACTTTGAAAGCTTAACAAGTCTTAGGACGGTGCCTGTATTTGGGTCATAAAGAGTAATTTCGGCTTTGGTCGGATTGATGATATTTAAATCAGCTGTATAACTAGCCTCGTTGTCAGAAATCAGCACAAACCAATTCGTATCCGAAGAGCTAATGCTATAAGCAAAATTTCTTGGAATTACTTTTGGATCTGAACAGTTAGTTATTTTACTTTTGGGGTAAATTGAGAACTCATTAAAAGATGTGAAGCTGTAGCAATAATTATCGTCACCCTGCCAGGTCGCAAGTAGCTGTGAAAGGCCAACAAAATTAATTGAATCAATTAGGACTTTAGATTTGTAAGGATCTTTTAGGCCATCAAAAGATAAATAATCACCAGTTTTTAATTTTTTAAGTGCGTTTTTTACAGAAGGATCTTTGCAGGTAAGCTCAAAATTTTTATTTAATCGTTCATCTTTTAGCTTCAGTTTTCCGGTGACAGAACGCGATACAAATCCAGAAAAATTTAAAGCCTGAAGCTGGGGAGATAAGGCAATTACAAAAGCAGTAATTAGAAATGAAAGTAGATTGGATCGCATGTCAGACAAAAACCATGTAATAGAGGCCGGGTCAAACCGTATTCAGGTCAAGAATTTAAGATATAAATTATACAATCAAATATATGGCAATTGAGCCAAGCATTTGCACGTTTTTCGATCATGATAACTAGGTTGATGAGTCAAGCTGTTGCACGCACCAAGAAGCTAATTCGCCTAATTTAGGATGTTTTAAATAGGTCAGAACCTCATCACGTAAGGAAAAAATATTTCTATTTCCAATTACGATCATTGCATTTCTTTTAAGTCCATTCCCGCCAGAGCGAAATAAAGGGGTTCCATAAAAATTTTTAGCGATTTGTTTATTTGATAAAGTTAGTATTTTTTTAAAAAAAGCGATTAATTCTGATTGTTCTGTAGCTGATAAATTTAATAAATTTTCTGTGTTCGTGGCGTGCTGTTTGGGTATTTCTTTTTGTTTAAAAATTTTTTCATTCCAAGGGCAAGTTGTTTGACATAAATCACAACCAAAAAACCAATCACTCATTTTTTTTCGAAGTTCAAGAGGAGGATTTGTCTTTGCCTCGATTGTTAAATATGAAATGCACTGATCTGCTTTTAAAGTATGATTTTCATTGATAGCTTGAGTAGGGCAAATATCGATGCACTTTCTACATTTGCCACAAAAATCAGGTAAGGGTTCTAAGTTTAAGAAATTATCTGCAGGTAGAGTCGTAAGAATTTCAGCAATAAAAAAAAGACTGCCAAATTTAGGGTGAATTAAGCAGGTGTTTTTACCAAACCAACCCATGCCATTTTCATAAGCCCAGTTTCTTTCTAAGATGGGACCAGAATCCACAAATGGCAGAAATTCGTGATTTGGATATTTGCCTTTAAGCTGAAGAATTATTTGAGTTAATTTTTCTTTTAGCCAAAAGTGATAATCTTTGTTTTGAGCATAAGTCGCAATGCGGGCTGGAATCAACTGGTCCAGAGGCTCAAGTATTGGGAAGTAAGATTGAGTCACTGTAAGTACGGATTTTAAATCAGGATGGATTAAAAGTGGATTTTTCTTTTGCGGTAAATGGTTTTTTAAATAGGCCATATCGGCATAAAAATCACTGGCTATCCATTTTTCATAAAAAGAAATAGTAAGCGGTGTCTTTAGCGGGCCAATTTGTAATTGATCCAATGCAAGTGTCTGTTTTAATTGGTTGAGAATTTGATTTAAATCTTCCATAATTATTTTATGTCTCAGGTTGTTAGTCAGGCTTTATACAATTCCCAATTTGCAGTCGCTTTTGCAAAGCATCCTCTGTATTCCGAATATATTCAAGTTAAGAATTGTCTGGCACAGAAGGGTTTTGTTTGTTGGGTTGCAGGTGGTGCTGTTCGAGATTTAATTCTTAATCGCGAAGTATCGGATTTTGATTTGGTAACAGATGCAACCACGGAACAGATATTAGAATTGTTCCCAAATGCTTTAACAGTAGGTATTAGTTTTGGTGTTGTAAAATTAGTAATAAGCGGGAAAAATCTTTTTTTTGATTTAGCAACTTTTCGCCGTGAATCCGATTATGTGGACGGGCGCAGACCTTCACATATTGATTTTGCGACTGCGAAAGAAGATGCTGGACGCAGAGATTTTACGATTAATGCATTGTTTTGGAATGAAGACATGAAAGAAATCGTCGATTTTGTTGGTGGTTTAAAAGACATCGAAAAAAAGTATCTTCGTTGTGTAGGCGATGCTGAAGTTCGATTTGGTGAAGATCATTTGCGGATTTTACGGTTGCTTAGATTTTCAATACAGCTTGGTTTTAAATGCGAAACAGTTACATTGGCGGCAGCTTTAGCTCGGGTAGACTTGCTTCGGAAGATAAGTGCCGAGCGCATTTGGGCGGAATTTCAAAAAATTATTTTATATGTTAAGTGGGAAGAATTTTTTAAAGATATATTAGCAGTTAAGATCTTTAATTTTATTTTTGATGAACCTGAACATAGCTTTGATTTTAAAAAAATTGATCTACAGGTTGGTTATGCAAAGGAAAAATTTTTCTATGTATTAATTATGCTGTTTCCAAATCAAAATGATTTGAAAAAAAAAATAAAAAATAGACTAAAAATTTCTAATGACGAATTTAAAATTTATGATTCTTTAAAGTATTGTTTGGACCATTTGAATTCATATAAATATGCGGATTGGTCCTTCGAAATAGAAAAAAATAATTTAATTCTAAAGTCGATAGAATTTCTACATTCGATCGAAAGATTTGATTCAGTAATGCTACATAAAATTAAACAAGAACAGTCACTGTGGCCTGCAAAATTGATCAATGGTCATGACTTGATAGGGCTAGTTCCGAAAAACAAAATAGCAGATGTCTTAAAAGAAATCAGGTTGCTTCAATTTGAGCAACCTGATTTGGATAAGTCCATGTTGATGAAGTATTTAGATCAGTACAAGATCATTTCAATGAAACATAATGTTTGATCCACTCGAAATGGAATAACAAGGCATGTTTTGTCACCGATAGTTACTGGCAGATCTTCACTTTTTACAGGATGAGGTACTGACATTTCTAATTTAAAGCCAATTAAATTTAATTTAGTTTTAGCGACGCCAAAGAAAATATTTGAAATTTCTCCGACACCATCTAATATTTCAGATAAATCATTGTCGCTTACTGCTGAGCCCAACATTTTTTCTAAAATGCCTTTTGCAACAGATTTATCAAAATGAAAGCGAACTTGCCCTAAATATGGATCTGATTTTAACTCAAGGAAAACAGTTATATCTGTGGGTGCTTTCCAATCTTTAACAACATAAGGCTTTTCAAAAAAAGCATCTGTTTGAGCCATTGTTTTTAATGTCTCGGTTACGCCATTTGAAATATTTAAAATGACTTTACTGTTTAGAAACGGGTGAGATGGGTCTAACTTTTGTGCTGCTGACATAAATTAAGCCACTTTCTTTTGTTGTTGCGCTTGTACTTTTGCATAAACGCGTTCAATTTTTGCTTTCAGAGTTGCGGCATTAAACGGTTTAATTACATATTCCGAAACGCCAGCTTTTGCGGCTTCTAAAATTTGTGATTGTTCGCTTTCAGCTGTAACAAGCATAAATGGAAGTGATTTGAAATCTGCATCCGCTTTGCATGCTTTAAGTAAATCAATACCTTGCATATTTGGCATATTCCAATCCGAGATAACGAATTCGATTGGTTGTCCTGATTTATGAGCTTCCTTGATGACCTCTAAGGCATTTTTGCCGTCGACTGCTTCGACAACATTTTTATAGCCTAACTCATCAAGAACCTTTTTTACGATTTTCCGCATTGTTGAAAAATCATCGGCGACTAGAAACTTGGTATTTGGATTAAACATGGCTTGGACTCCTCTGGACTACCTATCGGTTAGTTTCAGTGAAACTTATATGAAAGTTAGATTAATTCGGTCTAGTTTTGAAAAATAAATCAGTCTTAGGTATTGCGTTCTTATGAAAGTCTTGTCAGACTTATATATAGGTTGTTGTGTTTTAATTTGAAACAAATGTTCAGACAAAGGATCGTCTGGACTGTTTTAGAAAGACACAAAAGAGACTTAAAACAATATAAGCAGGAGGAGCAAGGATGCTCAGAGACGTATTAATACAAAAAGGTTTATCAAATCGCGAATCTGAAGTAGCAGAATTGGTTTCTAAAGGACTTTCTAACAAGGAAGTAGCTAACCAATTATTTGTTACTGAGAAAACAGTAAAATTTCATTTAACAAACATTTACAAAAAAATGAATGTTAAATCTCGTGCCCAATTAATCGTCTGGTGCCTTCCTCATCTTGGTTTTGTTGAAAGTGAATCTCGTGCAGAAGTTTCTCAACCTGCTGGCGCGACTGCTTATAACACTCAAGCTGCTCAAGCAATTCCAGCTGGGAATACAACGATTACTTTACCAGGAACGGCTACTTTCGGTAACCGCAATGGTAACTCTGACGCTGGTATTTAGTTTTTAGTTAGAATTATGTTTTATTTAGTGGGGTCATTATCATGAAAAAGAGCAGCAAAACTGTAAGCTCTTCTCAAGTGATAATGACCCAACTTGTTTTACCCGTTAACACAAATGCCTTAGATACTGTGTTCGGTGGCCAAGTTATGGCCTGGATAGATATCGTTGCTGCGATCGCAGCGCAAAGACACTCTGGATCAGAAGTTGTCACAGCAAGTATTGATCAATTAAGTTTCGTAGCACCAATTAAAAAAGGTTGGGTCGCTAATTTAAAAGCCTCAGTTAATTTTGTTTCTAGAACATCTATGGAAATTGGCGTTCGTGTGGATGCAGAAAATCCAAAAACGGGTGAAGTGTTTTTGACCACAGCGGCCTATTTAACATTTGTTGCGGTGGATGATAATGGACTGCCTACCGAAGTGCCATCATTGATATTAGAAACAGACTTACAGAAACGGCGCTTTGAAGCAGCTAAAAAACGTCGCGAATTGCGGTTGGCTAACCGGTAGTTTTAGATCTTACAAATTTTCTTTAAAATCAATTCAATAGGTAATTCCGCATTTAATTTATTATCATGAATAGCTATAGCGCAGGCTTCATTGTTCATACTACTTAATGAAAAATCGATTAAAGGTTGAAGCAGTTCGCGATCGTAGGCCATTTGATTGCCTTCGATGCTAAGCTCTATTTCAGAGTTCTTTGATTCTAAAGTTGTGATGGCTTCGTAGTTGTTATCAATAGTTTTTAAATAAGAATTTATTTCTGCTTTAATGTTTGCTTGTGTTAAGTCAGAAGCAAAGAATAGATTTTTTTTGTTTTTATAATCCGAATATACTTTTGAAATAGTATTTGATTGTGCAAAAGCAGACATTTGAATTAAGAAAATGAAAGAAGTAATAATTAGTGATTTAGACATGCTTCAGCTCCTGTTTTGGCAAATTCAGCCTTGATAGATTCGGGTAATTTAGTGGCAATCTTTTTTTGACGTTTATCAATGTTGGATGTGTATTCGGTTAGGTTTCTGTGATTTTCAGTATAAAGAGGTTGTTTCATTCTTTTAATGAATTGCGTTGGAGAAAGTGCTGAAAGTCTGCGAATTGCGGCTGTCGAAGCAGCTGGTCCACCCCGGCCATACGCGTTCATCAGAACCAATTTTCTTACTTCATCAATATTGGGGTCAGTTGCATATTTTTTTAAATACCCCCGAAGTTTAGGCTCAATATTCATTTCCCATACCGTATTGACGCCAATAATGCTGTACAAAATATTACGCTCTAGGCCTTCGCCAACAGAAATAAAAGAACATTTATTTGAAAACCTAGGTTTGTTTTTAACATCAGCTTCAGCAATCTGGCGTGCGGCATCGCAATCAGATGAAGTGCTAGTGGCAATTTTATTCATAAATTTAAAGCCGCGATGCTTTTGATGAATATCTTCGACAAAAATACTTGTTAATTGGCCAATCCCCAAGCCATCGCCGGATGCATATTGAGGTTTAAATGTAGATTCAATGGAATATTTCTGAAAGATTGCGTTTAAATCAACGCCTGCAAAGCCTTCTTTAATTGCGCAATTAGCAAAGCTAGAAATAACTGCATTTTGATATTTAAGTTGTTCGTCTGTAATACACATATTCGTTTTAGTGTTTGCTGAATTTTTCGGACAAGATATTTGAGGAGCCGATGCTACAAAAGTATTACTTGCACGAAGGCAGTCGTGATTAAACGCCATTTTTGGTGGTTCAGGAGCTTGCAGGGTTGTTGAACGAATGGATTGAATCGGGCTTGTTAGTAGTGAATTTGGACAGTCTCCAGTTAAGCAAGTTGGGTCCGTACTTGTCGTGGCTTCTGTTTTTTGATTTAGATTATATTTATTATAAATTATTTGAGTTAATTTATTATTTTTTTTTGCGTTTGTTAACTGATCAACAATATTTGTAGATTCAGGGTTTCCACTTATACATTTTGTATCAGCTTGAGCAGAGTGATACGAGAAATAAGTAAGCAAACAAATAATAGAAATATTTTTTTTATTCATCCTTTAACTTTAATCTATTTTACTAAAAATTCCTTCCATTTATTCATCAAAGTCGGGGTCATCATGGCAAAACAAATGGTTCCCTCTGTAGCAGGCTCTTTGCGGATAATCTTAGCTTCACGACTTAGGTCGTAAAGGCGGTATTCGTTCGCGCGGTCGAAGTATAACTCGACTTCGGTCTGCATTTCGTTGATGGAGTCGGACATGATTTTTTTTAGTTGATCAAAGCCTTGGCCGGTTAAAGCACTTACGAAAACGCGTGGAAAATGTTTAACTCGAAATTGGCGATCCACCGGGGCAATGTCCGATTTATTAAAGACATGGATTATTTTTTTATCTTCCCATTTGAATTCTTTAATTAAACCATCAACAACTTCTATTTGGCGTTCCATATTAGGCGATGATAAATCCACAACATGAAGTAAAATATCGGCTTCTGCAGATTCTTCCAGTGTAGCTTTAAAAGCTTCGATTAATTGAGTCGGCAGTTTTCGAATAAAGCCAACGGTATCTGTAACAACTGCGGCAGGGCCATCATCTAAGAAAATTTTTCGCGTTGTTGGATCAAGGGTTGCAAAAACCATATCTTTAACAATAACTTGGGAACCGGTAAGGCGATTTAATAAAGAGCTTTTTCCTGAGTTGGTGTAACCGATTAAGGCAAAACTTGGAACTTCATTTCGTTTTCTTGATTGTCGATGCTGAGCGCGTGCGCGCGATACTTCTTCTAGTCTTTTTTTAATTAACGAAATTTTTTCGCGTATGCGACGGCGATCGTTTTCTAATGCGGATTCGCCGGGGCCACGTGTGCCAATGCCTCCGCCTAATCTAGATAATGATTCATTCCAGGCGCCGATATTACGAGGCATTTGGTCTAATAATTGGGCCAATTCAACTTGCAGTTTGCCTTCGTAAGTACGGGCACGCTGAGCAAAAATATCTAGTATTAATTGTGATCGATCTAATATTTTACAGCCAATTTCGTCTTGAAGATTTCGGGATTGAATTCCAGAAAGTTGATGATCAACAACAACAAGCTGGCAATTTGTTTCTTGTGCCATTTCTTTGATTTCTTGAACTTTTCCAGATCCAATCAGCGAACTGGGATTGTACTGGGGTAGCACTTGAACTGTCGAACCAATGACTTCTCCACCAGCTGCAATAACTAATTCTTGCAGCTCGCAAAGATTTTCTTTGATTTCGGAAACGGGCTCTGACTTCAGACCCACTCCGACAACAATGACTTTATCTTTAATATTTATTCTAACAGGACTGTTCAAGATTTTTTACTTTTATAGTCAGCAATAAACTGAGCTTCAAGAGCCGTTAATACAACAGAACTAAAAATTGTATCGACAGTGGTCGTGCGTTGTAGAACATTGGCGGCCCTGCGGACTCCTAATAAAAAAGGTCCTAGGACTTCTACTTTTCCAAGCTGTTGTAGCATTTTATAAGAGATATTAGCGCTTTCTAAATTTGGAAAAATTAAAACATTTGCTTCACCATGAAGGCCTGAAAAAGGAAAAATGCGATCTTGAATTTCTTTATTAACAGCTGTGTCGGCTTGTAAATCACCTTCGACTAAAATGTCAGGGCGAATTGCTTTTACAATGGACGCCGCACGTTTCATTTTATCTGGAGTTCCTTCGCTGCCACTAAAGTTAGAATAACTTAGCATGGCTACACGTGGAATTTCTCCGAAGTGTTCAGCAACTTGGGCAGTTTGAATTGCAATTTGCGCTAGTTGTTCTGCGGTCGGATTAATATTTACCGTTGTATCAGCAAAAAATAAAAGTTTATTGTCGGCAAGTATAATATTTAATCCAGCAGGTACTGAATTCTTAGCTACACCAATTGTTTGTAGAATTGGTTTTACAGCTTCTGCATAATTAGTGGTGGCACCATTAATCATACCATCGGCATCACCTTGATCTAACATCATTGCTGCGAAATAATTAGGATCGCTCATTAAACGTTCAGCTTCTTTAATGTTGATGCCTTTGCGCTGTCTGCGTTTGAAAAGTTCTTGTGAATAAGCAGAAAACTTCGAATGAGCCGATGGATGAATAATTTCAACCCCAGTTAAGTCGACTTCATGCTTTTTAGCTTTTTCTAAAATGCGCTCGGGGTAGCCTAAAATAATAGGAATGCAGATATTTTCTTCTTGGCAAGATTTAATAGCTTTTAAAACTTTTGAACTGGTTCCTTCTGCAAAAACTATTTTAGGTATACGACCAAATCTTTCTGAATTTTCATGAACACGATGAACAGCTGATCGAATAAAAACTTTACGTGGTCCTTGAATCGCTTCAAGTTGATCATGATAAATATCCCAATTTTTAATTTCAATACGAGCAACTTTCGATGCCATGGCTGCTTTAGCTACAGCCGGAGCTACGCGAAGTAGCACACGTGTATCAAATGGTTTTGGGATTAAATATTCGCGACCAAATTTAAATTTTTGCCCACCGTAAGAAGCAGAAACTGTGTCCGGTACAACTTCGCGCGCTAAGGCTGCTAAAGCATGGCATGCGGCTAATTTCATTTCCTCATTGATTTGTGTCGATCGGGTATCTAAAGCGCCACGAAAAATCGATGGAAAGCCTAAGACATTATTGACTTGATTTGGATAATCAGAACGACCAGTTGCAATGATTGCGTCGGGGCGCGCTAGGCGCGCTTGTGCCGGAGTAATTTCTGGATCTGGATTGGCCATAGCAAAGATAATAGGGTCTTTCGCCATTAGCTTTAACATTTCACCCGTGACGGCACCTGCTACAGATAAACCAACAAAAACATCAGCACCAACAAGCGCCTCTGTTAAAGTTCTTTTCTCTGTGGTGTTTGCAAATTCTTCTTTGTATTTATTCATGCCTTTTTCTCGGCCTTTATAAATAACGCCCGAGCTATCGCACATTAATACATTTTCTTTTTTTACACCAAGGCTGCAGAAAATTTTTCCACACGAAATAGCTGCGGCACCGGCGCCATTGACAACTAATTTAACATCACTTAATTTTTTTCCAATGATTTGGCAGGCATTTAATAAAGCGGCTCCGCTGACAATAGCTGTTCCATGCTGATCATCATGAAATACAGGAATGTTCATTTCTTTTTTTAAAGTTTCTTCAATTTCAAAACACTCAGGAGCTTTGATATCTTCTAGGTTAATCCCGCCAAAGGTCGGCTCTAACGTGCGAATCGCAGCAATAAATTCTGCAGGCGATGACGATTTAACTTCGATATCAAAAACATCAATTCCAGCAAATGTTTTAAATAAAATTCCTTTTCCTTCCATCACAGGTTTTGAAGCAAGGGGGCCGATGTTACCTAGACCAAGAACAGCTGTTCCATCTGAAATCACCGCAACTAAGTTTCCCTTAGTTGTGTAGTCGTAAACAGCGTCCGGATTTTTTGCGATTTCCTTACAAGGGGCTGCGACTCCGGGAGAATAAGCTAAGGATAATGCTTTTTCCGTATTACAGTCTTTCGTCGAGACAACTTCGATTTTACCTGGACGACCTTTTCTATGAAATTCTAAAGCTTCTTTATCAAACTTATTTTCTGTATTTGAATTATCCAAAATTAACCTCACGTCTAGTTTTCTTGTAACTACTTTAGTCTACGAATGACTTTCGTAAAGTACAATTTTTTGCTGCGTAAATGCCCTCTGGCGTCAATTGCATCCTTAGGAATTTCAATGTTTAATACAGTGATTAATATAAAGACTTAATTACACAAATGAGGAGTTCATCATGAGTTCACAACCGAAATCTGCTCGAGATGTTGTCATTGTTGATGGTGTGCGTACACCATTCGCAAAAGCGGGTACAAAATTAAAATCAATTCACGCTGCACAGCTTGGACAGGTTGCTTTGCGCGAGCTAATTGCGCGTACTAATTTAAATGTCAATTTAGTTGATGAAGTGATTCTGGGAAATACCGGATCACCTTCCGATGCTGTGAACATTGCGCGCGTTGTTGCACTTAATGCGGGTTTTCCAATTCAAACCTCAGCAGTTACTGTTCATCGCAATTGTGCTTCCGCAATGGAAAGTATCAGTATTGGGTTTGAACGAATTAAATCGGGTACAATGGATATCGTTGTGGCGGGCGGAACAGAAAATATGTCGCAGATGCCATTGATCATGCCGGATTCAATCAAAAGTATTATTGAAAGATTAGGTTCTGCAAAGACGCCTGGCGCTCGTGTTGGGGCGTTATGGGATTGGTTCAAAGCGGATCTTAAACAAATTAAAGAAATGGTTACAACTGCTCCGTTAGCAAAGACCAAGTATAAGCCAATTATCGCATTAGTTGAGGGCTTAACAGATCCTTTTGTGGGAATGAACATGGGCATGACGGCCGAAGTAATTGCCAAAGAATTTAATATTTCTAGAAAAGATCAAGATGAATACGCGTTGAAGTCTCATCAAAAAGCGACTGCTGCAAAAAATAAAATCAAAGAAGAAATGACGCCCTTTTATTTGCCGCCAGATTATAAAGAAGTATTAACGGAAGACATAGGTCCACGTGATAATCAAACGATTGAAGCCTTACAAAAGCTAAAACCATTTTTTGATAAAAACACAGGTTCAATTACCGCTGGAAATTCATGCCCAATCACAGATGGTGCAGCCATGATGTTGTTAATGTCTCGTGAAAAAGCAGAATCCTTAGGTTATAAACCAATTGCGCGCATTCGTGGTTATGGATTTGCTGGTTTAGAACCAGAACGTATGGGAATGGGGCCTGCGTATTCGACGCCGTTAGCATTAAAACGTTCTGGTCTAACAATGAAAGACATTGGACGTGTTGAATTAAATGAAGCTTTTGCAGCACAAGTATTAGCGTGTCAGAAAGCATTTGAATCGGATGAATTTGGCAAAAGAATTGGGTTATCGGGTCGCATCGGAGAATTACGTACAGATATTCTAAATGTAAACGGTGGCGCCATAGCATATGGACATCCAGTTGGAGCAACAGGGGCGCGCTTAGTTTTAACATTAATGAAAGAAATGCAACGCAGTCAGGTTCAGTTTGGTTTAGCAACGTTGTGTATCGGTGGCGGTCAAGGTGGATCTCTTATCATAGAAAATGAAGGATAATAAAATGTCAGCAATTCAATTAACAACTCAAAATATAAACGGTAACAGTGTCGCAGTTTTGACATTTGATCTACCAAATGAAAAAGTAAATAAATTATCAACAGCGGTGATGCTTGAATTACAACAGCATTTAGAAACCTTAAAAACATCAAGCCATAAATTTGTTGTTTTTAAATCGGCTAAGCCTAAAATTTTTATTGCAGGTGCAGACATTGAAGAAATTAAGCAATTAACAACGACACAACAAGTATTAGAAGCGGTTTCTAGCGGCCAATCGATTATGAATATGATCGAAGATTTGCCAATGCCAACATTGGCGTTAATTAATGGTGCTTGTGCCGGCGGTGGTTGTGAACTTGTATTAGCTTGTGATTATCGTATTGCCTCTGAAGATTCTTCAACGCGTATTGGTTTGCCAGAAACTCAACTTGGAATTTTGCCAGGTTTTGGCGGAAGTGTTCGCTTACCACGTGTTGTTGGTTTACAAGCTTCGCTGGATGTGATTTTAGCAGGAAAATTATTAAATGCTAAAAAAGCTGCTAAAATTGGTTTGGTAGATTTTGTTGTTCATCCGAATTTGTTAGAAAGTTTTGGTCATGAACAAATTATTAAAATTTTAAAAGAGGGCGGAAAAAAACGTCGTAAGACTTTTAAAGCACGCGGATTAGTAAATGTTTTATTAGAAGGAATTTTTAGCGGTATTGTTTTCAAAAAAGCACGTGAAGGTGTGATGAAAGCTACGAAAGGACACTATCCAGCGCCATTAGAGGCTTTGGAAGTTGTGCGCAAAACATATGGCAGTCAAGATCGTCAGAAATCGCTAGAAATTGAACGCGAACATTTTGCTAAGCTTGCTGTAACGGATGTCTCAAAAAATTTAATTCATGTTTTCTATTTAACTGAAATGGTTAAAAAGCAAACGGGTGTAAGTGATGCAAGTATTAAAGGTAAACCTGTTAAGCATTTAGGGGTACTTGGGGCTGGAACAATGGGTGGAGGAATTGCGTACGTGGGTGCCGATAAAGGTATTGATGTGCGAGTCAAAGATATTTCGCTAGAAGCAAATGGCAAAGCTTTAAAACATGCGCGTGATCTTTGGGGTAAATTATTAAAGAAACGGGTTATTGATAATTATCAATTTACACAAAAAATGTCTTTGGTTTCAACGTGTGTTGATTTTTCTGGTTTTAAATCTATGGATGTCGTGATCGAAGCCATTGTTGAAGACATGAATATTAAGAAAAAAGTTATTGCGCAAACAGCATCTGAAATGCGAAGTGACGCAATCATTGCTACAAATACAAGTTCGTTATCGGTTACTGAAATGTCAGAAGGGCATCCGCATCCAGAATTTTTTGCAGGAATGCATTTTTTCTCTCCGGTACATAAGATGCCTTTGGTGGAAGTTATTCGATCGCCTAAATCATCAGATCAAACCATTGCGACTATTTTTGAGTTAGCAAAAAAAATGGGTAAAATGCCGGTTGTTGTAAAAGATGGACCGGGTTTTTTAGTAAATCGCTTATTACTTCCCTATATGGCTGAAGCTGCATTTTTAATGGCCGAAGGAATGGATATATCTAAAGTAGATAAAACGTTTGTTTACGAATTTGGTATGCCGATGGGGCCTTTTGAATTAATGGACAGTGTTGGACTTGATGTGTGTTTGAAAGTATTAAAAATTTTCAAAAAAGCGTTTCCAGATCGCGTTGAAATGCCTTCTTTAATGGAAAAGCTAGAGCAAAATAAAAAGCGAATGGGTCAAAAAACTCAGTTAGGTTTTTACAAATATAGTCCTGATGGTCGCAAACAAGAAGTTGATGAAACGATTTACTCAGAACTTGGTTTACCAACACCAACAAATCCATTAGACATGAAAGAGTGTTTAGAGCGTTGTGTTTTTGCAATGGTTAATGAATGTGCCTTGGCATTAGATGCAGATCATATCGTGGAAACTCCACATGAGGTTGATTTGGCTATGATCATGGGTACTGGATTTCCTCCGTTCCGAGGTGGTTTGTTGAAATACGCAGATTCTGTAGGATCTAAATACATAGCCGATCAGTTAAATAAATATGCTACGGAAAGAAAAGCTAATCGTTTGAAACCAACAGTTAAAATGCAAGAGCGTGCCTCTGCAGATAAGAAGTTTTATATTTAATAGTAAAGGGGGGAGCTAATCCCCCTAATTCTTAGTAAGGTCAGAATTGATTTTCTGTTGCGCTTAAGTCAAGTCTCTTGCAAAATAATCTAATGCCAAAGTCGACACCTTCAAAATTAACAATAAAATATAAAAGCAGTGTGGTTTTTGTTATTTTATTTTTCATTATTATAATTGATCAGCTTACTAAAATTTGGGCGGTTAGCTCTTTGATGGGCACAAGTTCACGACCTTATTTAAACGGTCTTTTTCAATTTGTTTATGCAGAAAATCCAGGTGCCTTTTTAGGACTTGGCGGCAGCTTACCCCATTCTGTACGCTTTGTTATTTTTGCGGTGTTAGTTGTTTTGGGACTTGGCGGTATGCTTTGGTACATTCTAAAAAATGAATCTTCAAAAGTAAGTTTAATTGCGTATTCATTTATTTTGGCTGGTGGCTTTGGTAACTTATGGGACCGAGTCGCTCATGAAAACGGTCATGTTGTTGATTTTATGCTGATTGAAGTAGTCGGCCCAATTCGAACAGGTGTCTTTAATGTTGCGGATGTATCCATTGTTGCGGGTGTTTTGCTAGTGTTGCTGGGTGAATATTACTTAGACAGTCGTAAAGTAAAAATCGCGAAATAAGTCAGTCTGCGTAGTTTCGTTTTAAACGTCTCAAGATAATTCAATTAAAGTCGAATTTTTAAAAAAGTGTCTCATCTTAGGTATGAAACTTGGCCCCGCTATTGCCTTATACAGTATTAAGACAGTTGTAGAAGTTGCTGTTTAAGCCCTGTTTAAGCCTTTAGGAGGCGTTATGAAAAAAGTATTACTATTAGTACCATTTATATTTTTAGCTGCGTGTAATCCAAAAAAGGACACATCGAAAGCCGCAAATGTTAGAGCTAATACTTTTAGTCCAATCGGCGGTTTAAGCAATTCTGTTTGCGCAAATGGAACATCAAGCGTTGGAGCCATTTATGATTCAGGTACAAGTTCAGCTTCAGGAACTTTTGAAGATCGAGTCAAAGCGTTGTTATCTGCGACTGTTGATCCATCCGAGATTGGTCAAATTAGTTCAAGTCCAACGGATGCAACGGGCGTGCGCTTTAAAGGGATGCTTAAATTAGATCAAAGTGGAAATGTTGTTGCTGCAAGTTCAAGTATGTCGATCAAAGTTTACGACAGCTACGTGGTTAATTCGCAATTAGATGCTAGCGGAAATAAAATGTCTGAAATCACAATCGATTTTTCAGCCTCAAAAGGGACTGCAATTACAGGACAGTTTAATGTAACTACCGGAGACGGATCCGTTTCATTTTCTGATAAATACGGAGTAGTTCGTTTTGTTGGCCGCTTAGATGCGCAAAACTTCAGTGGCACAGTAAGCTTTCAAAATAACGTAAATGTAAACGGAGGCGCTGGAGCTTCTGGAACCTTAGGCCAATTCTCTGTTGCGCGCTGTGGGATTATTCAATAATCAGTTTCAATACGCGTGTTTTATTTTGAGACTAATTAAAGCGATCTGCTTAACATAATATCAACGCGCAGAATTTTTTCGTAAATTAAATCTAAAATCTTAAAGTTCATAAATATTACTCCGATTTATAAATAGAACTACTTTAGTTATTTATATTAATCGGAGCAGTATAAAATGTTTTTAAAAAATTTAATCACTGTAATCGTGCTAACATTCATTTCGCTAAGCACATTTGCAGAAACTGTTTTTGGTCCAGCTAGTTTTTTTTCTGTAAATGGCAATTTAACACCAACAGTCACACAAATTGATTTAGGCAGTTTACCTACGGGCTTATTTTTAATTAAAATTCAGAATGGTAATACTGGGCCTGCGTTATATGCCCAGTGCGATGATATTTTAAATCCAGAATTAAAACGTCAGTGCCAGTTTAATAACCTTACCGAACAGTACGATCGCGATTTTATGCGCGCAGAGAAATTATTTATTACCATTAATGGTAATAAAATATCAAAAACGACTTTAATTAATAAAGCATCAAGCTATTTAGAATTTCCAGTCACGTTAAATAAAGTTATTAATTCTTTAAAAGTTGAAATGCAGGGGTATCCAACAAGTGTTGTAAAAATAGAAGTGGTTTCGTTATTAAATTTAGATTTAT
The DNA here is from genome assembly GCA_049301055.1 of Pseudobdellovibrio sp. GTDB lineage: Bacteria > Bdellovibrionota > Bdellovibrionia > Bdellovibrionales > Bdellovibrionaceae > Pseudobdellovibrio. The sequence goes on along the minus strand of JBAQKN010000014.1, from coordinate 2,423 downwards.
CGCCGAAAGCGCTATTTACTGTAAACGCCATATCTGGAAAAGCACCATTTAAATTAACGTATAATGCGATTCAATCGTTTGATCCGATGAATAAAGTATTAAATTATAGTTTTGATTTTGGTGTAGCTAGCGCAATATCAAACTTAAAAACAGCTAATTATACATATTTAACACCCGGCGAATACACGGTAAAATTAAAAGTTCAAAATTCAGATGGCTTATTTGATGAACTCAGCACAAAAATTGTTGTTTTACCTGCGGCTGTGGTAAACCCACCGGCTAATAAAAAACCAGTTCCTAAAATAGTAACTTCGTTTCCGGACCCCTTAAACTTACGGAAACTGCAAGTCACTAATCTTGGATCTATTGATTTAGACGGATTTATTATTAAAACAGAAATTGATTTTGGTGATGGGTTTAAGCAACTTGGCAGCGATATAACGCATGAATATTTAACAGATGGAACGTATTTAGTTCGGTTAAAAGTATGGGACGATTTAAATGCAACAAGTGTTATAGAAAAATCAGTTTCTATTTTTGGAACTAATGAATTCACAGCAGGTGCTGTGCTACTTGGGCCTACTAATTATTACGGAAGCCTTAGTGCGCAAGCAGTTTACACCGAAAATATCACACGCACGTTAGAGCAAACTCAAAGTCTTTATAAATTAACTATAAAAAATGCAGATGGTTTACCCCATGATCAAGTCATCTGTAACCAAGCCACATTGCCATTACGATTAATGTGCAAGTATGACAACTTAATCAATAAAAGTTATGTCGCATTAAATCGGGTGGACTGGGCGAATGTATACGTGAACGGTAAAAAAATAACAGATAGCACATCAATTAAAAAAACAACTTTCGTGTATGAAACCTATTTAACATTAAAGCAAGTTAACCAATTACAAATTAAATTAAAGGGTTGGCCAACGGCGTATATTCAGTTTTCGTTAAACGAATTACTAATTCAAACAGATCATACAGCTCCTGTATTAACTAGCAACGTGGTATCTGATGCGGTAACGAACCAAAATTCGGTGCATATATCGATTCAAGATAATTCAAGCGTAGAAACGAAAGTTATTAAAGATGGGGTGTTAATAGCAACAATGACGACCAAAGAATTTGATATCCCATTGACCGAAGGGGTAAATAACTTTGTTCTAAAATCAATAGATCAAGTCGGAAACGCTACGGCTGATTTTGTATTAAGTAATATAACATTAGACACACAGACACCTATTTTAAGCTCAAATATAAAAACTAATTATTCTGTGCAAAGCCTAGGGCAAAATAAAGAAATCGTATTTCAATCCAATAAACCCATTAGCAGTTTAACACTAGATGGTGTGCAAGCCGTTAAAATAGATTCGACGCATTTTAGCTACGCGCTAATTTCAGCAAGCGAAGGCGCAAGGTCGATCAATGTAATTGCTATAGATTTAGCGGGTAATGTTTTTAATCAAACGCTTACAACAAATTTTACGATTGATATCACTCCAGCAGTAATTGCTATTACCGGAAATTTGTATACCAAACAAAGTGATTTAGCATTGGCGTTTAATATTACCGATGATTCTAACGCGGTGACTGAAATCAAATTGGATAACGTGGTCATAGGCTCTTTTGTTGAAAAAAGTTTTTCGTATTCAGTTCCGCTAGGCGTTGATGGTGTTAAAACCTTAGAAGTTGCAACAACCGATGATGCCGGTAATGTGACTGTGGTTTCGAAACAAATTGTTAAAGACAGCACGCCGTTAAGTTTACAGATCGTGTCGCCTGTTACGGGCAGCATTTATTCAAATCAAGTGGTTGAAGTTAAGCTGATTGCAAACAAAGCGCTAAGAAACGTTTTGATCAATAACGTACCTGTACAAATTGGCGCTGATTTAAAATCAATTACTTATTACACACAAATTTGGACTGAAGGGGTTTTTACGATTTCAATAAATGCAGAAGATCAGTTTGGGGATGTGACTGCAGTAAGCGTGCAGTCGGAATTAAAACTAAATGGTGCAGCATCTTGGACTTATGAAGAATGCAGGGCGGAGTAGGTATGGGGAAGTTGATGAATCAAATTATTTTTGGGTTAGTGTTTTTAGTAAGCGCAGTTGCGTTTGGGGATTACAATTATAAAATGTTTCCGGAAGATCAGCAGTTTTCTGAGTGCGAAGCTTTTGCTATGTCGCTGATTAATGGAAGAAATCAGGTTGAGATTGAAAATAATGGCGAGGCATTTGCTGAATTATGTACAAAAACATTTGATTATCAATCAGAGTATTATATGAATATCTACTGCAGAATTTCACCAAACGGGATCCACCCAGTTGCATAAGTGGGATCCAGTGAGTTGCATGAACGGGAGCCACCTAGTTTCATAATCGGGAGCCACTTACGGAGCAAATGTTATAACCGAGCCT
>JBAQKN010000013.1:0-12696 GCA_049301055.1 Pseudobdellovibrio sp. | reverse complement strand
GTTGATGCCTGTGCCATCGGCATTTGGACCGCACGGGCCAATTTTATTATTATAGATATGTACATTGCTTACTCCAGAACCTGAAATGCATGGACCACTTGGATTTGATATCTGCAGACCAGTAACGGTTTGCCCCGAAGTTACAGTGATAGGACCTGATCGTATAAATGAAGTAATAGTTGGACCAACAGTGCCTGACCCTGGTGCTGGAGCAGGTGCTGGCGGTGGCGGTGTAGGAACTGGAGCAGGTGCTGGTGCAGAAAGTGAATAAGAAGCCGTTACTGAAACGCCATTATGAATTCCAGAGCAGTCGTAAAGAAAAAGATAATACGTCCCAGCCTGAGGAGCTGCAATCGTGATGGTTTCAGCAAGTGTTGGTCCATCACTTTTAATATCATAAGCAGCGACACTAGGCTGCGCATTAAACTTAGCGTAAATATCAATATCACCGCCACCAGATCCGCCTGTTGTTTTGAAAACAAGATTTTTTGCACCTGCGGGTATATTTATTTGATACATAGTTTTAGATGCAAGTATTCCAGAATCTGAAACGCTTACACCATTTGATAAGGTTACAATTGCATGTACTTGCTCAGAGGCTAATAAAGTTATAAATAGTAGAAGCACTGTGGTACTTCCTTTAAAGAGTCTTTTAAAATTTTTCTTGAATAATACGTTCATGTTATTTTTCCCCGCATGTTTCTTATTGAAACAATGAAATAAATTATTTAATGAATACCCCTAAGTTGTTAAAGCAATGCAAAAATACTGTCAGCTAAAGTGAATGTATTCTATTTGAAACGGTGAAGGTGAGATCAGATTGTATAAGATTTTTACAAAAATATATTTTTTAATTAGTAATGCATTGAAATCAGAATGAATTTTTATGAATGTGATATTATTCAACACTGAAAAAAAAATACGCAGGACTTTGAAAAAATGAGCCATTTTGTCAATAAGGTTTAAAGTAAATAATGAGTATTCTGTAAAATTCAGTTTCTGCGGTTTAATGCTGCAATTTTAGATTATTAAGTAGATCAATGATATCATTACATATCGAATAGTTTCTGACTAGAGGTAATTTAACCAAATCCTAACACTCTTTTGTTGTCTATATGCTACAAACCTTTCATCAACTTAACTTTTAGGAGCAATATATGAAAAAAACAATTGTTATCGTGGCCAGCTTATTCTCAATAGCGTTATTTGCAAACACAGCAGAATCTGTTTTTCAGAATAATTCAAAAGTTCCTTCAGAGCTGCAAAAAAGAATTTTGTCAGCTATTAATGACAAGTGCGAAAGTGTTCTTTCAAAGAATGGTCTTACTGAAGTTGAAACACTAAGCAAAAATGTAAAATACGATCAGGGTATGATTGATGTTCTTTACACAACGATTTTTACATCTAGATACTATTTCGATGGAACTCATCCCATAATGACAACCATTATGGTTGAAAGTGCAGAGTACGCATTTCAAAATGGAGATAACTTAGAAGTAATTAATATCGATTGTGAATTACAGAACTGATCAAAATTAAGCAGGTGCACTTATTTAAAGTAACATTTTGTTATTGAAAATTTGATCTTTTCTTTTATTTATTAGAAGCTACAACTATGGATCAATCAGAGCAGCAGTTAAAGCGTATTTCATTTTCAGGAAACATTCATTTGATCAATAATGACCAAGAGTTAGAAGCAGTAGCTGCAGAACTTAATTCTGCAATACAACTTGGATTTGATACCGAAACTAAACCAAGTTTTAAAAAAGGCGAGGTTTATAAAGTGGCATTGTTACAGCTTTCAACAGAAACAAATGCATACCTTATTCGGCTACATTATATTACTAACCATTTAATAATAAAAAATATTTTTGAAAGCGATAAAATTCTTAAAGTCGGAGTAGCTATTCGTGATGATATAAAACAACTTCAGAAACATTTTCAATTTGAACCTAAGAATTTTATTGAACTTCAAGATGTTGCTAAAGATAAAGGGTTAAAAAATTTCGGCTTAAAAGGAATGGCTGCCGAAGTTATGAATGGGGCGTTGTCTAAGGGGCCAAAGATGACTAACTGGGAGCTGCCTATTTTAACAGAACCCCAGTTAATGTATGCTGCAACGGACGCGTGGATTGGTTTGGCGCTTTATCTGAAAATTAAAGATTAAATTAAAGATTAAAAAATTTTCTGCAATGTTGTGTTTTTTTAAAAAAATCATAATTGGGACAATTTGTCCGCAGTAGTGCATGAATCATATAGCTACAATTCTAAAATCCTTAGGCATTTATTTAGTTTTTAAAGCCAAATAGCTAGGAAATTGAATGTATTCAATTTTAATATTTCAATTAAGTAAGACGTCTTTTACAATTCTATAAAGAAGTGATTTTTGGGGAACGTTTCAAATTTTGACCAGTCTGCGAGGGGATTTTTTATGAGAACTTCGAGATCTTTATATTTTAAGGTTCCAATTTTTATTGGGGGCTTAGCGATTGTCCTTTTATATAACCAATGTGGTAAGGGTGTCGTTAATTCTAGATCTGTAGCAGGTAGTTCTGTGGCTGGTGCTGTTGATACGCCGTCTCCGGAAATTCTTGATACTGGTTTAGCAGAACAAGGTAAAATACTTTACACAAAAAATTGTAATGCGTGTCATTCTGAACTTGCGGCTACAGCTAAGCGGGATCGCACTGCAGATCAAATTTCTGCAGCCATTACAAATATTCCGCAAATGAATAAATTGCGAGAGTCGCTAACAGCTCAAGATATTAAAGCCATCGCAGAAGCTTTGAAATCAACTGCGGCGGTGGTTCAGTGTACAGATGAGCCAACGAATAAAACAGTTATTCGTCGGATGAATTTTCGCGAATATTCGAATTCGGTGCGTGATTTGTTAGGCGCGCATAATCTGACAGTAGCTAATTTTCCTTCTGATTTTCCAGGTGCAACTGGTTTTGATAATGATGACAGATCAATCCATATTCAAAATCAAGATGCAGAGATGATTTATTCAGCTTCTGAAAAAGCTGTTGATTTTATTCTTGCAGATCCGGCATCAAAACTTAATCAGTGTAATACAACAACGAATAAACAATCATGTTTTCAAGGATTATTATTACCCATTGCAAAAAAAGCCTTCCGTAGCCCGGTGATGCTTTCTGAAATTCAACCTTTAATTGATATTGCTATTTCAGCAGCCATTCAAAAAGATGGGGTGCGTGATGCTGTTGTTGGAATTATTTCATCGCCGCGCTTTCTTTTTCATATGGTGGATTACACTCAGAACCGCAATGGATTAATTCATACATTAAGTCCTTTTGAGTTTGCATCGCGCATGTCCTTTTTTCTTTGGTCGTCAATTCCTGATGATGAACTTTTAGGTTTAGCTGATTCAGGACCATTAGCTAGTGTGAACGTGCAAAAACAGCAAGTTCAAAGAATGTTAAAAAGTCCAAAATCTCAGGTGCTACTTTCTACTTTTCCGAGTCAGTGGTTGGGCTACAATAAGATTGCATCACCGACCGATACCAGAAGATCTATGGATCTTCATCCGGAGTTCAATGCGACATTACGATCTGCGATGATTACTGAAGCCGATATGTTATTTAAAGATATGTTTGATCGCGATCTTTCGCCGGACGCACTGATTACTGCAAACTATGCTTTTGTTGATCGGTCTTTGGCATCACTTTATCAAGTTCCATTTCCAAATTCTCCGAATTCTTTTGCGGCGGCTCCGTTAGATGGAGTTAATCGTAGGGGACTTTTGACTCAAGCTGCATTTATGACTTTGACTTCGCATAGTGATTTTACCAATCCAATTTTTCGCGGTGCTGCGATATTAAGTAAGATTGTTTGTAAGCCTCCTGGAAAACCACCCGCAAATGTGGCTCCATTAACTGACGTGGATCCTACTTTATCTATGAAAGATCGCTTGGCGGCGCATAGATCCAATAAAACGTGTGCTGCTTGTCATCAGCATATAGATCCTTTGGGATTAGCTTTCGAGAACTTTGATTCTGTAGGAAAATTCAGAATCAAAGATGCGAATAATAGCAGTATAGATCCATCAGGAATAACATCTGATGGATTCCAATTTGCTAAGCCCGGAGCTTTAGCGAACTGGATTGTTGCAGATAATAAATTTAAAAAGTGTATGAATTTATATTTAAGTTCTTATGGAGTAGGGCGCGAAGTTGGATCTGCAGAAAAATGCCAGTCTGATAAAAGTGTAGCAGACACACCAGATCCAGCAAGCATTACATTTAAAAGCCTTGTTGAGAAATTAGTTATTAGTGATTTATTTAAAAAGAGCAAAATACAGGAGTAACCGATGTCATCACCAAAAAAATGGGAAATCAGTCGCCGTACTTTTATTAATGGTCTTGGTATTAGTTTAGGTTTACCATTGTTAGATGCGATGATGCCATCAATTGCACGAGCAGGAACGGCAAAGACTCAGCGATTAGTTTGGATATATCTGCCACTTGGATATGGATCGCCTTATAATAACTCGGGTGTTTATTCTTTTCCGTCTTACGTTAGTAATGCATTGTCTTCGGTAGCAAGTGAGGTGTCTACAATTACAGGTTTGTACACAGATTCAAATCAACCTGCAGGAACTGGAAATGCTCATCCTGATGCGTGGATGCCTTTTATCAATGCCGGCGCTATGCCCACTTCAACACGTGGGGATAAGATGTCAAAAACCTGGGATCAATACATTGCAGATGTAAATCAGGGCAGTACCAAAAAAACAGCCAGCATGGTTGCAAATTATGAAAACTCTGTTTATCTTTTTTCTCCGCTAGAGGCTCACACCATGTCTTACCGTGGTGCTGGTCAGCCGGTGGGGTATTATTTAGATCCGAAAACTATATTTGATCAGATGTTTGCTGGAGCCACTACTTTGCCGCCGGCACCGCAAATTGATCAACGACAGCAAGATCAATTAAAACGTAAACGCGGAATTCTTCATTATATTAATGAGGACATTAAAAAACTTGAAGCCAAAGTTGGACAAGAAGATCGTTTGCGTTTGGAAGAATACTTTACTGGATTAACTGATTTAGATAATAAAATTGCTTCACAGCTTGTTGTAGCGCCTCCTCCAGCGTCAATGGCTTGCCAAACTCCGGGCAGTTTTTCGAATACAGATTATCCAACGCGTTTAAGACTTTTTTATGATATTCTTTACTATGCTTTAAAGTGTGATTTAACTCGAGTCGCAACAGTGATGCACGCGATGGAAGGGTCACATATGATCCATTCTGGTTTTATTTCAGGATTAGCTAATTCAGGTGTTCAGTGGCATGCGTATTCTCATTTAGACCCAGGTTATGAAGGGGCATCAACAAATACGTCTGCAAATCGTTCGGATCTTGAAAAGGTCACGTCATGGCATCATGTTGAAATTGCAAAGTTCGTAAAACGATTAAAGGATACAGTTCTTCCTAACGGGCAAACTTTATTGGATGAATGCGCAATCGTTTGGGGGTCAAGCATGAGCACCGGAGCAGGTCATGATACCCGAGGCCTGATGATGAATATTGCTGGCACTGCAAATGGAGCTTTAAAAAAAGCTGTGACCATTAATTCGCAAGTGCAAATGGCCAATTTATATTTAACGTTGATGCAGGCCTTTGGTGTGACTGCGGTAAATTCGATCGGTCGAAGCACAGGAATTATTTCAGGATTGAAAGTTTAATAAAAACGAGGCTGTCATGAAAAATGAAATGACTGCGGCAAAGCGCAGAAAATTAAAAAGCATAATGTTAATTCCTGTTGGCGGTCTGCTTATTATCGCTTTTCAAGATTGCCACGGATCAAGCCCCGGAGCGATCAATATGTCGGTACCCTCTTCACAATCCATAATTCCTAGTACAGACCCAGCATCAGGGGCTGGGGCGGGAACTGGGGCGCCACCAGCGGCAACTGGCGGTCCTGTTGCAGAAGCTCCGCCGGTATCTTTGCCCATTGTTACAAACACCACTAACAAAGCCTACCTTGGCGTGCCAGCTAAAGATTTTACCAATCAAAACGGTATGGTTGTAGATCCGGGTGGATATCTTTCATACATAGATAATGCAGATTGGGTTCAATATTCCAAAATTGATTTTGAAAGTGGAGCGCGTTGGATTTATTGCGAATTAGCACTTGATAAAGCGGGTGGCGGTGGAACCATTGAAATTGTTTTAGATTCTATAAATGGCCAATTAATTGCGGACGGATCAATTGATGTTACCGCAGGATGGAATAAATTTAATTATCAAGTCTTTGAAATTAGCCAAGTAACCGGCGTACATGATCTTTTCATTCGCTTTAAAGGCGCCGGCGGAATCGCTAACTTGAAATCTTGGGCTATCGCGAAGTAAAGTGAAAACTACATATCTAACTTTCCATAAAGATTCATAACTTTAGCAGGTTGCATTGATTGTTGATAAAACTTTTTATAAATTTGCGAAACATTTTTGTAGCCAGATTCTTTAATGATTTTTATAAGTTCTTTTTCAAAATGGCTGTTTGCTGAATTTAAATTTACTAAGGACTGTTCAATAACTGGAACAGAAGCAGTTGTTTGTAACTGAATGATAACGAATTCCTATTTAATATGAGTGTGTGATTTGTTAAGTTTGTTTTTTTAGATACCTTTTGGCCTTAGCGCGATAAAACCGAAATGGCTTTATCTAAAGAATTAAAAATATACTGCTAGGGATATAAAATTCTTGATAAGGGAAGAAAATGAGTGATGCAGCAGCTTTGGTCTGCTAACACCGAGTTGTTATTTAGATAAGAACATACATTTAAGTAGAATGCAAATTATAGTAAATATAATCTCAATGTGAAGCGTAAATTAAGCAATTAGGTTTTAGTCGGGTCTCTTTTTTGCTTTATTTCAATATAGATAGTTCTATTTTTTCTTGGGTTGTACTAAAAGTATTAATCGTGCGCCTTCTTCTATCGAAACCAGTACTTCTAACGGCGTAGCCATAAATAACCTTTCGGGAGTCATGTAAAAACGATATGGTCCAATGTTGGTACGTATGTTTGGAATCAATACGTTCCCGCATGTTATAACAATGAAGTTAGTGGCAATCGTGTGAACTGGATAAAGCGTGATGGCAGCGCGAACAATTGGTGGGATGGCGGAAACTGCGGCTCTATCACTTAAAACAACAACGTATTCGGAGATAGCACTATTGGCGCTGGCATTTGGAACGAAACATTTCCGCAATGCCCGTAAAGCTTTTAAAGAAAACAGAAAACTATTTTACACAGATATTATTTATTTTAGATCCCTCGGCTTCTGGACGTTCTATTAAAGCTGATAGTAAGAATTGCTTTTTCCCTAACAATTCAGCCTCGGCACAGTTGTAAGAATCACCAAGATTATCATAAACTTTGTCTTTATATTTAAGACATTTTCCAAAGTATTTTATAATAATAACATTATTATTGTCATGAACATTTAGATACAAGCTTGATAACTTAAATGTAGAATCTGAAAGTAAAATTTTAAGTTTTCCAGAGAATTCTAAAGTCGTACTTACCAACTGATGAAGTATTATAGGTGGTTGGTCATCGGCTTCAATTTTTGGCTCTTTTAAAAATGTATCTTCTTCCGCGTCAATGTTCTGGATTGCGCATGTCCTAGAATTTTCGATTTGCGCGTAATTTACTTTTTCAGACAAATCAATTGGTGCTTCAATGGTAATAAATTGATTAAGTTCTCGAACAGGTCCGCGTCCTTTAGCTGTTTGCTTATTTTCGCAATCAACTTCGATAATTTCTTTATTCTCAATGCTATCTTTTACAATCACTGTTTCGTTAGGATCTAATTCAGATAAGGACAACTCAGCATCGCTTTTATTACAAGTGTACAAAGTACTTTGTATTAGGACCGTTTTTGGATCAATGTTAGAGTAAGGATTTATGTCCTTAACATCTGGTGTTTTTGGAGCATAACAGGCAGATAATATTATAGCTAAAGATAAGCATACAATTAATTCACCTTTAATTTTCATATATTTCCTTTTAATTGCATTTCGTTTTGTTGGTTCTAACATATAGGTAGGCTGTGTTAAATGCCTTTTGAAATCATTACTGAAGTGTCTAGGATTCAGACGTTTTTCTGGGGCCTTATGTTGAAAATGAATTACTGCCGCTTTGACACTTTACCGACTAGTTGGTGTAATTGCTTTATGAATAAATCAGTGCCTCAAGCGGTAAAGCCAACTGTTAAAATTAAATTTGCGAGTTTGCTTTTATTGAATAACCAATCAGCTAAGGAGAATTAAAATGTCTAATCCTGAAAATACGGTGCGTCTTCATCGAGTAATAAAGGCTCCACCTGAACGAATCTATCGTGCATTTTTAGATGCAGATGCAATTGCCCAATGGATTCCACCTTATGGATTTACATGTAAAGTTCAATCCATGAATCCGATCGTTGGCGGTAAATATCAAATGGTATTTACGAATTTTACGACGCAAAAAAGTCATAGCTTCGGGGGAGAATATCTAGAACTGATTCCTGGAAAACTAATTAAATACAACGATCAGTTTGATGATCCGAATGTGCCTGGAAAAATATTGGTTACGATCACCCTTAAAGAAGTAATATGTGGAACTGAACTTCATATAGTACAAGAAAACCTGCCATCTTTTATTCCAATAGAAATGTGTTATCTTGGCTGGCAAGAGTCTCTTAATAAACTTGCTCATTTGGTTGAACCTGAAATTAAAGACTAATAATAGAAAACTGATGATTTGTGTCTTAAGTGATATATTGATCATGCTGCGATTTTTGGTTTATTAGAAGGACGACAATAAAAGGACCATTCCTATAAAAATTAACCAATTCCTGACTAAAATAGCTGATAGTGCTAAATTCTGGTTCCGTAATTAAATTTTTATGATAGTCCTACTCAAATGAAAAAAACTCCTCCAAAACCAAATCTTCTTATCGAATTAACCAACAGTAAAATTGAGGCGCAAAAGTCTGGGGCGAATTCAGGTTCGTTTCGTAAGTTTCAGCCAGGCAAGCCACGTAACTTGAATGGTTCTAACGTAGGCCCCTCTTGGGGCAAACGAAAAGGAAACTAAAAATCTTGATAATTCTTTTTTAAACGTATATTCATAAATCATCAAATCAACTTAGGAGGCACTGTGGAAAATTCAAATCAATTCAAAAAAATGTTCACAGAGCAACTTCCTTTATCTATTAATTACTAAATTCGCAAAGAAGAAGTTCGCTCAAGTTTTCACTGAATTCAGGTTAATTCTGAATTCAAAAATATAATTACTTGAGGAAAATTTAATGATTTTAAAAAAAGTTTCATTGAAACTAAAGACGGTTCATACCCGAAGACTAATTCTTCGCGTTTTGACTGCAAAAGATTACAAGGTTTGGTTTGACGCTCATGTTAATCGCAAGCCCGTGCAAAGCAAATGGGACTGGGGTCCTAAAGCTAAAAAAGAATGTACTAAAGTTATTTTTACTAAACTCATGCGCCGCCTTAAACAGCTTGCCAAGGAAGATGATTATTATCGGTTTTATGTGTTTGAAAAAAAAACTGGGCAGATTGTTGGAGAAATTGATTTCGATGTTTACGTTCGAAGTACCCATCAGTTTTGCAATTTTGGTTATCAAATCTATAATTCTTATTGGGGAAATGGCTATGGCCAAGAGTCGGCAAAAGCTGGTTTGAAAATTGGATTTAAAGATTTAAAACTTAATCGGCTAGAGGCTGCGATTAATCTAGATAACAAGAAATCAATTCGTTTAGTTAAGGCCATCGGAATGCAAAAAGAGGGAATTAAACGGCGTTATTGGTTTGAAGATAATAAATGGGTAGACCATATTATCTATGTAGCAAACCCAGAAGACATTGGTCTAAAAGGTAAAAAGCCAGTCGTTAGATAATAAAAACAAAGGCGTTCGTGCTTACGAACGCCTTAACAGGCTCTGTATGGCACTACATTCGATTTAAAAAGCTGTATATTAACTATAAAAACATGCTTGCACTTTGTTTGTATGACAGGTTACTATTTTAGTAACTAACTATGCAAAATAAGAGCAAAAAGACTGATATTGATATCCTAGGTGATTTACCAGTAAAGGTTGATTACCTATTACTTGAGGATTGTTTTTCAAACTTTAAAACTCCCAAAAAAAAGATATTCGATTTAAAAAAGAAAAACTATTTACACCAGATTAAGCGAGGACTGTATTTCAACTTGAAATCTAAACAAATTGAATCCACACCTTATGAAATCATCGCAAATTCAATTTACTATCCATCCTATATTTCAATGGAGTGGGCTCTGCAATATTACGGTTTAATAATGGATCGGGTAACCACCGTTACTTCGGTGACTCTAAAAAGATCGAAAGATTTTAAAACTCCTTACGCGCCATTTTCATTTAAGCATGTTCCAAAAAATCGCTACCCAATTAGCTATGTAACGAAAACAAATAATGCTGGTGATAGCTTTCTGATTGCTTGCCCAGAAAAAGCATTGGTTGATTACGTTAATATCAAAGCTAAAAATTTAAAAATTAATACGGCCGATGATATTGAAGAGTTTTTAGAAAATGATTTGCGCTTGGATTTGAAAGAATTTCTAAAAGTAACAACTACCAATGGCCTGATAGAAATTTTGCCATTTTATCACCGAAATTCAAAAGAGCATCGCATTTTAAAATGGCTTATTCATCTAAAGGAATCTAAACGATGAGCGGTCCAATCGATTCACTTATCGCCAAATATAACCCAAGGACATCTCAAGACTTTGAAAATGCTTTGAAAGAAATTATTCAAGAAATCACGCTAGTCGGGCTTGCCCGCGCTAATTTTTTTAACAAGGCCGCCTTTTATGGCGGAACTGCATTAAGAATTTTCTATAACTTACCTCGCTTTTCTGAAGATCTTGATTTTACATTATTATCAAACCAACCAAGCTTCTCACTGAAACCTTATTTCAAATCTGTTGAAGAAACTTTAAATTCATTTGGGCTAGATGTTTCTATCGAAGAAGCTGACAAAAAAGAATCTGATGTCGAGTCTGCTTTTTTAAAAGCCAATACAAAAATTCATTTTTTAAAGATTGAGGCTGGGAAGAAATTTGCCGATAAAATCCATGACAATAAAAAAATGAATGTTAAATTTGAAGTGGACACGACGCCTCCGATTGGATTTGAAACCGAAGTTAAAGTATTAACACCTCCCATTACGGCTTCGGTGAAAGTATTAAAGCCTTCTTATCTATTTGCAGGAAAAATGCACGCCATCTTATTTAGAAAATGGAAAACACGCATCAAGGGTCGTGATTTTTACGATCTACTTTGGTATCTTGGGCAGGGTATTACGTTAAATTTGGGATACCTTGAAAATAAAATGCGCGATGGCAACGTTTGGACTAATTCAACTAAAATGACTCGCGAAGATCTTATAAAAATTTTAGACAAAAGGATCAACGCTATTGATTTTAAAGACGCAGCACAAGATGTTACGGCGTTTATTAAAGATCCTACAGAGGTTTTTGGATGGAACAAGGAACTTTTTTTAGCAGCTATTAAGAACCTTAAAACGGAATAATGAAAATCTACCAGATGAAAGTTAATTGAATTAACACATTTTACTAATAGTACAGATTTTCACCAAACGAGAGCCTACCAAATTTCGAAAGCTGTTGGGATAATGCAAAAATAGCAGGATAATAGCAAATCGCTATGATCCAAATTTAAATCAGGAGTATAATCAATTCAGCAGCGCTATTGCGTAAGTCTGGAGGTGGCAAGCTAAGTGTGGTTGCACCGAAGCGAGATTTAAATAGGGTTTGTCAGTTCACCTGAATCACGCAGTGGTTACTTAAATCATCGCTCTATATAAAACACCGACCATTTTTTTTTGCAAATGGCCCAACCCCGCTTAAAACCGGAAGCCCACATGGAAACTCCGCTTGACGGTGACAATCAACGACTCACTGTATATCGTTTAGTCGCCTTTTTGCATTCTAATCAAATAAATGCACTTTAAATCTGGAACGCTTCTAGCTAGATAATTCATCGAAAGATTGTTCTAGTTTGAATAAAGGGAAATTAATCCCACAGACTTTTGACGGGATCAGGGAATGGATATGAAAAATATTTTCGCGGCATTTATTGTTATGGGAAACGTTAGTTTTGCATCTGCGGCACTTCTTGAAACAGTTGATATCCAAGGACGTTTGATGATCGTGGATCAGGAAAAAGGAAAAATTTCAGGAATAATTGAAAATGCAGAGGGCAGAAAGAAAATGAAACTGACCGCTAATATAAATGGTAAAGACATGAGTTGTGCGGGGGCTTCAAAATTTATCGTTGAGTCACAACTTGTTTCTGGGTATTTAGATTGTGGAGATGGGAAAACAATGTCTGTTATTCTTGATTTAAGAAATACTGAAATCATTGACTATTTGCAAGGTGGATTAGCAAGCGCAAGAATGAACGTATACATGCGTGATGGTGACATTGGCCCAGCAAAAAGTATTTTTGGTGGAAAAGTCGATATTAAAAAAATGAACTAAGTTTCAAGCTTGTGATTCATTTGATTCTGCATTTTCCGGCTTCAAATTGTCACTTGTAAAAAAACTAAACACTTAAAAGAAGCCTTTATGAAAAAAATAATTCTTACACTAGCCGTATCAATCCTTAGC
>JBAQKN010000012.1:0-14985 GCA_049301055.1 Pseudobdellovibrio sp. | reverse complement strand
GACCTGATTCCGAGGCTTTTTTTTTAATTTTAACGACTCTAAATTTTAAATATCTATTAATCCTGTCGATGTTCCGTGCTTTGTATCTGGCATTCCAAATTTTTTCATAATCGATAGCCACATATTCGACAGCTCTACATTGCTTGCATTTATCCCTTGGCCTGTTTTCATTTGACCACCACCTTCACCCGCAATCACTATTGGCAAATCATGGGTGTTATGGTAAGCGCCATCGCCGTGTCCTGATCCGTACACAATGATTGAGTTGTAAAGCACATCTTTGTCACCCTCTTTAAAAGATTGAAGTCGACCAAGAAAGTAAGCAAGTTGTTGCGCATACCAATTTGTGATTTTCATAAAAGGCTTATCGTCTCCCTTTACTCCACCTTCAACCCAATGTGAATACAGATGATGATTTTTGTCAGTCAACCCTAGCCAAGGAAATACGCGCTCAACGGTGTTTCCTTCGGGGTCAAAAAAATGAGTAATGACGCGAGAGCGGTCACAAGCCATGGCAAGCACTGCTAAGTCCAAGTAAGCTTTAACTTCCTGATCAAAAGGCATATTCCCCGCGGCGGGCCTTGTTCCTGTACTGCAGACTTGGACAGGCGGCTGCGATGTCCCGCTTGTCATAGCGATCGATCGCTCTACCTCACGCATCGAAGTAAAAAACTGATCCAATTTTTGCTTATCCGAACTGCCCACTTTACTTGTTAACGAATTTGCTTGGCCAAGAACCGAATCCAATACACTTTTGCCTCGAGCCAATCGGTATTGAACCATCGGATCACTAGCTACTGGAGTACTTCCAGTATAGCCAGCAAACAGGGAATCAAAGACGTCTCGTGGAGTCGTCAATAGACTTGCCGAGCTAGTTTTACTTACCCATGAAAGTTTATTCATATATTGACCAGAGTAAGTACTAAAAAGACCACTTGCGCCATACCGACAAGCGGCTGAAGCCGACAACAAATGCTTTTTGTCCGGATGATTTTTACGAATAAAATTTGATATTTTTACGTCCGCTGACGCACTTTCGTTAATTTCAGTTGGGCCGCCATGGACAATATCATTTCCAGTTCCAAAACAAGGAGGCCCAGTCATATGGTCAAGTTGAATCAAACTGCCTGAACAATTTGATAAAGATACAATTCCTTCAAAATTATAATCTGCAGTAAAAGCCCCTTCAAAAGGCTATTCGATCTGAGGTAAAATGCATAATTAAAATTAGTGTCAAAATAGTATAATCTAAAGACTTTTCATAATTTCGTTCAATAGCTGAATGTATTGCAATGGATAATTTCCTATGTAATCTACCATTAATTTTTTAGCCGCCTGATCTTTAGGGACACCTTCAAAAGTAATCATACGATCCATTGCATTTGCTGAAGCTACTATGATTGCAAGTGGATCCAACTTCTTCTCTGTTAAGCCCCTTGGCCCACGACCATTTATAGTCTCTTCATGCTGAGAAATAATATTAATCACCGTTGGATCAAAATGTTTTTTATCCTGCAAACGCTCTGCGCCCGCAGTTGGATGCAACTTCCAAATTGCTTGATCGGCTGGAGTCATTAAGCGAACCGGCATTCCGATATCAATTGTTGTATCTTTATGACCATAATCATGAAGCAACGCACCTAATGCTAACAATTGAGTTTTCTTTGGGTCCGCAAGCATTCCTAACTTTTGAGCTAATGCTACAGAAAGCGTAGAAACAGTTACTCCGTGTTGAGCAATATTTTTATCAGTATTTTCAATACTCATAACAGCAGACAGGGCTTGATCATTAGTAACTAAAAATTGAACATACTTAGAGGCAGCTTCTTTAGCTTCATTATATGAGGCTGCATTTTCTGGATTATCAAAAACTGTTTCGACATTACACTGCTGAGCACCTTGAATAATTTCAGCTCGAGTGCTCATGCTTTTCCCAGAATCATTATCATAAGCAACTTCAATGTTTTTTTCTAAATAAGATCGGTATTGGTTTTCATCATCCATAACAATATGCATTTTTCGCAATTTTTTTTCTTTTAATCTTTTTAACCGAGTACCTTCAAAACTATCGCCGCGTCGTAGAAATAAAATCATCTTCTGATCAATTTGAACATATACATCAAAGTTAATTTTCTGGTCACCGCGTAAAGTACTTGTTCGAATCGAAACATAATCCATTGCTTCAGACCCTTTCGATTGTTATCATTAAAAGTATGTCGATAGATATTGAAATTATAAAAGAATTTGTTGTCGAGTCAAAGACCTTAGTGAGTGAACTGGTCGTCTTGCTTGAGGGCGTTGAAGGTGATTTTTCAAAAGTTACTCAACTAGCTGAATATGGAAACGGCGTAGACCGCATTATGGGCGGAGCCCAAAGTCTAGCTATGCTTGCGCCACCCGATCACGCACTGCATATGATTTCAGATTATTCAGCAGTCTGTAAAGCTGTCAGCTACAAAGCGTCACAGATATCAAATAACAAACAATTTTTTGAAATTTGCGTAGGTTTACTTATTGATGCCACTGAAAATTTATCAAAACTGCTAGATAATATCGATCAAGACAGTGTAACGTTAAAAAAGATTATCCCCCAAGCTTTTATCGAACGACTTCACTGGGCCTCAGAACAATTTGCAGCACATGTTCGTGCGACTATTGCAGCAGGCGGATTAGTTAATAAAACAACACAACCAGAAATCAATGATTTGATAAAAAAACTTGGTCTTTAAATTATTACATCCGGACTATTTTTAGATTTATAAAAACTTAGAATTATATAAATCGCAGCTGCTGCAAATAAATGTTTTAATGTATGCCCACTTATAAAGGTAGCTATGTTAAATATATTTCGATCTAATTTCTCAGTTATTTTTGCGATAACATACAAAATCACGCTGGCTCTTAATAAAGAATTCGGCAAATTCTGTTGTTTTAAAAAAATTATAGCTAATGCCAAAAAAGCAATCGTTCCCGTTTGAAAAGCAATATACAGTTTCAATGTGACCCATGAATTTCCATAGCCAATAACAGATAGCAACCCGATAGGCAGAAGAATTGAAAAAATCCATACACCCATCTGAGGATCCACCCTATCTGTTATAACCATGGCCGCAATTGTTGCAAACCCCAACGTCATTGGCAAACGATCCCAAATTAACGAGACTGGATTAGGATTTAAATGAAAATAAGCTGAACCAATGGCAACAAGTAGACTGGCTATGGATAAAATAATTCCAAAACTAAAAATAACTTTTGAATGCAAACGCCGAGTCTTAAATACATTCCGTATACCAAGAACCCCAACCAAGAAGAACGCAAAGTTAGACACAACATCAAGGGAATTTGGAATACCAAATAAATTACGATCATCAGCAAATAAAAAATAAGTAAACGGATCAGCGCTTGGTAACTTTGCCCAACAGACAAAGAATGTGGCACAAATTAAAATTACTGTAGCAAAAGTGATATTTCTAGAATTCATTTTCAACTATTTCCCTTACAGAATTAACCACTGTATTCAATTTTAAATTTTTCTTTTGATTTAAATAAATATTATATTCATAATTAAACCAATCTGTTTTGATAATTTTTAGTTGATTTTTAATTTCACTTGGAATTGATATTTCTGGAACAAGACCAACCCCTAACCCATTAGCTACTAATCTAGTTATCATATCCCAGCTAGCTACCTCGATCGAAATATTTAATTTCGTTTTAAATGATTTATGATATTCTTTTTTTAAAAGTTCTGTTTCATATTTTGGCTCTGTTAAAATAAACGAATCGCTTTCAAGCTTAATATTTTTTTTTGCATTACTTTGAATTAGCACAAACTTTCCACGGCATAACTGATCTTGCTTAAGCGTTGGCATAGGCTGTAATCCTATTGTTAATGCTAAGTCGAGCGAATCATTAGATACTTTTTCAATAAGCTCGCCAGTAGTTCCAAAGACAATGCTTACCTTTATTTTGGGGTATTTTTTTGCTAAAGAAATCATTATTGGAATCAAGTATCTGTTACCAAGAGATCTGGTAAGCCCTAATGACACATGCCCAGCAACAATATCATTGGCAAGGCGTTCTTTTCCAAAAGAGTTTGCAGCCAATAGTAAAACTTGCGCCTGTTTAGCAATTTGATATCCAATGGGTGTCACTTCAAATATCTTTTTCTTATGAATTAATAAATTCAAACCCAAATGATTTTCTATGGACGATATGGCTCGGCTTACCGCCGGATGACTTACTAAATTCTTATGAGCCGAAGCGCTAATGCTGCCCAATTCAACGGCATCAACATAATATTGCAAATGGTGTAGGTTCATAAGTGTCATATTATATTACATATTATGTGATATTAATGTAATTTACAATTACATTAATATCGCGCTATTGAATAGACATGACGACACATCAGACCATTGAATCATTATTAGCTTCTGGCGAACAATTTTTAAAAAATTTAATTATTGAACTAAACCACTTAAAATTGAATACAAGCCAGATGATCATTGATCACTTGTGCTTTAGAGTTGAAACACTTGAACAGTATCATAGCTATAAAAAATTATTTTTACTCCAATCGACTCTACTTACCGAAACAGTGTTTAATGGCCGCTTGATTTCCACCTTTAAATTAAATAAGGGCTTAAAAGTTGGCGACAAGGTTATAGATTGCGTTGAACTGCCAGCCCCAAAGTCAGGAGTCCATTATTCGTTAGGATTTGAACACGCCGAATTCATAATAAAAGAAACTTTTGAAACATTTATAAAGCGATATCCTAATTTTAATTTTAATATCTCTGGCAATTTAATGACGAACCCAGAGTTAACTTTTAAAGCAAAAGCTGGGCAGGCAAAATTTCATTACACAACTTTGGAACGAGTCATTGAGATAGAACAATCAAAAATATCAGATATTATATTTGATTTCGATGGAACCCTTTTACAATCCCGTGAAACTATCACAAAAATTAACAGCCTTGTTTTTTCAGACCTTTTACAAAGACCTGTCTCATTAGAAGAAGCCAATCAAAAATATTTTGCTAATTTTTCAAAATTGCTAAATGCCTACGAAGTAACATGTGCACATCAACAAAAACTAGCCCTTTCAAATTGGAGCAAGACCTCAAATTCATTTTCTTATGAATTCTTTGCCGAAGCCAAAGAACTTTTACATAATTTATCTAAATTAAATATCAAAATACATTTATGGACAGCGCGTGACGAAGCCTCAACTTTAAAAATATTAAAAGCTCATGATCTTGAATTTATTTTTGACACACTTAGTTTCTCGAACAATTTAAATTCAAAACCAAACCCGCAAAATTTGTTGTTTGAATGGACTTTAGCTACAACTAATTCTGTTTTATATATTGGTGATAGCCTTATCGATATGATGGCAGCCAAAAACATTCGTGCGATTAGCGCAGCAGCTTTTTGGGACGAGTCTGTAAACAAAGCTGAATTAATTGCATCAGGAGCCGAACTGTTTTTTGAATCCATATCAGATTTTAGCACTTGGCTTAAAAATAAATCGTAAAAACTAAATCTCTTGTTAAGTTCAAGACTGTACAAAAGTCCAATTAAGCTTAAATAAAAATCTTCCGATAAATGGACTATGAAAATGCTTATAATCACACTTTCTTTTTTAATGTTTAGCTGTTCTCATTTGTCAAAGCAGGCTGCTGGTAAAACTAACACTTTGCCACGCGATGTATCTTCAACTCTTGAAACCAAACCAGACTTAATTGAGGTCCTTGACCCTACGCTAAAGACTGAGTTTATTAAATTTAACTTACAACAAACTAGCGATTTAATACCCTTAAAGCAAATTTTAGAAGATACTCTGGCCAGTGAAGATAGCCTTAGCACTGCTAAAAAATTAAATAATGATTATTTTAAATCAGTAAAATGGTCCGTTAAGTTTATAGATCAACTTCTAAAACTAGATCTTGCGCCGCAAGTACTTAAGGCGAATGAACTTTACGTTAATTTACTGAATATCACACACTCTTTAAAAAATCGTTTTGTATATCCTTTTGATAAAAAAATTGAAGTGTTTAATTTGTTATCAACAGCTTCTAAATACACTTACAAACCTGTTATTTCAATCCCAGAAAACATCGACCTATCCCCTGTAGAGATAATTCCAATTTCTAATGATGTAGCTTCAAAAGAAATCACTCGTACACATCTTTTAGATCCTAAACAGATTGTTTGCTCGTATGAAAAAGCCAAAGACGGATGGGGCTTTAAGCCCGGTTTTAAAGTTTTGTGCGGTGAAAATAAATATAAAATTAAATTTGGTAATGAAACCTTATCTGGACCGTTTAATTCTCGTATTTATCGAACGCTGGGCTATCTAACTCCTGAAATTGATGTCATTACTGATTTTCGAATGAAATATGATAGACGTTTAATTACTGAATTTAATAGCCAAAAAGAAGTAAATGTTGACGTTAAAGTTCTTGGAATAAAAGTCAAAGAAGTAAAAACAAAAAACAAGAAAGATCCATTTAATTATATAAAAAATGTAACCTTAAAAGACAGTAGTATTTTAACTGCTCAGGAATTCAAACAGAAACTATTAAATACAAAAGAAGAATTCGATGAAACACTTGAAGCCCAAGTCAATTTTATTACCTTCTCTCAGGCTAGCATAACTGAAAGTCTACCTGTTGTCGAAGTTGGACCATGGGCTTTTGATGAACCAAACTATCAAAATAATCCAACGGTTCGCCAAGGTATTATTGTATCTGCTTGGGTAGGCAACAGTGATTTGCATATGAATAACAATCGATTAATCATCGAAAAAACACAAGATAAACTAAAACCGTTAGTTTATCCGATTTTTGTAGATGTCGGGTATGGCTTAGGACGCACGGACAAAGCCACAGGACAAAGCTCTTCAGATATTGAAAATATGAATTGGATTATTTCATCTAAATCTAATACATCAAACAATTCGGATCAACAGATGCAAATAGCAAATCAAGTTGTATTTTCTGGTTTCATCAGCCAACGATACAGCGAACTATTAAGTAAACTTCAGTTTCAAGATGCCTATTTTGCCTTAAAAAATATTTGTCGGTTAACTTCCAAGCAAATTAATTCTGCCCTTGTTGAAGCTGGCGCGTCTGAAGAATTGGCTAGAATAGGAACTAGCAAACTTCTGAACCGAAGAAGTCAGTTGATTCAAGATTTGGGAATTCAGGATCAAATGAAAACTTGCTATGAACCACAAAAAATAAATTAATTCATTGTATCTAAGATGACTTTTGGAATAGTTAATGTAAAACCAACTTTGCTTAATTCAGCCAAAGCCTGATCACTTCCCACAAGATCAGCTTGCTTCAGCGTTTCACCCAGCTCGGCTCCTGCTGCATTTATGCCAATTAATAAACTTTCTACAGCCTTAATTGCTGATAAATATCCACTAGGTACATTTTGAATTCCAAATCGAATATCCATCCCCTTAGGATCTAACTGTCTTCGTATCGAATAAATTTTTTGTATTATTTCATTTCTTTGATTCAACGAACCCTTCACGCACCAAATTTTTCCAATATGTCCAGCAACTGCTTGAACGATGGCTTTACCATTTTTTCCATCATTTTGCATGATCACAACAATTGGAACCCCAGCTTGTCGCATCTTATTTCCGACAAAATAATTTTCTCCGACTTGAAAACGCTGAATACCACCTACACGATAATCTGTAAGGTGATGAGCTAGAATTAATTCTTCTGCCATTGGCAATCTTGCATCTTGACCAAGGCAATACGCATGCGCTTCTTTGGCATCGAATGAAGATAATCCAGCAGGTCCTGGTATCCAAGTCAAAGTCGCATTAGGATTTACCATCGCTGGCCGCTGCTGCTTCATAACTGAACGAAAAACCTGCTCAGCCACTTCTGCCAATGCTGATTGCAACAAACCATTGCCTTCAAAAGTTCTTTCATCCCCGCCTTCACCCAAAGTACCTAATGTGGCCGAAATTCTAAAATTTCCATTTCCAACATGAGCCACTTGCATAGAAATAAAATGATCAAAACGTACTTTTGAATCATACACAACGTGTCCGTTCACAACTGGGAACATATTAGCAAATTCAATTTTTCTTTCTAGGCGAGTTAAACCATTTACCAGATAAAGATTTTCAATTTCAGATTTAAAAAACTGCCCTACTGATAAACTAATACCCATGCTGTCTATTTCTTTATTCATATCCCGCTTACCATCTGCTATATCCTGAATTTTCTGCAATGGCCCTAGCATACTGGCTGGATTAAATTTTCCATCACTTAACTTAAGTGCTGCATCAATAATTTCATCCATATACATTTTTCGAGTTTGATTTCTTGATTTAGACATCGTCTGTTCATACTGGCCAAGATCACCACCAATTTGCACATCTACAAAACTAGAAACAATAATTTTTCGTTCAGACGCAATAGCTGACCAACTTATTGCAAAAGTTAACGTCGACACTAGAATAACTGACAAATATTTTGAATTAGCCATAAACAAGGACTCCAAGACGGTTTATACATACCCATAAAATTCACTTCATCGATTAAGTAGCAATAATCGCTCCGGTATTAGATGGATTGATTTCCTTTTAGTGCCATTGAACTGGCTAAGAATCCGACACTAAGACGGCCTTGGTCACAATTGCCCAAGCTGTCGAACTTGTGGACAGGCTATACTAGCCAATTATTTGCTATGGCTTTTATAAAAAAACTTGCGACACTTTTTTCATCGCTATCGTTATTAGAAATCAAATGCGTATCTGAATTATCTAAAATAAACCTTAACGTGCGGTTTTCTTGCTGAGTTAGAACTTCAACTTGAACGACACCACCCTGATTCCAAAGAATCAGTTGCTTATCATCAGCATCAAGTTCTTCAGAAATAATATTTAACTTTGTTTGCATCATCTGAACATGAGGTTGCATTACAATTTTGTTTTCATTTTCAATTTTATTTAGTAGTTGTTGCATTGTAAGACGAATTGGTAATTCAGATCTTAATACTTTAAGTGTTAAAATTTCTAATTTACAAACCTCAATGAACTTATCAGCTACTTTTTTTTGAATTAAAAATTGTGGGAATTCAAAGCTAATTTCATTTAAATTTTCTGCATAAATTCCAGCTTCTAATGAAAATTTTCTTCCTAATTCATTCCAAGCATCTTTGCCCAATTTGCTTTTAGTTTTTGGAATTTGACCTTCTAGTGCTGATTTTGTTCTAGCTCCAAAGCCATATAAAAAAGTATCCAATCTTATTTGAAGATCTGCGGTCTTGATGATTCCTTCTAATAAATTTTCTTTCAAATCTTGAGAAAAATAAAGTTCAGCTAATTTTTTAATTGCTTGTTCCGACTTAATCATGACTTTGCCATTTCAAATTTAGACATTATTTCTTTTGCTATTTTTGCTTCCATAGCAAGCTCACTGGAACCAGGAATGTTTTCATCCCTTTCAATAATAGTTGGCTGGCAACCGAAATAAGAAATACTTTTTTTATATAAGTTCCAGACTTCAGAAATAATATTTGTTCCATGGGAATCAAATAAAAATGTTCCAAAATCAGCATGTCCTGCCAAATGATAACCAGCTACGGCGTTCGAATCAAGCGAACTAAATATTGTTTCAGCTTCAAACTTATGGTTCATTGAATTCACATAAAGATTATTTACATCCAGCAAATATTGAATATTCGTTCGATTCCTAAGCTCATATAAAAATTGGATTTCAGTCATTTCATCCACTTCAAAGCGAAAATAACTAGAAACATTTTCTAAAACCAATGGATATTCTAAAATATCTTGAGCTTCATTAATTCGCTTTGCCAAATGGCCTACCATTTCGTAGGTATGTGGAAAAGGCATCAATTCAAACGTATTCTTGTTAGCTGATTTATTCCAGCATAAGTGATCAGACACTAAAAACGGTTTTGTTTGATCTGCAAGTTTTTTAAAATCAAGATAGTGCTTGCGATCTAAAGAATCAAATCCAGCAATGTTTCCCGAAACACCGTGAAGATGGAATTGATAATTTTGGCTGATCAAAACTAGTTGTTCAAGCTCTTTCCCTTGGGTGATCGTGTAGTTTTCACCGATCACCTCAAACAAGTCGACAGTAACTTTATTTTCTAAAAAATCTTCTAAATGATTTGAGCGAAGCCCAAATCCAGTTATAACTTTATTAAAAGGAATTCTCATTTTTTAAAAGTTGCTACAACACCACATTCGTCACAGCGATTCATTTAATTTTTATCTGCTATGAATTTCTTAGCTGTAGCATCTTTATGCTTTACTGCCGCATCACATTCACTTTGTGTTTTCTTTTTCCAACCAAAATCAGCTGTTGGATTTTGTCCTGCGCATCCCCATGATTCCTTTGTAACTGGGTTCATTCCGCCGCACTCGCTTTCATGGGCTGCCACTATTCCATAACATTTACCCTTAGGATCAACTTTTTTTGTTTCGGCCTGAGCTGGCATCGCTGCTACTTGAATTGCTGCCAATGCCACTGCGGATAGTAAAAATGCTTTTTTATTCATAAATTCCTTTTTGGTTACATATTTATTCTTAAAATTACTTCTTATTGGCCTGCGCTAAAACTTCTATTTTAACTTCATCCCCAACCATAACTCCACCCGTTTCCATGGCTTCATTCCAGATTAAACCATAGTCCTTACGATGTATTTTTGCTGTTGCATTCACTACTATTTTTTGACTTCCCCAAGGGTCTGTGACTTTTCCTTTGTATTCAATCTCTACCATTTCATCACGTGTGATTCCGTGAATCGTTAACTTACCCTTAACCTTTTTGAACTTACCCGCGTCTAGAGAAAGATTTTTAACTTCAAATGATAGCAAAGGAAATTTTTCGACATCAAAAAAATCAGCTGAGCGAAGATGTTTGTCTCGTTTCTCTTGATTGCTGTTGATGCTGGCCGCTTGAACCGTTCCATCGATTTCATCGAGCTTATCACCTTTAAGCTGCAATTTTCCGTCGAATTTATCAAACCGACCTTTGACTCGGCTTATTACTAAGTGCGCAACTTCAAAACCAATTTCAGTATGTTCTTTATCAATTTCATAATTAAGAATTTCTTCATTTACTTTGGCCTGCTTCTTAACATTATCTTTAGCTGATACGTTTAAGCCAAATAAAACCAACAACATAAAACTAAATGTGCTACAAATTACTATTCCTTTATGTTTATTCAAACAAGTCTCCGATTCTATATTAGGTATTTTAATTCTATACGTACTAGATTAAGCCATCTTGGTTTACTTTGCAAATATCCATTTATACGACCACTCGCCGTATTCAATAAAATATAACAGCTGAGCCCTATATTAAACTTTTTTTAATTCATTCCAACGCGTTGTATAGCAAGGCGACTTCATTTCGGACAGCATTTTCCAAAATTGATCCACACCACAAGCTGCAAATTTAACAGTATTCGTTCCATGGAACCGATTTAATTGATCCACGACTTTCATAAAATTACTTTCTTTAACACTATCATAATTTCCAAAAAAATTGGCCTGCATATAATCAGCTTTTATTAAATTATTAAAAATGACTCCACATTTTTTATACTCATACCCCTCTTTGAAAATTTCATCGATAAGTCTTAATGCCTGCTTAATTAATTTATTGATAACAGCCGTGCCACTTAGTAAATCAATACTGGCCGAATTCGAATAGTGTGGAGCACTTTTAAAAGGATTTGTTTGAATAAAAACTGTTAAATTCTTGCAAATTAAATTCTGTCTTCGCAGTTTTTCAGCAGCACTTGTTACATGATTAGCGATTGATTCTTTAATTTCATCACCGCTTTTAACCTGATATCCAAATGACCTTGAAGAGATAATTTGCTTTTGATCCTCAATGTCTGTCTCTAGGTCTAGACATGATTTTCCTTTAAGCTCTTCCGCAATGCGGCCTCCGACAACTGTTAATGTTTTACGAATAAACTCAGGATTAGACATCATTAATTCATAGGCTGTTTTAATATTACAGGCATAAAGTTTTTTTGCGGACTTCCGACCAATTCCCCAAATATCTTCAACTGGAAAAGTTTTTAATATTTTTTGCCATTCTATTTGCTACTTTTGCTAAAACTTTGGTTGGACCGATACCCACGCATGTTGGTATGCCCGTATACTGATAAACGGTTTGCCTAATTTCTTTTGCATAATTAGTTAAATTATTTTTCTGCATTCCTGTGAACGACAAAAAAGCTTCATCAATGGAATAAATTTCCATTTCTGGAGAAAATGATGATAAAACCTGCATCACTCGTGAACTCATATCACCATACAAAGTATAATTTGATAATAAACCGCACCCATCTCAACACCCAGCGATTTTGCTTCGTCTGTTCTGGCAACAGCACATCCATCGTTATTAGAAAGCACAATGATCGGCTTATTGTTCAACGAAGGGTTAAAGACACATTCGCAAGATCAGTAAAAAGAATTACAATCGACTAAAGCAAAAATTTTATCCACTTTAGTAAACACCTATGTATGCTGGTGCAGATTAAATGTCAGTACACCAAAAACTTGAAAATCATGCTCTGGCAAAATACTAATCGCATTAAATTTCTTATTTTCAGCAATCAAAATAGGATTACCAAAATGATAGGACAATCGTTTCAAAGTCATTTCACCATTTAAACTAGCTACAATAATATGGCCACTTTTCGCAACAATCGATCGATCAATCACAAGCAAATCGTTCGGAAAAATTCCAGCATCGATCATTGAGTCGCCTTTTGCGCGCATAAAAAAAGTAGCGGCTGGCTTTTTCACAACAAAATCATGAAGATTTAATCCTTTTTCAATATAATCCGTTGCCGGCGATGGAAATCCGCATTGAATATCTCCGAAATGTTTCACCTCTGCTGGCTCCGTGTCTGCGCATGACACGTGCTCTGTATAAATTTCTTTAAAAACTCCCACAAGCCCCCC
The DNA here is from genome assembly GCA_049301055.1 of Pseudobdellovibrio sp. Lineage (GTDB taxonomy): Bacteria > Bdellovibrionota > Bdellovibrionia > Bdellovibrionales > Bdellovibrionaceae > Pseudobdellovibrio. Next base: position 1,991 of record JBAQKN010000012.1, on the reverse strand, counting down.
GATTTCTTATCATTAAAAATAATAAGATCCTTGACTGCGGTCAATTAAATATGTAAATTATATGTAAATATAGACGTAAGCTTTAGAACTCTGTATTTTTATGAAATATTTCAGACAGCACAGGCCTTAAGCGCCGCCAGTCATGTATTGCTTTGGATTTATTTTTTTCAAATGCTTTAATATGTTTATCTTCATGCGTATAATGGAATGTATATAAATCTACATCTTTGCTAAATTCATTTTCAATATTTTCAATATTACTTACCGTATCATCAGCAAATAAAATAACTTTAAATTTTATTTCAGCTTTCTGCAAAATTGCTTTTAAAACTTTTCCTTTATTTTGCCCTGACCCCATAATAATGCCATTCATAAAACTTATCGGTTTAGAACTTTCGTCACCTTCGATAAAAAAAGTTTCAGCGTAGCCATTCGCTGGACCAAATGCGCTTTTTGAAAAATCAATATTAGCCTTTTTCAATTCACGTTCAGTATCACTACGAAGCTCGACACCACGGGAAGTAAGTACAATGCTCTGAATTTTTTGTTGTTGAATACGTTTAACTATTTCAGAAGTGTCTTTTTGAACAGGATGCATTGAGCTCAATGCAAATAGTTTTTTTTGCAATGCCAGTAAATCATTAAAAGTTTTTGCAGCCGCAAATTTAAATTTTTTTGCTTTTACTAGGTCCGCCTGCCAATTAAACCACTGATCACTACCCAAATCTTGATTCATTGCTAGTAACGTATTATCAATATCATAAATTACAAGTACGTTTTCAGACCCAACACTTGCAATTTTCTCTAATGCTACTTTTTCTATATCTTCAATTTTCAAAGTATCCACTTTGCCACTTGCTAAGCAAAAAAATGGAATTACAAAAATAGTGATAAAAAATGTACCCGTTCTCATATGACAAACCTACCATCAAGAAACTTATATTTACAACCTATACTGTCTACCTTGTTGACATTTTTTGAAGCTATTCCTGATGTCATTGTCTTAAATTAATATTTCTGATTTTAACTTTTCAAATTAGGCGATAATTTTAGATACTAAGACAAAGGAATCACTAATATGAAATACTATATATATTTAATATTATGCGTTTTAATAACTTCGTGCAATTATTCAAAACAAAAAGATTCAGCATCGCTAAGTAATTCCACAAGCAGTTTCTCGAATACAACAATAATTGATTTTGCTTTAATTAAAACTTATTCTTTATCTTCGTGCCTAGCCTGTCATTCGGGATCTCAGGCCCCTGATATAAGTACTGCCGCTGGTGCAAAAAATTTCATTGCGCGCATTTTAGCACGTGTTGATGTGGACACAATGCCACCATCAAATGGCGGTTACCGAATGCTTGATGCCTGTCAAAAAGCTTTACTGCATAAATGGTCTGATCTAGGATCCCCCGTTACATCAACGACCACAATAGCTTCTGTTCCTGAGTGCAAAAATTCAGCTGGAGGCATTCCTACCCCCGCTCCTGTTATACCCATTTCGCAAATGCCATTAAATTACAACACCCTGTTAACAAAAATATTACAGCCTAAATGCATCATGTGCCATTCATCAACTGGAACCATGGCAGATTTGCAATTTTATCCTTATAAAACACTTATGCTAAAGTCTTCCAAGTGGACCGCTCCTGGCAAAACAAGCAGTATCTACAAAGAGGTCATTCAAAAGACAATGCCTCCTGCAAATTCTGGAATTAGTTTTTTAACAATAGAAGAATCAGACTTTTTAGCAAAATGGATCGATTCCGGAAAACCCGAACTTTAAAAGTTAGATTTCTAGGTCATTCTTAATTTTTCGAAACTCCTCTACAGAAATGCACTTGTAGTAGTTTTAAAATGGTAAAATTAGTCTAAATTTAAATAATCACTATTTTTGATAAGCCAAGAATGGTTCATAATATTTAAATTAGACCACTAAATTTACGCTGAAAAGTCATTCTATTATTTTTAAATTCCAACAACAC
>JBAQKN010000011.1:0-2454 GCA_049301055.1 Pseudobdellovibrio sp. | reverse complement strand
CACCTGGAGTTTCTGTTAGCCGCAATAGGCTTTTACTCGTAAACGATAATTATTAAAATTATGCATTCCGTAAGCTCTGTTTTGTATCTCATCCATGCGTCGATGTAAACCCTCCGTAATCGAATTTCTTTATGACCCAAATCCTCTCATAAGACTTGGATCAGTTCTAGGGGGCCAGACCACTACCCACTTGGCCTTCGGGCTTTTACCGAACAGTTTTAGTTGAAGAACTTTCGGAGCCCCGTACCGGAGGCTCACAACTTTCATATTGGCGGATTTGAAATTTTAGATTGTATACTGCCGAACCTAAGTCATACCAAGAATCTGCCGCTGACTGTAGATCCTGAGGGCGAGTAGACAAACGGGTTTGTAAAGTTCTATATGAACGTAGTCTATCATTATTCACATAGTTATAAATTAAACTACACCCTCGTTGTTGTGCTTTTTTTTGGACAGAATCTAAATTACTCATTAAATCGCCAAGCTCGCTAGAGCACCTATCATTCATTGTTCCGCCATTAGAAATTGCAAGCCCCGTTAGGGTCCAAGAGTCTGGTGGATTTTTAGAGGGAGTATAAAATAGTTTTCTGCTTTTTCCGTTCAAACTAAAGTGTGGAATTATTCCTGCTAAGAAACTACTAGCGTAAAAAGTTGGAGCAGTAACTGTTCCACCATTCCCTAGAAGAGATTTTGCAGCCTGATACATCAACATATCACCAGAGCAACCTCTTCCGACATTGCATCCATAAAATTGCACTTTTGCATCTTTATTGAATAAACACGAATAATCCGAAAGTTCACGAATTGAACTGGAGTTCAAATTGCCAGTTTGCAAATATCCATCATCGCCATGCCCAAATAAAGTCAAGCGGTCCAGACTTTTACAACTTCTTGCAAGTCGGGATAAGGTCGATTTAATCAGCTCTATGTTCTTGGTTGTCACAATTTCGGTAAAGTAACCACAAGCCGCAGCAGAAGCAGCTTTGAAACTTGATTCAGTTCCAACATCTGGATGGTTAAAGCAAATCGAAGTAGATTGTTTTCCATTTGGACATCTTTGTTCTGAGCATATATTCGCCCAAGAAACTGATGATAAGAATAACAAAAAACAAAGAATGGATTTACTTTTCATATCGCAAAATCCGTTCTTCTAGGAGCTTGGATAGTTCTACATCCACTTGTACTTTTTCTGATTTTTGTAGAGCAATTTGTCCGACATCTCTAGCCATGTCGGCAAGGACGTGGGCCTCATAAAGCTTTTCTTGGCATGGTATTGTATTGATTTTTTCTTGGCTGCTACAATTTTTATCCCAATCCAAAAGGTCATCTTTTAAAACTGTGAACTTGATATTGAACTGGTAAACGACAAGATAAAAATATAATTTCTTAAAACCTTCGAGCGAAGACATTTTGTTGTTTTGGTCACGAATAAGAGCAATTTGTAATTTCAAATCTTCGACAGTCCCGTCGCATGAAAAGGTCTTCTTTTTTTTACAATACCTTTCTCTATTGGCGATTTCCTCATCGAATGACCTCTCAATTTCCTTTATTCCGACTCGTTTTGTGTAGCTTTCTAGACTATTTACAGCAAGTTGGTTTTTCCCCTGAGTTGCCTTAAAGGCTTCTTTTAAGCTGACACCAGTTTCTTTTTTAATTCGGTTATATAAGTCGACTCTTGGCTTTGATGTTGGCTCCGTTGCGCCAACGAGAATCGAAAAAAAACAGGCAGCTACAAAAAATAGATAACTATATTTGTGAAACATATTTTAATGTTCCGACAATAATAATGCTTTTTCCATGGAAATCGGCACTGAAACCGATAAAATCGGTCTATGGTCTATGGTCTATGGTCTATGTCTTGGCGATTCACTCGTCCAGTAATTAAGAAAGTAAGCGATCCATCAAAGCTGTTTTGAAACTTCAAAAATTATTTCATAAACTGATTCCAGAAAAAAGGAGGTCAGCAATGAAAACACCCAGCACAGAAAAAGTCATATTTTGGCAAGAACATTTTTTAAAATCGATTTCTAGCCAAAAGTCGTGGTGGGCGCAGGGCTTATGCAACATAAGCTAGCTTATAGGTACTTAGCTTCGATATAAAAAAGGTTGATATAAAAAAGGTTATATTATCTAAGCGATTATGTCTCCCTCTTAGTTCTAAGCGATTGTGTCCCTCAACTGGGTTTGATTTAATTCACCAAGTATCTGGTAAACCTTAGAAACTAAATAAAATTAAGAAGGCTTCCTCAAAAAAAACGCTGATTATTATTCAGTGCTTTTTTATCTGTTCGCTGTTCTAGAAATAAGTGGGCGTGTTGAAAAACCCTGTTGCAGAATTTCACCAAACGGGATCCACCCAGTTGCATAAGTGGGATCCAGTGAGTTGCATGAACGGGAGCCACCTAGTTTCATAATCGGGAGCCACTTACGGAGCAAATGTTATAACCGAGCCTT
>JBAQKN010000010.1:0-312092 GCA_049301055.1 Pseudobdellovibrio sp. | reverse complement strand
AAACAAGCCTGGTGGGTTGAAAAAGCTAGTAAGATCGTTTTTATTGATAAAAAGAAATTAGATGATGCTAGAGAAAACGAAAAATCTAGTTTTAGAAAAAAAGATGACGAAAAACCACCTGCCGATTTTCAACCCGACACTTCTATTTTTAAAAAAGAACAAGTCTTGCCAAAAGGTTTCTTGTTTAAACAAATCGAAAGCGGCCCCCAAGAATATATTGCGACAACTGGAACAGCATATATTCATTTTTTTCCCCAGGGTATGATTGAACCCTCTACGATTCAAATTGAAGATGATAAAAAGAACATTTGGACACTTGTTTTTAATCCAATCACAGGTCAATCTGATATTATTCCTGAAGCAAAAACGCTAAAGGATTTAACACGCTAAGGAATGGTTTGAGTCTTAAGTCTTTTAAAACTATTAAAAAACCAAGTCGTGGCTTCTCTTTAATTGAAGTTATTTTGGCTATTATGGTCATGGCTTCAGGTTTATTTATTTTAATGAATTCTTGGGCCGGCACTTATAGCCGCTTAAGAAAAACACAGATACGTGTTCAGATGGTTGCCTTATTAGAAAAAAAAGTGACTGAACTAGAACGCGAATACAAAGGCAAATCGTTAGATTCTATACCTGAAGACAAAGAAGACGATTTTGGTTCCGAAGCCGCAGGTTATTCTTGGAAAATGAAATCCCGCAAATTAGAAATACCTGATTTATCTTCAAGCTTAGTCAGCCGCGAAGGCGGAGCAAAACCCGAGCTTTTAATGATCATGAAAATGTTTACTGAACATCTTTCAAAATCGATCAAAGAAATAAAAGTAACTGTTATTTACAAAGACAAAAAAAAGCCTATCACTGCGGATATCACTTTTTATATTATTGACTATGATCGCCCGTTACCAATTCCTGGGGCACCCTCATGATAAAAAAGTCAACATTAGGCTTTTCTTTAATTGAAGTTATTTTGGCAATTTCAATTTTATCAACCTTAATGATTATTACCACTCAAGCGATTAGTCGCGCGCTAAAAGCAAAAGTGAAAATTCAGCATGAAATTGATGATGTCTCTTCCCTTCGGGACACCATGAGACTTATTCGAACGGATTTAAATTTAGCATTTCATTACCGCGATATCGAAAAAGAAATTAATGACTTAGTTCTTAAACCAAAAGCACCGACGGGCCCAGCGACTCCAACTGCCCCAACGGCGCCTGCGGTAGCGCGCGAAAATACGCGTGAAGATCCTGAAACTGTTTTTTCTGGTACCGAAGATCAAATGAACTTTGTTACTATGAACAGTGGTCGCACCACGGCTAATTCCTTACAAGCCGATTTTATTGAAGTTGGTTATTCGTTAAAAGACTGTCGTAACTTAACGGACACTTCGAAATCTAGCAAATGTCTTTATCGTCGGACACAATTAATTATTGATCCGGATGTAACCAAAGGCGGTACCGAATTCGTTATTCTAGAAAATGTTACCGAATTCAAATTGCGCTACATCGGCGAAGGTAAGCAAGATTATGTAACAACCTGGAGAACCGACAGCGGTGGTGATGCAGCAACAAAAGGACGCTACCCAGAAGTTGTTGAAGTTTCTTTAAGTATTGAACGTGAAATTGATAAAAAAAAGAAACCCTATTCTATGCAATTTGTAATTCCAATTCATTTTCCAAATAATCCAGCAACAAAAAGCTCGGGTTCAAATTTACCAGGCGGTGCTCCGGCAACTCCAACACCTGCGCCAGCGGTGGGTACATAATGAAATTATCTATTAATGCACACAAAATTCTAAATCGTTTACGTCATAATCCACTTAAAGGTGGTAAAAAAAGATCTGGCATCGCCTTAATTATGGCAATTACATCTTTATTATTTATGGTTTATATCGCCAAAGAAGTTTCTCATGATTCGCTTGTTGAATATATCGTTAACACACAAGAGTTAAATCGCCTAAAAGCTTATTATGCTGCAAAAAATGGAATGGATGTCGCCTTACTTCGTATCAAAATTTTTCAAATGGCCTCTAGACAATCCATGATTCCACCCAACATGTTGGCTGAACTTGATAAAATCTGGAAATTTCCTTTTGCATGGCCCATGCCCATTGTTGGCGATGTGAATGCGATTGCTCGAGAAGCTATTGATAAATTAAATAAAGAATCTTTTATGGATGCTAGTTATTCTCATACAATTGATGATGAAGGCTCTAAAATAGATATTAACGATTTAATTTCGCCATCGAAAACTTTGCAAGATATTACTAAAAAGCAATTACTTACGATATTTGAAAGAAAAATCGAATTCGATGAAGAATTTCGGCAAAACTATCAAAATTTTCGCTTTGATGATTTAGTAAACCGAATGATCGATTGGATGAGTGATAAAAACACAAGTTCAGGTGGCGGCAGTAAAAAACAATACTTTCGCGAACTAGGTGAAAATTACCCCCCGAACAGAGGTTTTCGAACTTTGGAAGAAATTCGTCTAGTACCAGGTATGACTGAAGAGTTTTTTAACATCTTATCATCACAAGTTACTATTTACGGAATGAAAGCGATAAATCCAAACACCGCTCCAGAGAATGTCATTAAATCTTTATCAAAGGGCATGACTGAAGAGGCCGTCAAAGATGTTTTAGAACGGCGAACGGATCCTGATCTTGGTGGTCCATTTAAGGGAATGGATTCTGCAAGTTGCGTAAAAGATTTTAAAGATTTTGCAAATGCTCATGGAGCTAGGCTGGATGCAAGCTTTGATCAAATTCCCATGATCTGCGATAAAGTAATCAATTTTAGAATTAAATCGACCGGCATTTTTGGCTCAGGAGCACATGCCGTTTTGAAAGAAATTACTGCCGTCGTTATTGATCTTGGAAGATCAGCCACACAAATAAAATCATACATCGACAAAGAGAAAAAATCGCAAACTCCTGAAGGTCCAAATAAACCCGTCACTACTGGATCAACGTCGGGTGCACCAAAGCAAGATCCACTTCCCAAAGGTCCACCCCGTGTCGTATACTGGTCCGAGAATTAGTCTATCGATTAATTTCCTGACCAAAGAATGATTCGCTGGTCAGTTACTATTGTTTCGTTAGAAAGGGTTAAACACTATGAGATCAATCGGTATTGATATCGGTGACTACTCAATTAAAATTGTTGAACTCATTCAAAATAAAAAAAATATTTCTGTTAATCAAGTTCAAGAAAAACTTTTAGGCCCTACGGGGTCCGTTCAAGATCGTGAATTAGAAGCTATCGAATTTATGCGCCACTTTATGGCGTCGCAAGATTTTTCAAATGCTAGATTTGTTCTGGCTGTACGCCAAGACAAAGTAACAACTCGTTTTAAAACATTTCCATTTTCTGACCGCAATAAAATTCAAAAAAGTTTATCTTTTGAAATGGAAGAAGATATTCCATTTGATACAGATGCCTGTGTATTTGAATCCAAAGTTATCCGAACCCAAGGTCCTTCCGCAGATATTTTAGCAAATGCCATTCCTAAACAGCATGTTGAAAAATTGATTTCATTAGCTTCTGATTTTGGAATAGAACTTCATTGTTTAACCATTGAAGGTTTAGCATTTGCAAATTTAGTTGAAGATTGGACACAATCCCCACCAGATATAAAAAATGATTATGTTCTTGAGCAGGCTGAAAAACCTAAAAGAAATTTACAAGTAATTTTAAATATTGGTCACAAAAAAACTTTATTTACTGTGTTTGAAGACAATCGATTGGTCTTTACCCGCAGTCTTTATTGGGGTGCTGATCAACTTATTCAAGATATCATTAAACGTTTTCAAGTTCCTGCATTGGATGCAATCAAAACCTTACAGACGCAAGGGCAATTGCTACTTACCAAACAGGGCGCAAGTTTTGAACAGTCTCAGTTATCAGATTTACTAAGCAAATCTTTGCGCGAATTAGTGCGCGATTTACAAATGACAGTTCTAGAATTGCAAAGTGAATTTAATGCTGAAATTACAGAAATCAATTTAACGGGCGGTTTAAGTTTACTACATAACATCGGCGCTTTTTTAACCCAACATCTAGAAATCAAGTGCAATCCAATTTCGCTCCTGCAAAATTATGCAAGCTCATTTGCAAATCTTGGTTTATCCGATGTGGCTCATTCGATTGATGCCCGCTTTACTGTGGCTGTGGGTATGGCCATTGAATCATATAAAAAACCAAAAAATCCTGCGACAAATATTTTAAAAGGTGAATTTGCTAAACAAAATGATCGACTTAAAATTTTGTGGCAGCAATGGGGAACAGTTGCGCAGATTGCAGCTTCTTGCTTAGTTGTTTTATTTGTTTGGGCAAGTTTTCGTGAAAGTTTTTCGGGAGCTCTTTCTGAAAAAGGCATTGAAGCACTTAAAACTCAGGCTAAAAGCGTAGCTCGACTTCCCAAAAAACAAGCCAATGAAGCTGGAGTAAAAAAATATATTCGTGAAAATAAGAAAAAAGCTGCTGAATTAAAACTTGTCGCACAAGTTGCGCAAATGAATTCCGCACTAGAAATATTAAAAAAAGTTAGCGAAGCGGCTCCTGGAAAAGAACAAGTCAAAATCGATTTAGTCACGTTTCAAGTTAAAGATGAATTGGTACAAATGATCGGCTATGCTAACACTCCAAAAGAAATTAATTTATTAATGCAAAATTTAAAAGGTATTACTTCAAATGGAGATGTTAGTCAGGCGCCATCTAACTTAACTGCAATTCCAAATCGTGTTTCATTTAACATCACATTTAAAGCTGATCGAGGTTTAATTAAATGAGCCGTTTAGACGAACTTAAAGATCAGCTTAAAACGACTGGCCAGCGCATTGGCAATTCAATTCAAGAAACTGAAGCTTACCAAAAATTGCAAGATCGCTATCAATCATTAAATCCTAATTCGCAAAAATTAGTTTGGATTGGTGGTGCTTGTGCTATTGCTTTTGCTTTATTATTTTATCCGGTATCACAAATTTCAAATTCACAAAATTTAATGACAACTTTTGAAGAACAACGAACACTTATTCGCGACTTATTTAAAACATACAGAGAATCATCAGGGCAAACTAGTGTGCCAGTGCCACCTTCGATCGAAAGCTTAAAAGCTTCTCTCGAAAGTATAATTGCCACAGCGGACTTGCTACCAGAACAGCGTATTGGCACGATCGAAGCGACTGTCGAAGGACGTATGATTCCACAAAGTTTAGTTAGTCATGTTTTAGAAGTAAAATTAGCAAAATTGAATTTAAAACAAATTGTAGATATTGGCACTTCGATCACAAGTTTATCTGCAAGTGTAAAAATGAAAGATTTGTTAATTTCTGCACATACTTCTGATACGCGATATTATGATGTAACCTACAAACTATACTCTTTAAATGTACCTCAGCCATTACCCGAGGCTCCGCTTGAGGTTGACATCAAACCTAAAAAAGGTAGTGCAAAAAACAATCCAGATGAAAAAGCTGAGGCTTCAGAATGATGAATGGAATTATTTTTGCATTTCGCTTCATTTTTGCAAACAAATGGAAAATTGTATTAACCGCTTGGTTTACTTTGATTTTTATTTTTATACTTTTTCCATTTAATGATTTAAATGATTTAATATCTGCCCAAATTTCAAAGTTAACTCAGAATAAAATATTCGTGCAATTTGATCGTATGAACTTAAGCCCGATCGGTCCAAAAATAAGTTTAGAAAAAATATTTGTTGAGTCTGGTTCGACTCCGACAATTACTGCTGATGACGTTTCTGTTTCACCATCGTTAAGCTCTTTAATCAGCAAACAACCTGAAGGCACTATTACAGCTTCTGGTATTTTAAAAGGTGATGTTGAAATTCGCCTTAAATCTGCAGCCAAATCAGAATCTGGGCTTGCGCGATCAAAATTAGATATTCAAGCAAAAAACTTAAGTCTTAAAGAAATACGCGATTTAGCACAATTGCCAATGCCATTACGTGGCACTTTATCAATCACTTCCACTGCCCTAGCTGATTTAACTTTCACAGAACAACCTGAAGCAGAAATGGCAATCGCAATATTAAAATTTGAAATGCCTAGCAGTTCTGTTGCTTTAGCTGATATGGGACGAGTCAACTTACCCGAATTAAAATTCGCTACCGTCGAACTAAAAGGCAAACTAGCCAATGGAAAATTTATAATTGAAAATGGAAAACTTGGAAATAATAAAGATGAATTATACGGCGACATCAAGGGGGACCTTTCTGTAACATTTCAAAACAGAGACGGTCAAATTACTCCGATTTTAGGTGGCTACAATATTGATCTTAATTTAAAAGCGACAACAGCTTTTAAAGAACGTGCAAAATTTTTTCTAACATTTCTAGATGGCTATAAATCTGAAGTGGCTGATGGCACGCAGTACAAATTTAAAATTCAAGCTCTGGCGGGAATGCCTCCTCAATTTACTCAGCTTCATTAAATTATGAAAAAACAAACTCTATTTCTATCTGGATTTAGAAACATGCTTCCTATCACAACGGGAATTATACCTTTCGGTGCCGTTGTCGGAACAGTATGTGCCGAAGCTAAACTTAGTTTTTTTAAATCTATCGTTATGAATAATATCGTCTTTGCTGGGGCCTCGCAGTTAGTCGCTGTTGACCTGATGACAAAAAAAACAGTTTGGCTTGTCGTTGTTATTACAGGACTTATTATAAATTTAAGATTTATTCTTTACAGTGCCGCATTATCGCCGATTGTGCATAGGTCTTCATTCTTAGTTAAATTATTTTGCTCCTACTGCCTGACCGATCAAGGTTATGCCGTAATGTCTGCGAACCAGGATAAATTTAGAAATAATACCGAAGCTATTTCGTTTTATATTGGCGCATCGATTTGTATGATTTTAACTTGGCAGGCCTCGTTTGTAGCGGGATATGCTTTTGGAAACTTTGCGCCCGCGGCCCTATCACTTGATTTTGCAGTTCCACTTAGCTTTATTGCTTTGGTCATACCTACGATGAAAAATAAAAACTATTTGATCGTGGCCCTATTTGCATCCGTTACTTCTATTTTACTGAATCCACTTCCTTATAAACTTGGTTTAATTCTAACTGCATTTTCAGCTATCTTACTGGCAGCATTTCTTACCAAGAAAAAGGTTACCGCATGATTACGGAAACTTATTTTTGGACGATAACTATTTTCTTAGCCATTGGAACACTTGCCATTCTCGGGTCGGTCATAGCTATTTCGGGTCGTATAACCATTTCTGATCGCTGGAAACAACTTTTTTCATTTATACCTGCTGCCATTCTGCCAGCACTTATTGCGCCCGCAGTATTTTTCAACAAAGGGCAAGTCATTTGGATTGCCGGCAAAGAGCGACTTTTCGTATTAATTCTAGCAACCGTTGTGTGCTACTTTTCGCGCAGCACCCTTGCAACTATCACCTTTGGCTTGGCTGCTTTGTATTTTATAAGCCAATTTTAGCGGCTGTTATAAAAAATTCTAGTTTTCATTTCATTTGCAAAATAGCCGAAAAAAATATTTCTATTGAGACTCATTAAAAGTTCTTCTATGTTTTTTAGATGTTTAAATTGACAGTTCTTTTGATTCAGCTTGCCGCAATAACTTGTAATGCCTTTTGGGATTTAAATGATGTTTCCTACCTTATGCCATTACCCAAAGAAATTGGAACAGATCACTTATTGAAAGCGGATTCGAACTCTGGCAAAGGTAATTTGTTGCCTGCAACCTATTACGAAGCCCTTCCTCGATTAACTACTGAACTAACGCCCCAAGAAATAAAAAACAACCTACGGGCTATTGCTGTGCGAATAGATCCTTGTTTTACGATGCCTTCTCCTGAAAAATGCCAAAAACAGATACGTATTGTTTGGCAAATTCTACGTAAGGATAGCAAACAGCAGATTGAAACCATAGACGCTGCTTATCACAGCTTTTATGTCCTTACGGATGATCAATTTAATCAACTCACAGACAACTTGATCGCTTGGAAACATAAATACGCTGTTCCAACAAAAGGACTTCCGCTGCAAGTTCACCCGGCTTGGAAAACGAATGATAAGCAAATAGTGTCATTGATCGATTTTAATAACATCATTTTAAAATTTGCATCGGAACAAAATATTTCAAGAATCACAGCCATGACAGTTCGCAACTTAGGACAAACCTGGGGTTTTATAGGAGCCGATATTCTTAATCAAAAATTAGCTATTCTAGAAATTCCACGCGTTCATTCCAATGCTCAAATTTTTGTGAATCAATCTAATCCCGCGACCGAATTTTTAGGACAAATAAGTCCACAACCTGTAGGCACAGATACACTGAATCATCTTATTTCAAATTCAAAATTATTAAAAACAGAAAACGAACAAACTATCAAAGACGAACTATCCGCTATTTACAGAATAGAAAATCCGCACGCTTTTAACCCAAACACTATGGACTGCGTCAGTTGCCACACCGCGGGAATCGCAAAAGAATGGCTTAAAAAAAATCGCGCAGATCTAGACACTACGGATATATTTTTTAAATATGCCTATACTCAATCTGCCTATAATTTAAATAATACTTCAGATAATTTAAACAATACTCAAAATATACGCGCCTTTGGCTACTATCAAAAAACAACAGCCATTAGCCAAAGAACAATTAATGAATCCGCAGAAGTTGCAAATTTCCTGAATAGTTTTTTAGGAAATTAAAAAAAAATCGCGAAGCAACACTTTATTTTGTCGGAGTTACCCCTGTTAAAGTAACTCGTCTGGGTGATATTAAATGGCTGGACGAAAAAAAACGAAATCAAGCTTTGCAATCAGTACGTAAATTAGGAAATTTAGGACAGTAACTACTGATGCACACTTGCCGTTGTCACGGACATCAGTGTTGAGCCGATCAGCATGGTTTTAATGACGGCATTTGTTTTTGTATCGATAACTACAGAATTATAATTCCCTTTTTGACTTGGGAAATTTGGGTGCATAACTTCCTGATTAGTAACATATAAAAGTTTATCATTTTGTGTAAGCGATAATGATGTCGATATAAACCCGCTTCCTATCGTTGCAATAACTGAATTTGTATTTAAATCAAAAACCCCCACAGTTCCACCATTACTCATTGCTAAGTAGGCTTTATCTCCGGCTGAATTTATAACAATTTTTTCTGGAGAATTACCATCGCCCAAACTGGCAACAAACTTTAAATTTTTAGAGTTATAAATACTAAATCCTTGAATCTTCGTAATGACTACATAAATATTCGAAGATACCGGATTAGATCGTATATCATAAACACAATAAACACTTGCCGTATTAACAGCCGTGTAAGTTAAGGTGTCGTACTGAACCAACATTTCATCCGGCTCGCCTGGACTTGAACTACCCGAACAAGTTCCCACATAAGCGAAGGCTCCTGTTGAATCAAAAGCAACTGCTGTTGGTGGTTTAGCCAAACTAAATTTTCTTACTAACGTATTTGTTACTGTGCTGATAATGGCTACTGAGTTTGTTGCGGCACTTGTTGCTAATACTGTTTTTCCGTCCGGACTGATTGCCAACTCATTGATTGAGTCATCATTTGGTCCAAAATTTATTGTAGCTTCAACTGTGTTTGTTTTCGTACTTATTTTATATAAATTTGAATTATAATCTATTCCATAAACATATGTCCCTGCCGTGTTAGCAGTTACATATTTCAGAGGTCCTTTGGTGGTAATAGTTCCCACAACGGTATTTGTAACTGTGTTCACAACAATAATTGCATTTGAATCATTGTCAGCCATATAAGCGTATGTAACTAAGCTATTCGCCATAGCTAAACTGACAGGAACATTTCCTAAAATGGCTTGGTTTGAAACTGTAAATAATGCTTCATCAATAATGGATACGGTATTATCATCAGAATTAGAAACATAAACATAGTTCCCTGCGGGACTTATCAGCAATCCTTGCGGAGAATTTCCAACGGGTATTACTTTGATAACTGCATTATTTTCTATGACTGAAACAGTGTTATCATTATTATTGGAAACAAAAATTTTGCTTCCCGAATAATTTACAACGACACCTGTCGGAGAATCACCCACAGGAATTGTGGCAATTATTTGATTTGTAATCAAATTAATAACTGAAACGGTATTTGCATTTTGGTTTGCTATATACGCCCGATCACCCAATGGATTTATTGCAACACCCACCGGAGTCGTTCCAACGGATATCGTCGCGCTAACTTGATTTGTTAACGTATTTATTATTGAAATCGTATTACTAATACTATTCGCTACTAGAAGCATATTGGTTTTTGCCACCGAATTAATGGCTAAAGCCAATGGCGCTATTCCAACACTTATCGTTTTTGTAAGGGTATTATTTGATGTGCTTATAACTGAAATCGTTTTCGAATTTTTATTAGCTACATACAAAGTCGCATCATCTAAAGATACAACAAGCGCTGATGGATTTTTGCCAACCTTTATGGTTGCTGTTACTTTTAAACTTGGAATATCAATCACAGATACACTTTGGCTTAATGAATTCGCCACATAAGCTGTGTTACCAGCATTATTAATAGCAATGGCTGAAGGGCTACCTCCTACAGAAATATTAGCCACTATATTATAATTCGGCGTCGATGTGTCCAAAACTGTCACCAAATTAGACCCAGCTTCAACAACATATAAATACTTAGCAAAATTGGCTGTTACTTTAACAGATGTCATTTTTTTTGTTTGTGTTAATTTTTCTTTCTTAACAATTGTTTTATTTCCACGAAACTTAGATTTATCAGCAAATGAATAGGTCGAGATCACTAAAGAAATAAAAAACAACACTGCTTTAAAAATGCTAGATAAATTCATACTAAACAATCCTTCAAAAAAAGTTGAATTTCATTTAATAACTTTTTCAAATTTTAATGCAATCGTTTAATAATGTAATGTACTTTAGTTTAGTTTTGCGCAACAACATCCCTAGACTATGATTAAAATTCATCCAACACACAAAATTAAAAATTTGAATCCAATCTAATTTCAAAATAACTTAAATTTGAACAATGTGGTTGTTAGATCGGTCGATCTGGTTTATTTAATTGAAATGAAAAAACCTGCACGCAAAGCCATATTCAAAGCCAAACAAAAAGCGGTCCTTCCTGTTCAAGACACACGAAAACTTTCCGACTTAGTTTCTGTAGGGCCCGCCACTTTAGAAGATTTTAAAATTTTGGGAATTCATTCTGTCCGCGATTTAAAAAAACATGACGCGATTACCTTATATAATGAATTATGCATGCTAACGGGACTGCGCCAAGATCCTTGTGTCGAAGACGTTTTTCAAGCTGCTATTGAACAAGCTAAAAATCCAAAGCTTGTTGGCCAAAAAAAGAATTGGTCCTACTGGAGCGCGATTAGAAAAAAAAGGGATGAGAAGTAAATAAATTGAATCTCGTTAAACCCATTCTACAAAGTTCTTTCAAGACCATCCAAAATCAAATTCAATCCAAATTCAAAATCCACAAATGGCCCCGATGACGTACTAGTTCCATTTGCTGCCATTTCGCTTTTTTTAGCTATGGCAAACTTTACCAATTCAAAAATATAAGGGTGTTCGGTTTCTGAAATTACCGAAGCTGGATTTTTTACTACTTTCGGTTGAGCCTTCGGATGAAAAGACCACGCCTGTTCTAAAATTACAAAACCATACACATATCCAGTCAGCGCAATAAGTGTATTTAACGCAAGTTCGATCGAAAATCCTGCTCGTCGAAGAATTCCGGTCATGTGATTTTGATGGCGTAATCGTGTAACTCCGGTGCCTGTTGTGGATTCAAAAAGAGTCACCGCCCAGGGGTGAAGATTTAAAACTTTCCGCTCTGATAAAGCTCGCTCTTTTAGGGCCTGCTTCCATCCAATATCTAATGACGGAACACTGATTTGAACAACAACAAGTTCAACAAGACCATCTAGAAGATCATCTTTATTAGAAACATATTTATATAAAGACATCGCTTCGACACCAAGCCCAAGCGCCACTTGCCGCATCGATACGGATTCAAGACCACTTTTATCTGCTAAGTCCAATGCCGTATTAAGAATTCTGTCCCGAGTAAGCGGAAGTCTACGGGCTAACGTATTAGAACGAGTCACTTTTTTCATGTCTTTACTGTACCTTACTTTTATTATCTTTACAAAGCTTACGTTGTAAGCTTACACTGTAAGCCTGTGAAAAAGTTTGGTAGCTTTATTACAACCTAACAACCGGAGAAAAAATGAAAACACAAACGAAAAACCTTTTACTGGCCTCCATCCTATTCCTATCAATCGGAAATAAAGCCTTCGCAGATAATCACAATTTGTCTAGCAATCCGATTGCATCGACTCTTGGATTTTCAAATTTAGAATATTCTTATAAAATTGCAGACCAATTGACACTTGGCCTTAGCGGCACATCAGGGTTAATGAAAATTAATGATGTCGAAGTTAAAAACTCTTCTTTTGGAATAATCGGACGCTTTTATTTTCAACCCGCTTTTCAGAACAACTCGTGGTACTTGGTGGCGACTGCAAGCAAATTAAATTATGAGGCATCCATTATTTCAAGTGGTACAAAATACACCGGTAAACTTGAAGAATCACCTGTTGCTGCAGGTGCTGGATACCACTGGTTTTGGAAAAGTTTTAATATGAACTTAGCTGGCTTGATTTCAAATCAATCTAAAATTGAACTTAAAGATGCCGCCGGCAACAAGTACAAAGATGATGTCAATGCAACTTTAAGTTTTGAATACAACATTGGTTGGAAATTTTAATTTTTACGAAGCAAAGAAATATCAAACGACTCATCGCGATTAGCAATAGCTTACGTCATGCTGCAAATTACCATGCCCCAGCCACTTAGAACGTCGCAAGTTTCAATGACTACTTCGTGCAGCTGGGAATAATCAACTCAAAGTTCGAACCAAGCACGCGCACAAATAGGAAATAAATTATTCCCTGTTGGTTCGTAATTTCTTTGTACGTACCCATTTCCATTTCGCCGCTCTGAACGGCGTAAACAACCCACCCACTACCATGATCATGTGGAACTTTGCAAAATCCTGCTTTTTCTGCATGAGCAAAAGCAGAAGTTCATGTTCAGCGTCACGATATAATTCTTTATCCACATCAGATTCGCGAAGCAATACCGCTAACCACTTCCCTGAAGCAGAAGCGTTGACTAAGTCTTGTAAAAGGATTTTGGCATCGCGCAACAGTTTCGGAATCTAAAGGCTGCGAAAATTTCAGGATTCCCGCGTCCAATCCGCATTACAAATCATCATCTATGCCGCATATGCCCTAATTCTATCTGATCTTGGCCAAAATCATGCACATCTTTAACGCAAATCAGATGTCCTGATTGACTCACAAGGCACCCCAAAGCAAAAAGAAGAAGGAGGGTATATGGCTGGAGTAAATAAAGTTATTATCGTAGGTCGTTTAGGTCAGGATCCGGAGATGAAAGCAGTTGGCCAAGGCGCAACTGTAACTCGCATCAGTGTCGCAACAAGCGAAAACTGGGTCGACAAAAGCGGACAAAAACAAGAGCGTACAGAGTGGCACCGTGTCGTTGTTTGGGGTAAATTAGCAGAAATCTGTGGTAAATATTTATCTAAAGGGCGCCAAGTTTATGTTGAAGGAAAACTTCAAACACGATCTTGGGAAGACAACGGTCAGAAAAAATATTCGACTGAAATCGTTGCAAGCACAGTTCAATTCCTTGGATCAAATGCTGAAGCCGGCGCTTCTGCAGGAGCTTCATCTGGAATGAATCAATCAACTGGTGGCGGATCTAATAACAGCAATGGCAATGACTTCAACTTTGCAGACTTTGGTCCAGAACCAACCTTCAATCAAGGCGAAGAAATTCCATTCTAATTTAAATTCTTTACCGCATCATAAATAACAACCTATATAGAGTTTCATCTATTTTTGAAAAGGCCTGACAAAGGCCTTTTCTTTTTTTAAAAACCTATTCAATATAAGCTAATGAAATTGTTAAATGTACTTATTCTATCTATTTCGATTTTATCAGGCTGCACTGTTTACAGATCACCAGAACGAAAAGATTTCGAATCTGACTTTCAATCTAAATCTCCAAACTTTCGTGTGCAAAGCTTAAAACAATCTGGATGCTCAAATAAAACCATTCGTACAAACGCATCGGCTTCTACACTTATTACAGTTCTTCAGGGATCTAGCGAAACTGGCAGTCTATTTCTTTGGGAGTATTTAATTGAAAATAAATCTTTTTTTGAATCCGACAACTTAAAAGGGGTTTATTGTGCTTATGAAGCCAATTAAGTTTTTTACTATTTTATTTTTTGCAGCCCAATTTGTTTTTTCAGCTCAGGTAAAACAAACTAAAAACAATAAAGTTATTATCGACAATCAAGATGACATCATTGAGGTCGGACAAGATTATTATTTGGTAAACATCGATAACAAAAAAGTAGCTATCATTAATATCAGCGCTGTAAAAAATGGAAAATCTATTGCCACAATTATTAAAGGCAAATCCAATGGCGACGAAACATTGCAATTAAAATCAGGCCCAAGTTCTTCTGAAAAAGTCAGCCAAGATGCAGAAACCAGCGAAAATACGACTCCAACACTTTATAAATATTCTGCAAAAAAAATAAGTCTTCTGGTAAATCTTTTTAATAATTCAATGACAGCTAAAGAATCCGACGGAGCTTCTCCAAATCCGCATATTGAAGACGTTGATATGAAAGGCACTTCATTTGGTTTTACCGCCGCCTTAGATAGACCACTGAATTCATGGTTTGCGTTGCGCGGCACCTTAGGCTACGAGCCTTTTAAGGCCTCAGGCACGGCCAACTACAATGGCTGTGATAGCACTTCGTCCACCAATTGCACAGCAGAGATGAATTACTTATCTGCCGGAGCCTACGCCCGCTTTGATGTCTATCGAGCAAAGGCTTTGATGACTTGGTTAGCAGTCGGCGGAACCACGAGAATTCCAATTTCAAAAAGTTCAACTGCACTTAAAACAGATGATATCAAAATGACAGCAACTTATGCGATTGCTTTAGGCGCTGATTATTTTATTTCAAACAAGTTTTTCATCCCCTTTTCGCTGGAACAACAAACATTCCTAAATTCTGATACCGTAAAAGCCAGTGTGCTTGCTATTCGCTTTGGAATTGGCATGCCTTACTAAAAATAAGACATCCTATCCCCTTGACTAAGACATTTTGGCCGGCTAATTCCATGTGAACGTACAACGAATCTTCGATCCCGAAGGGGGCCCATGCAGTTACTTATCGTCAGCATTGCCATCACATATATTATCACTCTATATTTTATGAGAAACCCCCTAAAGCATTCCAAAAAGTTTATGTGGAAGCGCTTTTTAAGTTGGTTTCCACTAGGAATGACTTACGCATTTATGTACATGGCTCGCTACAATTTGGATTCCTTAGCCACTGCTGAGGTCATTACCAAAGCGCAAAAAAGTCAGATTTCGGGTTGGGGTTTTTTAGTTTATGCAGTTGCTTTATTTTCGACGGGGCCATTAATTGACAAAATTGGCGGAAAAAAAGGTATGATCATGGCCTGCCTTGGCGCCGCTATTTTTAATATTCTTATGGGCTGGTCTTTGTATTTATATCTTCATGACAACACGTCAGTAAATATTGTTTTAACATTAACCCTTCTTTATTCATGCAATATGTTCTTTCAAAGTTTTGGCGCAATTTCGACAATCAAAGTAAAGTCTTTTTGGTTCCATGTCCGCGAACGCGGAACATTTGGCGCTATTTTTGGAACGCTTATTTCACTAGGTGTTTATTTTGCTTTCGACTGGACCGAAGCAATTATGAAAGCAGTAAATGTTAACCTTTCAGGAACCCCGTCAGCATTTCGTGAGTTCATGCAAAATTTTTTCGCACTTCAATCAGATACTATATCTGCTTTTTGGCTTTTGTTTTTTATCCCCGCAGGCTTCTTACTACTTTGGGCAATGATCGATTTACTTTTAATTAAAGATTCTCCAGATGAAGCTGGTTTTGGAAAACTTGAAACCCACGATGCTTCTCATGGTGATCACACCGACTTAAGCACTTGGTTTAAAGTAATCAAATCTATTCTTTCTAATCGAATCATTCTAATGATTGGAATTATTGAATTTACATCTGGAATTTTACGTGATGGCGTTATGAAATGGTATCGCTTATTCGCAAAAGACACAGGACTTGGCTTACAAAACGTACTTGATAACTGGGGACTATGGGCATGCGTTACCGGTATCATTGGCGCATTTCTGGCTGGCTGGGCTTCTGACAGATTCTTCCATTCTCGTAGAGCACCTGTTGCAGGAATTCTTCAAATCGTTATGTTTATCGCGTGTGGCGCAATGTATTTATCCATTGGCAACAATCCACTGGTTGTTGGCATAAGTTGCTTAACGCTCATGATGGCCGTAATTGGCGTACATTCCATTATGTCAGGAACAGCAACGGCTGACTTCGGTGGTCGTCGTGGTGCTGCTACAGCAACAGGAGTCGCTGATGGTTTTTCTAAATTAGGTTCTTCATTTCAAGAATTTATCTTAGGAGCTATTATCACCAAAGAAACATGGCAATACTGGCCAGCCTTTTTAATTCCTTTTACACTTCTTGGTTTATTTTTTGCTGTAAAACTTTGGAAAGAACTTCCAGAAGGAACAAAAAAATATTTAGCTGAAGTTGAAAAAATTAAATTAAGTTAAGTAAAATTTGAAAAGGAATCTCTAATGAACTTTTTTAAAATCTATTTTTTTATACTAACTCTTTCTATTTCTTCTATGGTTTTTGCAGCTGAATTAATTCCTATCCGAAATATTAATGTCAGCTCGATTTCAGGCTGCGGGGCTCCACCACAGCCAGGCCATCCCGAACCCGTTTGCCCAGCATCAATTACTATAACCTTTGAAGCTGAGATCAGTGGATTATGCGATTTGTTTTCTGCGGAATTTAAAAAATCGCGTGGTAAAATATTTTTATTTATACAAAAAGAAAAAATACCAAACTGCACCCGCCCAGAATATCAATTTCCAATAATTGAAAGCTTAGAAATAACTGTTTCTGAAAATTTACCTGAAGGTCAAATTTTATTAGCTAATCCATTGCTGATAAATAATTTATTTCGGCCTTAGTGTTTTTTGAAGAAATTTTAATGTATGTAGATTTCTATTAAAAGCTTACTCATAAACTTAAATAGCGTAGCAACCTAAAAAAAAGCTACCCCATAACACGCTGAACGTTAATAATTCCTTTGATTTTTTGTAAAGCCAATATTGCCATCGACAACTGCGCGATGTCTTTGACTGCAATTTCAAATTGGCAAATTGCTTTTTTATCGCGCGTTGTGCGAATTTGTGCAGATTCAATATTTATTCCTTGAACAGCAAATGATTCCGACATTAATTTTAATAATCCTGGTACGTCTTGTCCGATGACTTCTAATTTAACTTGGCGCTCTTGTCCAATGGCTGCTGTTTTCGAAGTCCATGATACATCTACCCGTCGCATTTGATCCATCTCTAGGACCTTACGGCAATCTGCACGATGAATAATAATTCCTTTACCACGACTTATAAAACCAGTAATCGCATCTCCTGGGATGGGTCCACAACATTTTGCAAAATGCACCAAAACATCATCCATACCATCGACAATAACTAATGAGTTCGTTTTTTTAAGTTTTGCTTTAGCTGACTTAACAACTTTTTCTAAAAAAGTAATTGTTTCTGGTTTTTCCGTTTTTTCGACTTCTTTTTGAATTGCATCAGGGCTTAAATTATCAATTAAATGTTTTGGCTCAAATTTACCGTAACCAACACGCGCGTATAATTCCTCAAGGTCTGCAATTCCACTTTCACGCATGTACTTTTCGTATTCAGCACCCTTTAAATACTTTGCAGCACCTAAGCCAAATTTTCTAAATTCTTTTTCAACTAAATCTTTGCCAATTGTCACTGACGTTCTTCGCTGTTCTTCTTTAACAAATTGTCTGATTTTTGATTTAGCTTTATTGGTTACAACAAACTTTAACCAATCTTTCGAAGGTGTTTGCGTTTTTGAAGTTATAATCTCAACACGATCACCATTTATCAACTTATGCTTTAATGGCACCATCTTACCATTTACACGCGCTCCGGTAGACATATTCCCCAGTGAAGTATGAATGGCATAGGCTAAGTCTACAGGCGTTGACCCTTCTGGTAATTCTTGAACATCCCCTTTTGGAGTAAATACATATATCTCTTGTTCGATTAAATTGGTTTTTACATGATCTAAAAATTCGTCCGCAGATCCTGATTTATTTAACAAAACTAAATCGCGCATCCAATTTGTTTTTTGCAATTCATCACTGTCCAATTTGCCACGCTCTTTATAATTCCAATGAGCCGCAATACCTTTTTCTGCAATCAAATGCATTTCTTCAGTTCTAATTTGCACTTCTATACGATCGCCACCGGGGCCAATAACTGTGGTATGCAATGATCGATAATTATTTGATTTTGGCATCGCAATAAAATCTTTAAAGCGACCAGGAATGGGTTTCCAAATAGAATGAATATATCCCAATACTTCATAACATTCGACAATAGTGCTTACAGTGATTCGGAAAGCCAATACGTCATAAATTTGATCATAAGATAAATTTCGAGCCGTCATTTTGCGATATACGGACCATAAATGTTTTGACCGGCCGTAAACTTTATAATTTCTAATTGTTGATTTTAATAAAACTTCTGCGACGCTTCTACGAACATCTTCTATGTAGCGACTAGTTTCATTTTCACTTTTTTCAATTAACTGAGCCAGCTCATAATATTTATCAGGCCGCGAGTAACGAAAACACAAATCTTCTAATTCAATTTTTAAAGCACTAATACCTATACGACCAGCCAGTGGACAATATATTTCTAATGTCTCTTGAGCAATTCGCTCCTGTTTTTCATAAGGCATATGATTTAGTGTGCGCATATTGTGAAGTCGATCTGCAAGCTTAACTAAAACAACGCGCACGTCTTTACCCATGGCTACAATCATCTTACGAATATTTTCGCCTTGCTTATCAAAACTATTTCTAAAATTCATCAACCCGATTTTTGTGACACCGTCGACAAGGGACGCTACTGTTTCACCAAATTCTTTTTTAATAATTTCTAAGGTTACTTCTGTGTCTTCAACCGTATCGTGCAATAAGCCTGTCGCAATGGTATCTAAATCTAATTTTAAATCAGCTAAGATGCCTGCAACATTCAATGGATGAGAAATATAAGGCTCACCAGAACGACGTAATTGCCCTTCATGAGCTTTCTCTGAAAATTCATAAGCTTTTATAATAAATTGGATCTGCGCATCGGGATGATAAGATTTAATTTTTTCACAAAGCTCTTCGACAGTTTTAATTGGCTTTTGTGGCATTCTATCGTCGATCGAGATTTCTAACATCTGATTATTTTAAAACAAAAAAACCCGCTTATTAAGCGGGTTATTGAAAAATGCGAAAATAATTGGTTTTTACAGACCTAAAGCTATGTGGCGTTAAATCGGAACCTATTTATTAAGATCTGCTAACATGTCCGTCATTGCAGTCTGTGGATCAATCTTAGATTCAAAACCCACATTACCCATTGCAACTTCACGAAGTGAATTCACAATGTACTTGTTGTTTTTCATTGCTACAGTGCAGTCGCTACCTTTAAGAAGCTGTTTAGCGCGCTTAGCTACTAATAAAACAAGTGCAAAACGATTTGGAACTTTATCCATACAATCTTCTACTGTTACACGAGCCATCGAAAAACCTCCATGGGTTGGATTAAAGACAAGTTACTAAGAATAGCTCTAAGTAAGCCAATTCTCAACTGTTTTTTTGAATTCCGCGTAAGAACGATCAAAATCGTCATTAACGATCTGCACATCGAACTCACCCGCTTTAAGCATCTCTTTTTCGGCATTTTTCATGCGAATATCAAGATCCGGAGGCGGTGCACCGTCTCGTTTAATGACGCGACGTCTTAGCTCTTCAATCGAAGGGGGCAGTATAAATACTGTTTTTGCATCTGGGTATTTCTGCTTAAATGTCATTACACCCTGAATATCTATGTCCATAATCACGGTTTTATCACGCGCCCAGGCAAGATGAATTTGTTCATACGATGTCCCATAAAAATTAGTATGGACCTGAGCCCATTCAATAAAAAAATCTTCTTTAACTTTTTTATTGAATTCTTCAATTGATATAAAAAAATAGGGTTTTCCTTCGCTTTCATGATGTCTCATGGGGCGAGTGGTATAAGTAATTATATCATGTAACCGCGGATCTTCTGCAGAGATCTTTTCAACAAAACTACTTTTTCCCGCACCGCTTGGAGCGGCAACAAATATCATTCGTGTTTTCATTCGATGTTTTGCACCTGTTCTCGGATTCGTTCGATTAATGTTTTTGCTTCAACCACTGCTTCTGTAATTCCAGCAACCTGACTTTTAGATCCAATCGTATTTACTTCTCGCAATAATTCTTGAGTATAAAAATCAAGCTTTTTTCCTTCAACAACAGAGGCTTCAATAATTTTTTCGAAATTTTTCAAGTGCTCTGCTAAACGCGTAATTTCTTCGTTGATATCAGCTTTTTCTAACTGAATAACAATTTCCTGAGAAATTCTTTGTGCATCAACCACCGTTGCATTTGCAATATCTTTTGCTAACCGTGCTTTAATTTTATTTTCAAAACGTTCATGCAATAGCTTATTGGCTTCATCACGCAATTTTGAAATTTTCAAAACATACTTGAGCAACTCTTTTAAGTTTTTACTTAAATCTTTTTTTAATGCATGGCCTTCACGTTGACGCTCAATTTCAATTTTTTTCAAAGCTGCTTCAAAAACTTTTTTCAGCAACGTTTCTTCATTCGCATGAACTGTTTCAACATCTTCCACGTGAATAACATCAGGCATTTTTATAATTTGCTCAAATTTAATTGGCTCAGTTAATTTTAAATCTGAAGATAGTTTTTTAAAAACCTTAAGATAGTCGGCCGCTAATTTACTATTGCCAACGATATGTGTTGAAGCTGCCGTGCTTTTTAACTTGCGCGAAACATACACATCAATTGTGCCACGTAAAATAACTGAAGAAAGTTTTTTCTTCAGTTCACTTTCGAACGCATAATATAAGCGTGGAGTATGAAACCTGGTTTCTAAATAACGGCCATTCACAGCGCGGAAACTGACTTCAATGGTTAATTCTTTACTTTCGACTCTTGCTAGGCCGTAGCCTGTCATACTTTTCATTTTTTTATTATCTCTTTGCCACTGGTTCAACGTCAATTCTAGTCAAAAACAGGTCAAGCTGCTGCTCTATTTTCTGAAAAGACTCTAACGAACAATCTGACCAAAGTATTGTAGAATCTCTTTTAAACCAAGTTTTCTGTTTTTTAATCAATTGCATTGTACTTTGATTAATTGCTTCGACTAGCCAAGCCTTTGACTTTTTAAGTAGCAAAAATTCACACGTTTCTTTATAACCTACACTCGATAGCGGCGCCCAATCCTGAAATCCCTGATTAAGCATCTTTTCTGTCTCTTGAATCAAACCATTTTCGATCATCCACAGTGTGCGCTTTTGCACGTTTTCAAGCGCCAGCTCTTTCGGTAATGAAAATCCAATTTTAATAAATGCATATGGTAAACTATTCTTATTTTTTTGATTCAAACTTTGTAATTTTAAATCAGAAGGTGTTTTGCCAAAAGCCCTTAGCACTTCAATGGCTCGTACCAGCCGAAAGTGATCATTCTTATGAATTTGGCAATTTGCATCTGCTGTTTTTAACTCTAAAAATAATTTCTCTGCACCCTGAGATTTTAATTCTTCTTCGATTTGCTCTCGGTAAGTCGTTTCAATGGGTTCAACATCGTACATTCCTTTTTCTAAAGCCTGAATATAAAATCCAGTACCACCCACTACGAAAATTGGAGATTGAATTTTCTTTCCGTCGATCAATTGATAAAAATCGCGCAAAAAATTACCTGCCGTCATTTCATCAGGTGCATGAACATAGGAATATAAATAATGGGGTGCTTTTAACAAATCTTCAGGACTAGGAGCCGCAGACCCAACGGCTAAGCCTTTGTAAAACTGAACACTATCAATATTAACGATTGATCCTTGATATTTTTGAGCTTGCTCTAAAGCCCACTGACTTTTGCCACTGGCCGTATGCCCTACCACAAAAATAATTTTGATATTTATTTTTAAATCTGGAAGTTCCAATTTAATTGATTCGTCCAAAAAGTTTTTCCAATTCCACAAATGATGTTTCAACCGAAACAGGTCGACCATGTGGACAAAAACTTGATAATGCAAATTGATCCATTGAAACCAAAAGCTCTTTCATTTGAATATGACTTAAACTTTGTCCCGCGCGCACCACCGAATGACAGGCCATAGTCGCAAATAAATCTGAAACTTTTTTCTCGATCGCATAGCTATCGCCATACTCCAATAAATCAACAGCCATTCTTTCAAACAAACCTGGTAGCGCAGATTCTTTTATTAAATTTGGCGCAGACTTAACTCCTAACGTTTGTGGCCCCAAACGTTCGATCTGAATTCCTAATTCTAATATTTGATTTTGAATCCACAACAAGGCTTCAATTTTTTCTTCAGATAAATCAATTGCTAGCGGAAATAAATAATCTTGAATTTCGAATTTTTTAGTTTTCCAAGATTGCATTAAAGATTCAAAGACAACACGTTCATGGGCTGCATGTTGATCTACGTAAACGAGTCGATCATTTTTTTGACAAATAATATAAGTTAAATTAGCTTGCCCCAAAACTTGAAGCGAAGACCAATAACCACTTTCAAATACATGTTCCGGAATGGAATCCACTTTTAAAGATGTCAAACTTTGAATATCAAAATCTTTTTGCTTAAATTGAGTCTGTGAAAAACTTTGATCATGAAACGACATGTTTTTATAAGAAGACATTGCCGGTTGGTTGTCAGAGTACATCGTATTTCCGCGCGGATGATCTGAAAACGAATCTTGCATCAATAACGATTGTGCTGGTGAATCAGAAGCTACAAACGATTTTTGAATCCATGGCGCTGTTTCCAAAGCCTGTCGCAAAGCTCCATGAACAACTCGAAATGCATTAGAAGCATCTTGAAATTTAACCTGACTTTTGGTGGGATGAATATTGACGTCAATTTCTGAAGGCAAACACTGTAATTTAATAACTGCATGAGGATATTCTCCATGCATTAATAAACTACGATACGCATCCATCACCGCAGCTTGCAAAGCGCGGTCCTGAACAAATCTATTTTGTGCAAATATCCAAATCTGCTTCGAAGTTTTTGCAACTTCATGCGGAGACGAAAAAACCACATGTGCTGTCATAGACCCTTTGGTCAGTTTAGTTTCAAATAGTTCTTTTTTCTCTAGAACATCTTTAACTCGTTCGATCAAAGTATTTTTTATTTTATAAAATAACTGAAGTTCACCATCCTGAATTAATTTAATTTCAACCTGAGGATTTGAAAGTGCTGCAGACTTTACGATCTGTTTTATTTGCGCAAATTCGCTAGAATCAGATTTTAAAAATTTCAACCTGGCCGGAACATTCTCAAATAAATTTTCTATTTTGATTTCGGTCCCAGAGTCCCTTGAACTGTCTTTCACTTTCGACATCTTACCAAATTCAGAAATAACTTGGCTTGGTTTTTTTTCTTGATGGTGAAAACTTTGAATTGTTAATTTTGAAACCGCAGAAATACTTGCCAATGCTTCGCCTCTAAATCCGAAAGTATTTAGATTCCACAAATCATCTGACAATTTAATTTTACTGGTCGCATGTGGTAATAGTGCTTTTTCTAAATCCGTCGATAAAATCCCAACGCCATTATCCACTATCCGCACAAAGCGGCCACCGTGACTAATTTCCACATGAATTTCGGTAGCACCTGCATCCAGACTGTTTTCGACTAGTTCTTTAACTAAGTGAGCCGGCCGCTCAACGACTTCTCCGGCGGCGATTTGATTGACAACATCAGCTGATAAAACATGTATCGACATGATTTTTTATAGAACTTGAAGCTTAAAAAAGCAATGAAAGGCCAATGCCGCCATAATTATTTCGATCAAAGAAATACTTAGCTGACAGATCGAATGTGATTTTTTTAAACTGCATCATAAAGCCGCCCTCAAGAACAATCCCAATGGTCATATCTTGCAAGTCGTAGGATCTGGAAGTCGAAGTCACCTTTGTTTGCGAAAAGTGCCCCATAAATGACCCACTATATCGAAAAGCAGAATGTTTTGAAATTGAAACCGTGTTGTTAATGCCATAATCAGCCCAAAAATTAAATCCCTGAACCGAACCATTTATCTTTTCAGCGTAATACTTCGGTGCTTTAAAAGCAGCCATAATTTCCCAGGAAGCATCTGAAATACTTTTATAACCAATTGCTACTAAATCATCAACCTGTACCAATCCCATAGTATCTTCATGATAGTTGATCAGTTGCAAAGTCACACCTTGGCGATTAAAATCAAATGGCTCTTCTTCCTCATCGTCCGGATAATTATCTTTATCTTTTTTATTCTTAGAGTTTTTTTTATTTTTTGTGTCCAATCCTAATTGATCTTGAAATGGCTTTGTTTCGAAAGGCTTTCCATTTACATCCACTTCGTGGTCAGCGATGTATCCCACTTTTCCAGATTTTAATTTTATTTTATAAAATGCTCCGTAGGTTTTATCAGAGATAATATAACTTTCGCCCTTATGCACGCTATCCACAATTTCAGAGTCAAAATCAGCTTCCATATAGACATCCGATTCGCTGGTATTAACAATCGCCTTTTGCGAAGCCCATAGCAAAGAAGAGTAACAAAATAAGAATAGAAACAAAGTAAATTTTACGTTCATTTAAATACAGTATAGATGGGAATCTTTAAACTTTTAAAGAAAGAATTTGCGATGGCGCGCTAGGCTTTACTGTATTTCTGGCGTTTGTACGCGAATTTACACTTACTTTAAGTGTTGGAAGCTTGATCGCTGGCCTTAAAAGATGATCAACCGAGTCGGGACGCTTTGCTAAAAATGCCTTAACTTTAAGCCCCGCTGCTTCTTGATCTCGAATATACAAAACAGGATCAAATCCACAGTTATTACAAACCATGGCTGTACGCCACTTGAGTTGAGTAAAAATTTCGCCCGTAATTAAAAAAATTCCAACTATGCCTAAACCTCTGGGATCAAAAGATCTAAATACCACATGGGTAATGATTACGCTTAAAAAGATTAAACTAATAATCTCAAGCAAAGATAAATTTTTAGATTTATAGACTTTTCTTGGAGTTTTACAAAAAGCGCAATAACAAGTTCGGCGATGACTTAGCATATCTATAAGTTTGCCAAACATGTGCAATTATTTCTATGCTGTATCTATGGATATGAAAAACCTCGTCCTTAGGCCAAACTGTTTATTAACTCCAAGCGATCTGGTGTTTTTGCCTGGACCTAGAAGCCTATTTTTTTATAAAAAAATGTTTGGTGATTTGCCTAGATTTCTTTATGAACATGGTTATCGAACTATGCTCCTTAGCCTACCATTTCGTAATAAATTACGCCGATCTGAAGTTTTCAAAAATTGGCTTAACTATCAAAGTTCAAAATCCTATCATTTTATCCTTGATGAAATAACATTCAAAGAGCTTCAACTGATTTTAGAATCTGCTCAAGTTCGAACTATTACGATTCTAACGACCAATAAAGATCTGATTTCAACTTACAAATCGAATGATAAAATTCAAGTATTTTTAGTTCCAAACAGTGCCTCGGCCAGCCCATTGTATTATTCTGCTCACCGCTTGATTAACTCATTATTAAAAATAGAAACAGCTCCATTCGAAACAACCTTTACAGCTACAAAGTCCAAAACAAATAAAAACACTTACAATCGATTTCTTGACCATTGCATAAAACTTGCTGAA
The DNA here is from genome assembly GCA_049301055.1 of Pseudobdellovibrio sp. Classification (GTDB taxonomy): domain Bacteria; phylum Bdellovibrionota; class Bdellovibrionia; order Bdellovibrionales; family Bdellovibrionaceae; genus Pseudobdellovibrio. The sequence goes on along the minus strand of JBAQKN010000010.1, from coordinate 286,044 downwards.
AATGAACTCTATGCGTGACGTATCCCCAGGAAATAAAACAGTCGATCTTCAAAAACTAATTCGTTATCTTATCGAATTTGTAAAAAACCCAATCCAGGGCATCTCTATTTTGCCTGATTGGAACTGGCCTTCTGTTTTAACAATTCAAATATTACTAGCTTTAGCCTCTGGGGTCTTAGCTGGTTTATTAAAACTAAATATTTACCGTCTATTGTATGGCCTTTTCTTAATGCCTATCGTTACAACTGTCAGCGCCTTATTGTTAACGCTATTTTTATATTATTACTTTCAGTTTTTTGAAAACCGTACTGAAAGTTATCGTAAATTATTTATTTTAATTATTTTATCTTCGATACCATTTTATTTATTTCAGATTATTTCCGAATACTTCGCGCCAATAACTTTAATTGGATTTTCATTTACAACACTGCTTGCAATTGTAGGTTTATGCGAAAATTTCAAAGTCGAACGTAAGCGGGCTTACATCATTTCAGGAACTTTATTTTTGCTTGTTCTTGTCGCTTGGATCACGAACCGAAACTAATTTCTACCCGTAGATCCAAACCCGCCAGCCCCGCGTTCGGTTAAATCCAACTCTTCGACCAGTACAAATTGAGCTTGAACAATGGGAGCAATAACAAACTGTGCACAGCGATCTTGATCCTGAATCACAATGTTTTCTTGACCTAGGTTAATTAAAATAACTTTTACCTCACCACGATAATCTGCATCAATTGTTCCAGGAGTATTTAAAACAGTTAACCCTTGCTTAGCCGCTAAACCACTACGCGGACGAGCTTGAATTTCAAAACCAGTCGGTATTTCAAAAGACAATCCAGTTGGCACTAAGGCGCGCTCTCCAGGCTTAATTATTAGCGCTGTATCAAGCTGCGCACGCACATCAAATCCACTAGCACCTGCTGATTGATATTCCGGTAACGCACCTTTAAAATGAGTTAATTTTTTTATATTTATTTTCATAAAATCTCCGCAGTACTAGTTAAGAATTTTATTAAGAATTTCTTTTTTTTGTAAAATCATAGGTCTCAAGCCAGTCTTGATGACCTTTCAGCTTTGGTCCCATTAAGACAACAGACACTTGTGACAAATCAAAATGATATTTCATATACGCGGCTACGGATTCTTCAGTCACTTTATCTATTGCTTGAATCACTTTTTCAACTGAACGGTATTCATTAAATACCATTTCGTTAATGCCAAGTGAACTCATGCGGTTTTCAATATCATCTGAGCCCATAAGTAATTGACCACGTACTTGAGTTTTAAATAATTCAATATCTGAAGCTTTAAACCCATGCTTTTTTAATTTTAATAATTCATCTGCAATTATATGAACAACTTTTTTAACTTTTGAAGTATCTGTACCGGCATAAATAGTTAAACTACCTGAATCAATATTCGTATTTAAAGATGAAAAAACCGTGTAGGCCAATCCTTGTTTTTCTCGTATCGATTGATACAAGCGTGATGTCATTCCTCCACCAAGAATGGAGTTTACGATAAATGCTTCAAAGCGATATTCGTCTAAAAAGCTAGTTGCCGGAAAACCCATTAAAATATGAGCTTGTTCCATTTCTTTTTCATAAATTTTTCGTGCAACATTCCAACGTGGAGATCGTCTAACATTTTTTAAGTTAAATTTTTGACGCGATTTGAACAGTTTTTTTGAAGCTATAACTAACTGATCATGATCAACAGGCCCCGCTGCACTTACAATTAAATTACGCCCTTGATAATAAGTTTTATAAAAATCGATAACTTTTTTCTGAGTCATTTTTTTTATAGTTTCACTTTTTCCAAGAATCTGGCGACCCAATGGGTGCGTCTTATAAACTTCTTCATAAAAATAATCGTAAATGATTTCTTCATCCGAATCGTCACTCATTGCAATTTCTTGCAAAATTACTTTCTTTTCCAATTCAAAATCTTTTTTTTCTAATGACATATTGCAGACCAAATCAGCTAAAATTTCTAAGCCAATTTGCCAATCTTCTTTTAAAACAACACAATGATAACTAGTGTATTCACGCGTGGTATAGGCATTTAAATCGCCGCCCAATGATTCAAGCGACTTTGCAATTTGGTAGGCACTTCTAGTTTTTGTACCTTTAAAAACCAAATGCTCTACAAAATGGGATAATCCCACATCCTCTTTTGCTTCATCACGAGTTCCGGTTAAAACCCAAACACCGATAGAAACAGATTTAGAGTAAGGGTGGTTTTCAGTAACAACCCTTACTCCATTAGATAAAATTGATTTTTTAAATGAACTCACTATTGCTTCTGCTTAAAATCTATTGAAGCAAAGCTTTGCGAGATAATTTAATACGACCCGCACGGTCTACTTCTAATACTTTAACGTCGATAATTTCGCCTTCTTTTAAGACGTCAGATACCTGACGAACACGTTCATTTGCAATCTCAGAGATATGCAATAACCCTTGTTGATTTGGTAGGATTTCAACAAACGCTCCGAACTCAGCAAGCTTCACTACTTTGCCGCTATAAGTTTTTCCAACTTCAGCTTCAGCACAAATAGCTTCAATCATAGCAATTGCTTTTTTAGTCGCTAACGGATCAGCTGAGGCAATATTAATTGTTCCATCATCTTGGATTTCAATTTTAACACCCGTTGCTTCCGTGATACCGCGAATAACTTTTCCGCCTGAACCGATAACTTCACGAATTTTATCTGGTTTGATTTTAATAGTTTCAATTCTTGGCGCAAATTCAGAAAGTTGACCACGAGGTACTTTCATAATTTTTTCCATTTCATTAAGAATATGGATACGTCCATCACGAGCTTGATTTAATGCAGTTTCCATAACAGCAAAACTAACTGAGTCAATTTTGATGTCCATTTGCAATGCCGTAATACCCGTAGCTGTTCCAGCAACTTTAAAATCCATGTCTCCCAAATAATCTTCATCACCTAAGATATCCGTTAGAACAGCAACTTTATCGCCTTCTTTAATCAAGCCCATTGCGATACCCGCAACGTTACCTTTAATTTTAACTCCAGCATCTAACAAAGCTAATGTTGCAGCACAAACAGATCCCATAGAGCTAGATCCATTGCTTTCTAAAACTTCACTTACGATACGAATCGTGTAAGGAAAATCAATATGGTTTGGAATAATTGCTTTCACAGCACGTTCAGCCAAATTACCGTGACCAATTTCGCGACGACCTTGACCGCCGAAACGACCCACTTCACCAACTGAAAATGGAGGAAAGTTATAATGTAGCAAGAATTGTTTTTTTACATCACCACGTAATGTTTCAATTTTTTGCTCATCATCCGAAGTACCTAATGTTGCAGTACCTAAACACTGTGTTTCACCACGCGTAAACAAACCAGATCCATGTGCACGTGGTAAAATTCCAACTTCACATGCGATTGGACGAACTGTTTTTAAATCACGGCCATCAATACGAGCCGCTTTATCTAAAACCATTTGTCGAGCCACTTTGTATTTTACATCTTCAATAATTGTAGCAACATCTTTATCGCGTTGAGATTTTAATTTCTCGTCTGTGATAGTTGCAGTTAATTTCGCTTTCACAGTTGCTTTCAATGTATCAAATGCTGTGTAACGATCTTGTTTAATTTTTAAAGCTAATGCATTTTCAATCAAAGGCTGGATTAAGGCTTCAGCCGTTTGTTTAAAATCAGCATCCATTTTAGGAGCTGTGAAGGCACGTTTTGCTTTTGAACCTGTTTTTTCACGTAATTCATCTTGAATTTGCAAAAGTGGCATCAATGATTGATGACCAAACTTTAATGCAGCTAAAACATCAGCTTCCGAAACAAACTGTGCTTCGCCTTCAACCATTAATAAACCATTTTTTGTTCCAGAAACTAAAATATCTAAATCTGATTTAGCTAATTGTTCTGGAGTTGGGTTCGCTATAAATTGGCCATCAACACGACCAACTTGGCAACATGCTGTTGGACCAAAAAATGGAATGTCAGAAATATGCAATGCCGCAGAAGCGCCTAAAGAAGCTAATACATCCATAGGGAACGCGCCGTCTGAACTTAAAATTGTTGCTACTACTTGAGTGTCACATAAATAACCTTCAGGAAATAATGGACGAATTGGACGGTCAATAATACGAGCACTCAAAATAGACTCAGTCGATGGTCGACCTTCACGTTTAAAATAGCCACCCGGAATTTTCCCGATAGCATAAAATTTTTCAATATACTCAACCATTAAAGGGAAAAAACTTTGATCTGGTTTAGCTTGCTTACTAGAAACGGCAGTAACAAGAACCATGTTGTTACCTGATGTTACCACAACAGAACCGTCTGCCTGTTTTGCTAATCGGCCTGTTTCAATTTTAATTTGTTGTCCTGCGATTGAAGTTGTCACTGTTGTGATCATCAAAGATCTCCTTAAACTTTGAAGGCCCTTTTTTGGGCCTTCGTGTAATTATTAAACTAAATTTATTTTTTACTTACGGATATCAAGTGCACTAATAAGTGTTTCGTATCTTTTTAAATCTTTTGATTTTAAATAATCTAATAATTTACGACGACGATTAACACCTTTGATCAAACCATGACGGCTGTGATTGTCTTTTTTATGAGTAGCAAAGTGAGATGCTAAGTCATTAATACGAGCTGTAATTAAAGCAACTTGTACTTCTGGAGAACCAGTATCTAATTCTGATTGTTTAAACTTTTTAAGAATTTCTGCTGTTTTTGCTTTTGTAACGGCCATTAACGTTCTCCTAGTTTGTTAGCCAAAGGCTAAATTATTTTCATATCGAAATGACATGAATTTGCTCCGAAATATCGTCATGGCTGACATAAATTTCAGAGCCCTTGATATTTATCAACGTCATGCAAATTGTTCAAGGTTTTTCAACAGTTAAAGACTCTTTTTATTTTAAACCCAGTGCCTTCTTCTAGTCCAATCAAAGCCAGCAAAGACCCTTTTTCTTCGGGTAATATTTGAATGATTTGATCTAAGGCTGGATTAAACATGGAAATAAGCTGAGATTTCAAATTGTGGCTAATTTGACCATTTTTCATCAAAGCCTGATCTTGCCCACGAACACGAATTCTTTTTACATCTTTTAACGCCTGATCAAGTGGGATTAGTCGACTCAAGCGCTCTTCTTTGGTTTTTTCCTCTAATAAGTCTAAAGTGATAGCATCCTTCAGATTAAATTGGTGCGATTCGGTACGCCGAAGGCTAGACATTGCCGCTCCACAGCCTAATTGATCTCCTAGAAAACTAACCCACGAGCGAACAAAGCTGCCTTTCGAACATGATAACTCATAGTAAGATTGCCCATTTTTTTCTATAACTTTCGACAAATCCGTTGAAAAATATTGAACATTCCAAAATTTCATAAGCTTCAAGGGCTGCGCTATCACTTCATTGTTTCGAGCATACTCATACAATTTTTTTCCATCTATTTTTTTTGCAGAAAACATTGGCACTGGAAGATTTAATTCTCCAACTAAGGCGAGTGCACTTTTTTGTACATACTCGTCAGAAACCATAACGGGTTTTTCTGATTGAATTTGTCCTGTAATATCCAAAGTGTCTGTAATTACGCCCAGTTTAAATCCAACTTGGTACGATTTATTTCCTTCAGTAACGTATTGGCTCAGCTTGGTAGCTTCTCCAATCAATAATACCATTAGCCCACTGGCCATAGGGTCTAGTGTCCCTGAATGACCAACTTCACGTGTTCCAAACAGTCGTCGAACACGTGCCACAACATCATGACTTGTTAAGCCCTGAGGCTTATCAACAAGCAAAAGCCCATGCATTAATCTTCGCCTTCTGAGGATTCAGTATCTGTTTCTGATTTATTTTTTGAAATTTCTGAAATTATTCTTTCGATTTTTAAGATACTTTCCGTAGATTCATCTTCATAAAAAGTAAGTTTAGGACAATACCGCATTTTTAATTTGTGATCTATTTCACCCTGAATATCCACTGCCCATTTTTTTAAAACTTTAAGGAAATCAACTTCTGTTTCATTTGATGAAAAAAAACTAACATAAACCTTAGCAGTTCGAAAATCTGCTGGCATTTGAACTCGAGTCACAGTAACTAAGCCATTCAATTCGTTTTGCAAATTCTGAATTAAATACGCAGAAATAATTTGCTGAACTTCTCGCTCAACTCGTTCTTTTCTGCGCCCATCACCTACGTTTTTCATATAACTTCAAACCTTATTCTTACGGATTTAAAGGAGTCAATTCGCGAACGACTTCTTCTTTAATAAATGCCTCTATAGTATCGCCGACTTTAATATCACTGTAGCCTTCAATTCCAATACCACATTCAAATCCATCAACAACTTCTTTAGCATCATCTTTGAAACGACGTAATGAACCAACTTTTCCTTCAAATACAATTTTGCCATCACGTACTAAACGAAGCATATTTGATCTTTGAATTTTTCCAGTTGTTACGAAACATCCAGCAATAACTCCCATTTTAGGAACACTGAATGTATTTCGAACTTCAGCAGCACCCATTACTTTTTCAACAATTTGTGGAGCTAATACACCTGCCATTGCTTTGCGAACTTCATCAATCATTTCATACACGATAGAGTATGTGCGAATATCAACACCAATTTGCTTAGCCTTTGCTTGCGCATTATTGTCAGGTCGAACATTAAATCCAATCACAATGCCCTTAGCTGTATGCGCTAATAAGACATCATTCTCAGTAATTCCACCCACGGCCGCATGAATAACTTTATTTTTAACCTCAGCTGAAGTTAATTTAGCTAGCATACCTTGAATAGCTTCAAGTGAACCGTGCACATCAGACTTAAGTACAATATTAAAGTCTTTTACATCGCCACCAGTTACTTTAGAAAAAATATCTTCCATTGATATTTTACCCTTAATACTTGCTGCCGCAGCCGTTACTTGTTTACGATTTGCAACAACTTGCTCCGCAGTTTTTTCATCTGCAACCACGTCAAAGCGGTCTCCTGCTGAAGGAACACCTTCTAAGCCAAGAACCTCAACTGGTAATCCAGGAGTCATTTTATCAACACGTTGGCCTTTATCATCAATTAACGATTTAACTTTACCTTTCATCGAGCCAGCAACGATGTACTGACCTATTGAAACAGTTCCATCTTTAACTAAAATAGTTGCCACAGCTCCGCGACCTTTTTCAAGTTTTGCTTCAATAACAATACCTGTTCCAGAGCGTGAAGGATTTGCTTTTAATTCTGCTACTTCAGCTAATAATTTAATATTTTCTAAAAGTTTATCAATACCAGTTCTTTTTAATGCAGAAACTTCGCAAAATATTGTAGTACCGCCCCACTCTTCAGGGACGATTTCAAATTCTGTTAATTGCTGCTTAATTCGTTCTGGATTTGCACCAGGTTTATCCATTTTATTCACAGCTACGATGATAGGAACACCTGCCGCCTTAGCATGATTAATTGCTTCAGCAGTTTGTGGCATCATACCATCATCAGCAGCTACAACAATAACTGCAATGTCTGTTGCATTTGCACCACGAGCACGCATTGCTGTAAATGCCTCATGTCCAGGCGTATCTAAGAAAGTAATTAAACTGCCATCTTCTGTTTTAACAGAGTACGCGCCGATATGCTGAGTGATTCCACCCGCTTCGCCATCAACAACTTTTGCATTACGAATTGCATCTAATAATGATGTTTTACCATGATCGACATGCCCCATAACTGTAACTACAGGAGGACGGGTAATTTTATCTGCTTCTAAATTTCCGAAAGCCATTTCAACAACCATTTCATCAGCTGTTCGGAAAACATTTTGCGCTTCCCAACCGAACTCAGTAACGATCAAAGAAATTGTATCAAAATCTAAATCAGTGTTCATAGTGGCCATAACGCCATTTTTCATTAATGCTTTAACTAACTGAGCCGCTTTAAGACCCATCTCTGATGCCACGTCAGAAACTTTCATTTTACCGTTTACTTTAAGCACACGCTTAGAAGCTTTAGGCTGTGTAATTTGAGTTTTCATTGCCTGACGATTTAAAATATCCATTTTTTTTCTTGGCTGAAATACTAATTCACGTTTTTTAAATTCATTTGGATTGAAGCTGTTAATAATTTCGGCGGCTTCTTTTTCCTTAGCTGACAATCCACCTGTTGCAGTTGCAACACCGAATTTCTTTGCTTTTTTGTCATAGTCACGTTTGGTGTCTGTTAAGTTATTTGTAAAAACTGGAAGCTCCGGGGCCTGCGCCACAAAACCAGTTCGAATATTTCTGGCACCCGTTGTAGTACCAGGCCGCGCAGCCATTCCAGTGCTTGGGCGCGCATTAAAACCTCCGGCACCCATTGCTGGGTTTGGATTATTTCCTTGATAACCTTGGCTTCTAGGTCCACTTAATGGCCTAGCTGGTCCACGAGGATCTTGAACACGGCTTAAATCCATTTTTCCAATAATATTTCTTCGTGGTAATGTTCCACTTCCTGAACTTGAAACGCCACTGTCACCAATCGCAACTTCTTTTTTTCTAGAAATAGGAGGTGCGACTCTTTCAATAGGAGCAACTACCACAGGAGCTACAGCAACAGTTGTTGTTGTAGCTGCGACAACCGGCGCCACTACAGCCGCCGAAGTTACCACTGGCGCTGTTGTTACAGCAGCAGGAGCAACCTTTTCTATAATAGCAGGTTCAATTACTTTTTTTACAGTAGTAACTTCAGGCTCAATCAAAGAGGTCGTCATTTTTTCTTCAACAACAGCAACTTCAGGCTTAGAAATTATTTTAGCTCGCCCTTCATCAACTATAGGCTCAACTTCTTTTGTTTTTCTGCGAATAACAGAAGATGCTGCCGCTGCCGTTGCCGCTGCTCTGGCCTTTTCAATTTCAGCGTCTTGATGAGCTGAAATTTTATTAGTTGGCTTAGCCGCCGATGTTGATGCCGCTTTTTTTGCAACAGCTGCTGCAGATGGTTTACGAGTTGCCGTTTTCTTCGGTTTTTCGTCGCTGCCCTTATCAGTACCAGCTAATTTTATTTTAATTTGCTCTAGAATATCTGGCTCAATTTCAGCCATATGATTCTTAACTGGAAAATTCCACTCTTTAATTTTGTCCATCAAAGCTAAAGGTGTCATACCAACGTCTTTTGCAAATTCGAAAACTTTTGGATTACTCACGCGTTATTCCCCATCTACTTTTTCATTTAATTACTAGGGCCAAGCTTAGATAGCTCGACCTTAAGTTGTTCTTCAGCTCTTTGTTTCGCTGAATTTGTTTTATCGGAGATCATGCTAGCTTGCGGAGATTTTGGAACTGCAAGACCCTGATCTTTATAATTTTTAATTAATGCTGCTGCATCTTGAATTAATTTTTGCGCTTTATCTGGATCATCATATCCAGGAATAGTCATAATTTCTTCAGCTTTAGCTTGCGAAATCGACTGAAAAGAACCAAATCCAGATTGGAAAATATTTTGCGCCATAGTTTCGTTCATACCTGGAAGTAACATCAAGTTAAAAATAGACTCCGCAGTTCGAGCTGAAGCCGACGAATCAGACATGATATCTAACTTCCAAGTTGTTAACTTAGCAGCCAAACGCACGTTTTGACCTTTTTTACCAATTGCCAAACTTAGCTGAGTATCTGGAACAACAATTTCCATTTCTTTGTTTTCTTCATCTAGAAAAACTTTCGAGATTTCAGCCGGAGCCAATGCATTACATGCAAAACGCGTAATATCTTCGTCCCACATAATAATATCAATTTTTTCACCTTTTAATTCTTGTACGATGTTCTGAACACGAGAACCCTTCATACCCACACAAGCTCCAACAGGATCAACCGAATTGTCTTTTGTGCGAACAGCAATTTTAGCTCTTTGTCCTGGCTCACGAGCTGCAGCCATAACTTCAACTACACCATCATAAATTTCAGGAACTTCCATTTCAAATAATTTAATTAAATAACGTTCGTCAGATCTAGACATAATAATCTGTGGACCACGAGTTGTTTGACGAACTTCTGCCAAATAACCTTGAATACGATCACCCGGCTTATAAACTTCGCCTGGAATTTGTTCGCGTGGTGGAATATGCGCTTCTGTACGACCTAAATCCACAATGATTGCTCCGCGCTCAACACGACGTGCAATACCTGAAGCAATTTCACCTTTACGTTGTTCGAATTCAGAAAAAATAATTTCTCGCTCCGCATCACGAACTTTTTGTAAAATAATTTGCTTTGCTGTTTGCGCAGCAATACGGCCTAAGTCATTTGAAGCTAGTTTAATACCAATAGAATCTTCAAGCTGAGCCGCAGGATCTAACAACAATGCTTCGTCTAATGGGATCTCAACTTCTTCATCAATAAATTTTTCACGAGTTACAACTTCTTTAAATTCATACAATTCAACTTCGCCAGTTGCTTCGTTATATTGAGCTTCAATTTCACGGTATGTACCGTACTTTTTACGAGCTGCAACCAACATGGCTTGCTTAACGGCATCGATGATAACTGCTTTATCAATCCCCTTATCACGACCTACTTGATCTATTACTTTTGCTAAATCAGTAAATAAATTATCTGCCATAACGAACCCCCAATTAATTCTTTTTAGAAATTGTTTTCATTTCAAAAACAACCTTTGATTTTTCAATTTTTGATAACGGTATCTTAATTAACTTTGATTTAATTTGGAAACTAAGTTCATTCGCAGTAGCTGCTACTAAAACTTCTTCAAATTGTTTCATTGTTTGCATGCCTTTTTCTTCAACAGTCGCAATTGTTCCAAGTGCTTGAGTTAATTTAACATAGATTTTTTTGCCAACCGCTTTTTCAAAGTGCCAAGGCTTACTTAAACTGCGGTCTAATCCGGGAGAAGAAACTTCCAAACTGTAATTTCCACCAGGTACTAAATCTTCTTTATCTTCTAAAATAAGATTTAAACCCTTCGCTATGCTTGTGCATTCTTCGATTCCTACGCCAGTGTCTTTATCAATGAATATTCGCAATGCTCTTCCATTACCTGTTCCACTGATTTCAACGTCATATAATATGCATCCGTCTTGCTCAGCAACTTTACTTGCGATAACTTCAATTTGATTAAGCCAATCTAACTTTTCTGAATCCAATAGCACCTGTCTTATATAAGTGGTTGTAACATAGAAATAACCCATTAAACAAAAAAAAATTGGGCTTTGGGCCCAACTGGAATTAACGTATCAAACTCTGAGCAATCAATCAACTTTGAATATTACATCGAAGAAAACACCATAATCAGGGCGTTGCCACCATCCTGATAGTACCGTTTTCTGGTGTTTATCACCACAAATCCATTTTTTAAGTACAAATTTACAGCGGAATCGTTGTTTTCATGTACTTCCAACCAAATTGGCAACTTACGCTGCGCCGCATTTTCCTTAAGCTGACTTAAGACAGCCTTAGCGAAACCACTCTTAGAATGATGACCGCTGGTTCCAATTGCGCTGATTTCAATTCGATCTACATAATTTCGATATGTAACAAACGAAATGATCTTATCCGCTGACTTAACCACTAGCGATTCAGCGCTGTTAATTTCATCCAACGCGTTGGCTTCATTCCAGTTAAAAAAAGCTTTGCTTAAAATTTCCTGAGCTATTTGATTATAAAGCTGAGCTAAGTTTTTATAATCGCCCGAATCACAAATTGAAATTAATATTTTATCGCTGGCTAATGGATTCATTTGTTTTCATTTTAACTTGATATTTTCTTTTCAGAACATCAATCCAAGCCTTGAACCTTACTTTTTGAGTCATTTGTTTTGTTTTTAAATTATATAAAGTAATCGCATACGACAAGCCTAACAACTCATCTTCAGTTTCTTTTCTAGAGAACTCAGATGTTCCATTTTTTACAGAAACATATTGAAACATATTTTGCGGATGCAAATCAAACGACACAGCTTCTCGTTTTAATAACCGTGATATTAAAAAATCCTCAGTGGCACTTTCTGAATACTCCGCCAACTTTTCTTGTTTTAAATATGTTGTGATCGTTTTAGAATATAAATTTAAATCGCGACTTGTCCAGGACTGACCACCTTCAGAAAAAAGCACCTGGTTTACAATATCATTAGCGCTGACTTGCGCAAAAACCAACTGAGAAAAAAACATACTTACACAACAAGAAAATAGTAACTTCATCGTCTTGTTATAAACCTATAAAATGCAAAAGTCCTTCTGTTTTTAACAGAAAGACTTTTTGTAAAACAATACTTAACCTAAAGGCTTAAAAATTCACACGCGCAACAATACCTGATGTGTAATACTGAAGTTTTTCAAGTGGAGTGCCAATATAGCCATAAGATGAATTCGAGTAATTCGAAGTTATACGACTAGACATGTTAAACATGTATTTAAAATCAAAACCAATTGAAACTTTAGAGTTAAATTCTAAATCCACACCCGCAATAATACCTAAATCAATAGCATTAGAACTTCCTGTGTCTTGACTTGAATTAACATAATTATTTGTTAACGCATATTTTCTATATGAATAGGCAATCACTCCACCCAGAACAGGTCTTACAAATCCGCCTAACATTTGATATTTAGCAGCCAAAGATCCCTGATATTGATTTACATCATAAGAGTCTACTCGGTAACCATTAACAGAAGCGTAATTATTTACATCAACTCCATAGTTCGACATAATAAACGCACCCTCAACCATAAAGTAATCAAAGCGCGTACCAAATGCAGCACCTAAAGAATAATTTCCCTTTACATTCTTCACATCCGGATACTCGCCGATTCCAGCATAGCCAGAAAAATATCTAGTCTCTACAGGGGTAATAATTGCTTTTGAATCATCTTCTAACGCTGCACGAACTTCTTCACGAACTGCGTCTCTTGATAAAGTTTCACGCGGCTCAATAACAACTTCTGGGGCTGCTTCTTTCTTTTGTTCAATATAAACTGGCTGAATTGGCATTGGAGCTGGCGCAACTTGAACAGCCGATTGTGCTGCAGAACTGTTTTGTAAATTATCAAATTTGTCGCCAAATAAAACCGCTGCACGCTTCTTTTCATCTTCCATTCGGCTTTGTTCTAGTTTTTCAACAATACGAGTTTCTGTCTTCATCTCTTCATCTTGACGATTTTTTCTTATCGTATCCGCTTTCGAATCAGACAGCGGTGATGCTTCAATTAAAGTCGTTGGTTGTTTTTGAACCTGCTGTTGAGATTGAACCTGAGATTGCTGCTGCGGCATCATCACTGTTTGTGTGAAAACTGTTGAACCAACAGGTTTTGCCACTTTTTTTACAGGCGCTTGATAAAGTTGATCAATTTCAGAATCAACATCCATATCTATGTTTTGGCTTTGAACCTGAGCCAGAACCGAAGCACACAGACCGAATGTAATAACTAAAGCACTAAACTTTTTCATATAATATCTCCCCAGTGGTAATTTCTCGAAGAACTAGTTAGCAACCAACATGCCAAGGCGCGTTGAACTTTTAAAAAACATGCAACCTGCTAAAATATTTAACTTATTTAGAATGGCCCAGGAACTATAGAATCCCGACATAACATGAAAAAGTGACGATACTTGTACACAATAATGAAAAAAATTCCTTGAATAACCGCGGCTCGTACCCTTAAATGGGAACACTTCGAAGTGGCCCGGTGGTGGAATTGGTAGACGCGCTGGACTCAAAATCCTGTATCCGCAAGGGTGTGCCGGTTCAATTCCGGCCCGGGCCACCAAACTTCCACTTAACAACTCCGCTTAAATGTATTTTCAAATATTATTTAGCATTTACTTTTGGTTCTACTTTTGCATTTTCTAAACTTCAAATACTACTTCTGAGCGTTCAATGCGAAAGCGCGGCCCCCACGTTCCATGATCAGCCTCTTTACCAACAGCAATAACCATTACGACTCGTTCACTGCTTTTTAAATTAAGTAAGGATTTCACACGGCTTTCATCAAAACCTTCCATCATGCAGGTTGAAAAGCCTTGAGCAGTTATCGCAAGAGCAAAGTTTTCCGCAGCTAATGCTGCAGATTTTATAGAAACTTCTTGTAAATCGCGCTTTGAATAAGGGCCGCGAAGAGTGGGTTTAAAAAATCCAACGCATGTTGAAAGGATCCACTTTATTGGAACAAGACAATTTAAAAACCCCCAGCGATATACGATCGGAATAAGTTTTTCATAATACATAATCACTTGCTTAGGTGCCTGAACAGATTTTACAAATTCTGCCAATGGTTTTTGAGAACGTCTCCACAACGCTGGATTTGCAGTAATCACGACCAACTGCTGAGCTGTTCTAGCCGCCGATTGCGACAAACAATTTATAACAAGTTGCTCTTTTTTTTCTACGGATTTTACCCAAAAGAAATTCCATGTTTGAGTATTTGATGAATTTGGAGCAAGGATTGCGGCATCCAAAGCTTTATTTATGACATCATCAGGAACTATTTCAGTTGTGAATTTTCTAATACTTCGTCTTTCAGTAATGACTTGAAATAAATCCATAAACTTTGCCCCTATTTTAATTCATTTCGAATTTTAGAATATATTTCCTGGTATTTATACGATGGTAACGTATCCAGACGTTGCTTATGATCCGCCATCAATTTCAATGAAGCTGTACTAATTAAAAGTTTCTTTATTTTTTCATTTTGTTCAATCTTTTGCACGCAGGCCGCGTAAATAATTTCATAATGATGATTTTGACCTATACCATTGTATTCAAACTTCTTACCTTTGTAGGTAATCCACTTGATACCCATTTTTTTCATATTTTCATTTGCCAAATCGCCAGCTTGCTTTGCTTCAAAGCCTGAAAGCTGCATTACCTGTTCGCGCGAATAGACCCATGTTAAACTTTTATCTTTAGCGCGTTCATCCTCAGTTGATTCGGGATACTTCATACTCTGCCAGAGACCTTCAACACTTGCATAAGACAATCCCTCAAACACAAAAGCTGTTGCAGATAGATTTGAAAATTGCCCAAGCTCATTGCGTTTCGATAAAACAACTTCCCCTTTTGTTCGATTAGCGGCCTGTGGTGGTATTTCCCAACTTGCAATCTGACTTTCTGGAACAGGTTTCCACCAGTCGTCAGGATAGCTATCAGAAACAGTTGTTTGAGCAACTGCGCAACTTCCAATAAAAAAAGAAAATAGAGTTGTAAAAATAATTCGAATTATTTTTTCAATTTGAATCATGATAAAAACTAATCCTTATTGAAAACCAAGTTTCTTAAGTATTTCGTAAAGCGGTGTGGTCATTATGTAAGTTCCATAATTTACAATACCAACCCCACCTTCTTCGGCTCCACCATCATGGATTCCAACAACTTTTAAGGTTAATAAATTTAAAAGTGTTGCTCCACTACTTCCAGGATTTGTATCGCACTTATGCTGAACTAACTCTGAAGAGAACTGTGGATCTTTTATTGTTTCGGATCCACAAAATCCTGACCATTGTAAAGGTTGTTCATCGGCATGAGAAAAAACTGTCAATGAATCTCCGCCAATCATTTTTCTTTGCAAATCTGGAGCTATAGAAATGGGTGGAATTGGCGAAACTTTAATGACCGCAAAGTCCATCGAATTCGAATGAATAGCCGCAACGATTCTTTGGCACTTCGAAACCAAGTAGGGCTTCGTATCTTTGCGATATCCCCATTCAACAGTCACATCATCACAAGGCGTATCTTCAACCAAAGTCGGTGGCGCCCAAAAACAATGTCCGGCGGTAAGCACATACCCATTACCGATATGAGTGGCAGTACAACCGATATCCATAAATCCAAATGCATCAATAATTTTACGATAACGAAAAGGAATGTTACTACCTGTTGAATCAACCATAACAAAATCATTTTCGCCGATAACTCTGTCAACAACTGCAGGATTTGCAAAAGAAGAAACACAATAAAAAACAACCACTACTGAAACTAAGTAATTCATATTAACCTTTTTTCTTAAGACCAACTAAGAAGATTTCTTTTGAAATTTTCCGTGTTGAATCTGGCTTAACTGCTTCAAATTTATGAAATTCTTTTTTTATTAAATCGCGTAATGTTGTAAAATCATCTGAGTGAAATAGTTTACAAACAAAATGACCATCTTTTTTTAAATATTGCTTTGCCAAATTTAATGCCAGTTCACATAATTCGAAGGATCTTGCTTGGTCAGTCACGCGAATACCCGTTGTTCTGGGGGCCATATCTGACAATACGATATCAAAAACAGGGTCAAAGCCATTTTCCTTAATTGTTAGTTCTAAGTTTAAATCACGCAAATCAGCCTGAATAAATACAGCGTTTGTTAATTTCACATTAACTTCACTTAAATCAATACCTAAAATACGCCCCTCAGATCCAATTTTTTTAGAACAATACTGCGACCATGAACCAGGAGCAGCTCCAAGGTCCAAGATCTTTTGTCGCGGATGAATAATTTTAAATTTCTGATCAATTTCTTCAAGCTTAAAAACAGACCTTGCTGCGAAGTTTTGCTCTTTTGCCTTTTTAAAGTAATGATCTTTTGGGTTGTAACTCATAACAAGGCTTTATCAAAAGCCTTGTCTTATGTCACAGTTTGTTTTACCGATATACAAGCGGCCAAGAGCCCGCAGGATGCGGAGATCGATTATGGATTTAATATGGATTATGTTTGGCTTTTTTATTCTTGTTACAATCGTATTTGTAGTTTTTGCAATTCTATTTCCGGAATGGATTGGAATAACTGGCAAAAAAGCTCATGAAATTCAAAAGCATCAACATGAGGATGACAAACAACCATAGTAAATAGTTGCAACCCTAGTTTACACATTAGGACGCTTAACTTTTACTAGGAAAAAACCACCCGCGCAAATAAGTATAAGTAGACTTAGAATTGTTTGCCGGGAATCACCGGTAGTCTTAGCAAAAATGGCCATTAATGCCGGACCCAAAACGGATGCAAATTTTCCCAACAAATTAAAGAATCCAAAATATTCGCCTGATTTTTCAGGTGGGCTTAGTTGAGCAAATAACGATCTTGATAAAGCCTGAACTCCACCTTGCGACAACCCAACAGTAGCTGCCAGAATGAAAAAATGAGTCTCATTGGTCATATGCGAAGCGCCAATTATGGCCACCCCATAAATCACTAAGCACGCCAAAATTAAATTCTTATTATGCCACTTCTTTGCCGCAATACCAAATAGGTATGCTGCGGGAAATCCAATAAATTGGGTTATCAGTAATGCTACAATGAGATCGCTAGATTTAAATCCTAATGACATTCCAAAATCGACAGCCATCGACATAACAGTAAAAACGCCGTCAATATATAGCCAATAAGCCACAACAAAAAATAATAAATTTTTATTTTTAAATATATCCAATGCGGTTTGCTTAATTTCTTCTAAAGTTTCTATTGTTAATTTAATAAAGTGTTTATTTGAAACTTTCGTTTCAGGCTCTGGAACATTCTTCATTAAAGGTAAAGTAAAAACAAACCACCATATCCCTACTGTGATAAAAGAAATCTTTACAGCTTGGACAGGTGAAGAAATTCCAAATAATTCAGGTTTCAGATACATGATTACGTTTAATAGAAATAAAATTCCTCCACCTAGGTAACCTAATGAATACCCTAAAGAAGATACAAAATCATATTGATCTTCCGAAGCTACAGAGGTCATCAAAGAATCATAAAATACACAACTTGCAGAACACATAAACAGTCCAAAGCCATATAAAAAAGCTGCCTGAGACCAGCCGCCTTCCGGTACAAAATAAAGGCCTATCGTCGCCATAACTCCAAGACACATAGTTATAAATAAAAACTTCTTTTTAGATCGACGCTTGTCAGAAATAACTCCAAGCGTAGGCGATAAAATAGCTAGCAAAAACCCCGAAACCGACAAAATCCAACCCAACCGCTCGGTACTTGATGTCGCACTTACCCCCGTACTCCAATACTGTTTAAAAAATACAGGGAAAAAGCCAGCCATAACGGTTGTAAAAAACACACTGTTGGCAAAGTCATATAACGCCCAAGAGGCGATTTTTTTGTTTTTCATAGTGCCTATCATAGCCAAATTTTGATCAGCTTATCAATTGAATGCACCATTTAATATTTACTTACCTTTTAATGTGGCATTTCGTCGGCTTAGCATTTATATAATAGCTCAGATTAAAAAAAGGACTTTATGAAAAACTTAAATTTAGTGGGTTTATTTACAGTTGGTTTAATTACTTTTTCTACTTTCTCTACTCAGGCGCTTCAAACAAATCCACAAATTCGAATTTGCAACCAATTTGAAGGTGAATTTCTTGTGGCTCAAAACGGTGATGATCAAGTTGGCCTATGCAAGCTTGATTCAGCTATCATAGGTTCGCTCGATTTATTAAGCCTTAGCGACGCAATTTCAAGCAATTATGCTCAATCGATTCAAATTTATGAAGCTGACATCCGCTCTTGCGAACCTTATGGACAAATCATAACAATTCAACTTTTACAAAGTTACCCTCTTGATGTTTGTTTTTTCAATGATGGATCAATGATAGAAATCAACACACTTAAATCTGGAATTCATTCTACTAAAAATATAAAGTTAAATAAAGTTTTAGGTTTTTAATGGTCAATCAGCAATTTGCGACAGCGGTTCATATTTTAACAGCACTTGCTTTTAGCAAAAAAAAATTACTTAATTCCGAAGTGCTTGCCGCAAGTGTAAGTACAAATCCAGTTGTTATTCGCCGATTGCTTTCATTATTAACAAAGGCCGAATTAGTCGTTACATTACGTGGAAAATCTGGCGGAGTTCATTTAGCCAAAGATCCAAATCAAATAACTTTAAAAGATGTTTATGTAGCAATAAATCTTAGTGAATCCATCTGTGCACATACTAAAAAGCAAACTAAAGAATGTCCTGTAAGTTGTTCGATGCAAGCAATTCTTGCGACCATTTCAGATGGTACGCAAAAGTCCATTTTAAAATACTTAGATTCACAAAAATTGTCAGATATAATTAAAAAAATACCAAAACAATAATGTTTCCTGATAGCACATCAACTGCGGCAGAAATTCCATTGATACTTTTTCAAGATGAATCCATTTTGGTTTTATTTAAACCTTCTAAATGGTTTGTACATCCACCGGAAGAGCCTCGTCACCGACGTGGATTAAAAAGGAAAACATGTATTCAATGGCTCATGGATTATCACAAGATAAAAGCTTATCCTGCTCATCGTATAGATGTTGGCACAGAAGGTGTTTTATTGTTTGGTAAAACTAAAGAAGCTGTGATTCATTTAAATCAACAGTTTAAAAAACAATCTATACTAAAAACTTATCATACTGTTGTTAGAGGCTGGATCAAAGAGCCCAACGGTTCAGTAGATTTACCTCTGGAACTTGATTCAACTAAAGAATTAGTTCCATGCCAAACGCTTTACAAAACAATAGCTACAATAGAACAAGATAAATCATTTAATTCTAAATATAAAACCAGTCGCTATTCTCTTTTACTGGTTCAGCCAAAAACAGGGCGATGGCATCAGATCCGTCGTCATATGAATAGAATTTCACATCCAATAATTGGAGACAGCGAACATGGAGATTTAAGACACAATCGTTTTTTTCGAGAAAATCTACTTATTGAAGGCCTGTGCCTTAAGGCTTATGAAATTACATTTATGCACCCATTAACTTTGCAACCAATAACCTTTACAGCGCCAATGACAGAGAAATGGAAATCAATAAACTTATTGTTTGGCCTTAAGCCACTTTAAATAATCTTGAATATTTTTTTCTTGCCCTCGGCCCGAGGGCTCATAAAAAATTTGCGGCTGCAACTTTGACGGCCAATAGTTTTGTTCAACCCAACCTTTTTCAGTATCTTGAGGATAAATATATTTGCCAGAATCTTTTTGCGAAGATTTTAAAGCCTCTGGCAATTCAGGACTGCCCGTAGATTTTAGAAATGCTTCAGCTTTATTTATTGCAGCATAAGACCTGTTTGATTTTGGGCAACTTGCTAAAAAAGTTACTACTTGCGCTAGATTGATTCGGCATTCAGGAAGACCTATAGCTTCAACAGCTTGTAATCCAGCAATAGCCAATGGCAATGCTCTGGGCTCTGCATTTCCAATATCTTCGCTAGCTAAAATAATTAAACGCCTTGAAATAAAAACTGGATCTTCTCCACCCTCAAGCATACGTACTAAATAATATAATGCCGCATCTGCATCACTTCCACGAATTGATTTTATAAAAGCTGAAATACAATCATAATGCTGATCAGAAGATTTATCATAAGCTATTATTTTTTTTCCAACCAAATTTTCAATATCTTCATTTGATAATAAAAATTTTGTCGATTCCTGTTCGCTGTGGATTTTATAAAGCTCTAAAATCGATTCAACTAAATTTAAAAATCGACGACCATCGCCGTCCGCAAATTGAATTAATGTATCCAATTGTTCCGGTGATACTATTTTTTCTAATTGAACATCTTCAGCAATTGAAACTTTTTGAAATAATAATGCAAAGTCATTTGATTCTAAGCGTTTAAAATTCACAACTTGGCATCGGCTCAATAAGGCCCGATTTAATTCATAACTTGGATGCTCGGTTGTTGCGCCAATTAAATATAAATAACCCTTTTCAATAAATGGCAGCAATATATCTTGCTGAGCTTTATTGAAACGATGGATTTCATCAACAAATAATAATGTTTTTTCTGAATTCTCAGTTAAACGCTGCCTTCCCTGCTCACCCGCCAGTTTTAAATCTTTTGCTCCGGCATCAACAGCATTCATCGAAACAAATGTAGCCTTAGCTGTAGCCGCCAAGGCTTTGGCAAAACTTGTTTTGCCAGTACCCGGCGAACCACAAATGATTAAGTTTAATAACCTGCCGGATTTTAGTAAGCGACCTGTTGCTGATTTTTCAGAAAGAATGTGATCTTGCCCCAGAACCTCCGCTACTGATCTAGGCCGAAGACGCTCTGCTAATGGTTTTAAACGATCATTCATTTGGGTTTCAAAAAGAGAGTTCATTAAGATATTTTTATATCGTCCGCTTGGAGCTGTCCACGTCCAAAAAGAGTACGTTTTAGTTTAGCCTCATATAAATTTAGAATTTGATTTTGAACAGCTTCACCTTCAATAACCCCAAGAGCATATGCAATGGCCTCAAGTGTCGCCATTCCCTCTTCTTTTATCTCGGCTCGCATAAAAAGCTTGGTCGTCGTTGGTGCTTTAATTGTAACTCGCTGAATATGTTTTAGTTCGTGATGACGATAGTGAACTTTACTAGCCTGCCTCCAGTTCCCATCAGGAACTATAAGCTGTATTGGCTTTGCTATTTTTTCTAGAAACTTTTGATCAAGAACTACAGCACTATCAGCTGGATAAAATAAAAATGTTTCATATTCATCTTTAAGTAAATCGGTTAGGTCTAAAGTTGTTTTTGAAAGACCACGCACGCGCATTTCACTGTTTTGCAGCGCCTTTATAGCTAGACGACCTGTATTTGTTGTCCGTTTTAATTCTTTAGCATGAATAATTAGAGAGATTTTAGTTTTTACTTTAATGGAAGGAATCAGGCTGCAAATGCATAGATTCTGATGTAGAAAACAAATCTGACAGGGTGCTTTTGTTTTGCGTTTTCGCTGAGAGATGTCAAAAGAAGAAACAGGATGCGGATCAGACACTAGAGACATCACATATTAAATTTAAAATTAAACTTAATATGTGCCGCTTAGTATCTGTCCAAGTATTCAGTTTAATTACCTTTTACTTTTACGCCAACTGCACAAGGACCTTTTCTGCCTTGTCCAACTTCGAATTCAACTTTGTCGCCATCGCGTGGTTGTTGACCTTGAATTTCAGAAACGTGGAAAAATAAATCTGCTCCGCTATCAGGAGTGATAAATCCAAAACCTTTTTCTGCATTAAAAAACTTAACTGTTCCATTGCTCATACTTATAACCTCTTTGTGTGTTTTACTGATTTTATTAATATCATAAATTTAGCGTTTGGGAAGGATTTAGAATGTTTTTTTTCTTAAAAAGTATATTTTTCTTAAGATTTGCTAAACCTTTTTACTCTATTGCTTTTACCTAAGGCACAACTTATCATTTTTATGCATGCATTTGGCTATTTTCTAGGCCTATTTAACTGTCATTTGATAAGAGAGCTTGATGAAAATAAACCTAGATATTTTAATTGTCGAAGACGAATTGGACTTAAGAGAAGTCTTTCGAGATATGCTAAAAATGTTAGGCTGCAATGTAATCGAGGCCTGCAATGGTCAAGAGGCATTAGCCGAACTAGAAAAGCAACCATTCGACGTTTTATTTACTGATATCCAAATGCCCGAAATGGACGGATGCAGCCTAATACACTCAATTTATAATTTGAAACTAGCCAAGGCTCCTGAAATATTTATTATGACGGGACGCATTGAGACCGACACTCACTTAGAGCTGGGAGCGGATGCGGTACATTTGGTTAAAGGCTTCTTATCAAAACCCTTTAGCTATAAACAAATTTCAATTTTATTGCAAGAGTGCTTTCAAAATAAACAAAGTAATACCAACGCAACAATTGCTGGCAACGACTGAATATAAAATATTTTTTTGCTGACTGTACTTGCTCCATATAAACCCGCAACAGCAACGCAGGATAGAAAAAATATTTTAATCTGAATTGCAAAACTGAAATTGGGATTCACTAACCCCCAAAACAAACCCGCCGCTAAAAAACCATTATAAAGACCCTGATTAGAAGCTAAGACTGAAGTCATTTTAGCTTTATCAATGGTCTGTCTAAAAACTTTAAGCCCTATTGGCTTTGTCCACAAAAACATTTCTAAAACTAAAAAATAGATATGTAAGATAGCAACAAGTCCAACTAGAAAATTTATTAAAATAGTCATCTATGAAATTTAATGAAGTTTTGCTACAGTGTCTAGATGAATCCTAGTATTACCATTATTGAAAAACACTCAACTGCCTTACGCTGGCTTCATTGGATTAATTTTCCTCTTGTTATACTTATGATTTGGAGTGGTATATTAATTTATTGGGCGAACAGAGCCTACATACCCGTTTCGGATGAACTTGCAGAAAAACTACAGATTGATGGTCGCTTGGCCGAAGGCATGGGCTGGCACTTTATGCTGATGTGGTTTTTTACAATTAATGGATTAAGTTATATCATCTATTTAATAATCTCGCGAGAATGGCGCTTTATAGTGCCTACACGCCATACGTTAAAACAAGCCCTCCAAGTTATATTACATGATTTAAAATTATCAAAAGCCAAACCAGCTATTGACGGAAAATTTAATGGTGCACAAAAAATTGCATATAGCCTAATAATATTAAATGGTTTTCTTGCAACATTGACTGGTTTTGCTATTTACAAACCTGTTCAATTGGGTTTTTTGGCCGAAGCTTTGGGTGGATACCAAGCTGCCCGATTAGAGCATTTTATCATAATGTGTATTTTTATAATTTTTTTTATTGCGCACTTAATTCAGGTTATAAAAGCTGGATGGAATAATTTTCGTTCTATGGTGACTGGTTATGAAATAGTCCCAGATCCAATCACAAAAAATATCACACCTACGGAATTAAAATGAACCCCAAACAATCTCCTCAAAAAAAAAATGTCTCAGAAATTCGATATCGATTAATTAAATCATTAGTAACTGGTTTTATTTTTTTCTCTTTAGTTCTATTTTCTTTTATAGAAATAAAGAACGATAGCAGCGAAAATGAGGCTTCATTTATTATCAGAAAATTTTTTAATTTTAATGAATTTATTTTTTCAAACCTACAATCTACCAATAGATTGTCAGTTACTAAACCGTTTCCAAAAAAAGGAACACAAGTCCGCTTTAATGGCGATGAAGGACTTACTTCTGATTTAGAATTATCTACATATAAAATAAATATTTCCAGTGGAATTCAAGAATTAAGTCTAACATTATCCGACATTACAAACCAACCAGCTGTTGAAGTATCTACCGATTTTAAATGTATCGAAGGATGGAGCTCTGTTATTCATTATAAGGGCCTTCGCTTTTTAGACTTTATGGAAACTTATCACGTTGGAAAAAAAAAAGATGGCACCTACTATAAGTTTGTTGCTCTTGAAACGCCAGATGCAAAATACTACGTATCTATAGATATGGCTTCAATGAAACACGCACAAACGGTCTTAGCCTATGAAATGAATCAAGCCACACTTACCATTAAAAATGGAGCCCCTTTGCGATTAATTATCCCCATTAAATATGGCATAAAAAGTTTAAAACGCATTGGACGAATATATTTTACCGATGAACAGCCCAGAGATTACTGGACAGAACAAGGTTACGATTGGTTTGCTGGTTTGTAGTTATTTTAAAAAGTTTTTGGCTATCTTTTTACTAACTTTTACTTAGTTCGACAAAATAAGATTGTGATTCATTTGATTCTGCATTTTCCGGCTTCAAATTGTCACTTGTAAAAAAACTAAACACTTAAAAGGAGCCTTTATGAAAAAAATAATTCTTACACTAGCCGTATCAATCCTTAGCTCATCTGCTTTTGCAGGTTCGACAACTTTAAAAGCATCTACAGAGGAAAGACTTCAAAATTCTGCAGATGTTGATTATGTAGAATTCGTGAAAGATCAAGATATTGATGCAAAAATATTTTCTGTATCAGGTGGAGATCCTGCTATGAACGGAGCATATTTAAATTTAGCAGTTTTCGCTGGAGTTGAGACTGGCTGGACAGTTTATGAACTTGCTAATGTAAGAAATTATAAATTATTGAAAAGTACAAAAAAAGGATACCTAAAAATCAGCCTTTCTCGGGATACTTTTGACTTAAATGACAATATCATCCAAAAAGCATCAACTCTTTACATCAATATTACAAATGCTGGCAAAGGTGTTGTGGAAATCGAAGAAACTAAATAATTATTTTTTAATATTTAAAAAAGCAGATTTTTAAATTCGGGTTGTAATAACATTAAGGCCGGCTAAAAAATGAATAAAACAATATTAATAATTCTATAAGCAATTAAAGATAATCTTCGTGCAAAGCAGGTTGATGATGAGGTTCGAAAACTTATGGGAAATTCTACTGAGGAAATGTATGGTGTCGCCGCTGATATCATGCCCGTACTCGCGAAGCGCCGCTTGACGGTGACCGTCAACGACTCACTGTATATCGTTTAGTCGCCCTTTTTTATTCTAATCAAATAAAACGCACTTTAAATCTGGAACGCTTCTAGCTAGATAATTCATCGAAAGATCGTTCTAGTTTGAATAAAGGGAAATTAATCCCACAGACTTTGTAGCGGCATCAACTTTTTAACCATAGGGATTCATATGAAAAGAATTACAGTATTTGCAATGGCTTTATTAATGACAGGCTCTACTTTCGCTAACGACGAAGACATGGATAATCAAGTGCGTGGTATGGTTGATGGTACTGCAACAGCAGCAATTCTTAGAACATTAGTTTCGACAGTAAAAGCATCATGTGATGAATCAATTGTAAAAGACATTACCGTTCAGTTTGAATCCGGCATTGCTGACATTAATATAATGACAATGGGAATATATAAATTAATAATTACTGATCAAATCAAAGCTTCTGCAATGAAAAAAGCAGTTCAAGATGTTATGCAAGGATATGACTACAAGCAAGCTATTATTGATAACGGTGTCGGTCTTAAGTTTAAGAAAGACGCTGTTGAAGCGTGCCTTACTTTGTTGGAAAATACTTACAAATAGATTTTTCGAATCAAAATCAAGAAAGCTAATGCTCAATGTTGGCTTTCTTATATTCTTTCTTTGAAAGTTAAATTGGATTTTTATAGTCATAGAGTGTAGGCTTCGGGATTAAAGAGGACATCAGTCATCGGTACAACGATCCCCATGGGATTTTGTGTATAATCATAATAAAGGGACTGCCAACACTTAAATCTTGTTAATTAGTAATCACTGTTTTCAATTTGCTCTATGTGTTCACACGGTCAAAAATATTGGACTAAATCTTGACAAAAAGCTTCTAGATTAAAACAAAGACGAGTTTCAAAATCAACGTATCAAAAAGCAGAAAAAGGGCTTGAATTCGGACGGCTTCGCCAATCGCGCCGTTATCAAAAAAATATTTTCAAAAATTCTCACTGATCAATCTACTCGACGAATTTTAAATCAATTTAAACCTAAAGCAATTAGGCAGTGCACATGTTGTGCTGGCCGATTTTTTTGTGGATCATGGATTTAAAGGTGGCATAACTATTTTGCGCGATTATGTTAAACCATTAAAATCAAAATCTTTAAAAGTCAGCGAAGCTTTTCTACGTTTAGAATTTACACCTGGTGAGTTGGTGATCTGTTTGGAACTGTTGAAGTTAAGATTCATTGTTTTGTGATGGTGATGTGCTATTCACGAATGACATCTATCGAATTTACTAGATCTGAACGATTTGAAGATTTTATTCGTTGTCATGAAAATGCTTTTAAATATTTCTGAGGCGCTCCTGAAGAATGTTAGTGCGACAATTTAGCATCAGCTGTTTAGGATAGGTTTGGAAGGAAATGAGCCTTCTAGATCCTTCGATCTTAAAAGACTCGGTTATGACATTTGCTCCGTAAGTGGTCCCCAACTATGAAATTAGGTAGGCTATCGTTTGGTGAAATTCTGCAAACTATTCTGAAATTTTCCGTTAATGGTCACTTTCTTGATAAAATTTGACATTGTTTTCTAAGTTGTTGATTTTTCAATTCAATTCAATTGAATTCAATTCAATTCAAAAAGTGTAATATTTTTTTACAAAATTGAACTGAAAACTTGGCATTTGGTCTTGCATCTGTAATTTGATAGAAGGCATCCATCAAAGCATATTCCGAAATTAATCGGGATAAACAGAGACGCCGTTTTGGAGAATTATTATGAAAAAAAATGTTAATCATTTATTAGCAATTTCACTTTTAATTTTAACATGTAGCGCCGCAAAGGCAGACTTATCACTCGATTATCTAAACAGAGCCACTTCGGATTTAGATGCTAAGCGCGACAAGATTATGACCAGAATTAAAATTATACTTAAAGCTGATGGTAGAGAAGTTATTAACATCGAAAAAACAGATCATGCGATCTACGTTAAGTTACAAACCGGAGAAATTTGTCAATTAACAGAAAGCGAAATAATTTATAGTAATGACTATGGTGATCCAGCTCCTAGTATGGTTAAAAGGTTATTACGTAGCTGCAGAGAATAGCAGCTCCTCCGATGTCCTAAGTTCCACATAAGGTTCTCCATCAATGACAGGGGCAGTCAGAGAATCTGTTAGAATGTTTGGCGTGACGAGATAGGCCGAATGTGGCGCTTTAGTAAAACAAACTCAATAACAGAAGGATTACATAATAAAATGGAAATGATAAGCAGACGCGCTTTTGGATTTAGGAATTTTAATAATTATAGATTAAGAGTACTTGCACTTTGTGGCTGGGATGGATTAATAAATCGAACTAGAAAACTGGTCGTAACTTAATTTCTGATTCCCCCTCTGATGGAGTAGAGCCTTTTATTGTTATATTAAGTACTTAGAACATTTATTGATTTTGATTTTTTGTCTTTTACCAACTACGAAAATTGGTTGCGGGGGCAGGATTTGAACCTACGACCTTCGGGTTATGAGCCCGACGAGCTACCGGGCTGCTCCACCCCGCGACAGTAAATAGTTCAGTGAAGTTAATCAAAATCGATTATAATGTCACTATTTTTTTGTGATTTAAGATCTATTCAAAATTGCATATAAATAAATTAAACAAGATTGCCTTAAAATAATGCTTAAAAGTTATGAAATGCTAACTAGTTTATTATTAATGCAGTTTGCAAACATCCTCATAGGGATGGCTATCGCAGTATTGCGTGCTGTGCGATCCTGGTGTTTTACAAACATCTTCGTATTGGTGGGTATCACAATAATCCGTGCTATGCGAACCTGGTGTTTTGCAAACATCTTCATATTGATGGGTATCGCAATATTGCGTGCTGTGTGATCCCGGTGTTTTGCAAACATCTTCGTATTGGTGGGTATCGCAATATTGCGTGCTGTGTGATCCAGGCTCTTTACAAACATCTTCGTACTGATGAGTGTCGCAGTAATCAGTACTGTGTGACCCCGGAGCTTTGCAAACATCTTCATATTGATGAGTATCACAGTAATCAGTGCTGTGTGAAATTGGCGCTTTGCAAGCATCTTCATACGGATGAGTGTCGCAATAAAGATTAGAATGCGTTGCTATGTCGCCACCGCAAAGCGAATGACATGTGATTTGGCTACCACCACGATCAGAGCAATAATTATTACAAGATTTGATATCTGAAGTGCTAGTAATATCGCAACGTTGCGCACATGTTTTTGTGGTATTTCCGCTTGTTGCGCATTTATCCCAACAGGAATTATCTGCATAAGCAAAGTGAAAACTCAGTAAAGTAATACTGGCGGCGATTAAATTTTTAAAAGTGTTTAGCATTTTTATCTCCATAATTGTTTCAGCAGAGTCAGTTAGCAATAGATATGCCGGGATTAGAATAGGCAAAGCGACACCACTTAATAATTTAATGAGCAGAAAGTTTAAAAAGTATATTTTGGCAGTTATGTCGCCGGTTGTTATTTTTTTACAAACCGTCTTGACGAATAGTTTTTTGACGAAGTCATTGCAAAAGCGCGATTTGCATTTTTGAAAAAAAATAATGCCGTTGAAGTTAAATTTCAAAATTAAAAAAAACAAGAAGAGCTCATAATCACACTGAATTCAGTCTAGTAACTAGACTTAGATAGGTTGATTTTGGGCTCTTCTTGCTTAATCTTGATTATTCAAACAGCATTAACTTATATGCTAAGATATTCAATTGTATTGGTTTTTTTTAATTTATTTTCTGTCTCTATTGTTTCAGCAAAAGCTGAAAAGTCAGTGAAAACACAAGATTCAATAGTTGTTAATTTACCGAATAAAGAAATGGGATTAAGTGAAATTAAATTGGTTTATATAAATAATTTTTTGGTAACTGAAAAATGTCTAAAAATAAAATGTCAGGCTTTGTATTCAAAAATAATTCGCCAAAATAAGCCATCAACTAGTTTTAAAGTGGGTCATCCCGCGGCAAAAAACTGTATTGAGCTTGGTGGTTTTAATTTTATTGGAAAACTATCCTCAGGCGCGCAAATTGATATTTGTCGATTTAGCGATGGCAGTATGGGTGAATCATGGTCTTTAACAAAGCGTCGGAAATAAATATGATAAAAAATAAGTTAGTTTTTTTTACTTTGGCTTTGCTAATCTGTAAACAGTTACAAGCTCAAGAAATTACTGGATTTATCCCTATGCCAGCAAATGCTGTTGATGATTGTGCCATTAGTGCTACGGATTTACCAAAAAATAAACAAGTAATTGAAAACATGCCCTCGATTGAATCTCAAGATAGTTTTGGTTTTTGTGCCGCCTATTCTGCAACTGCGATGATGAATTTTCATCAATGCCGCCTTACGAATATGATTTGTAATCCTGCTGAAAGTGAAATTAAAAAAGAAGTGGCCAAACTAAAAGAGTGCCGAGAAAAAGAAACTAATTGTAAGGCTGATGGAAAAAGACCCATGGTGCCGGAGACCAGGATATCCTCATTAGATATGACTCGATTCGCTCGTGATCCAAATGAAATTTCAGATTCGGATGAAAAAAAACGTCCACTTCCTGTTGATGGCAATGACGATAATCAATCAAAAAGGAAAGACAGGTTCAGTTATACAGGGGTTTGGTCTACTGGCATATCATCGAATATTATGAAAAATGCAATTGCTGCAGTTAGTTTAGGAACCGATGAATGTTCTAATTTGTCATCGGCATTAGCAAAAATTGGATCTATTGATCAAAATTCAAATGAAGATGCGGAAGCGGAAAATATTCAAATGCTTAGAGACATTTATGATGACTACCATAATCGTGTCGAAAAGCAGGCTGGTTTTTTTGACAAGTCATCCTATATTTCTCAAAGTAAAGGTACTGCAATAAATAAAAATTTAATAAAATCGACGACAAAAGAAATTGAATTTTTAAAAAGTAATACGAATAAAATTAATTCCTGCTTTTCAAATAAAAAAGATTCTATTTTATTTCTAAATGCTTTACGTCAAGATCATATTTCAAAATTTTTTGATGAGATTTTAATTCCAGAGCAATGTCGAAATCGGTTTCGTCCTGTTTTGGATTCTTTGGGAAAGCCCATGTTAAAAGCGGATGGTAAAAAGATTATACAAAAGCAAGAAGTCGATTTTGAAGGTAGTGACACAATGGAAGTAAAATCATTTCCTCTTGTCGCGGCAAATTATGAAAAAGATGAAATGGGCAGAAATATTTATAAAAAAATACCAAATGCTGAATATGGTACAGTCATTAAGAATGTCTTAAAAAAAGGCTACCCAATTAATATTAACATTTGCTTGGCACCTGAAAACAATCCAGATTGCTTATATCCTTCGCCAGCACAGGTAAAAGGGGGCGCGGTAAGTTGGCCAAATAAAAAACCGCCGATAGGGTTGTCTCATGAAGTTGTAATTGTCGGACTTAAGAAAATGCGTGTGAATAATGTGTGCAAAGAATATATTAAAATTCACAACAGTTGGGGGCAGGGGTGGCAAAACAGCAACTCTGACGGCTGGGTAGATGCTGATAAAATAATTTCACGTATAAGAAATAAACCCGGTTCTTTGGTTTGGCTTGATGATATCGCCAAATAGCTAAAGACAAAAAGTCAGTAGATAATTAAGACGGGACTTTTTTACCTAAAGTTTCTTAATGCATGACTAATAAAAGAATTAAATGGTATCAATCCTGCATATTTATAAAATAAGGAGTATGCGTGGGTATCAATTTATTCAGATTTTTTGTCTTAACCGTGTTCACTGTTTTGCTTTCAAATCGCTTAGTCTATGGATTTTCAATTCCGCAAAAATATGAATCCAATTTGCTTATAAAAAATATAATTGAAATCAAACGTTTTTCAAAAAGCGAAATTGATTCGAATAGCTTCGTTGAAATTAAAAAAAAAGAATGGTCAGCCTGTCATCAAGATAAACAATTAAAAATTCTTGAAATTGGTACTGATGAAAGCGAAATCTATAATTTTCTAGGAAATAAAGAGCCCTTAAGTAATTTGGAAAATATGGAAACTCAGAAGCTTCAGCAAGGGCATTCTATTAAGCAGGCTTGGTCTGGAGATTATTGGGCCTATGCAAAAGGTATTTTAGCGGATCGTTATTTAGAGCCTGAATTTATGGCTTTGTTTGATTGGAATACGCGGTATCAGTATGTTCAGAAATTTCCAGCTCAAATTATTTTAGAAAAATCGGGTCAAGATAGTGTTGCTTACTTAAGCCCTTCTGAAAAATACGATCTTATTGTTGGAGATAATTCTTTTTCTTTGACGAATGTGATGTGGAAAAACGGTAAAAAATATTTTGATGCAACAGGAAATGTAGAAGGTTGGATGGGTATTTGTCATGGCTGGGCGGCTGCAGCAATTATGGAACCACGACCAGAGCATAGTTTTGACATTTTATCGTATGATCAAAAATGGAAAATACATTTAAATCCATCGGAAATTAAGGGTTTAGTAAGTTTCAATTGGGCAAACAATAGTTTCCCCATGCTTAGTCTTGGCGAGCGCTGCGATAAAAAAAATCCAAAGCGAGATGCCAATGGTCGCTTAACAGATCCTGCATGCTTTGATCTTAATCCAGCAACATGGCATTTAGCTGTCGTTAATCAGTTAGGTCAGAATGGATTGTCCTTTGTAATGGATGCCACTTATGACTACGAAGTGTGGAATCAGCCAGTTGTTGAATACTCGTATACTTATTTTAATGTGAACACAAATTTACCAGCAGAAAATTTGCAGCAAGCCAGCGTTCAACGAAAAGATTTAGAAAAGGATAAATACGCAAAATATAGATCTAAAAATTTTAATTCTATCGTAGGTATATCCATGAAAGTTGGCTATGCCGATGAAAACTCATCAAATGCCGCAGAAACGGATTCCGTAGAGCACGATGTGATTCGGTGGGTACAATATGAATATGATCTAGAGATAAATTCAGCCGGCGAAGCCATAGGTGGAGAATGGCATGAAGTTATTCACCCTGATTTTATTTGGACTCCAAAAGCCAATGTTCAGCCAAAGTCTCCCTATGAGGGCAAGCTTGTTGCAAAAGATTGGGCCGATGACGCGGTTTCTATTCCTGAAAAATGGTCTAAGGCTGCTGCAATCAGTTCAAGTAATGGCTTTATACTTGATATCATTACTAGCGGCTTATTAAAAAAATCGATACAGTAAAATTAAAAAAAAACGGAGGTATTTATGATTACACTTTATGGAAGTCCTAGATCAAGTGCAGGAAGATGTTTTTGGGCCCTAGAAGAGGCCGGAGTGCCTTACACGCTTAAAGAAGTAGATATGCGAAGCAAAGAGCACAAATCAGCAGAATTTCTAAAAATTAATCCCAATGGAAAAGTTCCAGCTTTGACGGATGGTGATTTGATACTTTTTGAATCAATGGCAATTAACTTCTATGTTGCTGAAGCCTACAAAAAAGAATTACTTGGTAACAGCGCAGCTGCAAAAGGTTTAGTTCATCAATGGAGTTTTTGGGTTAGTTCCGAATTACAGGGGCCAATCATAGAAGTATTTATTCAGAAAGTTTTTATGCCTGAAGATAAGCGTGATAATAACGTTATCGAAGCCAATTTAAAAAAACTTCCCGATTTGTTTCAGGTTTTAGATTCAGCGTTAGCGGGAAAGAAGTATTTAGTTGAAAATCAATTTACCTTAGCTGATTTAAATACAGCCAGTGTTGCAAGTATTTCTTCTGCGATTGGATTTGACATGAAACCCTATTCGAATGTAACTGCGTGGTTAAGTGCTATGGCAGATCGTCCAGCATATCAAAAATATATGACGTTACGAAAATAAATTTTTAATCAGTATAATCGTCCGATGTTGTTTCAGTAACTTCATCGGCCAAAAATATTTTTTTGTTTAAACCATAGAATATAAGCCCTGATAAAATACCAAATGCATAACCAATTATATGGCTTAGATAACTTACTTGGGGCTGGTATTTTTCTGGTATGAATAAAAGTAAAGTAAGAAATAGTACTATAGCTAGGCGATAGCGAAGTTTTTTGCGCCGATCAATAAGTAAGTACAATGTTAACCAGGTCGCTCCCATTAGATTTACGACACCTGAAATGCCTAACAATGTTGTCGTTTCAGGCATGGTTTTTAAAACAATTAAATTAATAATTCCACCCATAAAAATTCCAACAAGCGGAAATAAAATATTTCCAAAATATCCAGACAATAAAAAAGTTAATGGTATAAACAGCGCGGAATTACTTAGTAAATGTTCCAGATCATAATGGGCAAATAAAGTGCTCCAGGCGCGCCAATAGTTATGATTGGTGAATACACTTTGACCAGTGGCCGTCATCCAGGAATTTGTATCGAAAAGATTGGTCCAGTAAAAATAACTAGCACCAAATAACAGCAAGGTAAAAATAGCAGTCATTTTGAACCCATTGTTTTTGGGTGCATGAGTAAGCCAATTTTCTTTAATAATAAGATGGTTTTCCATGATTAAGTATTGGTTCAAATTATAAAAGCGCAAGGCCTGTGATTAAAATAGATTGATGACATTCAAATAGTAATCTTTTTTCATAATATTCATCCAACACCCATGAGCAAAGAAGGTGGTTCAACATTTAAGACAGGCATAGAATTGTTATTTTCAAAAAAAACATTGAACAAAAAACCGATGCAAAAAATTAATGGGTTTAAAAACAATTTACACACTTTAGATAAGGAACAACCCCTTTTAATTTGGTTTGGTCATTCATCATATTTGATAAAATACAATGGCCTTGCCATTTTAGTAGATCCTGTTTTTTGTGGGTTTGCGTCTCCATTTTCATTTGCGATTAAATCTTTTGATGGAACAGACATTTACGGAGTTGATGATTTTCCTGAAATTGATTTACTTGTTTTAACTCATGATCAATATGATCAATATGATCATATTGATTATGAAACTGTGCAGAAATTAAAAGAAAAAACAAAACATACTATTTGCACATTAGGCGTCGGTGAACACCTTGAATATTGGGGCTTTTTGCCAGAACAATTTACAGAGCTAGATTGGTGGCAGCAGAAGGAATTTTCTGCGGAAAATAAAATCACTGCAACGCCAGCACGTCATTTTTCTGGACGTGGATTAGATCGTTATAAAACGCTATGGGCTTCGTATGTTTTAGAATTGGGTGATTTTCGATTATTTATTGGTGGCGATTCAGGATACGATGACCAGTTTAAAAAAATTGGTCAAAAATTTAAATCATTTGATTTAGCTATTCTAGAGTGTGGACAGTACGGTATTAATTGGCCGTACATTCATATGTTCCCAGAGCAAACGGCACAAGCGGCAAAAGATTTAAATGCTAAAACTTTGTTTCCGGTGCATTGGGGGAAAGTTTGTTTTATCAACGCATGCTTGGACGGATCCAATTGAAAGGCTTTTGATTAAAGCACAGCAATTAAACCTTAACTTAACGACACCACAGTTGGGTGAAATCGTTAAGCTTGATCATCCACTTCCTTTTAAGAAATGGTGGCGTTAAAATTAAAAAGCATTTCGACGAATGGAATAAGCTTTAAGTTTTGCTTGTTCAATAGTGTATTCAAAATCAACTTGAGACTTTTCAATCAAGGTGTCTTTTCGTTCAATGTATTCTACGAATTTTTCAGAAAATGCAATTAAAACTCTTTTAAGTTTAGCCATAAGGCCTCCTTGCGGTTAAGTACTATATTCGGCGGTCTGGGCGCATATATCAATACCGATTTTAATAGTATCAGTATATGATACTATTAAAATCGGGGTGCAATACTATGACAGGTTCATTGATTCTAATTGAGACGCTTAAAAATAATTTAAAAGCGCGTGGCATAAACTATAAGATGTTAGGTGATAAATGGCTTTTATCTGAAGCTTCCGTGAAACGAATTATGAGCCAAGGGGATTTGTCGTTAGAACGTATTGAATTAGCGTGTCAGTTGATGAAAATCAGCTTTGCTGAACTTATTAAATTGTCTCCATTTGAGGTTGAAGTTGTGGATCAAACCTTATTGCCAGAACACGAAGCTGAATTTGCGAAAGAACTTAAGCTGTATCATTTTTGGGATTTGATTACTTCTGGAATGACGGTTAAACAAATTGAAAAAAAATATATAATTTCTGCCAAAGAAATTCAGCGATTTTTATTAAAATTAGATCAAATGAAATTAATTGAACTGCATTCTAATAATCGCGTAAAAATTATTGAATTACAAAGAAGACTACTGAGAAAAGATGGACCAATGGGAAAAGCATTATTGCATCAAGCAAAAACCTCGTTTTTAGATCATCCTTTTAAAAATGCAGTGCTCGATCATTTGCGGTTCTCAATTTATCGATTAAATCCATTAAGTGCTACGCGGTATAAGGCTAAAATAGATAAAATGATTAACGAAATGAAAAGCGAAAGTGAAGTCGAAGGTAAGTTGCCAGATAGTATTGAATTTGGTTTCCTTTTTGCTTTTCGTCCATGGAGTTCGCAGTTGCTAGAAGCGTTGGAATTAAAGTAGGTCTGGCGTTAAATAATTTTGATACAAATAGATTAATTACTGATTTTCTTAGACCAAGACTATTTACTAGAAAATAAGTATTTGTTGAAAATAAACATGAGATTAGTACAATTTAATCCGAACTGATTAAAATAAATTCTAGGAGATGGAAATGACAGATCTGTGTAAGATAGTTGATTGGGTAAAAACGAATGGTGATGAAAAGGTTTTATCACGCATGAAAATGTTCGCATTGTCAGACTTAATGAAGGATGGAATCAAGCTTGAGGCAGTTGTTGCAACGACAGCGTGTTCTCCAGAGTGTCTTGCTTCTGTCAGAAAAGCTGCTGAAACTGTAACTAAGCAAAAATGTCCATTTTAATAAGATAGAGGTATAAATATGTCATACGAACAAATTAAATTCACATTAGATGTTGATCATAGACGATGCATTCTTGGCAACGAACCAATGATTTTTCACTGTCATCATTACAATAATTATTTACAACGCACAATTGTTGAAGATGCTCCATATATTGATTCAAGTCTTTTTCTTATTGGTGCTGCTGCTGAAGTTTCATATGCGCAATTTACGCAGTTATTTAAAACAGAGACTGTTGAACAAAGAAAAGCTTTTGTTGAACTTGTATTTAAATGGGCAGGTTTTGGACTTATTAATTTAAAAGATATTACGGATAAGGGTGGAAAAGTTTCTACTCCTGTGACTCATTATTCTAGGACATGGGCAACTAAGTTTGGACCATCTGAAAAGCCTGTGGATTTTTTCACAACGGGCTGGATAGCTGGTGCATTAAGTGCAATTTATGGAAAAGACCTTGGGGCTTATTCCGCGAAACAAACAAAATGTATTACTATGACGGGTACAAAAGAAAATGAATATTCTTTCGCTTTTGAAAAAGCTAATTATAATATTTATAAATCTGTAGGGATTGGTACACTAACTACGCATAAGTTAATTTCTGTTGAAGTTAACAATGTTAATTATGATGGAATTCTTGGTGCTTTGTCACAGATGCCAATCGTGGGTAATGACGAAGGTATGATTCCAGCTTTTGGAGTTTATTTAACTCGTCATTATGCAAATTATTATAATCGTATTTCTTTTGAATTTGTACGAGAGATGATGACAAAGTTTGGCCAAGAAGGTGTTGATGCTGCAGAGCCATTACTTATTGAAGCCGGCCATCAGTGTGCTTTTAATACTTTTGGCGGAATTATGACATCTAAAGAATGGGATGCATTAATTTTACCACAGCTTAAATCAAAAGAAGACTGGGTTCATGGAATAGTAGCCTGTGTAAATGCTTTGGGGTGGGGACGTTGGCAAGTAACGAATGTATCAAAAGCAGGTGCTGATTTTACTTTACACGATGATTATGAAAGCGTTGGCTTTCAAGCTATGTATGGTCAGTCAAAGTCTTCAATTTCGTATTTAGCTGAAGGTGGTGTGTCTGGAATATTAGACCTCGTGTATCTAGGTGATATTCATAATAAACCAACGCTAGATCCTGCATTTTACGCCAAACTATTTAAAGGGACCAAATCTTATACCTCAAAAGTAGTAACTTCTCGGGCAAAAGGTGATGCTGCTACTAAGATAGAGGTAAGATTTTAATTAATGGAAACGCGTCCAATACTAGCTGTTCATACAAGAAACTGTGCCAAGTTTGTACGCGTTACCTATTATTTTGATTTTGAGATCGATAAAACTATTTTTTCAAATTTCAAAGATTTTAAATGTGAAATAAATGAATTTTCAAAATTTGTCTCCGGCGCCAAAGACCATTTTAAATTGGCTTCTTTTGATCCTGCAATTTTAATTTCAGGAGTTTTTGGAGATAAGAATTTCGAAGTCGCTTATGGAAAATTTTCAAAAGTCCATAATGATGATGTGATTAAAAAATTTGAATCGGATCTAATTCAAATTAACTTCGGTACACATGTTGTCGAATATAAAAAAGAATCTATCGCAACATAGTTGATATTGATATGAAACAGATTAGAAATAATCTTAAAAAGTAGCGCCAAGGCCGATTTCAAATCCAGACTCTGTATAATCTAAATCAACACCATTGATGTTTTTAGTTTGCCGCATAATTGTATAGCCAATATCAACACCAACATTTTTTATAATAGCTACTCCAAAAGATGCTTGACCACCAACTGATGGGTCTAAATCTTTTGCAAAATCACCGCTGATAAATTTACTTAGATTTAATCCGCCTTTTAAGTTGCAAAGTTGTCCAAATACATAATCTGCGTAGCCAACGTTACCATCTAAGCGAATTGATGCTAAGTTAGACCCTTGGTCTTTTAGTGATAAATAGGCTAAGTTTGTTGTGTAACCTAGTTTTTGAATTGGCATATTTATTAACCCAACACTAAAACCAAGTGTTTCATCAACCTTGCCTTGAGTTGTTGCAGGAGTATATTTACCCCCATAGGCTTTGATATCGTCGATTAAGTTAGCCTTGAAAATAGAAAAGTGAAGTCCTTCAGTAGGTGCAGTAGTTGCTGTAGCAGCGGCTTCTAGAGTAGAGACACCTTGAGCGAAGCTAGTGTTTATGGAAATAAGGAATAAAATAAAAACGATTTGGTTTCTCATGGGTATCCTTTGCGTGAGTCTTTTTTTAGATTAACACAAAAGAATTTTTGCTGCTTTGGTTTCTAAAATTAGTAAATTTAATACATAACTGTCTAATGTTTTTACAGCTTGTTTAAGTATGAAATTAATTATTTGTTTTTAAAATGGCACGTGATAGAAATATTAAATGAGAATAAGGCAAATGGGTTTTTCTTCTAGACTCAAGGCACATAAAAATCTTTTAACACTTGAGACACTTCGATTTATTGTTGAATTTAAAAAAGATGGGAATGCAAAACTTGCTGCATTGCGATCAGGTATTCCTGAAACTTACGCGTCAAGGCATGGGCAGTGGCTAAAAAAACATCCGATGGTGCAAGCCTCTTTAGAAAACGAATTAGATAAACGTGAAACAGCATTGTTATCTAAAGCAATTTCTGAAATTGATCGACAAATAGATATTTGTAAAAGCATTCTTGGTCTTGAATTATAATGCCTCTTTTAAATAACGAATATACATTTGCTCTACCTTGGCTCGTGCCCAAGGGGTCTTTCGCAAGAACTTCAAACTAGAGGTAATGCTAGGGTCATTATTGAAGCAGTTCACTGTAATTTCTTCGCCTAAGTGTTGCCACCCATAATGCTCTACCAAGGTTTTAAGAATTGTTTCAAGAGTGATACCTTCAAGCAGATTTTTTGGCAGAATTTTACTCATAGGTTCTAACTCTAGCTTGAGTTCTTAAGTATAACACTCAGGAAAAGATAATTAAGAAATTCTTTCAATATTTAGAATAAATATGACTAATTCCAGGAATAATTCTAAAATAACTAAATGAAAACAACTTTATCCGCGCTTATTTATCCAAATAAAAATTCAGATTTTTTTAAAGCTTATAATAAAAATCAGCCATTCATAGTCCATAATTTGAAGGATTCAATCAAAGAGCTTATGGATTTGCCATTTTTAAGTTCGCTAGATTCTTTACTGAATTCCTGGCCAAAAAGCATTCAAGCTCATTTGCCGGATGTTCGCGATGAAGCAAGCTCAATTGATACGAATCCAAAGGATGCAAAAAAACTTTTTGAAAATG
The DNA here is from genome assembly GCA_049301055.1 of Pseudobdellovibrio sp. Classification (GTDB taxonomy): domain Bacteria; phylum Bdellovibrionota; class Bdellovibrionia; order Bdellovibrionales; family Bdellovibrionaceae; genus Pseudobdellovibrio. The sequence continues at coordinate 246,621 of JBAQKN010000010.1, read as the reverse complement.
GAATGGGACTTTTGTTTAATCAGGCTCATACGCTATCGCCAATATTGATCAAGTGGTTAGAAAGTCTTCGTAAAGATCTAGGGTTATCACTTCAGACCAATAGCCGTTGTATGGTATATGCTACTCCAAAAGGATCTGGAACGGCTCCTCATTTTGATCAAAATATTAATTTTGTTTTGCAACTAACAGGCACTAAAAAATGGTGGATTGCGCCGAATGTGCATGTCGAAAATCCGTTAACTAGACATACCATGGGTTTATCACCTGATGCGGAATTAGAAAGCTATTTAGAAGCGCCACTGCCAACAAAAATGCCTGAAAGTGTTTCAGCTATTGAAATTAAAGCAGGATCATTATTGTTTGTTCCTAGAGGAAGCTGGCATTCTACAGAAGCCTCAAGTGATGCTCTTTCTTTAAATTTTACTTTCACTGCTCCAACATGGATAGATTTATTTTCGGCAGCGCTACGAAGCCGATTGGCGCAATCGAGTCAGTGGCGGGAAACAGCAAATGGTGTTTCAGATCCGAATAAACGGGGTGAAGCTGAAAGTAGATTTGAAACTTTGTTATTTGATCTTATTGATGATCTTCCAAATTGGACAGCCTCAGAAATTTTACAAGCCACCGAGAACGAATAATTAATTATGCAGTTTCACTAATAACTTCAATTTTTGGAAAACATATCTCGAAACAGGTATTTGATATATTTGGGACTACACTGATAGTCGCTTTGTGATTATCAAGCATTCCTTTCGTAATGGATAGCCCTAAACCTGTGCCTTCACCAACGCCTTTAGTTGTAAAAAACGGATCAAAAAGTTTTTTCAGAATTGCTTCAGGAATTCCTGGGCCAGAATCAAGAACTCTTAAAATTACAAATTGATTTGAATCATAAGCTTCTATTCGAACCCATTTTTCATCTCGGTTTTTAACAGCGTCAATAGCGTTGTTGATCATATTTATTAGTACTTGTTCAATTTCAACGTCATCGCAGGATATAAAAGAATCTGTACGAATATCGTAAATTATGGGTGTGTTGTTAAGCGTTGATTTTGTTTCAGTCATAGCAATGGATTCATTAATGATGACAGATAACTTATGATTGCTATGTTTGTCTCCGCCAGATACACGAGAAAACTTTTTTAGTCCACTTACGATGCGTGCAATTCTTGAACTTGCTTTTTGAATGGCAGCAATCTTAACTGCAATTTTTTCTGGGTTATCTAAGCATTTTGAAATTAGTCCTGAAGCCCCAGTAATAATTGTTAAAGGATTATTAATTTCGTGAGCAACCCCAGCAGACATTTCACCCAATGAGGCAAGTTTTGAAGATTGAATAAGTTTTTCTTCTGCTAATTTAATTCGATTAATATTTGTTTGCGTTCCAATCATACGTTCAGGTTTACCATCTTCGGAACGATTAATGACCATTCCTCGATCAAGAATCCATAGATAAGTTCCATCTTTGCATAGCACACGGTGTTCGCTTGTATAAGGAGCTAATCCATCTAAATGAGCTTTGAAATTAGTCATGACTTTTTTGAAATCATCGGGATGAACACGAAGTTCCCAACTATTTAAGAATTGGGATGTTTCATCTTCTTGGTAACCTAACATTTCTTTCCAGCGTTTAGAGTATTTTACTGTATCTGCTAATACATCCCAATCCCAAATTCCGTCACCAGATCCTTCCATTGCAAATTTTAAAAGTTGTTCGTTTTCTATAATTTTAAGTTCCATAGCTTTGTTTTCAGTAATATCAAAACGAATAGACATATACTGTGGCCAACCTTCGGAATCTAAACTTGAAGTCATAACTGAATTTACCCAATAAAATGAGCCATCTTTTTTGCGATTACAAATATCACCTTGCCATAAATTACCCATGGAAATTGTTTTCCACATTGCAGTAAAAAAATCTTTAGAATGGATTCCAGAGTTTAAAATTCGGTGATTAGCGCCAATCAGTTCTTCTTTTGAGTATCCTGATATTTCAACAAATTTATTATTTACAAAAGTAATATCACCTTTTCTATTTGCAATTGAAACAATTGCACTTTCATTAAGCCCATAAACTAGCTCTTGAAATTTATTATGTTCAATTTGTAGTTGCTGAGCACTCTTTAATTTGAAAAGTGCATGCCCAATTCTTTCTCCAACTGCTTTAAAGTCTGCATCTATTTTGGAATTTATAATAGTAGCAGAGTCTGAAAATAATTCTAAAACCCCAAGCGCAATACCATTCGCGGCGATTGGTATTGCTAAAGCACAGGTTAATCCTGTTTCAATAGCAGCGAATGATCGTAAGAATAAATCTGTTGATTTAAAATTTGTTACCCACGTTGGTTGAAAGCTTACCTGTGCTTGACCAGTAAATCCTTCGCCTTCTTTCATATTAATTTCTCGAGTAGCTTCAATGAACGGTTGAAAGCGATCGGAATAATTAGTCATTAAACTAAATAATTTTAAACTATTATCTTCTGATTCTATTTTAAAATAATCAGCAAGTGGCCATTGGCTTGTATTGGTAATCGCGGTAAGTACTTCATGTATCAATTGGTCAGGTGTTTCAGATATTATAACAGCTTGGTCGATAGAATGAACTAATTGATCAAATTGATTAATGCCAGTAATCTCTTTTTTTGATTCTGTTATGTCACTACTAATACACAATAAATATTTTATTAAAGGGGTGCTTTTTAAAATAATTGGAGTTTTTTTAGTATTTAGAAAAATTTCTCCGCGCGTTTTTGAAAAACTTATTACTTCAGGTATTTCTAGAGTTAAACCTAACTGAAGTGCTTTTTTATCAGAAAGTAAGTTTGCCTCTGCCAATTCGGCTGGAAATAGATCATGCTCTGTTTTATTTAAAATAGCTGTTCTATGAATTGCAAATATTCGTTCTGCAGCTTTGTTCCAAAATTTCACTTTAAAATGGTCTGACCCATCTTTTAAGATAACAGCAACGGGCAGATTTTCTAGCAAAGTCTGAAGCAAGTGGATATCTAATAAACCTTCGAAAATTTTACTAGTAATGCCGTTTTCAAGATTTTTAATATTTGCCAAATTGTCTCCAAAGGCTGTTGCTAAACAAAAACATCATATCCTATTCGACGTTGCAAAAAACTTTCTTTAGTTTAATAAACAAACAAATATAAATGCTAGACCTTGTGCTTTAAACAAAAGTGTTGTGTTTGAAACAGTGTTTGTATTGATGTTTTAAAATGAATCATTTGATATGAATAAGTTAAAAATAATTGTTAACCAGGTTTGCAACAAGAATAGGCAATTATGAATAATGTAAGTTTATTAAAACTGGGCAGTCACAAGAAAAAAATTTGGTTTGTTGGGTACATGAATGCAGGAATTAAAGAGTGTCTTTTAGATGCTGAAAATGCCTATTCAAATGGTGCCGATGCAGTTATTTTTGAAGGACATGATTATAAGAAAATGGATATTTTTTTTACAGAACTTCGAGAAAAATTTCCTCATGAAGTAATGGGTGTAAATTTCCTTGGTCCTGATGAAAACTTATATACAGCTAAAGAAACATTTGAATTGGCGCAAAAGCATAAATTGCAAATTGCTTGGACCGATTTTTCAGGACTTGATTTAATTAACAAAGCTAAGGAAATAAGTCTTCATTATATTGAAGACTTAAAGCCTAAAGGTGTATTTTATATTAGTGGAATTCATATGAAATACTCAAACTTAATTGATAAAGATAAACCAATTGAAAAATCAGCATTGCAAGCAATGGGATGGGTAGATGGAATAGTTATAACGGGATCAAAAACCGGAGTCGCAATAGATCCAGAAAAAGCTATTCGTGTTCGTCAAGTTATCGGAGATTATCCAATGGGAATTGCAAGTGGCGTTAGTTCTGAAAATGTTAAGAGTATAATTTCTGTAATTGATTATGTAGTTGTAAATTCTAGTATTGCTGATGGAAATCATCGTTTAATTCCAGAAAAATTGAAGGAATTGCGGAAAGTGATGGGTAACTAATAATGCGAGTTATAAAAAATTATGAATAATGTTGTAGAAATAAGTAAAGTTTTTAAAAAATATCAAATGGGATTAACGCATGTCCAAGCTTTAAGTTAGCTTCGTCATTATATGTAAGAAATTTAAGGCGTTTTTTTAAACCTGGTCTAGAGTTAATAAGCCAACATTATTTATACTCATCAATTCGAGTAACAGAACCCTTTGATTATAAAGACCACAATTTTTATTCAAGAGTTATCTATTCCTTACAAGATAGTTCCTATCAAGCTCAGATAGAAATGGATAAGTCATTTTATAATGCATGGACAGTTTTTGGCAATTACAGCAAAACATTTGGCGAATTGAATTCCGAATTTAAATTAATTATTATCTTCATCACCTAAAATATTAGCTAAAACAAAGATCCCACTAGAATGAGACTGTTTTTCGATCCTAGTTACAATGTCTTGATAAGTCATACGTTGTTCAATATTTACAATCGCCTTTAGTAAAACTTCAGCATTAGCTGCATTTAAGGTAAAGAATGACGGTAAGCCATTGGAAATAATATCTAAAGATTTTGTTCCAGTAACATCATTAGATATTAAGTTTGCCTTAAAATCAAAAAATGGCTTTGTGTAGTAAGAATAGCTATTACATCCAGCCCAATAAATCATCTGGTAGTCTGCTGTAATACTATAGAATTCTTTATTTTGCTTTACGAGGCTATTAAATTGATAAGCATCAAAACCGTTACCGACTCTAGAATGTCCAAACCATCCAAAAAATGAATCGTGATCATGCGAAAAGCTTTTAGAAAATAATTCCATTTGATCTATACTGCCAGAAGTAACTACTTTTATTTCGTAGGCTAACCCTTGCTTTTCAAATTCAAATCGCGAACCAATTCTACGATCGGGTTTGTTGGAACCTAGATATTCTTTTTCAAGTATCTCTGATTCTTTGAAATTATAATCTTGCAAGTTTGTTTTCACAATTGCCAAAAAAGATCTAAATTCATCCATTCCATTGTCTGAATCTTTAAAAGGTTCAGGGTCTGCAGGATCTTCAATATAGCCAAATCCAAATGTCATAGATATTTTTTTATCATGAATCATGTGATCATATTCTGGATAGGATTTAGTCGTCTGAACTGTTTTGTTTAAAAATTTCACACTAATCATTTGAAATTCTTTGCCAAGTTGATGATCACAACCGTATCTTGTTGGATCCCAAAAATACCAAAAGAAGTCCGAAGTTTGATGCTCAGGGGCCGAGTCTGTACATTTTTTCCATTTCGGTGTATTTAATATTCTTGAATTATAGGGAAGTGGAAGTTCTAAAGAAACTTTTGGATTAACATTTTTATTTACTAACCATTGACCATTGTATTCATATGGAATTAATACGATATTGTTTTCTATGTAAGCTTGGCTCCATAAAACTGTAAATTTTGAATCTTTTTGTTCTCCGCCAATAGAACGATTTGTCAAAGGGCCGAAAATAAATTTTGCAGTAGGTTTAACTGTGTAATCTTCAAATTGCTGTTTTTGATATGAAGAAAAACTTTCAACCTGTGAGATATTTTTAAAATCAGTCTTTATCAAAGCTTTAAAATTAACATTATACTCATCCGCAGCATGAGAAAACATCTCTGGCGAAGATGTAGCCAAACAAAATTGTGATAATGTTAAAGAAAGGCAAAGTAGAATTATTTTATTTGTTAACATAAGGGCCTCTATTTTATTAAAATATGTTGTCTCGCATAATTTGATGATTTGGATTTTCATAATATTCAAAATGTTTATAAATTTTCTCTGCCTCAATACCTTTTCCAACTACATTTTGGACATCATCAAGAGCTGTAAACATAATTGCCAAACGCTTTTGATCAAGTGCTATTATTTGTTTTTTAAGCTGTGCGATTTCTTTTTCTTTGTAGTCAACTTTTGCAAGTGTCATAAATAGTAACGATTTGCTTTGCCCCATATCGCGGCGTATTTTTTTTGATTCAGTGTATACCCGTGTGTAGATGGCACTAAGTTTAGTCTTTTGTTCCGGAGTTAATCCTTCTGCATTTGAAAAAGCCAAGGCCGCACGTTCCATTATTTGGTCAGGTGTGTCAGCAGGTGCTTGTGTTTGCGTTTGTTTTGCTAGTGTCGCATCTTCATTTTTCTTCGCAGAGCTGCAAGCAGCTAGATTAATTGCAAGCAATAGAAAAGCTATTTTAAGGTTAGTCTGTTTCATAATTTTCCTTTTGTGTGGTAGCTATATACCTATATCAGCTAGTTTTTTAAAAAATTCACCTGCAGTTGTAAGAATATCAATTTTTGTTATGCTAGATGTGTTTTCTTTTTCTTTTAGCATTTGCGAAAATTGAAAAAGTAAATCGTCTGAAGTAATTATTCCAATAGCATTTTTTTCAGAATCACATAATACCAAAGATGATATTTTTTCTTCTATCATTTTAGTAGCCACAGTTGAAAGTGGTGTGTCGATTGTGACAAACGAAACCGGGTAGTTAGCAAACAAATCAATTGGTAAGTCTTGAAATTTTTGAACATCTGTTAAGTCATGCTTTGATAGCATGGCTACAATTTTGTTTTCATCACTAATTACTGGTAGATGACGTATGCGATTCTCATCCATTAGTTGTTTCGCAGCTTTCATTGTCGAACCCGCTTTAATACAGATCATGTTCGAATTAAATATTGGTGCCATCGATTACTCCTTTTGGTTTATGGGTTAAATATAGTTCGGTTAAAGCAAAATAATATGATCCAAATCATGATTTGATGATTATTATAGGCATTAACTAAATATGATGTAGTCGTAGGCTGTTTTTTTGACTTTTACGATTTATTTGATTTATTTGTCTTTTTTGGGGGTATTTTTACCCATAGGCTCATTTAGTTTGCTACGAGTTTCTATAATTAAACGGCTAACCTTTTCGTAAGGAACATTAATTGTTTCTAGAAATTCATCCGAAACGCTAAGTAAGCGAAATTTTTTTAAAAGCGGATTCTGAGACAGATCTATTAAATATTTTAACTCAGCTGAGGAAAAATTTTTAATAAGCAATGCATTAATTTTCTCATTGGATTCTTTTGCTATATTTGATTTCATTTGTTCAAACTTTGTTCTTGCGTCTTTATAAGCTATGTCAGTTGTTGCTTGCTGGTTAGTATCTTTGCTTATTGGAGTCCTACTAAGCGATTGAGTCCCATTCTTTATTGCATTTTGAATCATTTTATCAAAATCATTAAGTTTAGCTAGCTCGGCAGAAAGTTTTACTTTAAGAATCATTTCGTTTTCAATTTTTTGGACATTTGATTTTGGTGGTGTTTCAATAGCACGACTTTGCATGGAAACAATAATAATAGATGAAACGAGTATAGCAAAACTTATTTTTAATTTCATTGTGATGTCTTAATTTCTTCCTAAATAAATAATTTTTATCGCTGCTGTCCGATTAGTTTAATACGTTAAAATAAGTACGTCATTAGTACTTATTTCAATAGTGCTAAGGGCTAGTATTGGTAACTAGCGTTATGTCAAAAGACTCTTAAACTATCTTTAGAATTGGTTCGTGCGGGCAAGGTTGAGTAAAATTAATTTTCGTTTTGAAGTAAAGCTATCTGTGATTTTATTTTACCTTGTAAAGTTGCATTCATTTTTCCGATGCGAATAAGTTCTTGCAAAATTACTTGGGGTTTTCGCAGAGTCTGATTGTTCCCGTAAAGGCTTGCCACCATTCCCGATACATAGGCAGCGGCTTGTGATGTACCACTCATAATGCCATAGGATTTTTTTGGCAACGTTGAATAGATTAATTTTCCAGGCGCAGCAATATCTATGGATTTTCCGAAATTACTAAAGGCTACTAAATCCCCTGAATTATTTGAAGCTGCTACCGAGATAATATTACTTAATGGGTAACTAGCTGGGTAATACTTTTCAATATCAGTGTCTGTTTGATTATTTCCAGCTGCAGCAACAAAGACGATTTTTTGTTTTTCACTTTGCTTGATTGCGATAAGTTCATTCAGGTAAGAATCAGAACCTCCACCGGAATAGTTTATAATACGAGCCTGCATCTTATTTGCATATTCGATGGCTTTAGTAGAATTCTTTAAATTTTCGTCCTGTTTAGCTTTTGGATTGAAATATTTAAGAACCATGATTTGTAATGAATTATTTTTAGAAATTCCTGTGGAAGTATGGCGAAGAAATTCATTTTTAATAATACCTGAAACATGAGTTCCATGACCCACTAAGTCTGAAACATCATTGTTATTGTTAACAAAATTCCATCCATGGACATCATCGGTAAATCCATTACCATCATCATCAATTTCATTATTTTCTTTATCATTTCCAAATTTGTCTTTTCCAGTTTCGCCTAAATTTGTCCATATGAATTTTTTTAAATCGGGGTGTTGGGTATCGCATCCAGTGTCGATAACGGCGACAAGGACGGGGTGTGATTTATAAATACTAAAGTCGTCTTTTTTGATAGCAGCAAAACTCATTGATGAAAAAAGCATAGCAGCGCCTAAAATGATTTTCATTTTCATTCGAATACTCCTGGTTAAAATGTGGATTTTTTATATGTGCTTTAAAGCTGAAGCAGCTTAGTAAGGTTAACTAAAGCAAAGCAGAAGCCAACAGTGGCTGCTGCTTTGCTTCTAGTTGGCAACTGTCTAGGGTGTAACCTGTACACAAATCTTTAGACAGTGTTTGAATTCTAACAGGGTGGTGTTGTATTTAGGCTGCTTTTGGAGCTTTTATCTTTTCGTTACTTGCAATTGTTAATTTATTTCGTCCAGAGTTCTTCGAGGTGTAAAGGGCTGTATCAGCACGTTTTAACCAGTCAGATGAATTTTCATTTTCTAATAGTTGCGCTATTCCCATTGAAACCGTAAAGCGAATAACAACGTCTCCTTGGATAAATGCCTCATCGCGAATATGTTTCATAGCTTCTTCGGCGCGTATAACGGCGTGTTCAATAGAATGGTTAGGTAGTACAACCACAAATTCTTCTCCGCCAATACGTGATATCATCATATCTTCTTTATGAAATACTTTTTGCAATAGTTTTACACATTCTTTTAATACAAAATCACCGATATCGTGTCCATGGGTATCATTTATTTTTTTAAAAAAATCAATATCAAGCATGATCAAGCTAAATTGGCCAGGACTTAACGAATTAATTTGTGAAAGTTTTTTAATATAGTCATCAAAACTTTTGCGGTTATGTGCATTGGTTAAGTGGTCTACACCCAAACTAGTATTCGCTGCTAAAAGCTGCTTTTTGATAGTATTTAAATTCTTTTTAACTGAATCCATCCGGCGATTTCTCATTGTGTTTTTTTGATTTTGATATTCGACATATGAATTTATAAAATCACGGGATTTTTGTCTTAAAGATTCAATTGAATTTGCATCAACAGCTTCTTTTAAATCTTTTAAGTTCGTTGCAAGACTTGTATCTTTGGCTGTCTCAAATTGAACATCTTCGCTTAGTTGATCCGCGAAATCCCATACGATTCGTTTAAAATCATCAAATGTATTTTGGATATAAGAGTATTCATCAATACGGTAGCTAGAAAAAAACTGCCGAATGTCAAAAAGTGTATTTTCAATTTGTTTGGTACTAGGGTTTTGTTCAACAAGGGCTTTGGCTAAATTATCAAGTTTTTCGCGCACTTTGCGGATAGAATGTTTTTCGACCTCAAATAGATGCTTATTATAAACGTCTATTATGTATAATAGGGTGGCTCGGTCTTCTGAAATTTGTGGTAAATGATCCGAATTGGATGTGGAATCATTTGAAGAGAAAGATACATCCAGTTGTTGAATTAATTTAGCAACCCATTGTTTCAAAAAAACCTCCAAAATCCATGCTACCTTCTCGGATAGATTGAGCAGTGTTTGAAATTTTATTTTTAGAAATTTACAAAGTGTCTCAAACTAAGAATGATGCTTGGGGGTATGATAAAAGTTCTACAAAAAGTTGAATTCAAATTTATTAAATTAATGTGTTAATATGCTAAAATTATTGCATGAAGAATTTAAAATATATTTGTTTAGTAGCCTTCGTTACAGCATGTTCTACGACTCCATCAAAAAAAATGCCAGATAACTATGAAGTAGTAAAGCCAAGAGCTAATGAAGTGACCCCTGTAAAGCCACAGAAACCGTCAGTTCCAGTTATTGATTATGCTTCTATTCAAAGACTGCTTCATTTAGACAAGGGTCCGAGTGAATTAGGCTATGCTGAAAAAATATTTAATACGTGTGAAGTTGGTTTTGGCTATTCAAATACAGATTGTCAAAAAAAGTACTTTGTAGTTCTTCATTTTAAATTAACATGCAGGGACTCTGAAGGCACAATTTCGAATATCCTAACTGATGATGATTTAAAACCAATTGCAGGAGAGCGTGTAAATTGGTTTCTAAAAAATGCGAATGGCAGTGTTCAAACCGATTCAGGTGGATACGGACAGGTTGTAATGGTTTCTGCGGAATCCCAAAAAAATCAACGCTTGCGATTAGCTGTGGCTACAGATTTTCTTTTTTTAAAGGCGGGTGAGGTTGGACGACTAATTGCTCCTAAAAGCTGGTGCCGAGACTCTAATTAAAAGACACTAAATAATAAGCTAGTTCAAAAAAAATCTTGCTACTTTAAATCTCGTTTCTTATAAGTTCCCTTCGTGCCTTTTATAAAAAAAGGCGGTGGGGGTTTTCTATATGAATAAGTTTAATTATCTTCTTAAAATAAGCTGCGTTTTGATTTTAGGGGCATGTAGCGCTCAAAAAAATCTTACTAAAATTGCGCCAGACTTGACTTTAAAAACCCAAATCATTGGTGGAGCCAAAGTGCAGAGCGGTGCTGCAATAGGTTCTAGTATTGTGGGAATCTATGACACTGAAAAGCAATTTACTTGTACAGGAACATTGCTTGCGAATAATGTGATTTTAACGGCGGCGCATTGTGTTGAAAGTAGTGCTTCTAAAATTCGCATTGTATTTGGCACAGAGCTTATGACGGCGGTATTATCTCATGAAATTAGTAAACAAGAAAGCTTTGTCCGTGCTGGTGTAAGCCTAAAAGTTCATCCTGATTGGAATCAAGAGGCTAATAAAACAAAAAATACGGACTGGCATGATTTGGCTTTAATTAAGTTCTCTGGATCTGTTCCAGAGGGGTATAAACCGGCTTCGTTCCTTCAAGATATATCGGTATTAGTTAAGGGAGCATATGTTTCGTTAGCTGGTTATGGTGTGACCAATGTGGATGTTCAGCAAATTAATCCTAAAAAGTATAAAAATATTGATCAAGCAATCGAAAATGAAGAAGTTGTTTGTGATGACGAAAAAAGATCTCATTGTTACAAGATGGACTTTCAGGGTAATGACGAACTTTATGAAACTAAAGCGCCTATTTCAGGTTTAACTGAAACGGAAGTACGTTTAGATGAATCAATACATGGAACATGTGTTGGTGATTCTGGCGGTCCAGCGTTTATCGAAAAAGATGGGCAATATTATATTTTTGGAATCACAAGTAGGGGTAGCTTTTCGTGTGATGGAACGGGTGTTTACACGAATGCTGTAATTTATCGACCTTGGATTGAAGCAACAATAAAGTCCCTATAGATCCATAATTTAAAGACTTTAATTGCTTTTATCTGGTATGTTTTTTTTATGATAAATAATGATGTAATTCGCAGTGTTCGCTACATTTTAAATTTAAATGATAAAAAAATTGTTGAAATAATAAAGCTTGCTGACTTTGAAGTTCAACTTGTTGATGTTCAAGATTTTTTACTTAAAGAAGATGAGCCTAACTATTTGGAATGTCCTGATATTGTCATGGCTAATTTTTTGGATGGTTTGATTTATTTTAAACGTGGCCACGACAAAGATAAACCTCCGGTGCCATTTGATTTGCCAATTTCAAATAATACAATTTTAAAAAAGTTACGAGTTGCTTTTGAACTTAAAGAAGATGACTTGCATGCGATCTTTGATAAAGCAGGATTTAAAATTGGTAAACACGAGCTATCTGCTTTTTTACGTAAGCAAGGGCATTCAAATTACCGCAATTGTGGAGATCAAGTTTTACGATATTTTTTAAAAGGTTTAACGATTAAGTTGCGTGGGTCGCATTAAGTAAAAATAAGTGTCTCATAACAAGACGTAAGAAACCGACATAAAGATCATGCTAAATTTGGATTGAAAGCTGCAATCAATACTTTCAACTAACAAAAAAAGCGAGACTCTCATATGTTGAAGGTAATAAGCACTGTAGCTTTATTCATAGCTTTGTTCGTATCCTGCATGACAACTTACGCCAGTGGTGTCAAACCCATATACGTTGTGCATGTTAATTTGGGTAATAAGCAATTATCTCAAACAGTCGAACAAGAACTATTACGATCAAGTCAGATCACTCAGAATCGACCAGTAATTGTTTTAAGGCCAGATCTAGATGTGGCTGAAAATCCATTTGCAGTTAGTAGATGGAGCCATCAAATTGGATTTTCTCGAATGAATGGGCAAATTAAAGAAGAAAATACTCCCGTTTTTTCTGCAAAAATGATTGCTTGGTTTGAAAACTTAGAGGCAAAAGATATTCACCCTGAAGTATTTATTCTTAATGGACATCATCTTGTGGGAATGGGTTTTCAAAGTGACAATTCTTGGGAAACAAAATTTAAAAATAAAATAGGTCAAAATATTGAACTAGCAAATCGCTCTTTATTTTTTCAAACAATAATAAAAAGTCAGCAAAAGTTCGCAGTCGTCCGTCGTTTTTTTGAAGGCGTTAAATTGGCATTCATTGGTGGGTGCGAGGGGTTGTCGAATTTAGAACCTAAAGAATTTGGTTTGTATGGTCGTGCTTTAGCGCCACTTGAAATCAAAGAGAAAATTGAAAATGGTCAAGCGAAACTAATGCTTGGAGATATTTCGAAAAGAACAGGATTAGCTTATTATAAGTATGATTTAGCGAAATCCTACCCTGGCGATTTTACAGCCAATTCTAACGAAGAAGTCTGTATTGATACTGCAAATAATCTTCATTGTGAAGTGTATTATACGCATCGCATTTTGCCAGATTCAGGTTTATGGGATGGAACTCATGCTTACAATATGCCACTGCAAATGAAGAAATTATTTCCTAAAGCGTTGGGCATTTTTGGTTTTAATACTCCATCGCCATTAACTCCGGGGCCAATTTGGCAGGCAACTTTTAACGAAGCACGTCAAGTGTCGCAACAGAACAATATTTTGTTACCATTATTATCTGATGAAGTAAGTGAAGATATGAAAAGATCAATTTTGCAAAATACTAGAATATCATGGACTAAAAATTCATACCGCTTAAATAAAAAATATGTCGGTGGGGTTGTTGTGAACAGAGTTAGTGGATCAATCACACCAGCATATCCAGATTTGGACCAGAATGGATTGTTTGCTTATGCTTTAGATCAAAAAGAATATGCGGAAGCTCCAGCCTTTGCTCCCTATGAAATTCGAACAAACCAAAGGCAAGTGGTTCAACAGATTGCTAAAGTTGAAAAAAAGCAGGAAAAAGTTGAAATCATTCAAACAATTGTTATTAAAGCAAAAAAAAATGAAGCAAAGGTAGAAACAAAGGTAAACATAGAGAAAAAATATAACCCTAAAGAAAATGAAGATCCACTTTTTGACTTCATCAGAAAAATAGAAAATAAAAAGCAATCTAATGAAGTTGAGTCAGTACCAACCGATATTGATTATACTAAATAATTATGAATGACAAACAGCCAACACCCATTCAAGTTGACCCAGAAGCATTAAGCGCAGAAGCGCTTCGTGGCGTCATAGAATCCTTTGTTTTAAGAGAAGGAACCGATTACGGTTCAGTAGAATTATCGTTAGAGCAAAAAATAAAAAACTTAAATAATAAAATTCAAAAAAAAGATATCGTTTTAGTTTTTGATTCTGAATCTGAAAGTTTAACTTTTTTAACAAAAGCAGAATGGCAAAAAATAAATAAATAATGATGGTTAGATGTGTTTGTGTATATTGAACTTTAAGACGCCAATGATGCTAAAACTGCAATCTGAAGTAATGCTAATTGCTTTGTATTCGTTGTTTTCAGGTAATAAAGTTATCTTCCCATTGATAAAATTAAGTTTTTTTAAGGTAAGTTCGCCATAAACAGATGCTAAAACAACATTTCCATGGACGGCCTTTAGTGCACAATCGATTATTAAAAGGTCCTCTGCGAAAATTCCAGCACCTTGCATCGAATTTCCTAAGGCTTTTACATGCAGATGCCAGGTTGATTCCAAAAGCGTGTAGTCTGGCGCTAAGATAGAAACATTTTTTAATGCAAAAAAGTCCGAATTAATAATTTTAGATTGAAGTTTTTCTGCTTCGTTCATAGGTCCTCCTCAGGTAGTATTAAAAGGACAAATAAGACGGTCAACTAAAATATGTAAATTATATGTAAATATGGACTATTCAAATGAATAAAAATGAACTGGTACAGGCGCTGAAGCAACAATTAGAAAAAGATTTACTTATTATTAAGCAAGCGGCGCTTAAAACTTATGAGGATGCTACTCATGAAGAAAATAAGCCTGAAAACAAATATGATACGCGTGCGCTAGAGGCTTCTTATCTTGCAGGAGCACAGGCTCAACGAGTTAAAGACATTGAAGAGCTAATTTCGATATGTAAGTTCTTACAAATCAAAAACTTCAATGAAACAGATGGTATTTCAGCTAGCGCTTTGGTTGAAGTAAGTTCAAATGATAAAACCAGTTGGTTATTTTTTCTGCCTAAGGGAGGCGGCTTTTTTGTCACTTTTGCGGATAAGAAAATTCAAATCATTACCCCTGCAAGTCCTTTAGGTAAATCATTACTGGGCTTAACTGTTGGCGATACTGCAAAGGTTGAAACTAATGGTAAACGTCACGAATACGATATTGTTTCTATCTGTTAGTGATTGCCTAGTTTGTCATTCTAGTAGATGTTAAAAGCTATGGTTCAAATCGGAAAACTTAATCAGCTAAAAATTTTAAAATTTGTGGAATTTGGTCTTTATTTAAATGCCGGTGATGGTAATGAAATTCTTCTACCAAAACGAGATATTGCAGGACTTCCTGAGGGAAGTGATGTTGGCGATACTGTTGAAGTTTTTGTTTGTTATGATTCTGAAGATCGTTTAATTGCAACAACACTAAAACCCAAAGTAATGGTTGAAGAATTTGCTGTATTAAAAGTAGTTGCCACAGAAAGTATTGGAGCATTTTTAGATTGGGGTTTGGCAAAAGATTTGTTTTTGCCTTTTGCTGAACAGAATCGTGATTTGCGCGTTGGTCTTGATATTATAGTTTACGTTTATTTAGATAAAAGTAATCGCATTTCGGCATCAATGCGTATTGAACGAAATTTGGATAAAACCGCAGTTAAATATGAAACCGATCAAAGTGTCGATTTGCTAATATTCGGGAAAACAGAATTAGGCTACAAGGCAATTATCAATGGAAAAAGCTTAGGCATGTTATTTCATAATGATGTTTTTCAGTCCTTAGACTATGCACAGCGTATTTCTGGATTTATTAAGAAAGTCCGTGATGATGGAAAAATAGATTTAAGTTTAATGCGGTCGGGACACAAAGGTGCCAGTGAAGTTGGGCCTAGAATCCTAGAATTGTTGACGGAAAAGGGTGGATTCATGCCGATTAATGACAAAACGTCGGCTGAAGCTATTTATGATCTATTCGGAGTTAGTAAGAAGAAATTTAAAATAGCTTTAGGTGGATTATACAAAAGTCGCTTGATTAAGGTCAGTGATGAAGGCATTCAGTTGATAGAAAAAGCTGGCGATTCAGCTAAATCCTAGTACTCTTCTTTTATGCTTACTGAAGAAAAGATTTTTGCCAAAGCGGATGATTTTTTTGCAAAAATGCAAGATAGCATTGTAAATGCAAAAAGAAGTATTTATTTAGAAACTTATATTTTTGAGCAAGACGGTCTTGGTAAAAAAATACTTTCTCATTTGGTTGATGCGGCTAAAAGAAAAGTTCGAGTTCAGGTGCTTATTGATGGAGTAGGTTCGTCAGACTGGACTTTTAGTGATGCCGAGGTCTTTCGAAAGCAAGCGATACAGTTTAATTTTTTTCATCCTCTGATTTGGCAACGGCAACCATATAAAATATGGCAATCCTTTACCTTTCAGCGGATCGCCAGAGGTTTTTCAAAAATAAATCATCGTAATCATAGAAAAATTTGTATCGTAGATAATAAAGAGCTTTTTATTTGCAGCATGAATATTAGTGATCGTCATCTTGAAAGTGTAAAGCAAGAAAAAGCCTGGAAAGATATTGGCGTTTGTATTCAAGGTAAAGGGGTTGAAAGATTTTTATCCTCTAGTCAAGAAACGTGGTCATATGCAAATCACTTCTTCGGTCAACGATGGCTTCGAATGCGCAGGCAGAAAAATAAGGCTCACAAAGATATTTTAAACTTAATTCGAAATGCCAAGGAAACTGTTTGGATAACAAATCCTTACTTTGTTCCAGATTTTAAGTTAACTAAAGCTTTATTTCGGGCGGCATCAACTGGCATTGATGTTAAAATATTAGTTCCGCAAAAAAGTGATATATTAGGATTAAAATTTGCAATGCAGGGGTTTTATTCTGCACTTTTAAAACGAGGCTGCAAAATTTTCGAATATACACCATCTATATTGCATGCAAAAATTTTAATTATAGATAATTGGGTAAGTGTTGGATCAACAAATTTGGATTATCGTAGTTTATTTTACAACCTAGAGGCAGATATTTCATTAACGGATCCGCAAAACATTCAACTTATGAAAAAGCAGTTTATAGACGATTTAGCAGTTTCAAAACAAATTCTTTTGAAGGAATGGAATAACCGGCCATTATATCAACGTTTGTTACAGAAATTTTTTCTAATTTTTCGAGGTATCTTTTGAGTCAACGAATACGCATATTAAGTTATAACATCCATAAAGGTTTTACGTTTGGAAATTTAAAATATATTTTAGATTCAATCAAAAAATCAATTCAAGCAGTTCATGCAGATATTGTTTGTTTACAAGAAGTCATTGGGGATCATACTAAGCATTCATCTGAAATTGAAAATTGGCCAGTGACATCCCAATTTGAATTTTTAGCGGACAATGTTTGGAATCATTATGCTTACGGAAAAAATGCGGTATATACAGATGGCCATCATGGTAATGCTGTGCTTAGTAAGTTTCCAATCGCTGATTGGAATAACCAAGATATTTCATTAACGCCGTTTGAAAATCGCGGCGTATTGCATGCCATATTAAATAATCCAGAAAAAGATTCAAAACCTATTCATGTTTTTTGTGTCCATTTAAGTTTACTAGAAAATGATCGAAAAAAACAACTGCAGATAATAGCCAAAAATATTAATGAAAATGTTCCAGCTGACGAACCGTTAATTATTGCAGGAGATTTTAATGATTGGCGACAAAATGCCAGTGCCATTTTATTTAAGTCGCTTGGAATGAATGAGGTTTCTATTGAAATGAAAGGTAAGCATTTGTTTACCTTTCCATCGATGTTACCTTTTTTTGCTTTAGATCGCATTTATTATCGAAATATTAAATGCGTCCATGTGGAAGTTTTAAAAAAAGGAATTTGGAATGCGCTTTCAGATCATTTGCCACTGGTTGCGGAATTCGAAATCTAATGATTTATAAAACCGAAAAGCTTGTCGAAAAATTGATTGTTGTACGATCTAAAGATAGGCGATCAGGATAAAAATTAATATACGGAGCCAAATAAATGTCTCGTGTATAAGCGTAACCTAAGCCCAATCGTTGGCTAACTGTTTTATTAAGTAAAGCAAACTCATCTCTTAGTTGACGTGGATTCCAAAAGCTGATGCTTGTAGATGTATTAATACTTAATGTATCAGAAAAGTTATATTTTAACGTTGGAAAAACAGCAACAGCAGCTCGTGAAGCTTTTTTATCTGAAGTAATGTAACCGCGGTTATATAAATAGTAGCCTACCGAAGAATCAATACCGATTGCGTAGCCACTGTAGCCAATATTATAAGTAAAAGATGCATCATAACTAAGTCCGGCGTATTCGCCAACTGCCGTATAATTAGGAACAGTAATGACGGAAGCTCCAAATGAATTTCTCATTTGGATGCCAGACATGTAGTTCGTCATATCATAAGATATGTAGGGGTTATTTAAATCTGTTCGGTCCATTCCATGAAAGGGATGAATTAGTTTTAAACCGCCACCAACACTAAGAGTTGTTTTTTTATCAAAACGGTAGCGTCCACCTAAAGAGCCACCGATTGAAGTTTCGTAGGTCCCAATAGAACCATCCGGATTCGGCTGATCCTTAGCTGATACATCCCCAAAAGTTGGACCATAGTAGGATAAATTAAATTTTAAACTGTATTTAGATAAAGAACCGGCATCCGCTTTAATTTTGGCGTCTGTAATCTCTATATTTTCTTCAGATTTAGTGGGTATGAGTTCTTTTAAAGTTGCTGTGTTTGATTCTGTCGATTTTACAGTGGAATCACTTAGTGTTGCTGTTGACGATTGCGCCATGACGGTAGTTGAAAGTGCAGTTGCGCAAATAGCGATACAAAATAGGTGTCTCATTGGGCTCCTTGGAAGCATGGCGAACTCTTAAGTCTTGTATCTGCTCTAGAATGAAATAGCCAAAAAAAAGAATTAATGCTTGAAGAAATTTCAGAAGTGTTTACAAATTGATCTATTTAGTAAGTTGTTTTTTTATAGAATTTCCGCAAGTAGGTACTATGGGATTGATCCTAAAAAAAATGTTGTTGAGTTCATTATTTATTTTACAGGCTCAGTTTTGTTTTGCTAACGAAACGGCTCAATTGGTTACAAGTATTAACATTTTACAGAACTCCAAGGGGCTTCATTTTGATGTTCAATTAGAAAATACCAAAATTGCCCGGGGGCATTTTTTTCTATCTAAAGACGCAATTATAATCAGCTTTAGTGGCTTTGAGCTTACGGATGAATCTCATAATGCGCAGGCCTATGAATTTAAAAGCACGGTCGAAAATGTGGCAAAAATAAGTTATGAAATGCCTTTGGATCAATCACAGGTTCAATATTTGATCGAAGAATCGAATTGGTATCCAAGAAGTGATGATATTCAGTCAAACCAAATTTTTAGAATCAATACGGTCTCTGATCCTGGAGTAGAAATTATTCATTCTGCGACTATGAATTTTCAAAGTGGAGTTTCTACAGTAATTGGAAAATTTATTAAATATGAAAGTTTATCAAAAAAAATAATAATCTATTTGCAAAAAGCAGATCAGATGCTTGCCTCTACACTTATTGCAAGCCTGGATCTGTATTTAAAAAATAATGAAATTAATTTGGGTCCCTATCCGTACGAAAGTTTTTCAGTTGTCGAAACGTCAGATGAAATCGGCTATGCATTTCCTCGCATGACCTGGATAGGGTCTAAACTTTTAAGATTTCCATTTATTTTAAAGTCATCATTACCTCATGAATTGTTACATTCGTGGTGGGGTAATTCTGTTTTTGTTGATTATGCTTCAGGAAATTGGTGCGAAGGTTTAACAGTATTTGGAGCGGATTATGCTCTTTTAAGTGAAAATGAAAGGATTTTATACCGTCAAAAAGCACTACTCGAGTACGTTGATTATGTTAAAAAAGATAAAGAGATTACACTATCTGAATTTGTATCACGGGAAGAAGATCGTTCGTTACAAGCCATTGGCTACAATAAAAGTTTAATGATGTTTGTTATGCTAGAGCAAATTGTTGGTGTAGATGTCTTTGCGAAAGCACTTAAAGAGTTTTATTCAGAATTTAAATTATTAAATGCAACTTATGCAGATTTATTTAATATTATTAAAAATCTAGTTGGCGCGACAGATTCCATTGCGGTGCAAGATTTTTATGATTTTTGGATTATGCAAAAAGGAGCCATTGTATTTGAATCTGTTGCCGCGACATCGCAAGCAAAACAATCTGGGTATTTAGCAACATTTCTTTTTCCTGCTATTGAGGTTTCAAAAATGAATATCATCCCAATACAAATTCAGATTGCTTTTTCTGATGGTTCAAAGAAAAATTTTTTAAATAAAATTATTGATAATAAAATAGAAATTACTTTAGATAAAGAACCTGTAGGTTATGCTTTAGATCCTGAATTTAAATTATTTAGAACCCTTTCTGAGCAGGAAAGGCCAACTAGTTTCTCAAAGATATTTGCTACTCCTGTAATTCAATCAAGTGTAACTTCAGATGTGCAGCTTACTTTTCCGCAGGTCTTTCCAAACAGTATATTGGAACCTATTAATTTTTTGCAGCAAGATTTTGATATCGAAGGTCTTTTACTTATTCAGAACTACCAAGGTGGCTCATTAGCAATCGATCAAGCTCTAAGCGATAATAAAATTCAAATAAACTCAGATTCGATTACTCTTGGCGAAGAGGCTATTTCATTAATTGATAATGCCTATTTTGTTTCGGTAAAAGTTCGTACTAAGACCGTTGTTTTGTTTAAATTAAACCAAAGTTTACCACCACTAAGGTGGTTGCAGCGCTGGTCACATTATGGTGCTCAAGGTTATTTGGTGTTATCACCAATAGGATCTGTTAAACAGGGTGTTTGGGATGGAATCAATTATAAAAAGTTTAATTAAAGAGGTGTTGTATGGGGTTAGTTTTTAAAAATATATTTTTAGCAATTCCATTTTATTTTTTATGGAATTTTTTGGCACCCATGTATTTATATTCACTGCCAGATGTTTATAAAAATATTCCATTTTGGCATTGTGTTGGATTCTTTTTAATTATTTCAATTTTACGGAATGTTTTGTTTTCTAAAAGTAATAGTCATGCTGTATTTAAATGGAATAATTTTGAATTCAAGCGTCCGCATAATGGTGGTGGTCAGTCTTTTCAAGAAGATTCCAATATAAAAGATGTGACGCCAGATAGACATAAATAACCCAACCCTTAGTCTATGAGTAAGCCAAGAATTTGGCTTTAATTGTATATATTTGACATACTTTTGCGTTAATTAGATAAGCATATTTTTTTGATTAAACTATCAGTTACCACACGCCGATGAAGAAGGATGGTAACAAATAGTAACAAAAAATATATTCAAAAAGTGATTCTAGTTAGCATTGCAAGTATAACTTTTGGATGCTCGCCGGCGCACATAAATTCTATTGAAAATGCAAGCCAAAATATTTCTGATTCGCTAGGTTGTGAAAATGTTAAAAGTAAAATGTTTGATTCCTTTTATGAACTGATTGATCATGATCAATTTGTCCCAAACTCTGCTGAACTAAAACAAAGTATAAATAATAAAATTGATAAATTGTTAGAAAATAAGAATTTCTCAAGTGTTCAAAAAATAAAGATTCCATTACTTAAGAAAGAGCTATTAATTTTAGTTGATCAGATGCTTGTTGAATCAAAGATGAACCCAAAGACGACATGGAAAGAACAAATACAGAAATTGATCGAATACGAAATGGAAGATCAGTCATCAGTTGGCATTGTTCAAGTTGCTCAAAATATTAACTCAAGCATAATGCAGATAAAAGGAATTAGCAAAAGTTTGCAACTGGATTGTGCCTCGGCTGATTTGGACACTACGAACTCAATTGTACCTTCTGCGGGCTCAGTTGTAGAGCCTAAAACAGGAAAGCTATCTCAAGGTATTAATATGGTTTTTTCAACAGCCTATCAAAGTTGTCGAGTTTTAGATTTACCTGCAATCGACAGGTCTACAGCATCCGTTGTTGGTATTTCACGAGTTGGTACACACCCGGATGGCATCGGTGCAAAACGCGAAATTACAGATTTAAAATCTGTACAAAATACACATTATTATATTCGTGGCATTGCATCTGAATCGCAATGCGCAGATGTTAAAAATAATCCGTTAATTTATGATTACGGAGGCGAACCTGCCATTTCAAAAAACACCATTAACTTTCAAGTAAATGCTGGAACGGGAACAACAGTTTTGGGTGTGGATTGTTCGGCGTATATTTCTTCAACTATAGCTGTAGCGGGTTTATTGTATAAACCTGGAGTAGCAAATAAGCCAATTTTTATAAGACAAAATTCTTCAAAATTTATTGATGCTGTTAAGTCTGGGTTTAGTTGTTTTGAAAATATCACGGTTTCCACAAAGGGTTCTATAAAGGCAGCAGATATTATTGGTGTAAAAGGGCATGTAGTAGCAATTGATAAAGTTGGGGAAGATCCATTTGGTTTAAGCTTAATTAAAAAAGAGGCAGATTGTGCAACCATAAATTACAAAAATTTTGATTTTTCTATCACTCAAAGTAGTCCTTCAAAAAATGGCATAGGTATTAATAAGTATTTAATTAAGGATTATCTTGATGAATCTGGATCAACCGGAAAAATGACCAACGCCTTTGTTGGCATGGCAAGGAAGGCTTGTTTGGCAAAATTTCAAAATAAAGAGATTAAACCATCAAATACAGAATGGGGATTTCTACGTCACAAGGGAACTGCTGAATGTTTTGCTCCGCGGGTAACTATGGTCGGTGAAGCTTGTATTCAGAAATGCTTCTAAACAGAAATCGTTTAATTAATTCAAAAGCATAAGAAATAGCTTTTCTTTTACATTGTAAATGTCGCAAGTCATCATGACGTGTGCGTTAAGGGCAAAGCATGACATGCTAATGCCTAGTTTACAAAAAAAGGAAATAGGCTGATGAATGCACTGATCATTGTTACTGAAATTTTTGAAAAAGCAATTTTGCTAATCTTAATCGGACTTTCTATTTGGTCTATTGCAATCATCATAGATCGGAAGCGAATTTATAAATCTGATCTTTCCGAGGCCACTTTTGATAATTTAGAAAGTTTAATACTACAAAAAAAAGATAAGTCTCAACTTGTTCAAATGTTTTCGCAAAACAACTTCATTCATCGCGTTTTTGCTAAATCGCTAGAATATTCAAGTGATAGTGATACCTTTGAACGGGCCCTATCCGGCCAACTTAAAAGCGAGCGTGTAAAGTTTGAAAAAGGTTTGGCTGTACTTGCGACTCTTGGATCGAATGCGCCATTTATTGGGTTATTTGGAACTGTACTTGGAATTATCCGAGCATTTGCTTATTTGGGAACACAATCTGGCTCTACAGCAGTAATGACAGGTGTTTCGCAAGCTTTATATGCGACGGCAATGGGCTTGTTGGTAGCAATTCCTGCAGTTGTTGCAAATAATTATTTTGCGACACTATTAAAAGTAAGTTTTCAAAAAACTGAAAGCGCCCGCGATTTGATTATTGCAAAAAAAATGGTGTAATCATGGCAGGCTCTTCTTTTGATCAAAATTCTGATGAATCAACAGTAATTACCGGTATTAATATAACGCCGTTTGTGGATGTCGTTCTAGTTTTATTAATTATTTTCATGATAACAGCACCTGTCCTAATGAAGGACATCATCGATGTGCGATTACCAAAGACCACAAGCGGCGACGGTCAAGTCATGCAAACATTAGGTGTTGCAATCAATAAAGATGGTAATATTTTATTGAATGGCAATCTGACTGATGAAGAAGGTTTAAAAGTTGCAGTTAAAGAAGCTTTACTTAAGTCGCCTGAAGCGCAAGCAATTATTAGCGCTGATATAGATGTTGCTTATGGACGTGTAGTAAAAATTATTGATTTACTTAAAACCCAAGGACTTGAAAAATTCGCGGTGCAAGTTGAACGCGATCAGCAAAGTACAAAATAATAATGAGCAAATATTAAATGAGATCAACTTTTTTAAATACTATTAAAACATCACCTCTTGCGATTTCGGCATTAGTTCATTTTGGAATAGTATTTACTATTTTCATTATTCAAGTTAATTTTTTTAGTTTGTTTAAAACGCAAACAATACCGTTTGAAGTAATGATTGAAAAAAAAACAGTCGACGCTAAAATGCAGCTGCAGCCGCCTAAACCAAAAGTTGAAGACATACCGAAGCCGGCAGAGCCAGCCCAAAGAAAAGTTTTTGGTTTAACTAGAAAAGCAATTACGACAGATTCTGCTACAGAAAAAACAGCGGTTGTAAAATTAGGAAATACGGTAGCAAAAGAAGAAGATAATCTTAAGCTTGAAAAAAACGACGCAGATTCATTACCAATACCAGTTGAAGATTATTTGGTAACTACTCAGCCTAAAAGACTTCATGAAGAAAAAGTTGAGCGTACAAAAGAAGCCATGAATGCAGGGATCGAAGCCCCTGTTGTTGTTGATATTTTAATTGATGAAACTGGTAAGGTTCGTGATGTTGAAGTTATTCAAGGGCCTGGTTATGGATTAAATGAAGCTGTGAAGCAGGCGATGTATAAATTTTTATATACTCCGGCACTAGTTAATGGAAAGCCTGTCGCAAAAAAATTTAGATACATGTATCGATTTAATTTGGAGTAAAAAATGAAGTTTTTTTGTTTAATTTTATTCACTCAGTTTTTGGTCTTAAGTTTGGTTCCAAATGCATTAGCGTTTGACTATAAAGCGACAATTCTTGAAAAAGGTTCGCAAAATCCTCTTAAAGATATAGTAGTAACAATACTTCCAGATAAATTAATTCAACGAACAAATCAAAAAGGTGAAGTTAGTTTTAATAACATTCAAGCACAGCAATCGAATGTAATAATTTCTTTAAGCGGATATTTACGTTTTGATAAAGCAATTAATTTATCTGAAAAAAATGAAAATTTATTGTATATAGAAAAAGATAATTACAATGATTTTGAAACCATTATTATAAGTAAACGTGCTAAGCGTGACCAGTCTCAGAAAACACTAACGCGCAAAGAATTTTTAGCTATGCCTGGTGCTAATGGCGACCCATTAAAGGCGGTGCAAAATCTGCCAGGTGTAAATAGATCAACAGGGTTTTCGTCTCAAGTTGTTATTCAAGGATCTGCACCAAAAGATACAGCTTATGATTTTGAAGGACATGATATACCCATTGTTTTTCATTTCGGGGGGCTTTCATCGGTTGTGATGCCTGAGGCGATCGAACAAATTGATTATTTATCAGCTGGATATGGTGCTGAATACTCACGAGCTTTGGGTGGTATTATTTCATTGAAAGTACGAAAACCTGACGTGCAAGAGCGTGATCAAAAAGGTTTGTTTTATGCTGATAATTTAAGTGCGGGTGGTCTGTATGAAGCTAAAATTGATGAGAAAAGTTCGTTTTTAATTTCTGGACGATATAGTTATATTGGTTTTTTTCTGAAGCAAGCATTAAAAAACACCGACAGTCTTGATTTAACAGTCGCACCAGAATTTCAAGATTTAACAGCTGTTTATAATAATGAAATTTCCGAAATAGAAAATTTTAAAATATCATTATTAGGTTCACGCGATAGATTAGCCTTCGTCTTAAACGAACCTTTGCGAAGTGATCCCTCTATCAGAGGCTCTTTTTCGAATACTATAAATTTTTTTAGACTCATTCCAAGTTACACTTTAAAAATGGATACAGATACTACTGCCAAAATTAGTTTAGGCCTGGGTAAAGATGAAATTGGTGTGGAAATTGGCGATCAGTATTTAAAAATTGCTTCTAATGTTGTTACAAATCGCGCGGAATGGGATAAGAAAATATCTTCCGAATGGCAAATGCAATTAGGTTTAGATAATGAATTTACACAATCAAAAGTAGATTTACGTTTACCACTAAGAACGGGTGACGGAGGAGTAAGTAATCCAATTTCTATAGGCGAAAAAAGGCAGGTTCAAATTAGCGGAAGTCGCTACAATTTAGGCAGTTACTTCAGAAATCAAATCAATGTATCTGAAGAATTTGAACTTTTACCCAGTTTACGATTTGATCAGTTTTCTCAAACTAAAGAATCTTTTTTACTTCCTAGGTTTGCAGCAAGATACAAATTTGATGATGGTTTGTTATTAAAAATGGGCACAGGATTATACACACAGCCTCCAGAGCCGCAAGAAAGCAACAGTGATATTGGAAATTCTGAAATAAAATCACCACGAGCAATTAGCTCCATGTTAGGCTTTGAAAAAGATTATCGTGGCGGAAATAAAGAAGGTTCTGTTTTAAGTGCAGGCGTTTTTGAACGTTGGTTCTCTAATCTTGTAATTCCATCATCAGCTACGGTAACTAGAAATGGTTCCACGATGTATGAACTTTACAATAACAACGGATCTGGACGTGCTTTTGGTTTTGAAAGCCAGTGGAAGTTTAATCAAACAGTATATAATGGATTCATTAGTTACACCTGGTCTAAAAGCACACGCAAAGATCCTATCAATCCAGAATATAATTTTGAATATGATCAAACGCATAATTTTAATTTAGTATTGGCTCATGATTTTACAGATCTTTGGAAAATTTCAGGTCGGCTTCGGTATGTAACAGGTAATCCAAGTACTCCAATTATGGGTTCAACTTATGATTCGGACAATGAAGTTTATATTCCAAAGCGGGGGGCATTGTATTCCTCTCGGCTTAATGATTTTAAACAACTAGATATTCGCGTAGATAAAAAAGTAATTTTTGATAAAGCTATTTGGTCTTTTTATTTAGATATTCAAAATATTCTGAATGCAAAAAATCCAGAAACTATTCAGTACTCATATGATTACTCTCAGAAAACCGAAATAAGTGGTCTTCCATTTTTGCCTGCGATAGGCGTTAAAGGAGAATTTTAATGAATAAAATATTATTTTTAAAAACGTATCATAATATTTTCAAGATCCTTTCTTTATTCTTAATTGTAAGTTGTAGTAAAAATGATTTACCAGATTTTAATAAACTAGAAACAATCCGAATCATTGCCTTTCAAGTCTCAGCTCCTGAAGTTAATCCTGGAGCGACTGTATCGGTAACTCCATTGATTAGTGATATAACGGCAACCTCATTAAACTACACCGCACAGACGTGCTTAGATGCGGGCATAAGTGTTGGTGCTGAGCCTACCTGTGAAAATAATCCTACAAAGCAGGTTATAGTTGCACAAACAGCTCTGACTTTGCCGGGTAGTGCTGAAAATTGGACAGGATTAGCAAATTCCTTTTCGGTGACAGTGCCA
Organism: Pseudobdellovibrio sp.; assembly: GCA_049301055.1. GTDB lineage: Bacteria > Bdellovibrionota > Bdellovibrionia > Bdellovibrionales > Bdellovibrionaceae > Pseudobdellovibrio. The sequence continues at coordinate 219,469 of JBAQKN010000010.1, read as the reverse complement.
AGTACAGCAATTATTTTTGCAGGAAAAACTGCAGTTGAGCAATATAATGGTGTCAGTTTTATAATCGAATATTTTTTGACAAATAATTTGGGTTCAACAACTAAATCTATAAAAAGAATTATTGTAAGCGATCCCGCAAAAGTAATTAAAAATTCAAATCCAAATTTATCCCAGATTTATGCGGATGGTTTGATTATGACTACGTTAACATTGAATTCAAAAATAAGCTTGTCGACAGATTTAAGCGCGGCTTCAGCAGAAACGTATACGACATTTCTTAGTGATGGAACATCAGTAGCTAAAGTAGAATCGTTAGCAGTGACCTGGTTTATTACCGATGGCAAAACAAAATATTATCGATCTGAAGGATTAGGCTCTAATGAATACACCACAGCAAACGAAGCGCCAGCTGGGCGATCAGCCTATGTTATTGCCGTTGCTCGAGATGATCGAGGCGGAATTAGTATAGTAAAAAAGAAATTTTAGTCTTTTATTTCAAAGGGTTGAATTTGACGTTCACCCTTTCTGTCTGGATGTAATTGAAAGTGATGCGCACAATTTTTTGAACATGTAACTTGTTTCCATTCTATAGCAGAACAATCTTCACAAATTAAAATAGCCGTATCGCAGCGTTTACAATCAATTGGAGTATTCCCAGGTTGACCGCAGTGTGGGCAAAGTTTATATTTTTTAGTCGCTTTCATATTTTGATCAACAGCAACACGATGATCAAATACAAAACAGTCTCCTTCAAATTGGTCATTTGGAAATTCTTTTAGATAATTTAAAATACCACCTTCTAGTTGATAAACCTGATCATAGCCCTGTCGCTGCAATTCAAGAATTCCTTTTTCGCAGCGGATTCCTCCGGTGCAGAAAATTAAGACTTTCTTATCTTTTTCAAAATTATTTTTTTCCATAAAATTTGGAAACTCTGTAAATTGATCTGTTTTAGGATTGACAGCTCCTTTAAAGGTGCCAATTTTTGTTTCATACCAGTTTCTAGTATCAATCATAACGTAGTCTTTTTCAGTTTTTAAAACATCATTCCATTCTTGTGGGGACAAATGATGATTTTTTTCTGACAAAGTGGGTTTTAATTCAGGCGTCCCAAGTGTTACAATTTCAGCTCGAATTTTAACCTTAAAGCGTCTAAAAGGGGCTTTTTCTGTTTCTGAGTCTTTAAACATTAATTCATTAATGTTGAATTTTTCTAAAAGAACTTTTTTGAATTCAGCTAAACCAGCCTTAGTTGAAGACGCAATGGTAGCATTAAAGCCTTCGTGGCCAATAATTATTAAGCCAATCGTCTGAGTTTTTACAGCTAATTCTTCAAGAAAGGCTTTTGTTTGAATGGGGTCAGAAATAGTGATGAATTTATAAAATGTACTGATGAAATAGTAAGCGTGCATTGGTGACCTCCTTCAGTTATCAGCCAGTGGCTCCAAACCACTTTGAGCTTAAATCAAGTCAACGCACAGCAGTCATAATAAATTCGGAAAGTATCGTCAAGGTTGAAGTAAGTGCGGGTAAAGCTTATATTCCTAAAATGTCTAATTTAGTAAGTCCTGCCATTCAAAAAGAAATTGAGCGACGTCGTACGTTTGCCATTATTTCACATCCAGATGCGGGTAAAACCACATTAACTGAAAAACTTTTATATCATGGTGGAGTCATCCATGAAACGGGTGAGGTTAAAGGAAAATCCGGAACAAAAGCTGTTACTTCGGATTGGATGGATCTTGAACGTCAAAAAGGAATTTCAATAACATCTTCAGTGATGACATTTGATTTTGATAACTTAAGAATTAATTTGTTAGATACTCCAGGACACAAAGATTTCTCGGAAGATACATACCGTGTTTTAATGGCTGTCGAAAGTGCCTGTATGCTTATTGACGTTGCTAAGGGCGTCGAAGACCGTACTAAAAAACTTTACGATGTGTGCCGTTATCGAAATATTCCAATCTTTACTTTCGTTAATAAGTTGGACCGTGAAGGAAAAGATCCATTAACTTTAATCGATGAAATCGAAAAAACTTTAAATATGCAGTGCTATCCTATAACTTGGCCTCTAGGTATAGGTCAGCGGTTTAAAGGAATTTATAACCGACTAACGAAACAAGCTCATTTTTACGATCAACGTCGCGAAGGCGATGAAGTAACAATTGTAGATTTGAAAGGTCCCGAGGATCCCATACTTGATAAGTATTTAGACTACGAATCTGCAGCACAGGTACGCGAAGAGTTGGATCTTATTGAAAATGCATTACCTCCTTTTGATGTGAATGAATTTTTAAGCGGAAAACTTAGCCCCGTTACGTTTGGGTCTGCTAAGCAAAACTTTGGTGTTGATACTTTTTTAAAGTTTTTTACTCAATTTGCTCCCGGTCCCAAAGCACGACCAGTTAAAAAAGGAATACCAGTTAGTCCACTTTCAACAAATTTCACTGGTTTTGTTTTTAAGATTCAGGCCAATATGGATCGTCGTCATCGTGACCGAATTGCATTTTTAAGAATTTGTTCAGGTAAGTTTGAACGAGGCATGAAAGTAAGTCATTCAAGATTAAATCGAGAACTTCGCTTGTCGTATTCAAATCAGTTTATCGCTGCCGATAAGGAAACCGTTGATGAAGCGTATGCAGGAGACATTGTCGGAATCAGTGATACAGGTAACTTTGCAATAGGAGACTGTGTTTCGACGCAAGGTAAAATTGAATTTGAAGATATCCCAAAATTTGCTCCAGAGCTGTTTGCTAAAATCACAGTTCGCGATGCTTTACGGCGTATAAAGTTGCAAGAGGCCTTACAACATTTATCTGAAGAAGGTGCAATTCAGTTGTTTATTGATCCTATCATTGGTCATCAAGAGGCAATTGTCGGCGCTGTCGGAGAATTACAGTTTGAAGTTTTAGTTCATCGCTTACAATCAGAATATAATCTAGAAGTTAAATTAACTCGATTGCCCTATACAGTAGCTAGGTGGCCAAGAGATGCTGAAGGTAAGGCGGTATTTCAACTAAAAGGTAATTTTCAGATGTTTCAAGATATGATCGAACAACCTGTTTTATTACTAAATCAAGAGTGGGATTTAAACTGGGCAAAAAAAGAAAATCCAGATATTGATTTTGCTAGTAGTATTTCGCGTGCTAGGTAAATAAATGAATCCATTAGAAATTAAAAAATTAGTTAAATCATATCCTGCTTTGAAGCAAGGTGGACAATCTGTTGAGGCTGTTAAAGATGTTACGTTTAGTATTCAGCCCGGAGAAATATTTGGCTTACTAGGCCCTAACGGAGCTGGAAAGACATCGATTATTTCAACGATAACGACTTTAGAAAAACCAACATCTGGTTCTGTGCAAGTATTTGGAGTTGATGTTGTTCAAGACCCCTTATTTATAAAAAAACAAATTGGCGTAGTTCATCAAGAGATAATTAATACAGGTTTTTTTAATATCGAAGAAATTTTAAAATTTCAATCAGGGTATTATGGAATTCGAAAAAATCAAGATCGCATCGAATATTTACTTGAAAAATTAGCACTCAAAGAGCATCGCAAAAAAAACGTAAAGCAACTATCTGGCGGAATGAAACGAAGGTTAATGATAGCTAAAGCATTAGTGCATTCTCCTAAGCTATTATTGTTAGATGAACCAACGGCGGGTGTTGATGTGGGTTTACGTGAATCACTTTGGCAGTTTGTAACCGAATTAAAAAGTGAAGGAATATCAATTTTACTGACAACCCACTATTTAGAAGAAGCTGAAAAACTTTGTGCGCGTGTGGGCATTATTAATAAAGGTAAGATTATTTTTAATGGTCAAACGACGGATGCTATTGCACAGTATTCAACTAAAAAAGTTCATATCGAACTAAAGTCTGGAAGTAAGCTTTCCTTTTCAGATGTTGCTTCAGTGGGGTTGGTTGAAATATTAGAAAAAAATAATATTCAATTCTCGGATATAAAAAATATTAAGGTCGATGAAGGTAAGCTTGAAGAAGCTTTTTCGAAAATGGTTAACTTATGATAGGATTTTTGACACTACTTGAAAAAGAAGTAAAACGGTTTTTAAAAGTAATTATTCAGACTTTAATAAGTCCAATTATTAGTTCTTTTTTGTATTTGTTGGTTTTTGGTGTATCCTTGGGTTCAAGTGTTCAATTAAAAAATGGCATTCCTTATTTATCTTTCTTAATTCCTGGATTAATGGTTATGGGTCTTATTAATAATTCATTTCAAAATTCATCATCATCTATCGTGACGTCAAAGTTTTCAGGCGATCTAGAAGATTTGCGTGTTGTGCCAATAACCAATTCGCAAATTATTTTAGCGATGGGTTTTGGTGGAGTTATTCGGGGCTTTTTAGTCGCACTTGTAACCGGCATTGTAGGAAGTCTTTTTCATTATTATAAATTGGGAGAGTTTTTAAAATTAGAACATCCTTTTTGGATTTTATTTTTTACAATAACGGGTGGTCTAACATTTTCGTTTATGGGAATTTTTATAGCTTTTATTGCTAAAACATTTGATCAGTTAAGTGCTTTTAGTAGTTTTATTTTATTGCCATTAACCTATTTGGGTGGAGTTTTCGTCTCAATTGAGACTTTGCAGCCAATTTGGCAAACCGTGTCGTTATTTAATCCCTTATTTTATTTAATTAATGGATTTCGTTATGCAGTTATTGGTACATCAGATGTAAATGTTATTGTTTCAATTGCAGTTTCGCTTGTTGCTGTGGTTATAACGTTTGCATTGGCACGGTTTGCATTAGTTAAAGGTTCGTTCTCTAGATGGTAAGTTTATTTATATAATTATTAGTGGTGGTATTTATGTTTGAAGGTTTGTCAGATAAAATTTTAAGTTCTGTAAAGAAACTAAAAGGCCAAAGCCAAATTACAGAATCTAATGTTGAAGAGGTAATAAAAGAAATTCGTTTAGGATTACTTGAAGCAGATGTTAATTTTAAAGTTGTTAAAAACTTTATTGATCGAGTAAAGGCAAAGGCAATTGGCTCTGAAGTTATAAGTAATGTTAATCCTGGCCAAATGTTTACAAAAATTGTTCATGATGAATTGGTACAAACGTTAGGTGGCGGAGCCGTCGATGTTAATGTTCGTGAAAAGCCATCAGTTGTTATGTTGGTTGGCTTGCAAGGGGCTGGAAAAACAACTTCCACAGCCAAACTTGGAATCTATCTAAGACAAAAATTAGGAAAAAAAGTTGGCTTTGTACCGGCTGACGTCTATCGTCCAGCAGCTATCGAACAACTGCAAACGTTAGCAAAACAAAACGACTTTATTTGTTTCGAATCATCAATTGCAATGAAGCCCGCTGAAATCTTAAAACAAGCGTTAATCTGGGCAGAAAAAGAAATGATCGATGTCCTGCTGTTAGATACTGCCGGGCGCTTGCAAATCGATGACGCCTTGATGACTGAGCTTGAAGACCTAACGAAAGTTATCACTCCGACTGAAATTTTGCTTGTTGCAGACGCTATGCTTGGTCAGCAAGCGGTTAATGTAGCTGAAACTTTTCATCAGAGATTAAATTTAACCGGTTTAATATTAACGAAAGTTGATGGTGATGCGCGTGGTGGAGCAGCCCTTTCTATTCGTGAAATCACAGGAATCCCTATAAAATTCATGGGTGTTGGCGAGAAAGTTACAGCGTTAGAGGTTTTTCATCCGGATCGACTTGCAGGCCGTATTTTAGACATGGGTGACGTACTAACATTGGTTGAACGCGCTCAAGAAATGATCGACGAAAAAGAAGCCACTCGAGCTGCTGAGCGTATGATGAAGAATGAATTTACGTTGGAAGATTTTCTAACTCAGATTCAACAATTAAAGAAAATGGGTGGCTTTGAAAGTATGTTGAAATTTCTTCCTGGTATGGGTGAAATCTCGAAACAGCTAAAAACGATGACTCCTCCCGATGATGAAATTAAAAAAATTGAGGCGATAATTCGTTCAATGACTCTTCAGGAACGTGATGATCATCGAATCTTAAATGGCTCTAGGCGTCAAAGAATCGCATTAGGCAGTGGAACTGAAGCCAAAGACATTAATAAATTAATAAAGCAATTCGAAGAGTCCAAGAAAATGATGTCCAGTATGATGAAGATGGGCATGGGTTCAGCGATGGGTATGGGTGGAAGACCTAAAAAAGGTGGAGCAAAAGGAATGAAATTTCCTTTTTAAGCTACTTTTAGTCTCCAAATCGTTTTAAAGTGATAAAATTATTTGATATTCTAGCCAACTCAATATAAAAAGTTATGTTTGAGTTTTAAGATATTAAGTTCACCAAAGAGGAAATTCACATGGTAGTTATACGATTAGCACGAGTAGGTAAAAAGCACGATCCTAAATACAGAATCACAGTTGCGGATTCTCGTAAATACGTTACAGGTAAGTTTATTGAGGTTTTGGGAACTTATATTCCAACTCCATTGGGTAAAGAGCAAAAAGTAACTGTTAATGCTGAAAAAGCAAAAGCTTGGTTAGTTAAGGGTGCTCAACCTTCGGATACAGTTCGTCATGTGCTAAAATTAGCTGGTATTGAAACAAAGCCATCTAAGAAAAAAGTAAGTGCTGCTAAAAAAACGACTAAAGTTGCTAAAGCAGCTAAAGCTTAGTTTTTAAGTCCAGTTTATAAAGTAAAATACTAGAATATTGTGTTTATTTAAAAAAAAACTTGTGTAAGATCTAAGTTTTTTGTCAAATGAAACAAACCATAAGGAATAATATGGATAATTTAAAAGAACTAGTTGAACACATGGCAAAATCTTTAGTCGATAAACCTGAAAATGTTTCTGTCGAGGAAAACCCTGGGCAACAAACAATTTTATTATCTTTAAAAGTCGACAAAGAAGATCTTGGTAAAGTGATTGGTAAACAAGGTAAAACAGCTGCAGCGATGAGAACAATCATCAGAGCAGCCGGGACTAAGTTAAACAAGCGTTACCATTTGGATATCGTAGAATAACAAACCTATTTATAAAGATTGATTATAAATCAGAGTAATAAAAATGGAGCTTAAAGCTCCTTTTTTATTTTGGAAGTTGTACATTTAACTGCTAGACAGGTTCAAGTGAAATCAAAATCAAATACTGAATATATTAAAATTGGAATTATTTCTGACGCTCACGGGTTGCGTGGAGAAGTCTATGTTGTTGTTTTTTCTGGAGATACCAGTTGGATTGAAGATTTAGAGGAAGTTCAATTAATGCCTCCAGGTCAAACTGCCCAAAACAGTTTGAAAAACTATTCAGTAAAAAAAATAAAGCCTTTTAAAAAAGGGTTTATTGCGCAGTTTGAAACTATAAATGATCGCAACCAATCAGACTTGTTAAAAAAATATGAAGTATGGGTTCCTGCGGATCTATTTGTTTCTGAAGATGGCGAGCAACCCTACCTAAGTGAATTTTTAAACTTTAATATTGAAGATAAGCAGCTTGGCAACATCGGCTCTATTGAAAGTTTTTCGACAAATAATTACCAAGACTTATTTATAATTAATAAAAAAATAAATGGCCAAAATATAGAGATCCCTTTTGTAAAAGAATTTATTGTTGAAATTGATTATGCCAATAAAATAATGCATATGAATTTGCCGGAAGGCTTAGTTCAAATTAATGAAAAAGATTAGTTTCAAAATAATTACCTTATTTCCTGAATTAATTCACTCGTATTTAAAAGATGCAATCTTATCTAAGGCAATAGCTAACAAAATTATTAATATCGAAATTACTGATCTAAGAACCTTTTCGGATACGAAATATAAATCAGTTGATGATACGGTTTTTGGTGGTGGCGATGGGATGTTGTTTAAGTTTGGACCACTATCTAAAGCACTGAATAATTTGAATATTCTAAAAAAACAAAACCCAGGCAAAAAGATTGTTTATTTATCTCCTCAAGGTAAACCATGGAAATCGGAAATAGCAAAAAGCTGGGCTCAGAGCGAAGAAATTATTTTAATTTGTGGTCGCTATGCGGGTATAGATCAGCGATTCATTCATCACTATGTAGATGAGGAAATATCAATCGGCGATTATATCTTGTCCGGTGGTGAGTTAGCAGCGCTTGTGGTTATTGAATCGGTATCCAGATTTATTCCAGGTGTTCTTGGGGATATGCTTTCAGCTCAAAACGACAGTTTTGAAGAGGGTTTGCTAGAGGCGCCTCAGTTTACAAAACCACAAATAGAGAATGTAAGTAATCTGGATTTAGCAGTTCCAGCCGTGTTATATTCAGGAAATCATCAACTGATTGCGGAATGGAAGGCCAGCGTAGCAATTCTTATTACTTTGAAGAAGCGCCCAGACCTGCTGGCGAACAAAAAAAATATCAGCTGGGAAAGTTTAAAAGATTTTTATAAAAACATGAAAACTGAAGATAAAACTATTTTAGATTTATTAGATTTGGAGTTTGAAACATGAAAAGAAAGGCTCCTTTGGCAGTGGCTTTAATGCATTATCCGACGATTGATCGACAAAAAAGGATAGTTGCTACAAATATTACCAATTTTGATATTCATGATATTGCCAGAGCATGTCGAGTTTATGGGATTGATCGCTATTATTTAGTCCATCCGCTGCAAGATCAGCTTATGTTTGTTGAGCGTGTTTTGGATCATTGGCGTGTTGGGCAAGGTGCTAAATTTAATCCAATGAGGCGTACAGCTCTAACAGATGTGCATACAGCAAAGAATTTAGACGAGATGCTGCTAGATTGGGGTTTTCCAGAAGCCAGAGTTGTGGCAACGGCAGCTAGGCCGATGGAGGCTCAAAAAAACTACACCTTCGCGAGTTTAAAAAAATCACTAGAAGTTGATTCTGAACCCTATGTTTTGGTGTTTGGAACTGGCTTTGGTTTGACGCAAGACTTTATAGGTAAATGCTATGGAATCTTGGAACCTATACAGGGAGCCTCTGAAGATAATTATAGACACCTAAGTGTTCGATCTGCTGTCAGTATCTGTCTTGACCGACTACTTGGGTCATGGTAGCTAATTACTCTTTGGAAACTAAGAGATAATTAAATATTTATTTATTGTCAGAACATAAGGAATAGAATCATGGCTAAAGCAGCAGCGGGAAAATCAGCACACAAAGCAGTTAAAAAAACTTTAAAAGTTAAAACTGGCACAGAAACAAACCTAGTTCGCCGTGTAACTCAAAAGAAAAAAAATGCTAAAATCGCAACATTTTCTTCTGGAGACACAGTTAACGTTTACGTTAAAGTTGTTGAAGGCGAAAAAGAACGTATTCAGCTTTACAAAGGCGTTGTAACTAAAATTCAAGGTCATGCTCACAAAACTTTTACAGTTCGTAAAATTTCTGCGGGTATTGGAGTAGAAAGAACTTTCCCATTTAATTCTCCTTCAATTGAATCAGTTGAATTAGTAAGTCATGGTAAAGTACGTCGCGCTAAGCTTTACTATTTACGTGGTTTAGATGGTCGTGCTGCTCGTATTGAATCTGAATTAGTTAATAACTCTTCAAAAAAAGAAGTTAAAGCTTAGGCTTTAACTCTTTTTTCGTCTGAACATTGAATATTTCAATTAAATATCTAAAATCACTACCTCAGCCGTTAATCGGTATTGATGAGGTCGGGCGCGGCTGTTTAGCAGGTCCTGTATATGCAGCCGCCGTTATTTTCAAATCTAAAATTGATATAGAAACCTATTTTGACTCCAAAACAATTAAAGAAGATAAACGGCAAAAGCTTGCTGAAAGTGTTCTAGCTAATCACAGTGCTGAAATTGGCATAGCCACAGTTGAAGAGATTGATGAAATTAATATTCGACAAGCAACATTCTTGGCAATGAAACGCGCCGCTGAAAAAATAATTAAAAAGCATAAAATAAAAACTGGAACTTTGTTGATTGATGGTCGTGACACAATTCCGAAATTGGGATTGTTTGAACAACTAGCTATCATTAAAGGGGATCAAAAAGTAAGAGTGATTTCTGCAGCATCATTGGTGGCAAAGGTTGCTCGGGATCAATTTATGACCGAGTTATCTAGTCAGTTTGAAGACTATGGATTTGCAAGGCATAAAGGGTATGGAACAGAGTTTCACCGTCAGCAAATTCAAATTCATGGTCCTACAGCTTGGCATCGCCAAACCTTTAGTGGCGTCAAAGAATACATTTAAAAATAAAAACCAAAATAGTGGATATTCTTCCGAACAAGCTGTTATTTATTTACTAAAAAAACAGGGTTGGTTATTAGAATTTCAACGTCTAAAAACTAAAATTGCTGAAATTGATTTAGTTTTTTCAAAAGAGAATAAAATTTTAATCATTGAAGTTAAAAGATTAAATGCGGAATGGCGATCATTTGAACGAATTCAAGTAAAACAAATTCAAAAGTTACAAAAAAATTTAATTTATTTAACCTACCTTATTCCAAGCTTTCAAATAAATGCATTTGTTTGTTGGGTGGATATGAAAAATAAAATATCTTTTGTATCGTTAAGCTGAAAAGTTGATTTTAATTAATTTTAAGCTCAGCCGGTGGAATAATTTTTGTTGGCTTTCCATCAAATGAAAAGTCGAATTTAAACTTCCATTCTCCTTCAAGACTTTCTTTTTGATCATAGTAAAAGTTAACAGACCAGCATTCGCCAGGTGGCTTTAGTTGGGTTATAAGTGAAGTTCTTTTTAATCTTTTTGAGCTATCGCGGTCGGCGCTGGCGTCAAAAACAACTCCCGTTAAAACATTAACATAAGGGCTTACAAAGCCTATCGCAAAAGATACGTCATCTTGTTTGGTTTCGATACGATTGCTTGTTAGGCCAACTTTAAAGTACTGCTGTCTTTCATTTAAATAACTTACGGTTGTAACTGTGTTCGTCGCAGACTGATAGGGGCTATATTTTATTTCTGAGTTACTTTGGAACTGATCTAAATCTAAATTCATCGTTGCAGCCAAATTAGATAAAGGTTGGTTTAAGGATTCTCCATAACGTTTTTGATAAAGATCGTAAGACTGAATAACTTTAAAATTTAATAAAGTTTTATAACTGTTATCGATTTCGCGCTTACGAATAACTCGATTTAAAACCGATACAGATACAACATTGCGATCGTAAGTTCGATCATCAAAATCATATTGTAAGCCTCGTTTTGTATTTAAATCGCCGTTTGTTACTACTAAATCTTTAGAAAAATTTGGATCTTGATCGGTTGTTAAGTTGCCGAAGAAAGGGTGCTTTTCTTGTTCTATCCACGGAATCACCGTGTATTGAATTTCTGGAATGATATCATGTTTATACTTAGTAGTAGATTTGGTAAGTGCAGATTCACTTTCGTAAACTCGGTAAAGTTTTGTTCTAGAATTTAATTCAAATTGAACATAATGACGACTATTAAATCGCTGATCACCCACAGGAAAGAAATACTGAGTCTCATTAAAACTAAGAGTTGGTGCAAGGTTTGCGACGGAACCAAAGTTTACGGTATCTGTTGTTAGGGATGTTTTTAGATTGGCACGTTGTCCAGTTCTTATAAGATCATTGCCGCTGTTAAAATTATTATCCTGGGTTAAATCGCAATTCGTATTTAGGTTGTGGTCACAAGTAGGATTGTTCGCGCTATTTGAAGCGAATTTTTGACCATTTAAAGAGTATAATGGGCTATTCGGATTTGTTTCGTTTACTGTGCTAATGTTGTCATAGTTAGAGTCTCGTGCAAATTGAGTAAAGCTGGATTCAACTTTAAAATAGACAGGTGTATCTGCTATTTTGTAATAAGTTGAATCAAAGCGTAACTCGGGAAGTCTGTGAACGGCTCCGCTATTTGAAGCCATCGGATCTGCAACTAATAAGTTTTTGTAGTATGAACTATCAATTGTTGCAACGGCATGATCCATTTGATGAGAAATATTGAATCGATTTTCTAAAGAAGGATCAGAATAGTTTTTAAATTCATCATTAAAGTCTTTTGGGTATCTTAGGTCGCTAATTAAGGACAATTGGAGTCGAATTTTTGTCTGAGAATCTAATGAATATTGATTATATGATTTGAATGCCCAGCGATTAATATAATTATTTTTTTCATCTTCTTGGCGATATTTATTTACATCCGAATCCGTCGAGAAAAAACTGTCGCGAAGAAATGATGTAGTACTTGATCCAAAGGTGTCTGTTGCTAAAACATAACGATGTTCAATAATAGGTTTTATTCCGCCATGCTGATAATTACGTAGCGTAATTGTTGTATCCTGAGATCTTGATAGTGCCCAAAACAAACTTTGAGAAAGTACCACACCACGATTTCTAATGTATCCAATTTCTGGGGCTAACAGACCTGTTTGGCGATCAGATTTTAAAGGAACAGCCAGGTAGGGTAGCCAAAAAATTGGAAAACGTCCCACCTTAAAAGTTGTATTTTTTAAATAAGCATACCCACCTAATTCAGCTTTGATTTGCGTTCCTTGAAAGCTCCAGGTGGCGGGACAATTTGAACAGGTTGTGTAATCAGCATCGGCTACATAAAATTCGACATCATTTATTTTTTCAATTAAATTTCCTTGGAATCGAATATTGTTAGACTGTACGTAGCCGTAATAGATAAGACCCTGGCCTGATTCGTAATCTAATTTAATTTCTTGTCCTCCAATTTGATACTGTGGAGTTTGAATTTTTACTTTCCCTACCAAGTGAGCTTGCTTTTTATTTAAATCGATTAAAACAGAATCTGCTTCAAAAAATTGGTTCTGATAAATAATGCGAACATCACCTTCAATAAATACAGTTCCATTTTCAACATCGCGGACCAGGTTTTTTGCGGTGATAGTAAATCCTTGAATTCTAGCTGTTGCATTTGGAACGATAGCGGTTTGCGAAGAGGCCTGTGCATAACCATTTCGAGGCAGGACTAGAAGAAAGAATAGGGTAATAGAAATGAATAGTTTTATAAACACTAAAAAAGTGTAGCAGTTTTGTTTTTAAAGTCACGAGTTGGACTTAGGACATATATATTTTTTTTGGATCTGCCCGATAAGATCTGTGAGGTATCTATGCAAGCACGCTATTATGAAGTTGGGGACCTAACGGTTGTTGAAATTGAAGGTCGTATTGCTCCAGAGCAAAATAAGCCATTTCGTGATGTCTGCGAGAAGGAATTAAAGGATAAAAAAGTTGTTTTTTGCTTAAATTCATTGAATTTTACAGCTTCAGCAAACATAACAACATTTTTTGAATCTATTCGAATTATTTCAGATGCTCGAGTTGTAGGACTAAAGCCTGATTTTCACAGGCTTTTGCAACTTAAAGGAATAGATTTGAAAATATTCACTAATTTGTCTGAGGCCATTAAGTCGTCGGCTGCATTTGTTGACTAAGATTTAAATTTAATTTTTCAAGCCGATTTAGCCGCTCTGTAAGTAGCTCAGAGTGGTCAATCGTTTTAACTAACTGTAGGCGTGTCGCCTCTAGTAGTCGTTCTTTATTCATTAATTCAGATTCAATACTTTGATTCTTTTCAAAGCTCTCTTGTGCTTTCTGTTTAGCATCCGTAGCGCTAAGATTCAGGCTTGTAAGATGCTCTTTTAAAGTGCTTATTTCTTTTTGATCATCTTGATGAATACGTTTAAATTTAATAAGTTCATTTTCAAAATAATTTTTAAATTCGACAGATTTTTTCAATCTACTTGATTCTTGATTTAAATCATCAACTTGTTGTTCTAAGTGAATAATTTCTTTTGAAAAAGAATGAATTTGCTCTTCATAGTTAGCAATCGTTTGGATCTTATCTGTTTCAAGCGATGCGATTTTTGACTTCAGTTGAAACGATTCACTTTGATGACTTTGTTGTGAATATTTAAGGCTCATTTGAAGTTCTTCGTTCAATTTATTAGATATTTGAAGTTCGTTTTTAAGATTCAAAACTGTTGTTTTAAGCTGATTGATATACGGTTTAATTACATTCTGAATTTTTAAATGAAATTTCGTAAAACGCTTTAAGTCTAATAGTTGGGATTGATTAATTTGCTTTAAGGCCTGATTTTTTTCAGAAAGAATAGCATGGGTATTTCGTAAATCTTTATTTTCACTTTCAAGAAAACTTTCTTTTTCACTTAGTAAAATAAATTTTTCGTTTGAATTTTGCAATTCAAAGAAAAATTTATTTTTTTCTTCAATTAATTTATTATTTTCTGTTTCAAACAAAAGCAGACGCCGGTTGTTTAACTTTAACTTGTCTTGTAGCTCTTCTGTGTCTTTTTGAAGTTCATTTAAAATTAATGATTGTGAAGTAGTCGCAGAGTTTAAAGTCAAAACTCGACCTGAGGGGGGGCTTTCAAGCATATCTAAGTGACCTATTTCAAAATTCATAACTTCCTCCATAAAGTTTTTTTCGGAACACCTTAATTTTGCCATAAAAAAGTCTAGTTACATCTGTTTACCTTTAAAAACTAGACCATGAGCCAGGTTTTAGAAAATACTAGATATAACCGATAGGTTAACTATGGGCGCAATAGCAGAAAAAGTACCAAGACAAGTAAGGCAAATAGATCTTGATATGACCGACTTGGGGCGTCCGGGAACTTTGCGATATAATGTTTTAACATTTGTTATAAATGAAGAATATGAGCGTGCCCTTAAAGTATTAAATGAATTTATAGAAGCCGAATCTGAGTATCCAGATTTTAAGGATAAAACGGAACGGTTTGTTTCCCATGCTATTGATTTAACTTACGCGATACGTACTAAAAGAAATTTTCCTGGAATAGCAGCTTTAACTAGAACGAAACAACAAGAGCTAAGAGATAAGTTTAAAGAGCATTTTAAAGAATTAAAAACTGTCTTAAGAAAAATCGAGAATAGTCTTGAAGAGTTACGACTAAACGATGTTAAAACAACTCGAATTTTAATTAAATCGCTTTGGACTTCAGCGTTTGTATTATTTATTTCAGCCCTGGTTTTGGATGTTTATCAAGGGCTGGGTATGACAGCGATTGTCGTTATTGAAGACTATATTGAAAAAATGTTGAATTGGCTTTTTGCTTTAATTATTTAAATTATCGATTCACTTCGTTAACAGCAGCCTGAAGTACATCAAAAATTTGCCCTGCTGGCAGTTTTTTTCCATTTACATAAACTGTCGGTGTTCCTTCTACTTGTGCTTGAGTTCCTTCATTTGCTAAGCGTGAAATCAATTCATACGTTTCATTAGATTCGCTACAGGCAATCAGCTTTTGTGTATCAATTTTTAAATCTTTTTCAAGACTAGCTAAATAAGGCTTTAAATCTGAAACCTGAGATAATTCATCTTGCTTTTCAAATATCCAATGGTGCATATCCCAGCCACGTTGTTGAGTTTGTTCGGCGCATAGAGCCCATGCGGCAAGAGTACAGCGAGATCCGTCCCCTTTGTTGGCGGCAAGTGCTTTGTTGCAACTTCCATCAAGCGGATAGGGTTTGTAAATAAAAGTAACTCCTGGGTTTCCCTTTAAAAATAACTCCATCGTATTTGCCATTGCTTTACAATGTGGGCATTTGAAATCTGCAAATTCAACAATAGTAACTTTTTGTTGAGATCCTTTATGAATTAATCCTTCGGCTTGGTTAAATGGATATTCGGCAGAGGATCTCCATTGGTATAGTTTTTCAGGGATAATTTTTTTAATTTCAGAAAGGCCATAGGTGTCTTGAATTAATCCTGTTGAAATCCACGAAAACAATGGGATGCATGCTAAAAATATTAAGTGTGATTTATATTCGTTAAAATAATTTAATAGGAAGAAACCGTCTTTTTTATTTTCAAGAACAAATAGATTCCAACCTAAGTAAAGGTTTATAAATGAAAAGAAATAAGAAACTGTACAGAATGGGCAAATTACTTTTACGAAGATTAATGATATTAAGCCCATAGCTAGAGAAGCTAAAGCAGAAGATAAGATCATTAAGCGTAAAGTTGAAAGCACATAGTTGGATTTTTCAATCCAGTTCATTTTAATGAAAAAGACAATTCCAAAAAGGAATAAAGTAAAAATGCCTCCTAAGATGGCTATTGGAATTCCAAGCACCTCGGCAAAAGAACTTGCCGCTGCCGCATCGCAGTTAATCTTGTCGTTAATACTGCATATTGAGCTTCCAGATAGGCCTAGTTTTACGGAGTAATGATGTATTGTAAGGTAAACAAAGGTAGAAAGAGTTAGGAATAGACAAATTAGGAGCAAATTTATTTTTTTAGTCATAGAGTTATTTTTTTATTATTCAGACTTGAAATCAACAAATGTTTTTATAAACTAGATAATAATCATGGATTCGACGCGATTAGCTCAAATTAGAAAAGATTTTTATTTATCCACTAGGGCTCGAGTAGAGTCTATTATTGGCCGAGAAAGCACTCAATTAAGCAATTATCGAATGCAATATGAAAAAGAACTTAGACGTCTTAAGTGTGTGGCTGCTCAAAAAAAACACTTTATATCTCGACTTAAACAAGCTGAGGTTGTTCTTGTTGGTGATTTTCATGTGCAAAAGCAGTCTTCAAGAGGATTGTTACGGATTCTGCGAAAAATGGATTCGAACTTTGTGCTTTGTTTAGAGTGCTTAAACGCAGGTGATCAAAAGAGTATAGATCAATTTTTAATTGGTGAGCTTAGTGAAAAAGAATTCCTAAGAGACGTTCAATGGAAAAAGAATTGGTCATTTCCTTGGGAGAATTATCGACCACTGTTTAAATGGGCGCAACAAAACAAAATTAAAATTTATGGATTAAATAATAACAATCAGGCTTTAAAAACATTAAATCAGCGTGATGTGTTTGCGGCAAGTTTGCTTAAAAATATTAAAAAGCATAACAAAAGTAAAAAAATATTTATTCAATACGGAGATTTGCACTTAGCATCCATGCATTTGCCAAAACAAATACGAAAAGTCCTAGCGGGGATTGATTTATGTGTAGTGTATCAAAGTCCGGAGGTTGTTTATTTCAAAATAATGGAAGAACAAAAAGAGCTAACGACGGATGTGGTTCGACTATCCGAGAATCAATGGGCTCTTAATGTGTTACCGCCATGGGTGAAGTGGCAAGATTATTTGCTCTATTTAGAAAGTGGAATTGATAAACGTATAAAAAAAACAGATCAAGATCTTACAGATAATGTCGCTCATACGGTGCAAATGTTAAGTGAATCATTCGGGTTTAAAAGTGATTTATCGGCTTTATCCGTCTATAGTTCAGACGATGATTCATTTTTTGACCAAATTGAAACGTTGCCTTTAAATTTAAGAAAAAGAATATTAGAAAATATTCAGGATGGACAATCTTTCTATATTCCTGAATTGCAAATTGCCTATCTATCACGATTGTCCGTTAATCATGTTTCTAAAGTAGCAGCTCACTACATTTATTTTCTAAGAAAAGGTTTTTCTAAAACCATTGTTGATTCTAAAAAAGATTTTTTAAAATTAATTTGGCTAGAGATGGTAACCTATTTATGCAGCAAATTTGCCAATCCTAAAAGAAAATCAGACACATTGCAGGATATTCGGGCTGCCCTTCAAAAGGAACAGTTTGATGACCGTGGTAAAGAGGCTTTAATGTTAGCGTTGAATCAAAAGCTAATAGAATTACAATTTATATCTTCTGAAAAAAGCAGAACGATTCCACATCTGAAGGCTCAAATCTTTAATAAAAAAAGCTATTCTATGGCTGCGCAAATTTTAGGTGGTATTATTGGAGAAAAATTTTATTTTGCATTGATGAAGAAACAATTACGTCTTCCAATGGATGCAAATATTATATTTAAAGATTTGAATACAGATCACTTTATTGAAAACTATTACGAATCTTTGGATTATATAGAATCCTTGCCATCCACATTTAAAAGTAAATTTGATAAACTTTAAAATAGAAAGGGTGAATTGATTTACTTATTTAACAGAATCTTTAAATTCTTTTCCAGGCTTAAATCTTGGCACCTGAGTTGTTGGGATTTTGTAAGTTTGTCCTGTCTTGGGATTTCTGCCGGTTTTAGGTTTTCGCTCTGTTTTGCAAAAAGAGCCAAAACCAACCAATTTAACTTCTTCTCCTTTAGAGACCATTTCTTGAATGATCTCTAAAGTGCAATTCAAATAACTTTCGACCTGAACTTTGCTGTATTTTGTACGGGTTGATATTGCGGAGATAAGTTCTGCTTTATTCATAGATAAGCAGACTATGTCAGCCATTACTAAGAGTCATGCTTTTGCGCAATTCAGTAGGACTTTCTTTTGTAAAAAAAATCGACAATTTTGTTTAATTTCAGCTGTATTGGTATGAAACGATTAAACTTTAAACAGACCAAAGCCGAAGAGTCTAGTATGAAAAAAGTAGACTTATTTTTTGTGGTAATTTTGTTCTTAGTCTCAGCATTAGCTGTTACATTTATATCATTTGATTACCATCTATCAGGAATAGCATTTGAGAAAAATAAAAATAAAATATTAGAGCAAAAAATCAGTAAATTAAATTTAATTATTGAAGCTTATGAGACTAAAGAGAATCCAGTAAAGCGCGGTCTAGCTAGTATTGGTTCAGTTAAAGCAATTTCGATGGATGAGCTTTACATAGAGCAACTTAAAACAATTCGTGTTGAAAAAAATAAAAAAATAAGTGGCGCGTTGGTTCAAAAAATAATCGCAAATTCGATTAATCCAGAAATTTTGGCTCAGGCCTATTATGTGAAGGCAGAAATTAATTGCGCTACCTATCTAACAAAAGAAAATTCATGCCTTTCAGATATTGAAATTATTATTGGACAGTTTCCTGAATCCGAGTGGGCTGGGGATGGACTTATTTTATTATCTGAAGTTTATGCAAAGCAAAGACGCTTTAAAGAAGCTAGCTCTGTATTGAAAATTGTTAGAACAGAGTTTCCAAAGCAGCAGCGTCTAATTGTTAAGGCGAATCAACTAGAGAAAAAAATGTTTTAAAATGTTTATTAAAGCTATATTTTCATTATTATGTTTTTTTTCAGCTTCCTTAGGATTTGCAAGAGTACTGCAAGTTCCGGAGGATTGTGTAAATTTAAAAAAAGCTCCTTGTTTGATGCAAGTTCAAGATCATGATGAAAAAGTCAAAATCAATCAGGTTCAGCTTAACATATATTCAGATACAATAATTAAGTGGATATCTTTTGAAAATGAAATTTCAGTTGAGTTAATAAAAGGAAGAATGCTTTTTAAAAAGAAACAAGATTTTCTAGTAAATGGCATTTTATTTTCTAATGAATTTGCAATGTTGCAACGAAATGGTGATGTTGATTCAAATTTAATGGAATCATTAGATCTGCATTCATTTCTTGTTTCGACTTATATTTTGTCAGATAAGAAAAATCAAACAGTTTTGAAGGAAAATCAATTTTTAGATAAAGTTGATTTTGTAAAATTTGTTGCGCGATTTTATAAATCTAGAAATAAGTTTAAAGATTTTCTTACAAAAATTGAACCTAGCTGGAAGAAACAATTTAACACGCAAGCCGAAACCCAGACTAAGGTGTTAAAAAGATCATTGGCTTCTGCCGAAGAAGTGCGGGATCGCAGAAATGAAGAAATACAAAACAGACAAAATAAATTTAAAAAAGTCCGTGAACAATTTTTTTACAGGACTTTTTATCGTTAAAGCTATATTATTAAGACTATGTTATTTCAACGTCGTGCAAAAATTGTAGCTACTATTGGCCCAGCAACTAGGGATCCTGAAAATTTAAAAAAAGCCATCTTTGCTGGAATGAATGTCGCAAGACTTAACTTCAGCCATGGTACTCATGCAGAGCATTTAGCTGTGATACAAAGCCTAAGACAAATTTCCGTTGAACTAAAGGCTCCGTTGACTATTTTGCAAGATCTGCAAGGGCCAAAGGTGCGTGTTGGTTTATTTGAGAAGGGATCCATTGAATTAAAACCCAATCAAGTTGTTACTGTTACAATTGAAGATGTTCCAGGACGTGATGGCTTAATACCAAGTGATTTCAAGGAATTATGCATTGCATGTAAACCAGGAAATCATATTTTAATTGATGATGGTTTGATCGAACTTGAAGTTTTACAAGTTGGTGAAAAAGCCTTAGAAGCCAAAGTTATCTACGGTGGGATTTTAAAAAACAGAAAAGGTATGAATCTACCAGGAATTAATTTACCTGTAGAGGCATTAACAGCAAAAGATAGGGCTGACTTAGAATTTGGGTTAGCAAATGGTGTTGATTACGTTGCTTTAAGTTTTGTTCGCCATGCAAAAGATATTCGGCAACTCCGAGAAATAATTGAGCGCCATCAATCTCCTGCAAAAATTGTAGCAAAAATTGAAATGCTAGAAGCACTTGATAATCTAGAAGAAATTATTCGCTTAAGTGATGTAATAATGGTTGCACGCGGTGACTTGGCTGTTGAGATCGGGCAAAGTCGTTTACCACGCGAACAAAAACGTATCATTAGATTATGCAACGAATTAGGAAAGCCGGTAATTACGGCGACTCAAATGTTAGACTCAATGGTTGAGAATCCAAGACCAACACGTGCCGAAATTACTGATGTAGCAAATGCAGTCCTAGATGGAACCGATGCCTTAATGTTATCTGCAGAATCAGCAAGTGGAAAGTTTCCATTTAAGGCTATTCGAACAATGCATGAATTAATTGTGGAAGTGGAAAAAAGCGAAGAAAATTATTATAAGATTTCTTTAGATCATGAATTATTAAGTGCTCCGGCTGCTATTGCAGCAAGTTCTGCACTTTCTGCCTTGAAATTAAATGCTACTGCAATTGTTTGCTTAACAACCACTGGCAAAACGGCACAGATTATTTCTAGTTTTAGGCCCAAGGCGCAGATTATTGCAATAACTACGAAATTAGATGTTTTAAATCGTTTAGAAATTATGTGGGGGGTTCAGACACTTCATATAAAGCCATATCAAAATTTAAAGGATATTTTAGTTCAAGTTGAAAAACTGTTAATAGAAAATGGGCTTGCTAAAACCGGAGACCGTATTATTTTAACTTTAGGACAGCCAATTGCAGATCATGGAAAAACAAATGCATTGCATGTTCATATTTTAGGTGGAGAAGAATACGTAAAAGCAGATCCAGCAAAACTGCCACTACGATTTTCTCCGGTTATTAATATAGATTAAGAAAAAATCATTTTTTTGCATTTAGGATGAATTGTCATTTTTCCTTCGGTTGCATTCAGCACTTGTTCTGCTGTCATATCTGGAGCGTATTCTAATAAAACAAAACCATTCGCAGTTATTTCAATAACGCCAAAATCAGAAACAATTTTTTTAATGCAGCGAACTCCGGTTAATGGAAGTGTACATTTTGTTCTTAATTTTGAATGACCTTCTTTATCTGTGTGCTGCATAGCTACGATAACATTTTTAGCCCCTGCAACCAGGTCCATGGCTCCGCCCATTCCTTTGATCATTTTGCCTGGTACCATCCAATTGGCAATACTTCCATCTTGATCAACTTCCATAGCTCCAAGCACTGTTAAATCTATATGGCCACCACGAATCATAGCAAAGCTATCTGCAGAGCTAAAAAAACTTGCGCCCTTAAGAGTTGTAATTGTTTGTTTGCCAGCATTAATTAAATCGGCATCTTCGGAACCTTCAATTGGAAATGGGCCCATGCCTAATAGGCCATTTTCACTTTGTAACATAACTGTTTTCGAACTAGGAATATAGTTAGCCACTAAAGTTGGAATGCCAATTCCTAGGTTTACGGTGTAACCATCTTGAACTTCTTCAGAAATTCGCTGCGCTATTTGTTCACGAGTCAAAGGCATAATAACTTCCTTAGCTTTATCTAAATATTAAACTGTTTTTTTCTGAACAGTTTTTTGCTCAATACGTTTTTGATAGTTTTTCCCTTGAAAAATTCTATTTACAAATACTCCTGGAGTATGAATTTGGTCAGGATCTAATTCGCCAATTTCAACAAGTTCTTCAACTTCAGCAACAGTAATTTTACCTGCAGTAGCGATCATGGGATTAAAATTTCGAGCCGTTTTACGAAAAATTAAATTTCCAAATTTATCGCCTTTCCAAGCTTTTACAAAAGCGAAATCACCAACAATACCTTTTTCTAAAATATATTCACGACCTTCAAAATTTCGAAGTTCTTTGCCTTCTGCGATTTTAGTTCCAACACCCGTTGGAGTGTAAAATCCGGGTATTCCAGCTCCGCCTGCACGAAGCCTTTCTGCCAAGGTTCCTTGAGGGCAAAATTCAAGTTCTAATTCTCCAGACATAAACTGTCTTTCAAACGTGGCGTTTTCACCCACGTAAGAAGACATCATTTTTTTAATTTGTCGTGTTTGTAAAAGTAAACCTAAGCCAAAATCATCAACGCCGGCATTATTAGAAACGCAGGTAATATTTTTTACACCTGAATCGCGAAGTGCTTCTATGCAATTTTCAGGAATTCCACACAACCCAAACCCACCCACAAGATAAGTCATTCCATCTTGTACGCCAGCTAACGCCGATTTGGCGTCAGCATATACTTTTTTAGACACAGTTACACCTCGTGTGAAAAATAATTAAGAATAGGATTCAATAATTAACGAAACAGCTTCGCCACCACCAATACATAATGTCGCTAGCCCTCGTTTTAAAGAATGAGTTTTTAAAGCGTGTGTTAATGTCGTAAGAATTCTTGCTCCACTGGCTCCAAGCGGGTGTCCAATTGCAATAGCGCCGCCATGAATATTAATTCGTTCCATTGGTATTTCTAATGATTTTTGTGCAGCCATTGTAACGTTCGCAAAAGCTTCGTTGATTTCAAATAAATCAATATCAGCAACATTTAAGGAAGCCATTGCTAATGATTTTTTAATGGCTCCAACAGGAGCTGTTGTAAAATATTTTGGATCCTGTGCAAAGGTTGCATAAGAAACAATTGTAGCAAGCGGTTTTAATCCACGTCTTTTGGCTTCTGATTCGCTCATTAAAACAACTGCCGCAGCGCCATCATTAATTTTTGAAGCATTGGCAGCAGTGATTGTTCCTTCTTTTTCAAAAGCAGGCTTTAACCCTGGCATTTTATCAAACATTGCTTTTCCGGGCTCTTCGTCCGTATCAATCGTAACGTTGCCTTTTTTTCCTTCAATAATAACTGGAGTAATTTCATTTTTAAATTTGCCTTCAGTGATGGCTTTTTGCGCCTTTTTATAAGAATCAACTGCAAACTGATCTTGAGCTTCACGAGAAAAAGAAAATTCACGAGAACAAATTTCAGCTGCGTTTCCCATATGAAAATTATTGTAAGGATCCCAAAGACCATCTTTGATCATAGAATCAATCATATTTACAGAACCCATGCGAAATCCGTTTCTAGAATTTTCTAACAAATGGGGGGCTAAGGACATATTTTCTTGGCCACCAGCAATAGAAATTGTGGTTTGACCTAAGCGTATGGAATCCGCAGCTAGCATCACAGCTTTTAGCCCAGAGCCACAAACTTTATTTATTGTAAGGCAAGGTGTGGAATTTGAAAGACCAGCTCCTAAGGCGGCTTGACGGGCTGGAGCTTGACCAGAGCCAGCTGTTAAAACTTGACCAAAAATAACTTCATCAATTTCAGTCGGTTTTAAGCCTGCTTTTTCAAGAGCTGCTTTAATCGCAATCGCACCTAATTTTGGTGCAGTAACATTAGAAAGAATACCTTGAAAGCTTCCAACTGGCGTACGCATTGCTTGAACTAGAACTACTTTTTCCATAAAATCTCCTTATTAAAAAATAAAACCCTAACATTTTAGTTATTCTAAATAAAAGAGAATCAAGACATTGAACATTGATTTTTTTAAAACAAAATTAATTAAAATAAATAGCTATTGACAGTTTGCTTTGAATCGCTGAAGGGTATTTTATGGCAAAAACAAAACTAGTTCCGAAATCTAAAAAAGACGTTAAGAGTGCTAAAAAAGAAGTCAAAAAACCGACTAAGAAGCCTATTATTGTAGCAAAGAAGCCCGTTGTTATAACTAGAGGCAAAGTGCAGACTCCTAAAGTTGAACAAAAACCAATCAAAGACACTAAAAAAGTCGTCGCTGATAAAACAAAAAAAGTTGTCGAAGTAAAACCGTCACCAGTTGTTAACGCAAAAGCTAATAGTGCTGCAGTGGTAAAAGCGCCTCAAAAACCTGCAAAAGTTGAAACTAAAACTAAAACTAAAGCAAATGCAAAAGTAAGTGCAAAAAAAGTCGAAAAAAAAGAAGAAGACTTTGATGACGATATTATTGCTGACGATTTTGGCGAAAGTGAAATCGCAGAGTATGAAGAAGATTTAAAAGCAGTTGAAGAAGACGATGAAGATATTCTAGATGTCGAAATTGAAGAAACAGAGACTGAAGAAAAAGATGAAGAAGTATATTTAACAGATTCCGAAGGACGTAGGCTTTGCAAAGTAAGAGATTGCGATCAGGTTTCGACTGTTGATGGTTACTGCCGTTATCATTATTTATTATTATGGAAAAAAATCCAAACGCGTAAGCATATCTTAATTGATGACAAGTTAGAACGCTACATTGTTGACCTTATGGCAAGATATCTAGATAAATTTGTAGATATTGTGAAGAAAGATTTGAAAACAGAAAAAGATTTCTTATCTGTTATTCAGGAATTGGAAATTGATGAGTCAGCACTAGGCGAATCAGAATCAGATGATGAGGTTCAATCATTCTCGGACGAAATCCGCGGAATTGGCGATGCTCCAAGCATGGATGATGATGGGGACTACTAGGCTTTAGGATAGTTAAATACAAATGAAGTTTAGCCGATAAGCCATATATGAAAATACATGGCTTATTTTTTTTAATTAACTGCCTGGCATTAGTGTTTTTTTCTACAAAAACTTCTGCCGTTGAAGATTTAGCATCTTTAAAAAACAATCAATGGACTGCTGAAGATTTTAAATCTTTATCTGAAGCGAATAAAAAGAAGTTTATTCATGATTTGCGGGAAGTTATTGTTTTGTTAGATGAAAAATCTGATTATTTTGCACAAATATTACCACAAACAAATTCGCTGATTGGTTTTGCTCAAGCTGTTTTGGTTCAGAAATGTCTGGCAAATGATGAAATCGAGGATCCCAATAAAGGGGTTATTAAAGTCTATTCGGCTGAAACATATAAAAAAGCAAGCCAGATGGCTTTAGAAAATTTTATCAAGGTAAACTCATCGAAATCTAAAAAACTTTCAGAGGCAGAATCAAGGTCCGCACGGGAAGCTTTAGATCTTCTAGTCGCTGAAGCCAGACATTTAAAAGCCTCTCCGAGTGAGGCATCAAAAAGAGCGCTATCAGTTCAGTTCGATGAAACAGAAAAGATTTTATCAAATTATTCATTCTCAGATCAGACCATGCAAACGATGACTGGCGTAAAATCTACGTTTAATAAGCTTATGAGTAGGGTTGATAAGAAAATTGTTTTAAAAGAAAATAAAACAGAAAAAACAGACAGTTCCTCTGCAAAAAAAAATAACTACGAATTTTCAGCATGTTTGTACGCTGGTTTTGTTATAAAAGAAAAAGTTTGTAAAGCGCCGCAAACTTTACCTAACGATGACTTGTTAAATTCACTATTTAATGAAACGAATTTTAAATGCGGAAAGTCCGAAGTCATTTGTAATCCACTGCTTTTTGGCTACGAAGGAAGTTGTGAGACTAAACTTCAAGCCCCCCCAAAAACGCCAGAAGAATTAGCTAAGGCAATGTCAAAAAATGGATTAATGGATCCAATGATTACTAAGTTTAATGATATTCAGAAACAAGAAAAAGAAAAAAATGAATGCCTTAAAACTGTAAAACCGGTTTGCGCTTCAAATTCAGTTTCAGTCACATCAAGCTGTAAACAGAAAACAGACAATGGAACTTATTTATCCAAAGCAGTTAGTATTATTTTAGCTAATCCTAAGTTAATTGAAGAGTATGTTAAAAACATACATCAACTTTGCGACGAAAGTTCATTAACTAAGAACAGATTGATATTTAAAAAAGCAAATGGTGAACTCCGGAAAAATAGTGAAGCTATTAAAAATGATATTACTAAAACTTGCGCAGTCGCTTTGCCAAAGTTAACAACTGTTCTAGCTGAATATCGATCATTAAATAAAGGATTTGATAAAACATCATTACCAATCGGTGCCGATGTTAAAAATACAAATTAGTGTAAATCATCTTTCTTTTTTTTCTTATTCGATTTAAATATTTGCGGATTTTTCATATCTAAATCAGTAGTGTCATAAAGCTCTTCACTTTCTTCCGCAGAATTTTCAGTAGAGACTTCTTCGTCTAATGAATCCAATTCAGATTCGTCTTCATTTAATAAAGTTCCCTCTTCAAGACCTAATAGTTTATTTGCTTCAGCTTCAAGATCTGGGTTCTCAGACGTGTACTGCAGCCAAATTTTTTGATTTTCAAAGGGTTGCTCTTGCCAAACATAAGGAAGTTCATGATTTTCTTCATTTTCAAAAAAGTCTAAAATTAAGCTAGCTAGGGCATCTACAGCAATATGGATTTGTGAGACAGTGTCTTGTTTGCTATGAGAATGGTCCAAGGAAACTTCAAAGTTATTATAACGGAGTTCACCTTTTTGATTAATGCCGATACGCAGCAAAATCTCGGTAGGGTAGATTCGGCCCATAACTTTGATCGATTTGTCACTTAAATGACCTTTAAAGTTTTCTTCAAAGACAGTTTTGATTTGAGCCAGGAATTCGGAAGGGATTGCGGTCCATTTTTTCGACACTTTTTTGCGTGGATTCATTGCTCAAGTTCCTTTGTGGGTTCCAATTTAAAAACCTGTGTATTTCCTCTAATAAGAAGACCTTTTGTTGACTGAAAAACAAGATGTTTCTATAACTCAAAAGCACTGTGCGACACAATTAAATAAGTAGTTTGGAAAACAAAAAATATGAATCAAAATCTGTCCTCTTCGGAATCTGTTACTTTAGATATCAGTCAGTCAAAAAAAAATGTAAATCAGGATGTCGGTTTAGGTCGTGGCGTTTACGTTTCTACTTATGGCTGTCAAATGAACGTTAACGATACAGAGCGTATGTACACACTTCTTGAAATGGCAAATTTTACGATTGTGCCAACACCAGAAGAGGCTTCGCTAATAATTATCAATGCTTGTTCGATTCGCGAAAAGCCAGTTCATAAAGTTTATTCTGAAGTGGGCACTTACCGAAAACTAAAAGAAAAAAATCCCAATCTTAAAATTGGCGTCGGTGGTTGTGTTGGCCAACAAGAAAAAGAAGCCCTAATTAAAAAACAACCTATGATTGATTTTGTTTTTGGAACGGATAATATTGATGCATTACCACAAATTGTTGCAGATGTTTTTGAAACCAATTTAAAAATAGTAAATGCAAAATTTGAACACCGCGCGCCTTATCATATCGAAACTTTAGTTCGTAACCCTGGTGTATCCACTTTCGTAAATATAACAAAGGGCTGTGATAACTTTTGTTCATTCTGCGTGGTTCCATATACTCGAGGCCGAGAAAAATCTAGACCTCTATCTCATGTGCTATTGGACGTGCGAAGTTTGATTTTACGCGGAGCTAAAGAAGTAACTTTACTTGGTCAAAATGTGAACTCGTATAAGTCCGATGATGGCTCTGATTTTGCCGATCTATTAGAGAAAGTGGCAAAAGAAACAGATATTGAACGCATTCGTTATACAACGTCTCATCCTAAAGATTTTAATGAAAAATTAATGCATGTGATGGCTGATAATCAAAATAAAATTTGCGAATATGTTCATTTGCCATTTCAAAGCGGAAGCAGTCGTATTTTGGAATTAATGAATCGCGGATACACACGTGAAGAATATATTCAGAAAATTAATTTAATGAAAAAATACATCCCGAATTTGGTTTTATCGACCGATATTATTGTGGGTTTCCCTGGCGAGACAGAAGCTGATTTTCAGGAAACTTTATCAATGGTGCAAGAAGTTGAATTTGAGACTATTTTTGCTTTTATGTATTCTCCACGTCCCTTCACAAAGGCAGCTAAGTTTGAGGGGCAATTAGAAGAAGCGGTTAAAAATGAAAGATTAAATCGTCTATTCGATGTTCATGAAAAAATGGCATTTGAACTTGTAAAGAAATACGAAGGGCAGACTTTAAACGTGCTGGTTGAAAATGTAAACGAAAACGGAAAAGTTTTTGGTCGAAGTACTCAGAACAAATCCGTACATTTTTTGGGTTCTGAAAACTTAATAGGTCAAACAGTCCCCGTTAAAATAACACAAGCGTTTCCAAATAATATGCGAGGAGAATTGGTTCAATGATGATCCCGGATTATTTATTTTCGAAGCCTCAGGATGAGACCATTGATTTTGATGATAAGGATTTAATTTTATTAATTCCTTATGGGTTATCTTTGTCTAACGACGCCTCAAGACCTTTTTTGATTCTAAAAGATTCAAGCGGTGATTTTGTATTGCCGGTTCCAATCAATCAGTTAGAAGCTGGTGTGACTTTAACTCAGTCCGCAAGTGCTGCAATTCCGGTAAGTATGCATAAGTTTTCAGAAAGGCTTTTGAACAGCTTAGACATTACTTTAGAACGTGCGGTTTTTGTTGAAATTAAGGGCGTGCATCAGTTTTTACGAATTTATATGAACAAGCATCCACTTTATCAAAGCATGAAATTTCGTGCTGATGAAGTCATGAGCCTTTGTATCCATCTAAAAATTCCACTATATGCCACCAAAGCATATATTAATAAATCAAAAGTTATGAGCGCGGAAATTGTTGGAATAGCTAAAGAAATTCAAGAAAATCCAAGTTTATTAACCCGTCATCATACCTATTTAATGTAAGGATTAAGATGCCGTTAATTAATGCTCGCGGTTTTAAGCCGACCTTGGAAAATGATGTTTTTATTACTGAAAGTTCTCAAATTATTGGGGATGTTCTAATTCAAGCTGGTTCGTCTGTTTGGTTTAATACCACGCTACGTGGTGATGTCATGCCAATTCGAATTGGCTCAGAAACGAATATCCAAGATGGTAGCGTTTTACACGGTACATTTGGTAAATTCGCATGCGAAATTGGCAACCGAGTCACAATTGGACATTCTGTGATTTTACATGGGTGCAAAATTGGAAATAGCTGTTTAATTGGGATGGGTTCAATTGTTATGGATGGGGCTGTTATTGCTGATCAGTGTGTTGTTGGTGCAGGAAGCTTGGTTACAGAAGGTAAGCAGTTTTCTGCTAAATCCTTAATTATGGGCCGTCCTGCTAAATTCATTCGTGTTTTAAATGATGATGAAATTAATTTTTTGGAACAGTCCGCCGATAATTACCTTCTTTATAAAACATGGTATAAGTAAATACATACGTTATTAAATCAAAAAAAAAGGGGATTAAAGTGAATTTGCATTCAAATGTAAAAACGACTTTTGATTTTGAATTGGCATTAACTTTTGATGATATTTTGCTAATCCCACAGTATTCCGAAATTGTACCAACCGAAATTATTCCAAAAACTTTCTTTGCTAGGTATTTATATTTAAACTCACCCATAATTTCTGCAGCAATGGATACCGTTACTGAAAATAAAATCGCAAGGATTATGGCGCAAAATGGCGGATTTGGAATTATTCATAAAAATTTAAGTATTGCGGCTCAAGCCTTTGAAGTTGAAAAAGTTAAGAAATATGAAAGTGGAATGATTCAAGATCCAATAACGCTTTCCCCGGATCACTATGTCAGTGAAGCTATTCAAATCATGACTCGTTATTCAATCAGCGGAGTTCCAATCACGGTTCAAGGCAAGTTAGTGGGTATATTAACAAATCGCGATCTGCGTTTTGAAACAAATATTAATCAACCTATTCGAAATTTAATGACTAAAGAAAATTTGGTCACAACCCATGAAGGCACAACCTTAGATCAAGCAAAAAAGATTTTACAAAAGCATCGCATTGAAAAATTGCCAGTTATTGATCAACAAGGACAACTAAAAGGTTTAATTACAATTAAAGATATCGAAAAAGCAGAAGCATTTCCAGCCGCAACAAAAGATTCAAAAGGCCGTTTGGTTGTCGGAGCTGCCGTAGGTGTTAGCGCTGATTCTTTTGAGCGTATCGAAGCATTAGTTTCAAGTGGCGCTGATATTATTTGTGTAGACACTGCCCATGGTCATTCTAAAAACGTGATCGAAGCTGTTAAGCATATTAAAGCAAAATTTAAAGATATTATTATAATTGCTGGTAACGTAGTTACGGCAGAGGGTACAGAAGAGCTTATTAATCAAGGAGCTGATGTCGTTAAAGTAGGAGTTGGTCCAGGCAGTATTTGTACTACTCGAATGGTTGCAGGTGTTGGTATCCCACAAATAACAGCAATTATGAATTGCTCTTTAGCGGCTAAGAAAAAAGGCAAAACAATTATAGCAGATGGTGGTGTTAAGTTTTCTGGAGATATCACGAAGGCATTAGCTTTGGGCGCTAATACTGTGATGATTGGAAATCTTTTAGCAGGAGCTGAAGAGTCACCTGGCGAAACAATATTATATCAAGGACGCACATACAAAAGCTATCGCGGCATGGGATCCATCGAAGCTATGATGAAGGGTTCAAAAGATCGCTATGGACAAGCTGATACCAATGATTTTGAAAAATTAGTTCCAGAAGGTATAGAAGGAAAAGTTCCATACAAAGGAAATGCTTCAGGAATTATTCATCAACTGATTGGTGGGTTAAAGTCTGGTATGGGTTATCTCGGTGCAAAGAATATTGATGAACTTCAGGCCAAGGCTAAGTTTGTGCAAATTACTGGTCAAGGATTAAAGGAATCTCATGTACATGATGTCAGTATTACTAAAGAAGCACCAAATTATCGCCTTGAATAATTATTAAGGAAAATAAAATTGACTACTAACGTGAAGAAAAAAAATGGATTTTTGATTTTAGATTTTGGGTCCCAAGTGACAATGCTTATTGCTAGGCGGTTGCGTGATTTAGGATATTATTCTGAAATCTGTGCCTACGATGAATCTTTGGATAAAATTAAAAAATTTAATCCAGCAGGTATTATATTAAGTGGCGGACCTAATTCGGTTTACGATGAAAAAAGTCCTAAGCGTGATGTTCAGGAATTAATTGAAATTGCACCTGTTTTAGGGATTTGTTATGGAATGCAATTAATAGCTCAGCAATTTGGCGGACAAGTTATTGCCGGTCATTCTAAAGAATATGGATTAACCGAAGTAAGTTGGAATTCTTTAGCGCATAAAGAATTAAAATTTTCATGGCCTTTGCAACATAAGATTTGGATGAGCCATGGAGATATAGTTTCTAAGATACCTATAAATTCAAAAATTCTATTAACTACAAATGATCATATAGCCGGATTTTACTCAGATAAATTTTGGGCTTTACAGTATCATCCAGAAGTTTCTCATTCTGAATATGGAATGGATGTACTAAATTCTTTTGCCCTGTGGAGTGGAGCATTTCCTAATTGGAAAAATGAAGAAATTTTAAATACCGCAAAAAAATATATCTCTGAAACAGTAGGTGGAAGTAGCCATGTATTGTGTGCTTTAAGTGGTGGTGTTGATTCTTCAGTAGTTGCGATGCTGTTAACTGATGTGCTTGGTTCAAAGCGCGTACACTGTGTGTTTATTAATAATGGCCTTTTGCGCGAAAATGAATTTGAAACCGTTCTAGCCGCCTATAAAACAATTGGTCTGAATGTCGTTGGAATTGATGCGGAAAGTGTATTTTTAACTGAGCTTAGTGGAGTTTTTGATCCTGAAAAAAAACGTAAGATTATTGGCAAATTATTTATAGATATTTTTGATCAAACAATAAATAAAGAATTGATTCAGCATAAAGAAAACATTCATTTTTTAGCTCAAGGAACATTGTATCCAGATGTAATTGAAAGCGTTTCTTCGCTGGGTGGAAGTGTAACGATAAAGTCGCATCATAATGTGGGTGGTCTTCCGGCCAAAATGAATTTAAAACTTGTTGAGCCAGTTCGCTTCTTATTTAAAGATGAAGTTCGTAAATTAGGATTTCAGTTAGGTTTATCTGCTGACTTTGTAAATAGACACCCATTTCCAGGTCCGGGATTAGCTATTCGAATCATGAGTGATATTACAAAAGAAAAATTAGATATTTTAAAAAAAGCAGATGCTATTTTTGTTGCGGCACTTAAAGAAGAAGGTCTTTATCAAAGAATTTGGCAAGCTTTCTGTGTTTTATTACCTGTTCAAACTGTAGGTGTGCAAGGTGATTCTAGAACTTACGAATTTGTATTGTCCTTGCGTGCAGTAACCTCCATTGATGGAATGACTGCGGATTGGTTTAATTTTGAAACTGCTTTTTTAAGAAAAATTTCTAATCGAATTACCAATCAAGTGCGCGGAATTAACCGAGTCGTCTATGATATAACTAGTAAACCTCCTGCAACAATTGAGTGGGAATAATATGAGTTTTGTACATCTTCATGTTCACTCAGAATATTCATTGCTGGAGGCTGCAAGCCGTCTAAAAGGCTTAGCTAAAAAAGCCGCTGAATATCAAATGCCTGCTGTTGCTTTAACAGATAATGGCAATATGTTTGGCGCGATCGAATTTTACTTTGCATGCTTAGATAAGGGAGTAAAACCAATTCTTGGTTTAGATGCCTATATTGCACCGCACTCTAGGCTAGAGAAAAAGCAGGATCCCAATCAACGATTTGCAGAAGTTGCACTTGGTCCAAAGCGTTTGGTTTTTCTTGCGCAAAATTTTAAAGGTTATCAAAATTTATGTCAGTTAAGCACCATTGGATATCAAGAGGGTTTTTACTGGAAACCACGAATTGATTATGAAGTTATCCAAAAGCATAATGAAGATTTAATTTGTTTAACGGGTGGTTATCGCGGCGAAGTTGTAGACCTTTTTTTAAAAGAAGGTCCAGAGGCTGCGCTTAAAAAAATTAATCAGCTAAAAGAAATTTTTCATGACCGTTTGTACATTGAAATGTGCGCAACGCGCCCTGAATGGAAAGACATAAATAAATTTTTAATTGAAGCGTCTAAGATAACTCATACGGAATTGGTAGCAACAAACGATGTTCACTATTTAACGCAAGATGATCAAATTGCTCAGGAAGTTTTAGTTTGTATTGGAAGTAATAAAACATTATCAGATGAATCTAGATACACACTTGGCAGTTCTGAGTTTTATTTTAAATCACCTGAGAAAATGGCTAACTTATTTAGGGCAAATCCCGAAGCAATTGCCAATACACTAGTTATTGCTGATCGTTGCAATGTAAAGTTTAATTTAAAAGATAGCTCTGGAAAAGCAATTTATCACTTACCAAGTTTTCCAACAACAGAAGGACGTACCGTCAAAGAAGAGATCGCTTATCGTAGCGATATTGGGCTTGCTGAACGTTATGCTGAAATGGAAGTTCGTGGAAAAGGTATTTCTGATCAGAAAAAAGAAGAGTACCAAAGTCGATTAACGTATGAATTATCAATTATCGATCGCATGGGCTTTAATGGATATTTTTTAATCGTCCAAGATTTTATCAACTGGGCAAAAAATCGTGACATTCCAGTTGGTCCTGGACGGGGTTCTGGTGCGGGTTCCATTGTCGCTTTTAGTTTAAAAATCACTGATTTAGACCCAATACCAAATTTTTTACTTTTCGAGCGTTTTCTTAATCCAGAGCGTGTGTCGATGCCCGATTTTGATATCGACTTTTGTCAAGACCGTCGCCAAGAAGTAATTCAATATGTAACTGAAAAATATGGGGCCGAATCCGTTTCGCAAATTATCACTTATGGTAAATTGCAATCACGAGCTGCGATTAAAGATGTGGGGCGTGTATTAGGAATGACCTTTGCTGAAGTTGATGCAGTATCAAAATTAATTCCTGACAAATTAGGAATTAATTTATCTGAATCCTTAGAAATGGAACCTAGACTTCGCGAGATGATGGAATCAAATCCTACTGTTGGCACATTAATGGATTTAGCGCTTAAGGTGGAAGGTTTAGTTAGGCATGCTGGGATTCATGCGGCAGGTGTTATTATTGCTGATGGAAGCCTAGTTAGACATGCTCCGATGTATCGCGGATCAGCTGATGAAAACGTTGTTCAGTATGATATGAAACATGCTGAAAAAATTGGTCTAATTAAATTCGACTTTTTAGGATTAAAAACATTAACGCATATTCATTACGCTTTAAAGTTAGTCGAAAAAAATCGCGGAATAAAAATTCAATCTAAAGACATTCCAATTGATGATCCTAAGATCTATGAATTGCTATCCCGAGGAGATACCGCTGGAGTTTTTCAGTTCGAGGGCGAGGGCATTACAGATGCAACACGTAAAATTAAACCCTCTAATTTTGGCGATATTACGGCAATTACCTCTTTGTATCGTCCCGGTCCCATGGCGAATATTCCTGAGTTTGCAAAACGAAAAAATGGCGAAAGCAAAGTTGAGTATTTACTTGAGGATACTAAAGCAATCCTAGAAGACACCTATGGTATTCTAGTTTATCAAGAGCAAGTTATGGGTATTGCATCTGTTATTGCTGGCTACAGTCTTGGTGAAGCCGATATGCTTCGAAGAGCCATGGGTAAAAAAATTAAAGCCGAAATGGATCAGCAACGCGAACGCTTTTTAAAAGGCGCTAGCGATAAGGGGCACGATAAAAAGAAATCGGAAGAGCTTTTTGAACTTATGTTTAAATTCGCAGACTATGGATTTAATAAGTCTCATGCTGCTGCCTATTCTGTTATTACTGCACAAACAGCTTGGATTAAACACCATTACCCTTCAGAATTTTTTGCAGCACTTTTATCAACCGAGGTTGGCGATACAGATAAGGTTGTAAAGTATGTGAAAGATGCACAAAAACGTGGACTAGTTGTTCATCCTCCAGATGTCAATTTTTCGGATTATTTGTTTTCCGTGAATCAAGATGAAATTTATTTTGGCTTAGGCGCTATTAAAGGTGTTGGACAATCGGCCGTTGACGCAATTATTGAAACTCGAGAAAAAATTGAGGATAAGAAATTTAAATCGTTAGAAGATTTTTTTAACACCGTTGATTTAAGACGAGTTAATAAAAAAGTTATTGAAGGCTTTATTAAGGCTGGGGCTTTTGATCGTTTTGGATATCACCGTGCGCAGTTGATGTCTGGTTATTCATTGTTTTTAGACCGCGCAGTTGGTCATCAAAAAGATAAAGAAAGTGGGCAAGTTTCTTTATTTGAAATGGAAACTGCGGATCAAGTGGTTGTTACATTGCCAGATCAAAAAAGTTGGAGTCGCGTTCAGTCATTATCATTTGAAAAAGAAATATTAGGTTTTTATTTAAGTGATCACCCTCTACGAGGATTCGAAAATTTTGCAAAAATTTGGGCGTCATCAACAGTTGCTGATTTACCTAAGCTGCTACCTGTTGAAGGTAGTCCTGAGGCCATCGCGATGGCGGCTGAAAAAGCTAAATTAAAATGGAACGATCCTAGAAATAAAAAACGCGTTATTGTTGCTGGTTTAATTACTGAATATAAAGAATTAATAACAAAAAAAGGTACACGCATGGCCTTTGCTAAGGTTGAAGACCTTACGGGGACAGCTGAACTGGTTATCTTTCCAGATACCTTTGCAAAGTATTCTGAAATCTTAAAAGAAGAGAAGCCCCTGCTTATAGGCGGAGGTCTAGAAGTAGAAAATGGGAATGCAAAAATTATGGCAGATAGTTTTGCTTTGTTTGATGACGTTTTAAAGAAAACAAAAAAGATTTCTTTGCGATTAGACAAACTAGAATCTGA
This sequence comes from Pseudobdellovibrio sp., assembly GCA_049301055.1. Lineage (GTDB taxonomy): Bacteria > Bdellovibrionota > Bdellovibrionia > Bdellovibrionales > Bdellovibrionaceae > Pseudobdellovibrio. The sequence continues at coordinate 183,658 of JBAQKN010000010.1, read as the reverse complement.
TGATTATGAAAAACTAGATAATTTATTAATTGAAAATAAGGGGTCTACAAACGTACGTCTAGTAATGAATGTGAACGGGCAAGATATCGAAATTTTTGCCGAGAAACCACATCAGATTGAAATATCAGATCACTTCTTCGAAGGAGCTAGACAGCTCTTTGGTCGTACTGACTTTATTGAAGTTCAGACGTAATATAGTAGCAGGGTGAAATAATGAAATTAGTAAAAGTTATTTTTTTAGGATTTTTATTTTTAGGTTGTGTCGCAAAACAAATTCAGCAAGAACCTATTCAAGCGGAAGTTGAAAAACCTACTGAAGTTGTACCTGTTGAAAAAGAAATAGCTAAAGTCTTAAAACGGCAAGTTAAAGATGTAAATTTGAAAGCAATGTCTGATGACGAATCACTTAAGAAAAGAATAGTTATTTTGCCATTTATAGATTCTTCAGATCAACATCCTGAGGCTGCAAGATTAAAAGCGCGCGATGTTTTTATGGATGAGTTAAATAAAACTCACTCTATTATTGCATTAGATTCAAACCAACTTAAAAAAGATGTTTTAAAGTATTTAAAAGCTGGTGAATACGATTTAATAAAATTAGCAAAAGATATTCAAAAAGATGGAGTTAGCTCTATTCTTGAAGGTAAAATTATTGATATTAGGTTAAAACAAGCTGATAGCGGAGATAAAAAAAATGGCCAGGCTATTTTTGAAGCTGTTGTTCGAATTCGAATATTAAATATACGAACAAGTAAAGAAATCTTTAATATCGTTAAGACTGTAACCATTCAAGATGATAACTCAAATATTTCAGAACGTTTTTCAAGTGATCAGTTCTATGCAAAAAACCCAAATTTATTAGCAATTCTAATTAAAGATGCTTTTCTTGATTTTTCAAATCAAGTGATTGAATCAATGACTCAAGTGGCCTGGGAAGGCCGTATCGCTGCATTTAAGGGAGAGAAAATATTTTTAAATGTAGGTCGCATGTCGGGTGTGCAAGTTGGGGATATATTAAAAGTAGTTGAAGATGGAAACGAAGTTTACGATCCCGAAATTGGATATCATATAGGTAAAGTAAATGGACAGGCTAAAGGAACTTTAGAAATTATTGGTTTTTTTGGACAAGACGGATCAATTAGTGTTATTCATTCAGGTGCAGGATTTAAAGAAAATGACCGTGTTGAACTGTATCAATAATAAAAGTTTTCATTTTGAATCAGCTTATCTAGGTTTAACTCCTTTTTATAAGGCTTTAGAGATTCAAATAGAATTAGGTAAGCTTGCTAAATCAAAACAGCAAATCTCAGTTGTGGGTTTAGAGCATCCCGCTATTTTAACTTTAGGCCGTCGTGCTGATGTTAAAACTGAAGTGAATAGCCTTAACGATAAGTTTGAATTACCAATTGTAATCACAACAAGGGGTGGTCTTGCGACGATTCATTCCGAGGGGCAGTTAGTTATTTATCCAATAGTAAATCTTCGCGAATTCAACATTGGCGTTCGTGATTATGTTCACTTATTATTAAAATCGACGCATGATTTACTTAATTTATTTAAAATTGATTCAGTGATTGATGCTGATGGCATAGGAATCTACACCAATTTTGGAAAGATTGCTTTTTGTGGAGTGCAAATTCAAAACGGAATTTCGTGCCATGGTTTAAGTTTAAATGTAAGAAACGATTTAACTTTATTTTCAACGATTCGATCGTGTGGTTCAGAGAATCAGAAATTAGATTCTCTGAACAATTACAATATTAGTTACACGTTAGAAGAGATTTTTAATTTATGGGTTCAGCAGTTTTTAAAACGGCTAATTAAGCTTTAAATCTAAAAGTAATTAATCCATGTGTTACGTCATAGGGTGATATCGATACAGTTACACGGTCACCAACAACAATTCTGATTTTAAATTTTTTCATTTTTCCACAAAGTTTGGCTGATATCGCTGAACCTTGATCAAGTGTAACCCCGTAAGTGCCACCACCATTTATTGCTGTAATTTGTCCATCAAATGGAACTAAATCTTCTTTTGACATAGTGAACTCCTAGCTAAAAATATTATGGTATCTAGAAAAGAAAAAAAGGCGTCCCTAGAGACGCCTTTTCAGTAAGACTTTAATTAAAAAGACTTATTTAAGAATTTTTTAAGACTAGTAACGTTTAGAAAAACCGCCACCGCCGCCGCCGCCTGGACGACGTCCGCCGCCGCCGCCGCCGCCACCAGAGCGAGGCTCTTGTGGTTTAGCTTCAGAAACGTTTAATGCGCGACCAGACATTTCTTGTCCGTTTAATTTTTGAATAGCAGTTTGAGCTTCTGATTCAGAACCCATTTCTACGAATCCAAAACCTTTAGAACGGCCAGAATCGCGGTCCATAATAACATTTGCTGATTCAACATGACCGAATTCAGAAAACATGTCTTGTAAAGCTGTTGAGTCTACTCCGTAAGATAAATTACCTACGTATATTTTTTTTCCCATTGTGTGCCTCCATGAAGCTAGGGGGCCATTCAAGAAGTACAAAAGAAAAACCTTTAGAAACTTAACTGAACGGACTGTTGAAACCGTATAGAAACAGATTTGACTTAAAAAAGATAGCTTATTTTATTTGAGTCTATTTTTTCTGTGGTTTGTTGTAAAAACTGGTCGTTTTAGCAGTGCTTGAGACAAGTTGTCAAATTTACTTGGTACACGACATAGGAGCATTATTAATTTGTCAGAATCTGAAATAGAAATGAATTTTATTTTTTTATTTGGTCGTCCTTGTAGGATTCGAACCTACGACCCCTTCCATGTCATGGAAATGCGCTACCAACTGCGCTAAAGGACGATTTGATCTAAATGTTTGTAAAAACTAGCAGTTTTGGTTTTAGTTTTCAAGCTTTCTTGCTTTATTAGACTGATTTGTTTAATCCTTTATTCCCATGAATTTTAATAGCTTATTTCCAATTCTTATTACGGGTTTAATGATTGCAGTGCTTCATGCTGCTATTCCTACGCATTGGTTGCCGTTTGTTATCGCTTCTAGGGCTCAAAAATGGAGTTGGCCAAAGACTCAGTCTATATTGCTAATTGCAGGCCTTGGGCATGTTATTATGACGACTCTTATTGGAGCATTAATATTTGTTTTAGGGCTTAGTTTTTTTCAGAAGTATCAAAGTTATTTTTTAATTATCGCAAGTGGCTCTGTTGGAATATTTGGTTTGGTTCAAATTATTCAGCATTTTCGTGGCCACCGGCATTCGCATTGTGATCATACGCATCAACATCATCATTTTGATGAACACAATAAAATTGCGCAAGATGGATGGGCTATTCTAAGTTTATTATCACTACTTACGTTTTCACCGTGTGAAAGTTTTTTGCCCGTTTATTTATCTGCAGTTCATCATGGTTGGCAGGGCTTTTTATTTTTAAGCTTAATTTTGGCACTTGGGACATTACTTTCGATGTTAATTCTTACATGGGTTTCATTGAAGGGGCTTTCACGCTTTGAAATGAATTGGATTGAGGACAATGAAAAATTGGTTACTGGAATTGGGTTAGTTATATTATCAGTTCTTGTTTTTTTTATAGAAAACCATCAACATTAAATAGTGCTAAAAATAGATCTAATTATTATTCCTTGGACCGATATTGAATGGACTTCGACAAGATCGTCTGGGGCTGGTGGACAACATGTTAACCGGACGAATTCAGCCGTTATTTTGCGGTTTTCTATTTCTAAATCAATTATTTTAACTGAAGTTCATAAACAAAAGCTATTGATTAGGCTTCAGTCAAGATTGGTACAAGGCGATGAAATTTTAATTCGTATTGAAGATCAACGTGATCAGAAAAGTAATAAAGATCGTGCCTATAAATTACTTTGTCAGTTGATATCAAAATCTTTAATTGATCCAAAAAAAAGAATTGCAACAAAGCCAAAGAAAAGTGCTATTCGGAATAGGCTTAAAAATAAAAAAATAAATTCAGAAATTAAAAAGAACAGATCCGAGAAATTTTAGGGCTCATTTTTTTCTATTATCTTTAAATCTTTAAAGTTAAAAAGCTTCTGATCCATCAAATGACTTGGTTTAACATTTTCAAGTGCATTTTGAAAAGAGGCGGCTAAATTTGGAATTTCTTTTTCAAGGTCAGATATTAATTTTTTCATACGATTTCGCTTTAGACCTTCTTGCGACCCACACAGATTGCAAGGAATTATTGGGAAATTCCAAATCTCGGCTAATTCGATAAGATCTTTTTCAGCTACGTACATTAAAGGTCGTAAAACAATATTTCTTTGATCATCTGATTTCAATTTTGCCGGCATTGTGGATAATTGCCCAGTATAGAATAAATTTAACAAAGTAGTTTCGATAACATCGTCGCGGTGATGACCTAATGCCATTTTATGAAATTTATTTTCAAACGCAAAATCATATAAAATCGCTCTACGTAGTTTTGAACATAATGAACAAAAGGCTCCTGATTTTACTTTCTCTGTGACGATTGAATATGTATTTCTTTCGATAATATGTAATTTTATACCCTCTTCGTGTTCAAGCCATAGTCTGAACTTATCGGCAGAAAAGCCGGGTTGTTTTTGATCCAACATGACCGCTTCAAGAGTAAAATTCATAGGGGCTTTTTTTCTAATTTCTTCTAATAAAATAGTTAGAATGGAGGAATCTTTTCCCCCTGAAACACAAACCATTATTTTATCACCTTCAGTAATCATATTAAAATCAGCTAAGGCTTTAGTGATTTGTTTTCTGATTTTTTCAGCCAAGGGATGATTGCGTGAAACTTTTTTAACTTGTGATAATTCTAGCATAGTTATGTCATTTGTTGAATGTTAATGGTTGGTTTTAAAAGGTGCATATTATTTTTTTCTAATAGTGATAAAGCACGACACGCAATCTTATCTCCTATGGCAAATTGTTTTCCGTAATTATCTAAAAAATAGATAAGTTTAATAGTAACTCCATAATCATTCATCTCCTGTATGAAAGCAAATGGTGCCGGAATTCCACGAACTTCGGAAATCTGACTAGCTGCCTGTTCTAAAAGATCTTTAGCCTTTGCATAATCTGTTGTAAATGGAAATTTGAAAATCTGACTTCGTAATATTGGCTGATTTTCCGGAGAAAAATTACTAACCTGGCATTGTGCCACTAGTTTATTTGGTAAAGTTATCATTTCATCTGAAAAGCCAACTAGCAGTGTGGATCTCCAAGAAAGTTCTTTAACCTGGCCGACAATCTTAATTGGTCCATTCATAACTTCGATCCAATCTCCAATTTCGAAAGTTTTATCAATTTGTAAGGAAATGCCAGCAAATAAATTACCTAGAGTATCTTGTAAAGCTAGACCCAGAACGATTGAAAATGCGGCAGATGTTGCAAGTAAAGGTGTGACTTGCACCCCTAGTATAAGATTTACTGCCCAGAAACCAATAAGGATAGAAAGAACCAGCGAAAAGATATTTACCAGAAGCAGTGGTACACCGGCGCGCATTGATCCCAAAAATAAATACTGCAAAACGATAAGTCGGCTACACTTTACTAAAAAAGAAGCTCCTATAAAAAAGCACACTAAGCCTAAGTAAGGAATAAGTCGATTAACTGTCTCAATTTCTTTCATTTGATTTGCTAAATAAAAAAGTCCGTAAAAGAAGCTTAAGATTAAAAAATAATTTATTAAATTTTTAAAATGTGCTTTTAAATTACGATGTCTTTCATCAGAAACATTGCCTAAAAAGAATCGATAAAATAAAAAAGCAATCAAACCTAACGTGGCTAATAAAATAAAAGCTTCTAGGTCGATCATCTGATAAAGTCTAGCCGTCTGAATTATGCGATCATTCAAGGTAAGTTCCTTTCTTTAAAATCTATGCGTCTAACAGTTAGACAGTTCTATACTAAATTCAAGTTTTGGTACTGTTATTACTGCAATATTTCAAAAATAATTGATGAAGTATAGAGCGAATAGGGCGAATCTGTTATAAATCTTATATGACAAAGTCGGTTTTTACGGTTTTATTGAATTTTAGCATTACACTAACTTTGTTTAGTTCGATTTGTACTAATGCTGCGGAAAAAAATATCAGAAAAACGCCTCTATCGACTCCTTATTGCTCAAATATGATTTTAATTGATAAGGCCGAACGTATAGAGGAATCTGTAATCATTGATAAAGCCGATTACATAGTTGTTTCTAAGTCACGTAGAGCTTTGTATCTACTTAGTAAGGGGCGCGTTTTAAATCAATTTAAAGTAGCTTTTGGCAGCGGCTTAAACGCGGGTGCTAAAGAAAAAGAAGGAGACGGGCGAACTCCAGAAGGAATGTATTTTATTGAATCGAAGAACCCAGGCTCTAGTTATCACTTGGCTTTGAAAATTTCTTATCCAAACTCAAGCGATATTGAGTTTGCAAATAAAATGCATGTTCGTCCCGGATCGAACATTATGATTCATGGATTTCCTGGTAGTTTTGTCGATAACTTAATTCCTGATAATGTTAAGTCCATTCACCCAAACAGCGATTGGACTCAGGGCTGTATTGCAGTAACTGACCGAGAAATCGAAGAAATTTTTTCGTTAATATCCAATCGAACTCCCGTTGAAATTTGTCCTTTAGAAAAGTAGCCAGACCTTAGTCATGGTCACTAGTAGTCATTAATTAATAAGTCTCCTATCATATGTAAATAGATTAGGAGACTTATTATGACTGCAACAACTTTGAAAAAACCAACAGGTGTATATATTCTGGCTGTGCTATTTCTTTTTGCTCCACTAGGAAACATTATTATTAGTTTTATTGGATCAGGTTTATCAAATTGGTATCAACCATCTGTTTTTATTTCGCTGCTACAAAGTATTCCAACTTTGGATTGGCTTTGGTTATCGCTATTATTTCTAACGGGGTTATTGTTATTTAGACCACATAAGCTTTCATGGTCATTAGCTATTGTAACTTTAACTATTGTACTTGCTATGAATGCATTACGACTTTACACCGTAGATCCGAACTCAATCGATCCTTTATTTTTAAAAATATTTTCGGTACTAGCGATTCTTTGCACGTTAAGTGTTTTAGTGATCGCATTTTATTTTCGTTTTCCATATTTAGATCGTCGTAGTACTTGGGTATCTACACAACCAAGTGCTGACCGTAGGAATTCACTAAGGTTTACTGAAATTGATCGTCGTGACACTTTATCTGTTGATGCAAAATTTTTTAATATTCGCACACCTGTTACCTGTTCAGGCGCCAAAGCAATGACAGAGTCACTTTCTGAAACGGGCGCTAGAATTTCTTTGGATCAATCGTGTCAGTTTAAAAAAAATGATATCATTCAATTACGGTTTTCTGAGGTTTCTGAATATGATGTTAAAGCTACGGTTATTGAACAAATGGAATTTGGCGCTCGAGTTGAGTTTGTAAATGCTAGTAAACAGTTTAAACACGACTTAAGTCATTGGCTTAAAAGTCGGTAGAACTAAGAATCTTCGTAGGATCTTTTCGAATGTCTTATTTTAAAACGTAACATAATGATTTATAATTTAAGCTATTATAACGATACACCGATAAAGAGAATGATATTTTTTGAGATATTAAGAACTGTTTTTGAATCAAAAGGGGTCGCCCATGAAAAAAAATAAATTATTAAGTTGGAGTATGACGCATTTAGCGTGGCTTACGATGACTTTTTCTCCTATGGCTATGGGGGCTGAAGCAGAAAAAATTTCGAAGCAAAAAATGCAGCAATATCTTCAAGAAGCTGGCCTAACGAAAGCTACGACCGTTGGAGAATTTTGGCACAAAACACAAGCCTATTACCCAGGATATTTGTATAAAGAAATAGAATCCTTTGCCTTACAAAATAAGAATGTGCAAATGCCAGAAGTTACATTGTCTTCGGCTAAAGCTACGGATGGTAGCGAAATTCCTATCTTAAGCTATTCAATGGGTGGAAAATCTTTTACATTGCAATTTTTTGGTGAAAAAAATAAATGGGTTAAATTTAATAATGTTAACTTATCAGTTACTGATCTTGCTAATCCTGAAGATATAGTTAAGCGGTTAAAAGCAAATGATATTCATTTAAAAAATGAATATCATCAATTAAGCAAAAAATCAGATCAAGCAAGCTTAGTTGATATTAAAAAAATAGCTGAATATAAGAAAGATTTTTCGCGTTTTCAAGGTTTTCCAAGAATCACACCAGTGCTTTGGAAGTCTCTATCGGCAGAAAAAAGAGCAAATTATATTGTTAAAATGCGTTTGATGTGGTTGTCGGCACAGCGAGTATTAGAACTAAAAAATGGAAATGCTACAGCTTTTCAACAAACACCTATTGAACAGTTTTATAAAGCAATTTTTGGAAACAATGCTCAAGCGGAAGAAGCGTTTGAAGACGAATTAGCTCCACCGACATCATTGCCTAGCAATGGAACAAATTCAGTCCGATCAGAAATGGTTCATAGTTCTCCGACAGCTATACCTTCAGCAGTTGTTAAATTAAAAGATCGAACCGTTACTTTGAAAAATGGAAAAAAAGTTATAATACCTTTTGATGCCAAGACTTGTATTGTGGCAGGATACGTTGGCGCCTATGGGATTGTTACCAACTCATCAGGTAAAGATCGTCCTGGCTGTTCTGTGGATGTTGCACTAGCTGCCTATGACACTAAAGAAACAGATGGTAAAACTGTAAAAAATGAAACTTTAAAATATGTTACCGAAGCAAATGATGATTGCAAAAAAGATAAAGGCCAAGGCTTTCGAGCGTGTAATCCAATTTTATATAGCTATTCTTCAGTTGGAAAACCTTTTTGTATCGATACACTTTCAAAGTCATTTCAGGATGCAACTACTTCTATTGGCCCTTGCGAAAGCGCAAGTCCGTTATCAACAACAAACTTAGACAAGACAATGACGTTTGATAAAGACTATTCAAACATAATGCCTGAACAAAAAAGATTAGCTTTAATTGAAGCCGATCAAAAAAATCAAGACTTTAAATTAACTAAAGAATTTATCAATGGAGTTTTACAAAAAAAAGACCCTTTACTAATAGCAATGTTGAAAAATGGAGACTGGAATCAAGCCTTAGATGATGAATTAGTACGTATTCAAAACCATTTTGAAACCGGAATTAATGCAGCTATTATGTCATGCGAAGCAACAGTAAAGGCTGGAAATAACCAAGAAAAAAAACAAAAAGATGCGTGCGATCAATTACACCGAAGATGGTTATTTACAGAAAGAATTATTGCAGACTACAGATCAAAAGCTTGTCTAGATGGATCTAAATATATCGGAGCTTATGAAGCGAATGAATCTTCTGTATCATCAACTGATTCCGCAAAAGAAAAAACAAAATTAAATAAATCAACTATTTCAGGCGATGGTAAAGACTTATGTATGTGCCCAATGAATAACTTAAAAGTTAGCTTTGGCAAAACATGTACTCAGCAAGTGGTCATTGCAGAATGTCGTAATGGCAAAAAAGATAAAACTGGAAACTGTGTTGAAAAATGTCCAGTGGGAGCTTCAGCATTGGATGTTCGAACCAAACAACATCGATGCACGTGCGATAAATTTCCAGATAAAAGCGTAGAAGAAGGCGCTACGGATGAAGAAGCAAAGGATATTTGTAAAGCAGAAAGTAATACGTGGAAATGGGTATTAGGAATTGGTATTGGTATTGGAATTGTTGCATGGTTAATGAATAGACATAAATCAAAACCAGTTACCTTGCCAGTGCCACCAGTTTGTAATGATAATCAAAAAATTGGTGCACTTGGTTGTATGTGCAAAGGAAGTTGTGCTGAGGGCACTATGCTAAATCCAATTTCATGTCAATGTGCTGAACTTCCTACAAGGCCATCATGCGCTCCAAAAGTTGGAACATATCCAGCATGTGCGTGTCCACCTTCTAGTTCGTGTACGCCTCCGCAGGGAATTTATAATCAACTAACGTGCCAGTGCGATACAATTAAAACACCTGTCATTTGTGCAGACGGAAGTGCTGCACAAAATAATAAATGCAATTGTCCAGATGGATCAACGATACCTACGGGCGGTTGTTCGGCTGGTCCAGTGAATGAAAATACAGGAAATAAAGGTGACAATTGTCCACAAGGAAATTGTAACGGCGGAATTCCAACAACTAAATAATTTATGCTACTGATTTTAAAAGGAAATAACATGATACTATCAAAAATAAAAGTTCAAACAAAATGGTGCGCAGCTTGGCTCTCTGTTTTAACTATGACTTTATCACCCGTGGCACTAGGTCAAGAGTCTCAGACTTTTACAAAGCAGCAAATGCAAAACGCTTTAAATGAAATGGGTTTAAATAAGACCATGACATTTGGAGATTTTTTAAAGAAAAATAAAAACTTATTTCCAGCTAGAATAATGAAAGAAGTTGAACCCATTTTAGCAGAATATAAAAATATGCAAATGCCTGAATTTGCTGTTACGACTGCAAAGTCTACTGATGGTCGTGAAATTCCAAATATACGGATGTCGCAAAACGGAGCTTTGTTAAACATACAATGGTTCGGCGAAAAAGAAAAATTTATTAAATTTCAAAATACAAACTTAACCGAAATTGATATCGTTAATTTTACGGACATGATCGGGCGTATTGTTGCTGGTGATGCTGCATTTAGAAAGCCAACCAATAAATCAACAAATAGTGTTAAAAAAAATAAGCCCGAATTTTCAGGTTATCCCGTTTTAGATGCGACAACTTGGAAAAGCATGACTATTCAAGATCGCGTTTCCTACATGATTCAATTACGTCATTTATGGCTTGATGCTAGAAATGTTTTAATAGAAAAAAATAAATTAACTAAAGGTAAGAAAACGGCTGCCACAGAAATAAATTTTAATTTTCTAGAAAAAGCGTGGGCTATTCTTGCAGGATTTGATGCTGAAGCTGCTGGAAAAACATCAACCGACCTTGCAAAAGAAAAAAAAGAAGGCAAGGCGGCTAAGGGAACTGTAAAGGCTAAAGCTGTTCAAAAATCAGTTACTCAAAACAACGGTCCTAGTTGCTTAATAGCAGGCTATGTTACCAGCTATAATGGTGGAGTTTGTGATCATAAATTAATTGAAAAAGTTTATAAAACAGAAGGTTTAGCAAATTCACTTTCTAAAAAATGTAAAGAATCTAGCAAGATGGATCAAATTGCATGCAATCCCTATGTGTATGGAACACCCAATGGCGAACCAATCTGCATAACACCAGGAAAAAGTGATGATTTCCAAAAAGCGACACATTTTGAAGGCCCTTGCGACAGAGCCAGCCGCTTACAAAAGACAGCATTAGAAATTGATTTTTTAAAAAACAAAGATCTTAGTAAAAAGCAGGGTCGATATGATGCCGATAATTTGCTAAATACGGATGAAGAGCGACGCGAAATTTTCAGAAAAGAACAAGCTCCAAATTACGAAGAAACACAAAAATTTATTGAAGGACTTATGAAGTCTAACAATAAAGAAATGAAAGATTTGTATGTAAATGGAGTTTTAACACCAGATGGCTTAACTGAAATGTTAACGATTCAAGGTCAATTTAAATCAGAAATAGAAACAAGCACAAAAGCTTGTAAAGCCGCTACGGATGACCCTAAAGCAAAACATGAAAAAAACTTTTTACAAGCCTGCGATCAACTGCACCGACGATTTTTATTTGTGGCAGAACTTGTTGGAAAAAACTGTAAAGACAATTCTGTCATTAATGCAGAAAGTTTACAGTGTATTTGTACTGATGAATCTAAAACATCGGTCATGCCTGGGGCTAGTTGTAAAGTAACACCACCACCCGTAGTTACTCCTCCTGTTCCTGTTGTAACCCCTGTGAATCCAGAGAAACCTAATAAACCAGATGGTTGTGAACCAGGTTATGTAAAAGAGCCCGACACAACAGCACCTGAAGGGTCTGGCCCATCAGCGGGTGCTGTGATTCCGGGAAAATGTAAACCCATTAAAACGGATGTTACGAAGTCTGAAAAAGAAGAATGTGGATTCTTATGTAAATCATTTGGAATATTAAAAAAATGGGTTTTCCCGTTAACAGTTACAGCATTAATCGGATATGGAATTTATCGTATATTGCGAGTCAATAAACCTGCTTTAAATGCAGCTGCAGATCTTTGCCCAGGAACAACTTCAACTGCACCTTGTCCTTCAAGTTGTTACCCAAAAGCAAATATAAATGGAGTCTGTCAATGCGCACTTTGCGCAGTAGGGCAGTCAATTTCGGATACTGTTGCTTGTACATGTTCAACGGGTACAACAACGACCACCACTACCACATTTACATGTTGGGATGGTTCTATTGCAACTACATCAACAGCGTGTCCTATACAGCAGTTAACATGTCCTGATGGAGTAACAAAAGTAACTAATTTACTGAATTGCCCAACAACAACTACTGTTACAAAACCAGTAACGGATTCAAATACAGGGCGCTAATTCATAGATGTAAAAAAAAAAATTAAAAAAGGAAGCATCGGCTTCCTTTTTTAAAGTCTTACTTCTTTTTCTTAGTTTCTTTAGCTACGTCTTTGGCTTCGATTTCAGAAGCAGTCATAGAATAAAAGACAGTTACTTTTCCGCCAACAGCAATTGTACCCGTTGTTTTTACTGCAGACGATTTTGCGATTTCAAATTTTTCACCTTTTTTATCAAGCACAATTTTAGAATCGGTTAATTCTATTACAGTTCCCGTAACTTGATAGTCTTTAGCCGAGGCTGTTGCTGAGATCAAAAAAAGGGTAGTAAGTGTTAAAAACATATTCATTTAAAGCTCCTTTTAGATTATTTGTGTTCGATTTAATCTTAAAATAAAACATTAGTCCAGCCCCGTATTGGAATAAAAATAACCTGTGGTAAACTTTAAATATGAAAACGAAATACGATTCAAATTTGAATATTAATGTTCCAGACAAGCCGGTAACGCGTTTACCTGATATTTCTATTCGTAATCCTATACAACCAAAGATTAATCGCGATATTTTTCGTCGCTTAGATATTATTGAAAATGATGAGGCACTAGCAACGGGTTTTCAAAGTGGATCACAAAAAAGATCTGGACTTAAATTATCACTTTGGACGTGGTTGTCAGCGTCGATTGATGGATTAGTCATTGTTTCACTAAGTTGTTTTTTTGCGGTAGCGTTTTCTTTTTTAATGAAAACAACTCCAACTTCAATGTTTGTTATTTATATGAAAAGCAATAATCCGGGTCTAAATTTAACTTCACTATTTTTACTAAGTACGTGGAGTTATTTGATTTTTATGCGTGCTTTTATCGGCGCATCGATCGGCGAATGGTCATGCGGATTAAGACTTGGTGAACCTCTGCAAAGATTAAAGAAAAACTACCTATTTAAAGTCATGTTTCGAACCACAGTTATTATTTTAAGTGGAGTCATTACAATACCACTAATATCCATGCTTATATCTAAAGATATAGCGGGTGAATTATCAGATGTTCGGATTTATTCTTTGCAATAAAACGCACGTTTCAAAGTGTTTAGTTTGAGGGAATTGATCAACCAAAATAATTTCTTTTACTTCATACCCTATGTTACATAATATTTGTAAATCTAAAATTAGACTCTCCGGATAACAGGAAATATAAATACAAAAATCTGTATTTAATCTTATAATTTCATATACGAATTTTTTTAATCCTGACCGAGGAGGGTTAACAAAAACTAAATCATATCCTAACCTTTCCACAGTTGGACTTTTTTGAAAATCTCCGCAAAATATATTTAACTTTTCATTCAAATTATTAGTAACGGCATTTCTTTTTAAAAATTGAGTCGCATTTTCATCAAGTTCATACACATCCACAAAGTGCTGGTAAGATAAAAGTGGCAAAGTAAATTGACCAATTCCAGATCCAAATTCTGCAATTTTAAGTTCAGGTACGGATGGCTTAATTTTTAAAATTTGCTGTGTCCAAGTAATAACAACATCCACCAAAGCTTCAGCTGTAAGCCAAGAGGGCTGAGTAAAACTAGATATCAAACATTCTAATAAAACTAGTTTGTTATTTTTTAATTTAGTTTGAAACCAACTGCTTGTTACAGGTTCGCCTAGTTTAAATAAACCTTCTTTTTGAATTAAAGATTTACCTTTTTGGCCAATTTCAATATGAAAGCCTGATTCTAAAAGCTTAGATAAAGCCTGTTTAGCATCTAATAATTTTTTAATGTCCATATTTGCAAAATCAAGCCAGACTCCACGTTGATTCTGCGGACTGATGCGAATTCGCACAGACCCTTTACGAATATTAAAATCAATTTTTTTAAAATCAATAAATGCATTTAAAAGTTGATCTGAAATTTGCTGGCACATTTGCAAATCGATAATCTTTTTTTCAAAATTATACAGGCCCATTTTTTGATTTTCGATAGTAAAATCAAAACGATGACGTAATTTATTCTCACCTAAACTAATTGTTTTAATTTTAGGATGTTTAACTCCAGAAGCATTTAAGCTAAGTTCTAGGTTATTTAATTTAAATTGAATTTGCTCGGCATACGGCTGATTTCCAAAATGGCATCCGGCACAGTCGGACAAATGAATACACTGATTAACCATATTTTATCTTTCTTTTAGTATTGCTTTTAAATCAGCAGGGCATGCAGTTGCATTTTTAATGGCGCCGTCTTCATAATGCAAATCGCGTTCTGAAAACCCAATTGTGACATGAGGATAAAAGAGATCTGGATCAAATGTATTTTTATCTAGTCCTGATTGCAAAGCCAAAGATTTCCTAAATTCTAAAAAATCTTTAGATTCAATAACCACAAAATACACTTGCTGCGGTTCGGATAAGATTTTTTTCTCAAACTTTCCTAAACAAACTGATTTAAACTCAGGTTTGGTTTCAAAAAAAACAGCCGCCATTTTGTGAATTTGTTCAGGCGATATCTTTGTTTTCAAAACATTAAATTCGGGTGGAGTTATTAATGTAACATGAGATTCACCACGTGATTTCAAGGACTTACCCAGTCGATTTTCTAGCTTTCCTAAAATCATTTTGTAATAGGGATAAGCAATATCTAAACTAACATAGTTTTTAAGCTCTGCCTTTTGGGTTGAAGCGCAATTTGTAAAAAAAAACAGACTTAGCAACAACTGAGAACAGATGACCGTAGCGGTTAAAAAGCGCGAATAATTTGACATCAGAACTTCCGTTTGTTTGTATAATTTTATGAAAAAAATAATTGCCTTTGTCGTAGCTTTTTTGGCCTTAGCAGTCACTCTTTCTTCTTTGAAATCCTGGGCGCAGAATCAGACTGCAGCACCTGCCTTATTACCAGCAGGCAGCACGACCAAAACCATTGAAAATATTGTTAATGTTCCAAATTCATTAATTAGTGATTCCAAACAGATCACATTTGTTGGCCCTAGATCAGGTGAAGGCTATTTTAGCAAAGATGGACAGAAAATGATCTTTCAATCAGAGCGCGAGCCTGGAAATCCATTTTACCAAATGTTTATTTTAAATTTAAAATCAGGTCAGACAAACCGCGTTTCAACAGGTGAAGGTAAGACGACATGCGGTTGGATTCACCCCAATCTAAAAAAAGTAATGTGGTCATCGACCCACTTAGACTCTAAAACAAAAGATAAAGTTAAAGCAGAATATGAAGAAAGGGCTAAACCGATCAAAGGCCGCTATTCATGGAGTTTTGATCAAGAATTTGATATTTTCGAATCGGATCTAAATGGAAAACACATAAAACAACTTACCAAAGAAAAAGGCTATGATGCCGAAGGATCTTACTCTCCGGATGGAGAATGGATTGTTTTTGCATCAAACCGCTCTGGATATACCGACAAACTGACTACAGACGAGCAGAAAATATTTGATCGTGATCCATCCTACGCAATGGAAATCTATATTATGAAATCCAATGGCACAGCTGTAAAAAGACTGACCACATCGCCAGGTTATGATGGTGGTCCATTTTTTAGCGCCGATGGCAAAAAAATCACTTGGCGACGTTTTAATTCAGACGGCTCTAAAGCAGAAATCTATACTATTAATAGGGACGGCAGCGATCAAAAACAAATTACTCAAATAGGTTCGATGTCATGGGCTCCGTTTTATCATCCTTCGGGCGATTATATTATTTTCGCATCATCTGTTTTAGGTTATTCCAATTTCGAATTATTTATTGTTGATAGTCTAGGTAAGCAAAAACCAGTTCGGGTTACTTTTGCAGATGGTTTTGATGGTCTAGCAAGTTTTTCACCCGATGGATCAAAATTAACCTGGTCGCATCGCAATGAAAAAGGCGAAAGCCAAATTTATATAGCTAATTGGAACGATCAAGAAGCACGGCATTTGTTACATTTGCCAACAGTTTCTTCTGGTTATGACTTTAAATTATCAGAGAACATCAATCAGCAAGATGTGCAGAGTATTATTAAATACTTAGCTTCAGAAGAAATGCAGGGCAGAACAACTGGTTCTGCAGAAGAAAAAATCTATACCAAGAAAATCTCTGACTTGTTTAAAATATGGGGATTAAAACCTGTTATTGGTAAAGACTTTATCAATCCGTTTGAATTTGTTTCTTCTGTTAGTGCTACTGAAAAAAACTCTATGGAACTAAAAGGACGAGTAAATAAAAAGTTAACTCGCTCTGAAGATTATCAGGTTATGTCTTATTCTAAAACAGGAACATTTCCTGCAGCGCCTATAGCTTTTGCAGGCTTTGGCTTAAAAGCTGCGGCTACGGATAAATTTCCTGAATTTAATTCTTATAAAGGATTAGATGTTACAGGCAAGTGGGTTGTTATTTTTGAAGGAATTCCTAACCATCCAGATAAAGATATGCGCCACCAGCTTTTAACTTTTTCTAGACCACAACATAAAATCACTGTGGCAAAAAATATGGGCGCAGCTGGAGTTATTTTTGTTTCTGACTTAGGAATAAAAAATATTAAATTTGAAGGCAGCTTATCGGATAGCACTTTACCTGTGCTACGAATTTCAGAAACAGCAATGACTGAAATATTTAATAAAGCAGATCAGGCCTCAAGTTTTGGTTCATTTAAAAAACTAAAAGAAAACTTTGAGGAAATGAAAACAACAGAAGGATTTCAGTTAAATTCTCAGTATATAGCTGCCGAAGTTGATCTTAAGTTTGAAAAATCAACAGGACTTAATGTCATTGGCCGTTTAGATCCTATCCATAAAGTAAACTCTAATAAAGTTAAAGGTCTACTTATTGGCGCGCATGGCGACCATTTAGGTCGGGGTGAAACCACTGGATCTTCATTGGCATTACCTGAAGAAAAAGGGCAAATTCATTTCGGAGCCGATGATAATGCTTCGGGTGTATCTGGCGTTTTAGAATTAGCACGCCATTTTTCAGATAAAAAATTTATTACAACTTTAAAGAAACCTTTATATTTTGCAATTTGGTCTGGGGAAGAAGTTGGAATTTTAGGATCAAATTCTTTTGTTAAACAATTAGAAATTCAGCAGAAAACCAAGTTCAATAAAATATTTGAAGCAGGTTTAAATATGGACATGATTGGTCGCCTTAAGGACACTTTATATGTTCAAGGTGTGGCTTCCGCAAAAGAATGGCCTGGGCTTAGCGAAGAAGTAGGCTTGGTAACAGGGCAAAGTTTAGTTTTAGTCTCAGACCCTTACTTAGCGACAGATGCAATTACAATTTACCTTGCAGAACTTCCATCCATTTCATTCTTCACAGGGGCCCATGCCGAATATCATTCGCCACGTGATACTTACGAGAAAATTAATTATCCAGGACTTGTTCGAATCATTAACGTTGTAAAAACTTATATTGAAAAACTAGCTTCTGTTCAATCACAGCAAGTGAATTATGAAAAAGTAGAAGGCAATCCTGCAAAACGTTTAGAAGGACGAAGTTTTCGAATCTACTTAGGAACAATTCCAGATTACAGCCAAGAAGGTATTAAAGGCGTACGCATTTCAGGAGCTTCAAAAAATTCTCCAGCAGAAAAAGCGGGCCTAAAGGCGGGGGACATTATTACTGAATTTGATAATTCAAAAATAGAAAATCTTTATGATTACGTTTACACACTTCAAGCGGTTAAACCAAATCGGGTTACTAAACTTAAAGTAACTCGTGATAATAAAGTTCTAGAACTTGAGATTACTCCGACCTTAAAAGAGTGATGTATATCTCAAAAAGACTCATAAACATGCCTTTAAAAGATCAATTAACATGTCCTGCTATAACGAATCAGCCTCTCTGATAAGTTATATTATGTTACACTGAATTATATCCTGACATATTAACTGCATGGTTTTAGTATCAACCTCATGTCTGAGTTTCTAATTAAACAGATCAAATTTTCAGAAATACTTCCTATTTGGCAAACTCAACTTTGGCCCAACAGAACTTCTATTATTGAACCTGTAAGCGCCATTAAATTAGATTCAACAATTGATGGAGAAATACTTAATTTGATTGATAGTGCACGCTTTTTTGCAGCATTCGATTCAGATAAAATTATTGGTGTTATTAGTGGCCACCTAACAGCTGAAAATCAATGTCGCCTAAGAGGCCTTTATGTCGATAAGGCCTATCGCGGCCAGTCTATTTCAAAACAACTGATCCAAACTCAACTGGACTATGCAAAATCAATTTCATGCACTCAAATATGGGCAATGATTCGCATAAGTAATTTCGGCTTATTTCAAAAATTTGAATTTGAAAAACAACTAGAAACTAATAAATACGAATACGGCCCCCACTACATTGTCCAACGACCTATCCGATTAAACTAGACTACGAATCTCTATTTCATTTGATACATGCTGCCGATAAACTATTTATGAGCAAAAAAATTGATTTAGAAACTACCAAAAGCCAGCACAAAGGATTTCTAGGTCTTTTTGAAAGCACCATGCGAAGGTTTACTATCTTAGTGCACTTAGGCCTTATGATTCCTATCTATCTTGTTGCGTGCGCAGTTTTAGGGACAGCATTAATACCATCAGTTTATACTTTCAAATTTTTTCACAATTTAGTTCTAAATCAAAATGAATTTATTCAAAACGCAACTTTCGCACTGTCACTAGCAATGTGTTATTTCATTTATGGGTGCACGTTAGTTTTTGTAGCACCGCTTACAAATTTTATATTTCAAGCAAAACTTAAGGAATGGCGTGGTCCTTATTATTCAGTAGAATCTTTAAAATGGTTTATTCATAATGGGTTAACTTATTTAGTGCGTTTTACATTTTTAGAATTCTTAACACCTTCCCCTCTAGGATTATTATTTTATCGCATGATGGGAATGAAAATGGGAAAAGGTGTGGTCATTAATACGACTTGGATTTCAGATCCATCATTAATTGAACTTGGAAACAAAGTCACACTAGGCGGCTCAGTTACACTGGTTGCACATTATGGGCAAGGGGGATTACTTATTGTAGCTCCTGTTCGCATCGGCAACAATTGTACTATCGGATTAAAATCAACAGTTATGGGCGGAGTCACAATTGGTGATGGCGCAAAACTTTTACCACATTCAATTGTATTACCAAAAACAGTTATACCTGCCGGAGAAACTTGGGGCGGAGTACCCGCCGCCAAAATTGACTTATATAAACTTATTAAAAATGCAGCGTAATCTAGTCTATTTCGCATGACGCTGCAGTAACCGAACCTGAAGTTAAATATGTTTCGATATCAAGATCTAACTTTAATAATCCACTTTTACAATTTGACGTTAAGATTGAAGCCGCATCATTCAAATTATCCACAAGACCTTCATAGTCAGCCTGAGTAAACAATAAATTACTAGTAAAGAAAGTCTTATTGTCTGCGATACTTCGCTGAAATTGCATCACCCTCTTGTAGGTTTTTGGATTCATATGCGCTACTAATTTAAGTAAACCAGCATTTTTAATTAAATTTACTTTAGAAACACCGCAGTCATTATCTTTCAAAATCATTGATTTAATTTTTAACGGAGCTAAATCTGCTGTGTTTCCTGATGATTTATCTTGTGTAAAATCAGAAATATCATTTGCAAATTCCAACTCTGCCATTTCAGTGTCACTATTCTTTTTTCGATAAACAAAGCGATCCTGATAAGCAATATTACCAAAGCGATCTTGCTGATCTAACAAGTGATCTAATAAAATAAATTCAGATGTATCACGCATAATTAACAGCTTTTGAATGTTTTCCGCTGTCCATTGATTTTTCACAATACTTGATATTGGACTTTGATTTTTTAGCATTCCAAAAGCAATATTTTTCAATTCAAAAGCTTCCGCACGATCTTCGCCTGCAGAAAATAGCTCTTTGTAAAACATTTCTTTTTTGGGGTTAACAATAAAGACCCCATACGATTGCCTTCCATCATCGGTCATTAATAAATCTTTTTTGGAACTACTTAGTCCAGCCTTTAAAGAAAATAATAAAGAATTCCATGTTGTATGAATCAAAGCTTCAGAACGCGTCTTATTGACACCAATTTCAGCCAGCCGAACATGAGTTTGAATATCCATTGTTCGCAATACCGATGGTGGAACTCGACCAATGCCACCCAAAATTCTTGATACATGATAATATCCAAGAATTGAAGGTGTATAACTGCAACTAGTGCTATTTTTGTATTTACCAATTTTGACAGCATCATCTGATTTGCAGTCTGCTAGTTCTAATGATTCTTTTGTTAAATCTTTTGCAAGTCCGTAGATATTAATAGCAGGATTAGTGCTGTTTTCTTTAGCGCACATTGCCACAGTTGATTTTCCAGCAGCCACTTCTTCTGCAGATATTGAATCATAGAAGCTATATGAACATAACTCGATTTCTTTATTTAAATCTTTTTTATTATATTTAACATCTGGATAATGTTTCGGTAAAACACAAACTTCCTTGACGCCGTTTGGAGAATCAAAATATATATTTTTTTCTCCACGCTCTAGCGTTGGAGTTAACGTTGCAAATGCCAACTGTGTAAAAACAGTCATCGCAGTTACTATTGATAAGTTCATACGTCACCTACTTCGAAACTCTGATATAATTTCATACGCTATATCAATTCCAAATTAGATGCCCATTAGGTCGAAGGTATTTGTTTAAAATGAATAACTTGTCTCATAATAAAACAATTACCAATTATTGTTAGACAGTTCTACTTAAGCTGGCACAAAACTAAATCTGCTTAAGGTAATCCCCTGCTGATTCTTTTGGTCGGATATCAAGATACTTTCCGGTGGTAGAAATAGATTCATGACCCAAAGTTTTTTGCACAACATGTATCGGGGCACCCGCTTCAATTGAATGAGTGGCGCAAGTATGACGCAACCAATGGGGCGATGGCTGAACGGAAAGCTTTGCTTTAGCTGCCGCTGATCTAACAATTCGAAAAACTTGGCTAGAATTCAATGGCTTATCCAATTTATTTAACAAATCACCAGAAGCTGTAAATAAATAGTGTGTAGAAATTGTCTCGATAAAATTCAAAACATCAATAGACAAATGGCTAGGTAAATTAATCGAACGCACTTTGCGTCCTTTACCTTCTACTATCAAATAATAGGAATCATCCGACGTTTTGTGCACACTCGTTATCTTTAATTTACAAAGCTCATCAACGCGTACACCTGTAAAATATAATATTTTTAGAATCAAATTATTTCTTGTATTAGTTTCTTTCAGAATAATTTGTTCAACCTGTTCGCGTGAAAGAACTTTTGAAAACATACGATCTGGCGTCTTAATCGATTCCAACATTAATGCCGGATTACGCTCTAAATAACCGGTCTTTTGCGCAAACGAAAATAGCGAACACAATGCATTTTTATATGTATTTCGAGTTGAATCCGTATGATCGCCAAAGGTTTTAATAAATAAAGCTAAATGAGTAATCTGCGTCGTTTTTAATGTTATCGTAGGATAAAAATCTAAAAAATCTTTTACAATTCGTCGGTAATAATGTTGCGTTTTAGCTGATTTTTGAAATAACCAAGAGCCAATAATTGCTAAATCTTCTAAGTTTTTTCCGGGAATAATTTCTAAATTCTTGCTTATTTGATTCATATATAGCTCAAAATATACGCTAATAAATTTCATGCATGAATACTTAACTAATCATGCATATATAAACTAGACCTTAGTCCTATATCAATTTGTGGCAGTTTTGGCAGTATTTAAGTATGAAAAAAACTGCCACTGCATTTGATTATCCGATCGTAATTCGCCAGAACCTTGGATTTTTAACTATTACCGTTCCAGATCTAAATATTGTCATGGCGGAAGAAATTCCTATAACGGGAAAACTAGAGAAACTTTTTTTAATGAAAGTGGCCAAGGGCGTGGGTCTTGCGTGGTTAAAAATAAATAAGCAAATTCAACGCAAGCAAGCGCGACTAAGAAAGCCATCAGCAACAAAAATAATTCTGTCGCCACTGTTTAAAAATAAACCAATTAATACCCCCGAAGCCGCACGAATATTGGGAGTTAGCGAAAATACTTTACGAAGAATGGTTAAACGAAAGCAAATTACATGCGTAAAAACAGCAAAAGGACATCGCCGTTTTACAGAAACAAGTTTAAAAAAATGGATTCAAAAAAGCACAGAAAATTCGAACTCCGTTAGTAAGTAAAATAAAGATTTAGTCCTTATTCCATTTCTTAAAACCAAGTTTCAATGCCTTATCTAAGTCAGAAGATAATATTTCATATACGTTACACGTACCTGTCGGATGTCCACACATTTGAACACGCATCAATCCATCATGTTTATTCTCTGCTGAAAAAACCTGAATATCAGTTAGTTCTTTCTTCATTACCGATAACTCAATTTTAGCGCCCTGAGAGCACTGCAAAGTACCATCTGGTTTATAGACACGAACTCTAGATGTTAAATCTTTTCCTTGATTCATAGTTGTCTCGTTTCCAACAATTGGAACTGGTGGACGATCTTCAATTTTGCAAGTTGTAACTGAACAACTAGAAAATAAAATAAATCCTACGGCTAGAATTAATGTCCGAATTTTTTTATTTGTATTTTCCATCATTTCCAATCTCTCCAACAATTAGCTAAATTAATTTTTTAAATAATAAATGGACGTGCTCAGTACTGGGTCAATCCCAATTGAATAAGCATTACCTTCTCCCGAAATAAAATAAATTAAATTTTTATCCGATTGAACAGTTGGACGCGAAAAGACTCCCCGTCCAGGTTCGAAAGACGCTTTCTTAACGCCTGTAAGCAGATCTAATAAAACCAGACTTCCTTGCGATTCTCCAGAAATAATAAAATCTTTGTATAAAACAGGGTCTGACAATATTCCATTATTACTTTTAAATTTCCAAACTTCCTTACCATCTTTTTTATTAGCCGATATCATTTCAGACTTTGAAGAACCAAAAATAATTCGATCGCCAACAATAATTGGAGTACTTGCACCACCGCCTGCAAGACTCCAAATTATTTCGCCCTTATTTTTTGACAAGCAATATAACTTATCGTCATAACTGCTGATATAAATTGAATCACCATCAATAACTGGACTCGAATCAATATCTTTAAATCGTGTATTTTTGTTTAAGGTAATTTCCCATTGCTGTGTCCCAGTCTTTGCACTAAACGAAACTAGCGAACCATCACTAAAACCAACATAAAGTATTCCATTTGAAAACGCAGGTTTTGATCCACCCCGAATGGTCATTAAGTTTGATGCATCTTGCCGACTATAGGTCCATAATTGCTTCCCACTAACAGCATCTAATGCAAATACGGACTGATTCCCCGATATAAAAAACAGTATACCTTCATTTAATAAAGGCTCAGCAACAGCTTCAGACTTAGTATCAAAGACCCAAACAATAGATCCTAAGCTTAAATCTATTGAATATATTTTTCCGTTATTTGATCCGATAAAAAGACGATCTTTTATAACTGTTCCGCTTGCTTCAACACCATAGGGTATTGCAATTCTCCAAAGCTCTTGACCAGAAATTTGATCATAGGAAACCAAACCGTCTAAAGCATTTCCAACAATAACTTTATTTTTATAAATCACCGGAGACATTCGGTTTATTTTTCGGAAGCCTTCGTTCTTTTTTGCTACAGTATCACGAACCCATCGCACATTAAGTGTGACTCCATCATTAATTTTTTCATTTCTACTAAATATAGAACAACTTGAAAAAAACAAACTAACCACAATAATAAGACTTATTTTTTTAAGTTGTTGCATATTTTATGTACCTGAAACTTTTTTATATTGAATCAATCTTAAGTATTTTGCTGCTTCCTTTGCCGTAGCCGATTCACCAGCCGCTGGACCATCTGATTTCTGATTAGCAATATTTGTTAAAATTTCTTCAGCTTTTTTTGAATCATTTGTTTTTTGATAACATAAAGCTTGTTGAATTTTAATTTCGTTATGTAAAAATGAAGCTTCTTTTCGATCAATTACTTTTTGCCAAATAGCGATTGCTTCATTACAAAGATCTAAATCAGCCAAAACTTGACCAAGCTGCTGCTGAACTAAGGTATTAACTAAACCAGAG
The DNA here is from genome assembly GCA_049301055.1 of Pseudobdellovibrio sp. GTDB lineage: Bacteria > Bdellovibrionota > Bdellovibrionia > Bdellovibrionales > Bdellovibrionaceae > Pseudobdellovibrio. Next base: position 159,075 of record JBAQKN010000010.1, on the reverse strand, counting down.
TCATTGTTCTGAGCCTTTAGCAAAGTTGTTTTAGCCAAGTCTTTATTTTTCTCTTCAAGCAAAATTTCAGAATAATATAATGCGGCCATTTGGCCAGCCTTAGAATTTGAATCCTGACTTAAAAAATCAGCAAACGACTTCTTAATTGCAACTAATTCAGCAGCAAAGTCAGCAACGGGTTTTACCTTTTCTTCTTTAGGATTTGCAGGTTGAGCAGCTTGAGCTTTTTTTGTTTTATAATCGCTATATTTTTTCTCTATTAAAAAGAAATTCTCTTGAGATTTCTTTTCGTTTGAAAGCTTTGCTGATGTTGTAATTACAATAACAAGCCCTACAACCAAAATAGCTGCGAATGCTCCAAAAATTAATTTCCATTGTTTTTCAATAAATGACATTTGCACTCCCATGCTATTTTAATTTAAATTATCTAGTAAAAATTTCTTTTAAAGTTGTAAAAGAACGATTTGATTTGCCTGAATGGCGTTGCTTTAATTTTCCAATAGTTGCAATTCGCTCTTCTGCTAATTTGTCCGCAGCAATGTTAGTTGCAATGTTATCACGCTTTGCAATTTCAAAAACTTTCTTCACATTATCATAAACTTTTTTGGTTTTATCAAAAGCGCGATCTGGTGCATAACCTTCAAGTTCAACAAAAACATTCATCAAACCGCCAGCATTTACAACGTAATCAGGAGCATATAAAATCCCCAATTCACGCAATTGATCACCATGTTTAGCCTGAGCCAGCTGATTGTTGGCTCCACCCGCAATAGCTTTGCATTTTAATTTTGTAATGGTTTGATCATTTACAATAGCACCCATTGCACATGGGGCCTGGATATCACAATCAGTAAATAAAATTTGATCCGGAGAAACAACTTCAACTCCGTATTTATCATGGTGAAGCTTTACACGCGCCTGGTCGATATCAGCAATTTTAACAACAGCTCCTTCTTCAACCAAATACTTTACTAAATTAGAACCTACATTTCCTAACCCTTGCACAGCAATGCGCATACCTTTTAATGAATCGGTTCCAAACTTTTCGCTAGCTGTAGCTTTAATTCCCATCAAAACACCGTGGGCTGTATATGGAGAAGGGTCACCAGAACCACCAAAATCTTTTGGGATGCCCGTTACAAAAGGTGTTTCCATAAAGATGTGTTCCATATCACCAACATTAGTTCCAACATCTTCAGCCGTTATATAACGTCCATTTAATGAATTTACAAATTGACCAAAAGCTCGGAACAATCCTTCAGATTTAATTGTTTTTGAATCGCCAATAATAACAGCTTTACCGCCACCTAAATTTAGGCCAGCAGCAGCAGCTTTGTAAGTCATTCCTTTTGAAAGTCTTAAAACGTCAACTAGAGCCTCATCTTCATTTTTGTAATTATATAATCGTGTTCCACCCAAAGCCGGACCCAGGGCAGTATTATGAATGGCAATAATAGCTTTTAAACCAACGCTTTTATCATGACAAAAAACAACTTGCTCATGATCACCATGCTGACCTAGTAGTTCGAATGTACTCACAAAATACTCCTTTGAAATCAAATTAATTATATGATGACAAAGTGTTGCAGATTTAACGCAAAAGACCAGCGGTTACACTTTGCGCAACCAAAAACTATTTTGCTTGTTTTTAGGAATTTTTCTGAGCCTAGATAAGCAATATAGGATAAAGAGCAAAAAAAAAGCTGGCTTTTTAGACCAGCTTTCACAAAAGAAATGTTTAATTTTAAGCTTACTCTGCTGAATCCACTTCCTGAGCTAAACGCTTCTTAGCCTCAAGCTCTGAAGCACGATGATATGATTTTTCTTTAGCAAAAGTTAGAAAACCTTTTTTTGTTGGAACATTCACAGCTCCTGCTGAATCAACCAAAAAACGATCTCGAGCTTCATTCTTAACGGCAAGTTTTGTATCGTTTAAATTAGCAGTTAAATTAGCATGCAATTCGTTTTGAGCTTTCGAATTTTCTTCAATTATAGAATTAAAATCACTTAGTTTTGCTGTTGCATTTAAAGCCAAACCAAAAGTTAAAGTTATTAAAAGTACTTTCATAAATTCCTCCAAAAAAATGTATTTACATAGACTTATAAAGCAAGCGGCAGGCCAAGTTTTAATTTCTTAAACACTATAAAATGACCCGCTGCTGGCTCATACTAAGACAGTGTCTAAACTTTGATCGAATTTAGCATTTTAAGTTGTTTTTGGACTTATTTATAAAAATAAGCTAGAACAGAAAAATGACAAATTTATTCGCTACCCAAGTCTATCAAAAAAAAATTTTATTTGACCTCGTCGATCTTAAATTTGAAGCAGAGCATATTAAAAAAATTGATAAACAAGGGCAAATCTGGTCCGCTAAAAATTATAAAAATGGTTTCACATCTTATGGCTCAATGGATCAACTTCACAAGCTATCATCCACCTTTAAAAACCTTGAAAAAAAAATAAATCTTCATGTTGGAAAATACTTAAAAAACCTAGATTACAATGCTTCTGAAAAAAATTTAAAAATGACCAACTGCTGGGTTAACATCATGTCCAAAGGAGCTTTGCACACTGCTCATATTCATCCTCAATCCGTCATTAGCGGTACGTATTACGTCAGCATTCCAGCTGGCGCCAGTTCGATTAAATTTGAAGACCCAAGACTTAGTTTTTTCATGAATTCTCCGGTTATAAAAGAAAAAGCCAAACTTTCAAATCAAAGATTTGTTAACTTACAGCCCAAAGCCGGAGATTTAGTGCTTTTTGAAAGCTGGCTTAAACATGAAGTTCCTACAAATGAAACAACTCAGTCAAGAATTAGCGTCAGCTTCAACTATGATTGGATCTAATTTCTTAGCAAAAGTTGACCAATTCGAATAAATTAGTTATGTTTGCCCACTATGAAAATTAAATTAAACGAAATCCCCGAAGATGGTCGCAGTTATGTATTTACTCGTGAATCAGCCGAGCTAAATTTAGCCCTAGCTGATGTCATAGGTAATGAGTCTTTTGATATTCAGTTATTTATTAAACCACTTAATATGAAAGATTTTGTCCTAACTGGACATATTAAAACCCGCACTGAAGAAAGCTGTTCGCGCTGCGGCGATTCTTTTAAGTTTCCGCTTTCAAAAAAAATTAAAGAGATCTTAATTCCAAAACAAGAATTAGATCGAACTGGCAAATATATTAAATCCTCTGTTGCAGTTTCTGAGGATGATCATAATGACGCAGCCGTAGTCGAATATTCAAACAACCAATTTGATTTTGGCGAATACTTACATGAGGCAATTGCTATCGATGTTCCATTTGCTCCAATGCCAGAGACAAAACCTAATGGAGATTGCATTTTATGCGACCGACCTGCTAACAAAAGTGAACTTATTTATGATGAGAAACTAAGCGTTGAAGAAAAAATAAGTCCCTTTGATAGTTTAAAAAATATTAAATTGAATTAATTATTGATTTTACCGAATCCATGCAGCATCCTTAACATCTTTTTTTACGGAGAATAAAATGCCTACACCCAAGAAGAAAACCTCGAAGTCCCGCCGCGATATGAGAAGATCACATGATGGCTTATCAGCACCAGGAATGGCTATTGATAAAAAATCTGGCGAATTAGTACGTCCACATGTTGCTTTTAAAGCAGCTGATGGAGCTTTATATTATAAAGGTAAGCAAATTAGCGCTGCTAAAGCGAAAAAGTAATCATGCTTTACCGCACTAGAGTAGCTGGCGTTGGATCATTTCTACCAGAAAAGATCCTTACCAATTATGACCTCGAGAAAATGGTTGATACTTCTCACGACTGGATTGTCCAGCGCACAGGTATTGAACATCGTCACGTTGTTGATGAAAACGAAGGCACTTCAGACCTGTGTGTTCGTGCTGCTAATAATGCTTTAAAAGATGCCAATCTTTCAATTGATCAAATTGACTTAATTATAGTTGCTACAGTAACTCCCGATTATAAAATGCCAGCTTGCGCATGTTTGGTTCAAACTAAACTTGGTGCAAAAAACATAATGGCCTTTGATATCAATGCAGCTTGTTCTGGTTTTATTTACGGCCTGTTCATAGCAGACCAATTTATTAAAACAGGAGCTTATAAAAACATTCTGGTTATTGGTGCCGAAAGCTTAACCCGTTTGATGAACTACAAAGACCGCGACACGTGCATCCTTTTTGGTGATGGCGCAGGTGCTTTTATATTGAGCCAAACAAGTCCTACAGATCCAAACTATATAATGACGGCCCACGCACATGCTGAAGGCGCACATGCTGAATTACTATGGGCAAAATCTGGCGGAACTCGGTTTCCTTTCTCGCAAGCAGTTCTAGACGAAGGATCTCACTTCATGCAAATGAAGGGAAAAGAAATTTTCAAAAATGCCACACGCACAATGGCTACAGCTTGTTTAGAAGCATTAACTTCTACAAATATAAAAGCCGAAGAATTGGATTGGATTGTTCCACATCAGGCAAATTCACGAATAACTGAAGCCGTTGCCAATCAATTTGATTTTCCCTTAAATAAAGTAATTTCAACAGTTCGCGAAACGGGTAACACCTCGGCTGCATCAATTCCCATAGCTTTTGACATGGCCTATAAAGATGGACGCATTAAACGCGGCCAACTTATTCTACTAACTGCTTTTGGCGCAGGACTTACTTCAGGTTCTGCAATACTACGCTTTTAATTTTAATTAATTAGTAATATAAAAAAATCAAGTGGAGGTCGTATGATGACTTTTGTTTTTCCAGGACAAGGCAGCCAGTCTATTGGAATGGGTTCTTTTCTTTATCAGGAATTTAAAATTTGTCGTGATATTTTTGATGAAGCCTCTGATGTCATTCAAGTCGATTTAAAAAAATTATGTTTCACTGGCAGCGAAGCCGATTTAGCATTAACAGAAAATACTCAACCAGCACTACTAACTGTTTCAACTGCAACAGCTCGGGTTTTAACAGAGCATTTTGGAATCCATGCAAATGTTACTGCCGGTCATTCAATCGGAGAATATGCCAGTCTTGTTTTAGGTTCCGTACTTAGCTTTAAAGATGCTATTAAAGCTGTCCGCCTTCGCGGCAAAGCCATGCAATCAGCTGTTCCAATTGGTCATGGCGGCATGACTGCAACATTAGGCTTATCCGAAGAGCAGGTTAAATTTTTATGTCAATGGGCTTGCGAACAATCTGGATTTTCTCCACTAGCTGCAGCTAATTATAACTGCGATGGTCAGATTGTAATTAGTGGAAATTTGAAAGTTTTAAATTGGTTAAAAGATAATTTTAAATCTGAAATTTTACCCGGCGAAACTAAACGTGTTAAATTAATACCTCTTCAGGTTTCAGCACCCTTTCACTGCGAAATGATGAAACCTGCCCAAGATAAAATGGAAGAATTTCTAAATACAATTTCTTTTCAGAATTCATCATTGCCGATTGTTCAAAATATTCATGCACTACCTGAAACAGACGCTAATATTTTAAGAAAAAATATTGTTTCACAAGTTTCTGGCTCAGTAAAATGGACACAAACCATGCTTCAATTAAAGCAAATGAATTGTGAAACAATTATTGAGTGTGGAAATGGTAATGTTCTTAAGGGCTTATTCAAAAAAAGTAATGCAGATTATTTTAAAGTTTATTCAACAAGCACTTTAGATGACTTAAAATTACTTGAACACTTCGGTAAAAATAATGCAACGCAGTCCTAACTAAAATAAAAACTTGAGCTGAAACTCTAGTTCAGTCATCGTCTTGGCTTATGAAAAAAAATGACCTTATCGGAAAGAAAATTTTTGTAACTGGTGGTAGCCGAGGAATTGGTTCTGCTATAGTTAAGTATTTGGCCGAACAAGGCGCCCACGTATGCTTTACGTATTCTTCGAATGAAGCTGCGGCTACGGATTTATTAAAAACACTACCCGGCGAAGGACATTTTTTTCATAAGCTTAATATCGCCAATGAAAATAATGTTGAAGAAGTCATCGCTGAAGTTATTAAACGATGGTCAACTGTTGATGGCGTTGTGAATAATGCGGGCATCACTAAAGACCAACTGATCTTAAGAATGAAATCCGAAGATTTTTCAAATGTTATACAAACTAATTTAATGGGTGCTTTTTATATCACAAAAGCATTTAGTAAAATTATGCTTAAAGCTCGTGCTGGATCTTTTGTTAACATCTCATCTGTTATTGGAGCCACTGGAAATGCCGGGCAAGCCAACTATGCAGCAAGCAAAGGGGGACTTGAGTCTTTCACCCGGTCCGTAGCTTTAGAGTTTGCCTCGCGTGGAATACGCGCAAACTGTGTAGCACCAGGCTACATTAAAAGCGATATGACTGCAGCTTTATCTGAAGAGCAGTTAAAAAGTTTTTCAGATAAAATTCCACTAAACCGACCCGGCGAAGGCGTTGAAGTTGCAAGTGTTGTTGCGTTTCTGTTAAGCGATGCTGCATCTTATATCACAGGTCAAACGCTTCATGTAAATGGTGGAATGTATTTAAATTAACAGTTATACGTTTAGCATAAAGATTGAATTTTTATATTTAAAGTAAACAACGACTAAAGGAGAATTAAATGTCAGTGAACCCAAAAGTTAAAGACATCATTGTAGAACAACTAGGTGTTGACCCAGAAAAAGTTAAATCAGAAGCTTCATTTGTTGATGATTTAGGTGCTGATAGCCTTGATATCGTAGAATTAGTTATGGCCATGGAAGAAGAATTTGATCTTGAAATTCCTGATGAAGACGCAGAAAAACTTAAAACTGTTAATGACGTTCAAACGTATTTAACTACTAAAGGTAAAGTTTAAGCTTGATCACAACAACTAAGCCCAACGGACAAAAACGAGTGGTAATAACTGGGGTTGGAGCAATCTCTCCCCTTGGGCTTAATTTGTCTGACTCTTGGTCTAATGCCCTACGCGGAAAATCTGGAATTGCCGCTATCACTAAATTCGATACAACCGCTTATGATGTCAAATTCGCGGGTGAAGTTAAAAATTTTACTCCTGACGCCTACATTGAAAAAAAAGAACAAAAAAAAATGGATCTTTTTATTCAGTATTCCATCGCAACTACAAAAATGGCTTTTGCTCAATCTGAACTAAAAATCACAGACGAAAATTCAAATCGCGTCGGTGTATTTATTGGTTCCGGCATGGGTGGACTACCTTTCATTGAAGAACAACATTCAAGACTTATTGAAAAAGGTCCATCGCGTGTATCTGCTTTTTTTATTCCATCTGTTATTACAAATTTAGCTCCAGGCTGGGTTTCCATTCTATTTGGAGCAAAAGGTCCAAACTTTGCTTTAACTTCGGCATGCGCAACTGGTGTTCATTCGCTTGGCGAAGCTTATAATTATGTTCGCTTTGGCTTAGCCGACGCTATTATTGCTGGCGGCACAGAATCAACAGTATCCCCTTTGGCAATTGCTGGTTTTAATAATATGAAAGCATTATCAACTAGAAACGATTCGCCAAGTGAAGCGTCTAGACCTTGGGATAAAGACCGTGATGGCTTTGTTTTAGGTGAAGGAGCCGCAACATTTATTGTTGAATCTTTAGAGGGAGCAATAAAACGCAAAGCAAATATTCTTTGCGAAATTAGTGGCTATGGGGCCTCATCAGACGCTTACCATATTACATCTCCGGACCCAGAAGGTCGTGGATTTGTTTCAGCCATGAAAAATGCCTTATCAGATGCTCATTTAACTGCGACAGACATTCAGTATGTAAATGCGCACGGAACAAGTACTCCAATGGGCGATCCACTTGAATCTCAGGCCATTAAAACTTTGATGAAAGACCACGCTTCAAAAGTTTGGATTTCGTCGACTAAATCTATGACAGGTCATTTGCTTGGTGCAGCCGGAGCTTTAGAGTCCGCTTTTTGTGTCATGAGTTTAGTTGATCAAAAAGTAGCACCGACAATTAATTTAAAAAATCCAAGTCCAGAATGCGATTTAGATTATGTCCCAAACTCGGCGCGCGATGGAAAACTAAAGCATGTTATGAACAACTCTTTTGGCTTTGGCGGAACAAATAGTTGTCTTATATTTTCTCAGTACGATAATAAATAAAAACTTTTTCCATTATTTTTTAAAGAAGGATTTGAATTAAATGAACATCTATTTAGCTTCAGATCATGCTGGCTTAGAACTAAAAAAAAGCATTTATGATTACTTAGTAAATACATTCACAAAAGAAAATCATATTACTTCATCAGTAAATGTTTTAGATCTTGGACCACAAGACACAGCCTCTGTGGACTACCCCGACTTTGCAGATCTTGTTTGTCAGCAGCTAAAAAAATCAGATACAGCATTTGGTATTTTAATATGTGGATCTGGCCAAGGCATGACAATGCGAGCGAACAAATACCCATTTATTCGTGCGGCCTTAGTTTATAGTGATGAAATCGCAAAACTTGCACGCGAACACAACGATGCGAACATAATGTGCATTGGATCTAGATTTTGCACGGTTGATGATGCCAAAAGATGGACCGCCCTGTTTTTAAATACAACTTTTGCGGGTGGTCGGCATCAAACCAGAGTTGCAAAAATAGGTTCTGTCCTTTCATAATAGCACTATGAATAAAAAATTAAATGCTGATCTAAAATCCGACTCCGAAGTCTATTCTTTAATTCAATCCGAAACGACTAGGCAGCAAGATGGCTTAGAAATGATTGCCTCAGAAAATTACGCATCCCCCGCGGTTATGCAAGCACAGGGAACTATACTTACCAATAAATATGCCGAAGGGTATCCAGGAAAACGCTACTATGGAGGTTGCCACTTTGTAGATGGAATCGAGACCTTAGCCATCGAACGATTAAAAAAATTATTCTCTGCAAATTATGCGAATGTCCAACCTCATTCGGGATCAAACGCCAACATGGCTGTGTATATGGCCAGCCTTAAACCAGGTGAGGCAATTCTTGGAATGGATTTGTCAAATGGTGGCCATTTAACTCATGGCAGCCCCGTTAATTTTAGCGGTTTATTATTTAAAGCAGCTTCCTATAAACTTGATGAGCAAACAGGTTTATTAAATTATGAAACAATTAAAAACACAGCCTTAGAATGCAAACCTAAATTAATTATTGCAGGTTACAGCGCGTATCCAAGACATTTGAATTTTGCAAAATTTAAAGAGATTGCAGACCTTGTTGGAGCAACCTTATTGGTTGATATGGCTCACTTTGCTGGACTGGTTGCTTCTGGTCACCACGAATCACCTGTGCCTTATGCGGACTATGTTACATCAACAACCCACAAAACGCTACGCGGCCCCCGCGGTGGAATTATTTTAACAAACTCGGAAGAAAAAGCAAAAGTCATGAATTCAAAAATCTTTCCTGGCATTCAAGGAGGCCCATTAGAACATGTTATTGCAGCAAAAGCCGTTGCATTTAAAGAAGCCCTTCAACCCGATTTTAAAGTCTACATTGACCAAGTTTTAAAAAATGCAAAATCCTTAGCCGATGCTTTAATGTCGGAAGGATTTAATTTAGTCACCGGGGGAACCGACAATCATTTAATGTTAGTGGATTTATCCCTAAGTGAAAATTACAAAAACATAACCGGCAAAGTTGCAGAAATTGCACTAGATGAATCCGGAATCACGGTTAATAAAAACACAGTTCCAAATGAAAAAAGATCTCCATTTGTAACTAGTGGTATTCGCATTGGAACACCCGCTTTAACAACACGCGGAATGAAAGAAACTGAAATGAAGCAAATCGCAAAATGGATTAGCTTGGTATTAAAAAATACGGAATCTGCAGAAAAAAAACAACTCGTTCAACAGCAAGTGAAAGAATTATGTCAAAAATTTCCAATTTATTAATTTCAAAAAAAATAATCACTTTTTCATTGTTTACTGCACTTCTAGTATCTAGCTGCGTACAACAACCTATTGAACCAACATCAGCTACAGTTATTAATTCTGAGGCCCAACCTCAGCCCAAAATTCAAGTTGATAAAGAAAGTAATTCTATCAAAGTAACTCAGACAGCTGATGGAAAGCATAAAGGAAAAAGAAAAATTCAATTCGACTGGCCAATTTGGGAAGCACGCATGACACGTGGTTTTTTACCAAAAATTGCCAGAAAACGAAAACGCCCACATAAAGGAATCGACTTAGCTGCACCACGTGGAACAGCTGTAATGGCTTCGCACGACGGAACCATAATCTACACAGGCAAGGGTTTTAAAGGTTATGGCAAAATGATTATGATTGAAAGCAATGATGGATGGGCCACACTGTACGGCCATCTAGATAAAATCATTGTTCACGAAGGAAGTAAAATTAAACAAGGTGAAGTCATCGGAGCTTTAGGAAATACCGGAAGATCTTCAGGACCACATCTGCATTTTGAAATTAGAAAATTAGATGGCCCCGTGGACCCACTTCCATTATTACCAGCCGGAGAAGCTTTAACAAATGAAGTGGATAACGAATCTCCTGAGGAATAGATTTTTTAGTAAAACCTAAAAAATCATTCCTGCTTCTAATGAAATAACGGTTGTTCTATTCGCGGGCTCAATAAAATAATAGTCTTTACCGCTACTTTTAACTTTTACTACTTCTGATTCCCGTAAGCTCCATTTTTTGTAACCAAGACTTCATCAGATAAGTATGTTTTTGCATTACCCGAAATTAAATTTTCAATTCCAAGGCTTATTTTTGTCGATGAATTAAGGTCGTAAGATACTAAAATTTCAATAGCAAAACTGTAGTAATTATAAAAATGTTCACGTTTATAATCATATATAATTGGGTCATTGGCATCCGTAGTTGTACGACGGCCTAGTCCGATTAGTAATGATATAGGGACTTCATTACTTTTAATCGACGTTTTTTTTGCTACCACTTAATGAAGCATTATATTCTAAACTGCCCACTAAATAATTTACATCCACTCATACTGCCGGATTCATTCATTACTCCAGGCTCTTCGTATGTAAACAAGGCTTCCTCTGGTCCAGTGCCAAATTTAAATGTGGAGACGTTCCAATCGCTAGCTTCATTAACTTGGAAAACTGAATTCTCATTAGTTGATGATTGAGCAAAAGCAGACCATAAAAAAATATGACTAGTAAAAGTGACTTCGTTTTTCCTTAGGCATATTTCTATTTCTTAAAACCAATAAAAAAAAAGCATTCATAAATGAATGCTTTTTTTCTTATTTTTAATTTCTTTAATTTTAATTAAAAACTGTATGAAACATACGTTTCGTAGGTCACGGAATCAAGAGTTTTATCAGCGTTAGCAGCTTGATTTGGTCGATAAAGAGAAAAACTAGTAACATCAATATTATCATTAGATGAAGTAATTGCTTTGTCCTGATTTATATCCATACCAAAAGCCAAGTTCTTAATGGGTGTAACTGTAAAACCAGTTTCTAAATAAATACGCTCATAATTACGACGAAAATCAGAGTTATCACGAGCACTTATAATTAATCCACCCGCTTGATACACACTAAACATATCGTTAAATGTATAAGAAATTGAAGGAATAACTAAAAAACGATTTGAGTTTGGGCCAGCTTCATTCAATACATGTCTCCATTGAGAGTCGATACTTACATCAACTTTAGGCGCTATCGAATAAGGTATAGATAGATTAGCTTCAACCATACTTGCTACATTTTTATAACCACCAAGAGTTGTATAATATGAATCATCACCGATAACTTTAAGATTCAATGATGTTGTGATATCTCCGCTGCCCATCATAGTACCTAATGTTGTTGCAGCACTGATGTCTGTGTAAGCCGCACGAAAATTATTAGCACTAATCATATCTCGTTTAGCTTTATCTTCAGATGGAGATGATGCCGATAATGTTTCAAAAGTTTCTGTCGCTTTTAAAGTTACTTTATCAGCTACTTTATAAGAAAATCCTACGCTTGTAAGAGTTTGAATATTTTGCATTTCAGTAAAATCATTTGAACTAAATACTTTGGCTGCAACTCCCCATTTTTTAGTTGGTGCCGCGACTTCAGCTGTTGTAGCTGTTGTAGTACCGGCGGCTATAGTTGCAGTTGCTGGGGCAGTTGCTGCAACAGGAATTGCAGTAGCTTCGATTGCTGCGCTTGGCTTAGCGGCTTTTTTCTTTTTTGAAACTTTTTTTACTTTGCTTTTAGATGCAGTTGCAACAGGAACATCTGATGCCGCTGGAGCTGTTGATTCTACTTGAGCATACGTAGTGATTGACGCCAATACGATTGCAATTGCTAATGTCTTTTTCATATTTATTCCCCCAAATGGTTTCATTTTGGCATCAAACTGAGCCGAAATATTAACTAAGCAACGAAAGTGCCATGAATTGTCAGTGGCATCAACTTAAACAGCTTAAAATTTGTTTTTTTTGTTTTTTTTGTTTTAAAATCTATTATAACGCTATATAGCAAGTGCATGAAAACTTTACACAACTTCTGATTTTGTAATTTATTAAATTTATTAGTGCTAGTTTTTTAGTGCTGCTAAAAAACTACAATTTTGCTTATTTTTAGACTTACCTTAGGGTCAAAATGATTCTGTTTTAATATTTACTCTTCATTTGAAGCTGGTCGATCATTTTTTGGAGCCACATTTCGAACGTAATTTTCAAGTTGATCTAATCCAGCAAAAAAACCTTGCGTTTGATTTGTAGAAATCAAATTGAATTTAATATCGCTACTATAAGACAATGCTGCCGTTTGATATACAGGCTTACTATTTTTACTAACCGTTATTAATAAAATATATTTGGAACAACTATCCGCAGAACATCGTGCTTGCACTAAAACTTGAACGGATCTTGCTGCATCTTGATAAGTTCCTTGCGAATCTAGCTGACCGTTTTGATGAGACGTTGCAACAGGCAAATACTGAAGATCTGGAGTTAATAATTCAAATTTAACAGAAGCAGAGCCATCATCAGCCACTTCGGGTGTTTCCAACGTGGCAATTTTATATAGAATGTTTTGCGAAGCTGCAAGTTGTTCGGTTTGAGTTGAAATAACTTGGTTTAAATTTGTACTTTCTGTTTTCTTAAGTGGAGTTCTAATCCCAGAAGCTTTTTTTGCGCAGGAAAACGAAGTTAGTACGACCACTAGTGTTGTCATAGCCAGTATAACTTTGTTTATTTTAAACTTCTTAACTTGAGACATATGATCTCCTTTTTGAAAGACAATATCTTTGGCTCTATCTAAAGGTTATTCAATAAAAGGGCCAACCCCCCTTACAAAACACTTTAAATTTTCTTAATGATTTCATAGTCGTTCTTATATCGAGATTTGATGAAAATGTCTCGTTTTAAGAGACGCTTAAAATTGTTATCCAGCCTTGTAGCTTCCGACAACAGGACCTTTGTTTGACAGGAATTCCGATGTTCCATACCCTGAAAGTATGACATCTAAAACAGCATTAATTTTATCAGGCGGCGGAGCTCGTGGCGCATATCAAGTTGGAGTTCTAAAAGGCCTTTCTGAAATTCTAAAAGGTACTCAGGTAAAAAGTCCTTTTCAGATTTTATCTGGAGTTAGCGCAGGAGCAATTAACTGTGCACAATTGGCCTGTAATATTGAAAACTTTGATATTGCTGTCGAAAAGTTGGTTTTCTTATGGTCTAAAATATCTTCAGAGCAAGTTTTTAAAACTGATTTCATGTCTTTAAATAAATTTTCGCTTGGTCTTTTTGGTGAAAAAAAATTAAATGCAGTTTTGGATACTTCTCCGTTAAGAACTTTAATTGAAAAAAACTGCGACTTTAGTAAAATTCAAAAAAATTTAGATCAAAATATAATTGAATCTGTAATTATCACGGCAAACAATTATAATCAAAACTCAGCAATTAGTTTTATTCAAAAGCAGAAAACAAAAACTTCAGCAACCACGACTTGGCATGATAGCCGTAGGCATGCAGAACTGACTGAAATTAACGCTAGTCACATTATGGCATCCTCAGCAATTCCAATGTTATTTCCGCCGATTCAAGTGGAATCAGATTTTTATGGTGATGGATGCCTTCGCAACAACACCCCCTGCAGTCCATCCATTCGAATGGGTGCAGAGAAATTATTTGTAATCGGCGTACGTACGCAGTCTGTTGCAGAGAATGAAAACTATATAAAAGGCATTCCCTCTGAAAAAAATAGCACTCCGACGGAGCCTTCTATGATTCGTATTTTAAACACTTTGTTAAATGCGGTATTATTGGATTCTGTTGAACAAGATGTTCAACGAATTCAACGGATTAATGACCTTGTTTCAAAGGCAGATGCCAAAACCAGAGCATTACATGACTTAAAAACAATTCCAGCCTTATGTATTTCTCCATCTGAAAATATTGGTGAAATTGCTCGCCATTACGCCCATCACTTACCTAGATTATTACGAATGACTATTTCGACATTTGGTAATTTAGATGAGGCCAGTGAAATCCTAAGTTATCTATTATTTAATTCTCAATTTTGCAGCAAGTTAATAGACATGGGATATCAAGATTCGCTAAAGTCTAAAGATGAAATTTTAAAATTTTTTGAAGTAGGGTAAATTATGTCTTCTAAATGGTTTTTACAATTTCACGGTCGCGTTGATGGTCCTTTTTCAAATGCTGCCTTAGCTGCAGAATTGCGTAATCATAATGAATCGGAACTAGAAAAAGTTTTGGTTTGGAAACGTGGGAAAACAGAATGGTTTCGTGCTACGAAGTGGCAACCCGAAACAGAAACGGCATCTTTTGCTCCGTCTGCTGATGAAGAACCGACTCAGGCGACAAATATTATTCCCAACTCTTCAAATGAAAAAACCTTAGCTGACACATTTGCAGAAAGTGCTTTTTACCGAGTCCAATTAAATTTTGTTGATCAACCTTTGATGAGCAAACCTGAATTATTAACATACATTTCAAAACTAACCGATGTTTCAAAGCTATCAATTCAAAATCCAAAAACCAAAGAATGGAACGAAGTTTTCGCTTTTCCAGATATTGTTGAACGCCTTGGCCTTTCAAGACGAAAGCAATCACGAGTTCCTATTCTTGCGCAATTTGCAGGTACGTCTAGCAAACATTCTGAACTGAATGCCAAAATAGTTACAATTAGCGAAGGCGGCATGGGCTTTACAGAAGTATTTGATTTAAAAATCGGAGATACCGCCGAAGGTCAGGTCATGAGTCCTCAATTTTTTCAACCCATAAATGTAAAAGCAGAAGTCATTTATTCGGGTCTTGATGGTTATATCGGATTAAAATTTACTCAAATAAATGATGAATCTAGATCATCAATTATTGAATATGTTAAAAAATTTGGAAAAATTAATCAGTCCAAACCGAAGTCGTAAAAATATTTATATACTTACCACGAACCGCTAAAGTTGAATCTCTTTTACCAGAGAATCCTAGTCGTTTTAATACTATAAAGTTATTATCAGTTAATATTTTTTTAAGTTCTGCAGTACAAGCGTACGTTGTAAAAACACAGTCTTTATTGCAATGGTTTTTTATAAAGTGGTTCAAAAAAGAATCTGTCCATAGCGCTGCACTTGATTTTTTACTAAAAGCATCAAAGCAAATAATATTCCATTTTTGCTTATCCTTATAGTTTAAAATGTTTTCGAAAATATTAAAATTATTCTTATATTGATTTTCTAAGTAAGTTAACAAACTGTCTTTTAAAATTTGTTTTTTTTCATCCTTAAAATTTTCTTTTTGAATTTCGACTAATTTTTGATAAGCCAAATCATACACTTGATGATTTGGCTTATTTGTTTTTTGAAGCACCCAGTCCAAAAAACAATCTACTAAACTTGGAATGATTTCAAAACTATCCAGTGTTAATAACACATCTTTATTTATTTGCTTTTGATATGCTAAGGCATTTAAAGCCCATACTTGCTCAATATACCCTAACCCTAAACCAATTGAGCATGTTTTAATGGTGTCTAATTTCAAAGCTTTTATTACTTGAAATACTTTTTCGATCACGGCCCCGTAAACGTACCAGGTCTCAGAAGCAGCTCCTGCCGAGTGATGCATGGATTCAGCGTGAATTTCACCCATTGCAACTTGATTAAGCCTAAGTGTTGGACTGCCATCTCGAGTTAGCTCTAGGGTAAATCCAAATTCTTCAAATGGTTGATTCACAAATGGATTCACTTTATAGTCTGCTTTCTATGGAAAAAGGTTGGACCGGATTACCCTATCATTCGATTTCAGAACACTACAGAAGAATTTTTAAAGAGAAAGTCTATAAAATTCCAGTCAGCGTTGTTGATAATTGCCCAAATCGCATGGGCCTGAAAGGAATGAAAACTTGCAGTTTTTGCGACGTATGGGGTTCTGCCGCGCGAAGTGAATCCTTCACTTTAACTTTAGATGAACAAATTTTAAAATTTCATGATTTAATAGAAAAACGTTATCATGCAAAAAAATATCTAGTTTATTTCCAAGCCTACACCAATACATTTACTAAGATTCCTGCCTTACGTAACAATTTCGAACTTGCGCTTAAGCACGATTTCGTAAAAGGCTTTGTTGTTGGCACCCGACCCGATTGCCTATCCAAGGGTGTTTTGGACTTGTGGCAAGAGTACTATCAAAAATCCTTTGTCTCGGTTGAGCTTGGTGTTCAGAGTTTTTTTGATGAGCATCTTGCTTTTATGCAACGTGGCCACACAGCTGAAGATTCAATCGCGGCTATTCATAAAATTCATGACAACACAGCTGTAGATTTAGGAATTCACTTAATCTTTGGTTCTCCGAACGAAACGGAAGAGCAAATTATCCAAAGTGCTAAAATTTGTAACGATTTACCAATTACCAATATCAAACTTCATAACCTGCATGTTTTAAAAAATACTGAGTTAGAAAAATGGTATTTGGCAGGAGACTTTCAACCAATTTCGCAAATTGATTATACCCATAAGGTAAAATTATTTTTATCGCATTTAAAACCCCATATTGCTGTTCATCGCCTTGCGGCTTTTGCTTCACGTTGGGATGAACTTGTTGCGCCACAATGGACAGCAAATAAAATGGGTACCCATCAAGCCATCATTGATGAACTTAGATTAAGCAAAACATTTCAGGGCTGCCTATGGAATCCACAAAGTAGTGATGATCGCCAGCTATTTGATCAAATGAAACTTCGAGTTGAACGAACTCTTAGCATTTGACAGAACATTTAAGAAATCGGCGATTTACGCACTAGCTTCCATAAAAAAGTGAAATTATATGAACCCAGACCTAAGTCTTAATCATTTTTCTCGAATGAGATTCATTTCTAGACCAAGATCTTAGCAATTTCATTTTTTTTACAGACCTATGTGTAATGATTAGGCATGACCTAAAAAAATATAATTTTTTATTTGAAAGTTTTTGAAAAAAGATTCAACCTGATTTTAAGAAGAACAGGCCTTATTGATGAGGCTAAGCATTTCAACCACTAGATCTAGTGGTTTCTAAGAAGATTTTAAAAATCTCTTAGTAAAAAATGCGAAACGCACGGATGAGAAAAATTGACCTTTAGTCAAACTTTCGCTCAAACGAAACTAGACTAGAACGGTCAAAGAAATTCTCTTGAAAAATTTTAAACTGGACGAAAGACTTTGAACCTAAGTTTTCTAACTTCTGAGGGGAAGTGAAGGATTCTTATTATTTAATGCCAACAAAACGTTAGGCATCGCGACCGAGGGGAACCATGGAAATTCAAGCACGCACAAATGCAAATACAAAAATAAACCAATCTGCCAACAGCATGTCTTCTGGACATATAATGCGTGTTAAAAAAAGAGATGGCTCTTTAGAGCCCGTTGATGTCACTAAAATCGTTGAACGCGTTAGTCGCTGTTGCCAAGGGTTAATTAGCGTTGACCCTTTAAGAGTCGCAACAAAGGCCATCAGCGGCCTTTATGATGGAGCAACGACCAAAGAACTTGATAATTTATGCATCCAAACCGCCTCTTTACTTATTGGCGAAGATCCAGAGTATTCACGATTAGCGGCTCGCCTTTTATCCACTTATATTGATGAAGAAGTTCGCGCACAAAAAATTGGGTCATTTGCTGACTCAGTTCAATTGGGATTTAACCATGGGTTATTATCTGAATCTGTTTACGCCTTTGTTATGGAAAACAAAACTGAACTTTGCGCAGCTATCGAACACTTCAAAACGGACCGCTTTGAATATTTTGGATTGCGCACTGTTTATGATCGCTATTTATTAAAAAATCCAAAATCGCGCCAAGTTTTTGAAACTCCACAATACTTTTTTATGCGCGTAGCTTGCGGATTGGCTCAGTCCCCCATGGAAGCTATTGAACTTTATCGTTTAACATCTTCACATGATTACATGCCTTCAACTCCGACTTTATTTAACTCTGGAACTTTACGCCCACAGATGAGTTCATGTTATTTATTAGATTCTCCGCAAGATGATTTGCGTTCAATCTATAACCGCTACACGGATATTGCCTTATTATCAAAATTTGCTGGCGGCATTGGCTTAGCTTACCACCGCGTAAGATCTCGTGGATCTTTAATCAAAGGAACCAATGGACACAGTAATGGAATTATTCCTTGGCTTAAAACTTTAGATTCATCTGTTTCCGCTGTTAACCAAGGTGGAAAGCGCAAAGGAGCCGCGTGTGTTTATTTAGAAACATGGCATGCAGATATCGAAGAGTTCCTAGAACTGCGCGACAACACAGGTGATGATGCGAAACGAACTCACAATGTGAATATTGCAAACTGGGTTCCTGATTTATTTATGACTCGTGTAGAAACAGATAGCATGTGGTCATTATTTGATCCAAGTGTTGTAACTGGATTATGCGATGTTTATGGTGCTGAATTTGAAAAAATATACACCGACGCTGAATCAAATAAATTATATGTTAAACAAATTAAGGCTCGCGATTTGTATTCTAGAATGATGAAGACCCTAGCGCAAACAGGCAACGGTTGGATGACTTTCAAAGATGCGTCGAACAACAAAGCGAATCAAACAGGGCAACCTGGGAACGTGATTCATTTATCAAACCTTTGCACAGAAATCTTAGAAGTTACTTCTAAAGATGAAACAGCTGTTTGCAATCTAGGATCGGTTAATTTAGGTCGCCATATTACTGCTACCGGAGAATTTGATTTTGCGAAACTTGCAAAAACTGTAAAAGTTGCTGTGAAATACTTAGATCGCGTTATTGATATCAACTTCTACCCTATTGAAACCGCTGCCGAATCTAATAATCGATGGAGACCAATCGGACTTGGTATCATGGGTTTGCAAGACGCTTTCTTTCAGTTAAAGTATGCTTTTGATTCAACAGAGGCAGAACAACTTTCAACCCGCATTCAAGAAGAAATTTATTACAATGCTTTGGTTACCAGTATTGAATTGGCTGAAAAACATGGGCCACATTCTAGCTTCGATCAGACAAAAGCAGCTCAAGGAATATTTCAATTTGACCTTTGGAATGTAAAACCAACGGACGAAGCACGCTGGAATGCACTTCGCACGCGCATGATGAAATCAGGACTTCGCAATTCCTTAATGATCGCGATTGCGCCAACAGCAACAATTGCATCTTTAGTTGGAGCTTATGAGGCGACAGAGCCACAAATTTCAAATTTATTTAAACGCGAAACTTTGTCTGGCGAATTCATGCAAGTAAATAAATATCTTGTTCAAGAATTAAAAAATGCAAATCTTTGGGACGACGAAATGCGTAACGAGATTAAATTAAGCGAAGGATCGATTCAGCATATCGAAAGCATTCCTGAGGATATTCGCAAACTTTACAAAACAGTTTGGGAAGTTCCGATGAAAGCTTTAGTCGACATGGCCGCAGGCCGTGGCGCTTACATTGACCAATCGCAATCATTAAATTTATTCCAAGAAAGCTCAACCATTGGAAAATTGTCATCGATGTATATGTACGCATGGAAAAAAGGAATTAAAACAACTTATTACCTTCGTTCACGTCCAGCGACTTCGATTACCAAAACGACTGTTAAAAAAAGTAATATACCAACTGCTGCAGACAATTTAGCAGCAGCTACAGCGATAGAAGCAAAAAAAGAATATTCGGATTCAGAAATTATCGCCTGCAGTTTAGAGAACCCAGAAGCTTGCGAAGCGTGTCAGTAAATTAACCGCAAATTAACGGTAAATCGAAGGCAGATTAACAACTTGATTAGAGTAATTGGAGAATAAAATGATTTTAGACCCAGGATTTGATTTAACATTAAGACCCATGAAGTATCCATTGTTTTACGAAATGTATAAAAATGGAATTAAAAACACTTGGACTGTTGAGGAAGTAGATTTTTCGACGGATCTTGTTGATTTAAACACACGTATGACAGAATCAGAAAAACATCTGATTCATCGTTTAGTTGCTTTTTTTGCAACGGGTGATTCTATCGTTGGTAATAACTTGGTCATTAATTTGTACAAGCATATTAACTCTCCGGAAGCGCGCCTTTACTTAAGTCGTCAACTTTATGAAGAGGCTTTGCATGTTCAATTTTATTTAACTTTATTAGATACATACATTGCTAACCCTGAAGAACGTGCTCAGGCTTTCTCTGCTGTTGAAAATATTCCGTCTATTAAAAAGAAAGCTGACTTTTGTTTTAAATGGATCGATTCAATTAACGACTTAGATCAATTGCACACCGTTGAAGATCGACGTAAGTTTTTATTAAACTTAATTTGTTTTTCATCGTGCATTGAAGGTATGTTTTTCTTTGCGGCTTTTGCATATGTTTATTTCTTGCGCTCAAAAGGCATGCTAGCGGGGCTTGCTTCTGGAACAAACTGGGTTTTCCGTGACGAAAGCATGCATATGGCTTTTGCAAATCAAGTTATTCAAACAGTTCGCAAAGAAGATCCCACTTTGTTCAATGAACAAATGCAAGACATGGTTATTCAAATGCTTGAAGATGCAATTGACTGCGAAATGACTTTTGCCGAAGATTTAATTTCAAATGGTATTGCTGGATTATCACTAGGCGATATGCGCCAATATTTAGAATTCATCGCTGATCAACGTTTGGAAATGTTAAATATTCCACCCCGTTATCATGCAAAAAATCCATTTGGATTTATGGAATTACAAGACGTTCAAGAATTAACAAACTTTTTTGAACGACGCGTTTCTGCTTACCAAGTCGGAGTTACTGGCCAAGTTGCTTTTGACGAAGCTTTTTAACTTATAGTTTTTTAAAAATGTGGGTCGTTTTTACAGTGGCCTGCATTTGAATTCATTAGCCCACAATCCAATTTCTCCGCTGGGGCCGATAGCTCGAACAGAAATTGAATATTCAACACCAGATATCAATCCGGCAATTTTACAATTCGCAGTCTGAATACTTCCGGTAGTACATCCAACAGGACCAGCGTTTGCACCATTAAATCCAACCCCAGTCCAACCTGTTCCGGCAAAGGCGCCGATCTCATAAATAATTCCAGTAGCAACAGGACTAAAAAAACTTACTCCAATAGGACATGTATTTGCTGTAGGTGCGCTGGATAAACCCACAACAGGTTTAGTAATAGGACAAGAAATTGGTGTCGAAGCCGATGTTTGAGCTACTGGATAAAGTCCAGCGTACTGACTTTCAGTTGCCACTAAACTATAATTGTACGTAACCCCATCAACTAAACCTGTATCGTAATAATCATAATTACCAATGGAAGCACTAGTTGCCCCAAAACCTGGAATAGCGATGGCAACACTTGGTGCACCACTTAGTTGATTAAATGTTCTTTGCAATGTGTAGGTAATGTTTTGATTAAATCTAGCTAGCGATGTTTTTAAATTGCATTGAAAAGCAAGTGGCGTAGCTGTCGTTGAATCAATAATTGGCGTAGTTAATTTTCGAACCACACTAACGCGGCTCCAAATTGTATCTGAAAGGCTGCCTTCTTCAGTTCTTAACTTAAAACGAATTAAATAATTAACTCCTAAAGTTGCATCTGTTAAAATTTTCCCTAGCCGAACACTAAAACCAAACTGACCGTTATGACATTGTGGAAAATCTTTTTGATCTGGCAAGCCAATATCTTCAATTCGACCAATTCCTTTAGTGACCGAAAAGCATTTCTCGGTAGTTGCAACACCAGATGAAGTGTTTAAACATTTCGAACTGATTCCATTACTAACATAAGGATCAACTGCTTCATTTAAATCGCCGGCAAAAGCTTCAACTAATATTCTATTATTTTTTCGTCCTAGATCGTGGCATGTTCCGGTAATTTCAACTGTGTCCGACTTTTCCATATTCACAGTCATCGTTGCACTGTTAGCTTGAATTTCAAGGACACCTTGCTGGGTGGTACTTGAAGCTGTACAACCTGAATCTGTCAATGCAGAGGTCGTCGTACATAACGTAGAATCAATTAATAATGAATTACCAATTTTTGCAGAACATCCCCACAAAAATAGCGCGCTTGATAATAGGAATAAATAAGCCAGTTTCACTCTGCTTTACTTATCGGCTTTTCGTATAAAATATAAATTACGATTCTTATTTTGAGACAGTTATTTCTTAAAAACTTATACTGTCTAAAAATTTATCGGTTATTACTAAAAAAAGCAGGACCTAAGAACTACATCTCCTGCTTTTTTAATTAATTAGGCCTGCCCTAGATTTGATTCATCATCAGCTTCTTCGTACATAGGTAATTCATCTTCGGAATCATCATCTGCAAAAAGCTCTTCATCGGCGCTATCACCTATCGTTTCATTTGTTGCAACTTCGACTTCAACTACCTGAATAGCTGCGGCCAGAAGAAGAGATTCGTCATATTTTTTCAACCAATTCATATCACGACGAGGAACATCTTCACCGACAGTCATGGCTTCGCGAATATTCTGAGCTTTTTCTTCATCGCGCTTCATCTTTTGACGTAGTTTCTCTTGTTCAAAAAATTCTGATGATGTCGAAATCGCAATAAGTTGATCTTCGATCTGACCAAGCTCTTCTTCACCTTGAGAATAACTAGTCGTAATTCCGTTTTCAGCTAAACTATCCGTGACCATTGATAACGTTTGTTTTTCCTCAACTTCTTCGCCAATGCCTTCAGGCAAAAGTTCATCAATTTGCGACAATGTTGGAAGTTCTTTCAAATTACGTAAGCCAAAAATTTCTAAGAATCTTCGCGTTGTTCCATACTGCATTGGCTTACCAGGTAAATTTTCAGCTTTACCTTCAAAATTAACAAGACCCTTTTCCATTAAGGCTCTTAATAAATGACCTGATTCAACTCCGCGGATTTGATCCACTTCAATTTTAACAACAGGTTGCTTATAAGCAATAATAGATAATGTTTCTAATGCGGGACCAGATAGTTTAAAGGCACGTGTTTTAATTGTGCGCTTTAAGAAATTCATATTATCAACTTTAGTTCTTAACTGATATCCGCCCGTTACTTCTTCTAATACGATTCCGCGACGTCCACCAGCGTACTCAACAGCTAAGGTTTCAATGGTTCTTCTGATTTTTTCCTTCTTAACAATGGTACCTTTAAAAACCTGTTGAATAGAGGCCAGACTTACCGGTCTGTCAGAGGCAAACAAAATACTTTCAATAATACTTTGCACTTGCTCATCTTCAACAAATTCTAAATCTTCAATATTTGCAGATTCAAAATTATCTAATTCAGAACCTTCAATAGCACTATCAACTTCAACAACATCGACCGCGAATAACTCATCAATTTCTTCACTAACAGCCTCTGGAATAAAACCTTCTGATTCTGGCTCATCAGATAAAAAAAGTGCGCCTTCGGTTGAAATTTCTTCGATTTCAATATCCATCGCTGAATCATCGCTATTAGAATTTAGTTCGGCAGTGATGTCTGTTGCAATTTCAGTAGCTTCAATAGCTACTTCGTTTTTTTTCTTACGTCCCATATTACACCTGCTCTGTTTGTAGATCTGTCGGTTGATCAGTATGATTATCGCTATGCTCTGGCTGAGTCTGTTGGTGATGTCCTAATTCAATTTCTGCAGCTAAAATTTCTTCATCTGAAGCAACGTCATCTGCTATTGCACTAACTTGATCACCAAAACTCATTTGCTGAATATCTAAATTTTCTAAAACATCATCTTCTTGATCAATCATTTCAAGTTCTTCTGCAGATAATTTTGCTGATTTAGCAAAAAGAGCTTGTGCCACATGATCGGCATCCATATTTCCATATTCTTCCACTTTAGAAAGCACGTCACCTTCGATTGCTTTTTTCGTTTGTATATGAATATCACCATAATTTTCAGTTTGATAAATCCCTACGTAGCCAAGTTTACCCAGCTCTAATAAAGATAAAAATGTAATCAATGCCTGACGAGATCTTTCAATACGCTCACCAAGATCTGTTCTTAAAAGTTCAACCATACGCACTGTAGACCCAGGTATTAACATTTGGCTCATCTCTAGAATTCGACTGCCAATGGATTGCAACTTCACGTTTACTTTGTGAATTTTTTTGTGCAACGTTTTCACCATTTTTCGATAGGAAGAAATTAAAGAAAATAATGCATTGTCTTCAAGTTCGATTTCATCGTTAGTTACTTCTAGTTTTTCTCTAAGTCCACGCGCCCAAACATCACGATTTAAAAGTGGACGATCATACAATGCTTTTGAAGCCTCTTTGTATTTTTCGTACTCTAATAATTTTTGAACAAGCTCTTTACGAGGATCTACATTTTCAACGATTTCGCCGTTTTCACCATACTGTGGTAGCAACATTCTAGATTTAATCTGAATTAAAGTTGATGCCATCGCAATAAAATCACCTGCAACTTCAAGATCAAATTCTTTAATTAATTTAATAAAATCTAGATACTGTTTAGTGATCTCGACAATATTAATATTAAAAATGTCCATTTCTTCTTTACGAATAAGGTAAAGAAGTAAGTCCAAAGGACCTTCAAATTGTTGCAACTGAACACGTATACTACTCATTTAAATTTCTCATTTACGTATTTATCCTAACTTCATGTAATCTTTAATAATCTGAATATTCTTTCGCGCCTGAATGCGCGCTTTTTCATTACCTTCGGCAATGATTGAATCAAGCAGATTAGGGTTATTCAACAACTCTTTTTTCTTTTCACGAGGTATTTTAATCATTTGCTCAAGATTACCACAAAGCTTAGCTTTGCAATCCCCGCAACCGATTCCAGCTGTGACACAACCTTCAGCAGCCCACTTTTGATCATCCTTAGAAGAAAATAATTTGTGATACGCATACACCGTACACACTTCGGGATTACCTGGATTTTCGCGCAAAGCACGCGCTGGATCTGTTAGCATTGAATTTACTTTTTTCTTTAACGATTTTTCTTCTTCCGATAATAAAATAGAATTGTTATACGACTTCGACATTTTGCGGCCATCTAAGCCAACAAAAGAAGGCGTCTCTGTTAACAATGCTTTTGGTTCTGGAATTTTCGCTTTATACAAATGATTAAATCTACGAATAATTTCGCGAGTTAATTCTAGATGTGCAACCTGATCGCCACCCACCGGTACCAATCCACCAAAGTAAATGGCAATATCAGCCGCTTGTAAAACGGGATACATAAATCGACCCAAATTATGAGTATCACTTGCTTTAGCTTCTTCTTCCGCATCTTTCCACGTAGGAACACGCTCTAACCAGCCCATTGGAGTTAAATTTGCGAAGATCATAAATAATTCGATATGTTCTGGAATCATGGACTGAATAAAAACTGTATTTTTAACCGGATCAATTCCCCATGCTAACATTTCAGCGTAAATATCACGATTCCACTGTTTAATTTCACCGGCCTCTTTGTACTTACTAGTCATTCCGTGCCAATCCATAACTCCAAAAAAACATTCATATTCTTTTTGAAGTTCTAGACAATTACTTAACCATCCTAGGTAATGCCCCAAATGCAAAGCTCCGGTCGTGCGTGTGCCGCTCATGACTCGTTGTTTTTTAGGTGAAGTAATTGAAACTTCGCTCATAATAGCATCCCCGCTCCTGCCAATGTCATTAAATGATTAAAAATATAAAACACTGGAATTCTTAAAACAGAAAGCGCGCCTGAAATCATTAATCCTAATAAAATAAAACCTGTTATTTGCTGGTTTTGCTCTAGTTTATAATTAACGGAGGCCGGCAAAAAACGAGCTAATACTTTACCGCCATCCAGTGGATGCAGTGGTAAAATATTAAAAATCGCTAAAAATAAATTTGTTAGCACAAACATCTGTAATAACGTTAAAATGGGCTTAGATAATTCGCCAAATAAATTAAAATGTATCCCAACACCCATCACAAGAGTCGAAATTAAGGCTAACAAAATATTAGATGCAGGGCCCGCAATCGCAATCCAAAACATATCTGTTCGCACATTTTTTAAATTACGAGTATTCACAGGAACAGGCTTAGCCCAACCAAAAAAAAGTGGAATGCCAAAAACAATAGCGCTAATAGGTAAAACAAAAGTACCTATTAAATCCGCATGAGCCATTGGATTTAAAGTTAATCTTCCCAATTTTTCAGCGGTATCATCGCCCAACCAATGAGCTACCTGACCGTGCGCATACTCATGAAAGCAAAGCGCAAACAAAAAAGGAATAAAAAAGATCGCTAATTTTCCACCAATTTCTACTATATCCATATAACTAAACACGCTACCAAATTAAAAGTTCGTGTCGAGAAAAACTTTCGATTTGCATTTACTTTGCACATGCGAAATTAGTCACGCTTAACGCAGCTGATCACTTAGTCTGTGTCATATATCCACAAAGCCTTAATTGGCATATTATATACGTGTTGTAGATATAGAAAATATAGAAGGAGACACCCATGGCAATAGAAAATGCTCGTCCAGCTTTAACAATGTGGTCTGAAGATGAAATCGCTTTTCGAGAAGCTGTAAGATCTTTTACCGAAGCCGAAATCAAGCCCCATGTAAATCACATGGATGAAAAAGCTCAGATGAATCCCGAGATCGTTACTAAATTATTTGAAATGGGTTTAATGGGAATTGAATCTCCTGAAAAATATGGCGGCGCCGCAAGTTCAATGACAATGGCATGTATTGCTATTGAAGAAATTGGCCGTGTTGATGGATCCGTTTCCGTTCTGTGTGATGTTCAAAATACTTTAGTTACGAATGCTATCGTTCGATGGGCAACGGAAGGACTTAAAGAAAAATATTTACCTAAGCTAGCTAAAGAATGGGTTGGCGCTTATTGCCTATCTGAATCTTCTTCTGGTTCAGATGCGTTTTCTTTAAAATGTCGCGCAGAAAAAAAAGATGGTAAATGGATTATTAATGGTAACAAACTTTGGATTACAAACGCAAAAGAAGCTAGTTTCTTTATTGTATTTGCATCCGTCGATATTTCAAAAGGCTACAAAGGCATTACTGCTTTCATAGTTGAAAAAGGCTTTAAAGGTTTTACTGTTGGTAAAAAAGAGGACAAATTAGGAATTCGCGCAAGTTCAACATGTGAATTAATTTTTGAAAATTGTGAAATACCTGAAGAAAATATTTTAGGCGAAATTGGCAAAGGATACAAAATTGCTATTGAAACTTTAAATGAAGGTCGCATTGGTATTGGTGCACAAATGGTTGGGATGGCACAAGGTGCTTATGATGCAACCTTGGCTTATATCAAAACACGTGAACAATTTGGCAAAGCAATTGGACAATTTCAAGGAGTTCAATTTCAGTTAGCACAAATGCGTATTGAATTAGAAGCCTCTAGATTAATGGTTTACAATGCTGCTCGTCTTAAAGATGCTGGTGAAGATTTTATTGAATCCGCAGCAATGGCAAAATATTATTCGTCAAAAGCAGCAGAGAAAATCACTTCGCTTGCTATCGATCTTTTTGGTGGAAATGGCTTTACTAAAGAATATCCTGTTGAAAAATTTTGGCGTGACGCTAAAATTGGACAAATTTATGAAGGTACTTCGAATATGCAATTACAAACAGTTGCTAAAATCGAAATGGACCGCACTTAAATGAGCCTGTCTCTTGAAGTCAAATCAGAGACAATTGCTAGTGTTCTTGTTACCGGTGCCAGCTCTGGCATCGGAGCTGAAATAGCACGCGAATTTTCTAGGAAAGGTTATTTCGTTTTTTTACTAGGCCGAAATTCTGAAAAACTAAAGCATGTGCAAAACACCTGCAAAGGACCAACAGAAATCTTGGCCTTTGATCTTAAAGATCTAGCTGATTATCAAGCTCAAATTTTAAAACTTATTGAAAATAAACCTAATTTAGAAATTTTAGTCAATTGCGCTGGTATTTTCACACAATCTTCTTTTCTTGAAACTTCGGACGACACCTGGTCCGAACAATTTGAAGTGAATTTACTAAGCGCTGTCAGACTAACTCGATTAATATGGCCACTGTTTATAAAAAACAAAAAAGGTAGTGTTTTAAATATAGCTTCAACTTTAGGATTAAAACCGACGGCTTCAACTTCAGCCTATTCTGCAAGTAAAGCTGCAATGATCAATTGGACGCAGGCTTTAGCTCAAGAAGGTGGATCAAATAATATTCGCGTAAATTGTATTTGCCCTGGAATAGTTGATACACCCATTCACTTATTTCATGCCTTGGAAGATTCCGAAAAGTCTAAAATTTTAAATGATATCTCGAAGTTGCAACTTTTGGAAAAAATTGGAACACCTTCGAATATTGCAAAATCGGCTTATTTTTTAGCTGGTGATGATTCTGCATGGACTACGGGATCAATTTTAACTGTCGATGGCGGAATAAATATTAAATAGATATTAATATATCTGGAGCATGAAATATTATGTCACAACCAAAAAAAACAACTGTCTCCAAAACTACAGATAGAAATTCAACAGAACCAATGCGTTTATCAAAACTAATGTCTGAACGTGGTATATGTTCACGTCGCGAAGCCGATGATTATATTCAAAAAGGATTGGTTTTTGTAAATGGTGAACGCGTTCAAGAACTGGGAATAAAAGTTTTACCCAATGCAAAAATAACTTTAGATTCTCCGGCACTTAAAAAACAAAACAATCTTGTCACAATCTTAGTTAACAAACCAATTGGCTATGTTTCGGGACAACCTGAACCTGGCTATGAACCGGCTATTCGATTAGTAAAAGATAGCACTCAGTATTCCAATCAAAAAAGAACTTTGCAAATGGGTGATTTAAAAGAAATTGCTGTAGTCGGAAGACTAGATATTGATTCGCAAGGGCTTTTAATTTTTACTCAAGATGGAAGATTGGCAAAAAAATTAATTGGCGCCGATTCAAACGTTGAAAAAGAATATATCGTACGTGTTGAAGGCCGACTTTCGGCTCAGCAATTAAAATTATTAAATTACGGGCTTGAACTTGATGACGAAAAATTAAAACCTGCTCAGGTTGATTGGATCAATGAAGACCAACTACGCTTCATATTAAAACAGGGAAAGAAACGACAAATTCGCCGAATGTGCGAATTAGTTGGTTTACGCGTGACAGGACTAAAACGAGTTCGCGTTGGCAAATTAATGTTAGGCAAATTACCCGAGGGACGCTGGCGCTTTTTAGATCCGGATGAAGAAATTTAGTTTGCTGAATTACGTTTAATTAACTTAATTGTTTTTTATTAATGCTCTGCAAGCTAAATCAATAAAGCTAAATGCGTTTCAATTTGAGAAATGAATTAATAATAAATATATTGTCGAAATTTATTTTTCAAAAAAGCAGTTGTCCAAAATTTAAAAATTTGCTTTAAGTTACATAAGATTCTTAAAAAAAGCTAAATAGGTTTTAGTTTTACCACAAAATACCCGATAATTTATATAAGAACTTAAACAGGAAAACTATGCATAATATATTACTTTGTGACGACAGCAATATGATTTTAACACTACTTGACAAACGCTTACGCGATGCGGGTTTCAATATTGTTGGTAAAGCCAAAGATGGAGATGAATGCATCAAACTTTATAACGAGATCAAACCCGATCTACTTCTATTAGATATAACTATGCCAAATAAAGATGGTAGAGAATGCTTAAGTGATTTAATAAAAAGTAGCCCCTTAGCAAAAATTATTATGATTTCCGCTCTAGCGGATCAGGCCATTCATGATGAATGCATAAACCTTGGGGCCAAAGCTTTTATTAGTAAATCTAACTTAAGTACACCTGACGATTTTGAAAAAAAAGTTTTAACTATAATTCGAAACGTACTTAAATAAAATGAAAGAATTCCTATGACATCGTTGAAAACCGCTCTAGATACTGAAGATTTTCAAAATGAAGTTATGGCTCAAACTCATAAGTTTGCTGAAATTACTTCTAAATATCTTTCAGCTATGCTTTGTTTTGAAAGCAACATAGAGCCAGGCGAATTTTTAACGTCAGGAATTAAAAGTAACAAAAATATTTTTATTTCCGTCATGTATACAGGAACCGTATTCGGAGAATATGTTTTAGCAATCAATGAAGAACTTGCTGCGCAGATTGTTGGCAAAACCTTTGAAAACAAAACGGCAGCAGAACGCTTAAAAGTTCAATCCGACATTACCGAGACATTTAGTGAACTTTTAAATTTAGTCGTTGGCGAAAGTATTGTTGGATTAGTCGCAACTTATAAAAAATTAACGATAACGGCGCCTAAAGTTATCTTTGGAACTATTAAATTTCCACATGTTAAAGCTGGTTACTATTGCTTAACAACATCAACAGACCCAATCGAATGCTATTTGTATGTGGACCGAATGAAGCTAGATATTGCAACATCGTACTCAGATACATTAAGTTCGCTTGAAGTTGTTAATACAGAATTAAGAAGTGCCATGACACAACTTCAAGAACAGCAAGAACACTTGATTCAATCTGAAAAACTTGCAGCCTTAGGAACTATGGCTGCAGGAGTGGCTCATGAAATTAACACTCCTTTAGCCACAATCTCGGTTGCTGAAGGAAATCTAAAAAGTTTACTGGATGATGTGCCAAATACTTTTGATCGCGCATCCTTTTCTAAAATGTTAAATGTTATTGATCAGACCGTATTTCGAATAGCAAAAATTACGAATGCACTTCGCGATTATGCAAAAAACTCTTCCAGCGCTGCGCCACAAATTGCGACTGCGCGACATATTGTAAATGAAGCATTAATTTTTTGCCAAAGTCATATTCAAGATAAAGGCATCGCTATTTTAACAGATTCAATTTCTGATAAAATTTCTATAAAATGTCGAACTCAACAAATATCACAAATAATTTTCAATATCCTTACAAACTCTTGCGATGCCATCGAAGCCAGTTCTGGGGAAAAGTGGATTAACATTGAAGCCATAGAAACAGCTGCTTTCGTTGAATTCAGAATTACAGATTCAGGAGAAGGTATTTCTTTAAATATTCAAAAAAAGATTTTCGATCCCTTTTTTACAACAAAAGCGATTGGTCAAGGATATGGACTAGGCTTAAGTGTTGCAAAAGGAATTGTTGATATTCATAAAGGTCAAATTTTTGTTAATCAGCAATCTAAAAACACACAGATTGTGATTCAATTGCCCAAAACTATTTAATTCTTTTTTAAAAATGAAAGCCGCAGTTCTTGTAAAAATAGAATCTCGGCATCGGTAAAGCCTGCTTTTTTTCGCAACTCAACTGCGA
This sequence comes from Pseudobdellovibrio sp., assembly GCA_049301055.1. Classification (GTDB taxonomy): domain Bacteria; phylum Bdellovibrionota; class Bdellovibrionia; order Bdellovibrionales; family Bdellovibrionaceae; genus Pseudobdellovibrio. The sequence continues at coordinate 127,405 of JBAQKN010000010.1, read as the reverse complement.
TATTTTCAACACGTTTTGGTAACACCCACCGAAGTTTAGTCATACGCTCTGCAAAATCGATATTTGGATCTATTTTTTCAAGTCCGCAAATATTTCTATACCAGCGCGATCCAAATTCAACATGCCCAACTTCATCAGAAAAAATTTTCTCTGCAGCCCGCTTAACCGGAGCCGCATCAATTGACTTCAATCTGTTTAAAATAGTTTCTCCGGCATCAAGTCCACTTCCTTCTAAGAAGCGATGTACGATTAAAATCCGATCAAGTAACGAGTCCGATGCTTTTGTAGCAGACCATAACGCGCAGTGAACGGGCCAGTCTCCCCACTTGAATCCAAGACTTTCTATTTCAGTTAAACACATTTCTAAATGCGTGCTTTCAGATAAAGTAACTTCCCACAATTGCTCTTTAAACTCTTGAGGTGCTTCAGGAAATTCAACAAGCGTACGCAAACCTAACTCCATAGCTTGCAGTTCAATGCTGGCCAAATCATGAAGCAACCGAGCTTGGCCAACTTTAAATGAAAGTCCTTTTTTAGCAGGCAATTCTTTGGGAGTAAGTAATTGCACATCGCGAGCTGGAAACACAGGCACATTGACCTTTGTTTTTAAATTAAAAATAGCTTCCGAGCCATGCCGCAATATTAGGATTTTTTGAAAAACATCAGATTCATTAAATGCCCACATGAAAACTGTTTAACACACGGTCTTGGCCTAGACAAAGTTAGTTTTTTTAGGATAATTTTATAACTTCACATCAGGGGAGCATTTATGGGTAAAGGTTGGAAAGCCGCAGGCAAGTCAGAGAACGCACAAAAAAAAGGTGCTATGTTTACAAAAGTAGCGAGAGAAATTCAAGTTGCTTCGAAAATTGGCGGCCCAAATCCAGACATGAATGCGCGACTTCGCATGGCCATCGATGCGGCTAAAGCAATTTCTTGCCCGAATGACACCATTGAGCGCGCTGTAAAAAAAGGCGCAGGCCTTCTTGATGATGGTAAAATTATTGAAGAATTAACTTATGAAGGATATGGCCCCCATGGTGTTGGGGTTATTGTTGAATGCCAAACAGACAACAAACACCGAACAGCTCCAGAAATGCGTAGTGTTTTTAAAAAGCACGATGGAAATCTTGGCGAAACCAACAGTGTTGCTTGGATGTTTGCTCGCATCGGATCTATCGAGGCTTCTAAAACTGGAACTTTTGATATCGACGAAGAAGCCATAGAAGCCGGAGCTGATGATGTTTTAAAAAATGATGATGGCACTTACGAGTTCATAACAAGTTTTGAAAATATTGATGTATTAAACAAAGCCGTGCAAGCACGTGGGTGGAAAGTTGTTTTTGCTGGGCCATCGTATAAAGCTACAAATATTACTGAGCTTACAGAGGCTCAACTTAAAGATGTTTCTGATTTTTTAAGTGCAGTTGATGACCTGGATGACACCCATAAGGTTTTTGCGACTATCTAATTTTTTTTATCCTTTTTTTAGATTTCAACTTAACTTTTAAGTCTGTTTTAGGATAAACATTTTCGGCATTTGCTACTTGTCGGTTTTTAGGATCAAGCTCGAAAGAGCTTGGAACATTTACATCCGATCTAAAGTTAGTTTTTGTTTTTGAAATTTCTTTTTCATTATTATTAATTATTTCATTAAAATCAGTCTTCGCCTGCACGGGCTGCGTATTTGAAAGCATAAATACCGACGAACTGCAATTTTGAAAACCAAACATAATTGACGCCATCAAAATAGCAAAAATAAAGACTGCATTACGCTTTGAATTCAACATGCTCATAAATGGCTTATCGGCAAACCTAATAGCATTCTGTATGCAAAAAATAACTACTTTCTTGTCTCAATTTAAGATTTAACTTACAAAACTTACCACAACTCATTCGCGTCTTGGATCATTAAAAGCAATATTACAATCATCCTTCTGCGCAGCTCCGCACTGCGAACAAGAATTCGCAAAATATATCCTTTAGTTGCAGAACCATCCAAATCACGAACCATTTTTATGATTTTTGTATGCATGAAAGCATTACTTGCACGATCTTCAATTAGTTGTTTTGAATAATCTGGAAGCTTTGAAATCAATAAATTTTTATTTTCTGAACCAATCACAACATCTGAAACATAATCAGCTTCTTGAGTTATTTCGGCCAAAACCCAATCGTATTCGCCATTGTTAATATAACTATTGCAATACGGGCAGCACCCGGTCTCAGTTAATTTTGAACGCCATGGAGTCGCACTTTTTTTTAAACAACTCGATATCTTCTTGTATAAACGATACGCTTGGCTCTTGTTCTGAATCAAGCTTGGCTCTTGAATTTTTATTTCTTTTTGAAAAAATAATTATAAAATAAATTAATGCAAAAACAAATATTAAAATAAAAACAAAACTACCATCCGCATTATTAGAACAATAAGAATTAGAACGATAACCACCACTGCTGTGACCGCCACCCGGACCCCTATCCGGGCCCAAACAACATTTTAAAAAAGGATCACAAAGTGCAAATTATAAGTACTAAAAGTTTTTTTAATTTCATATTTTAGATAAAATTTCTTTTTTCTTTGCATCAAATTCTTCAGCAGAAATCAAATTTCGATCAAGCATCTCTTTTATTTTTTAAAGCGCGCAACAGGGTCATCCGAACTTCCACCATTTGCTGTCCAATAACAAACAACCCTGTCCTGCCCCACTAGTAGTTTGGAAGCATTTCTAATTTCACTCTGTTCTGAACTCTATTTTTCAAATATAACTTCTGCAGCAGGATTTTTCCATTCAATGACCGAACGCAGTTGATTTTTAATAGATCCAAACATGGAATCTCCTTTAGATAATTCCTGCAGACCAAAAAGCAGCAGATTCAATTAAACCCGACAAAACAGAATGAAACTGGGATTGAGCTTGTAATCGATCTTTACCAAATAGTTTTTCAAATTCATTTCGAATAAACGGAACTTGCGCGGTTCCACCCGTAAGACAAACCAAATCAATATCTTGATAGCTAACACCTGCAGATACCAAACAATCATCCAGAGATTTAAAAATCTTATTTTTAGTTTCCAAAGCCCATTCAATAAACTGAGCCCTAGAAAAAATTTCCTTAATTTCAAGGCCCGGATAATCAAAACAAAAATTATACGTAGCTTCTGAAGATAAATTCTTTTTTGCTAATTCTATTTTTTCAAAAAAAGAAAATATTTGCTGGTCTTCAATCATTAAAAAAAGTCTATCAATCGCTTCTTTATCTGAATCAAGTAAAGCGCATTTACGAACTTCTTTAATAAATTCATACGTATCTTTTTCTTTTAAATGCACAATATGAGCCGGATGATTTAAACGCTGAGTAATTGCATTTGGCATTTTTAGCACATTGGTTGAAAATGGCATGCGATAGGCAGCACCTGCTCCAAAATTTCGATTCAGCTTATGGCTCATAAACAAGCTATCCAACGCATCACCCGCCAAAGGACAGCCTTCGATTGAAAGCACATCTTTTTTACTAAACTGATCAGGATGCAATCGAATTACCGTAAAGTCAGAAGTTCCCCCACCAAAATCACCAATTAGAATTAACTTTTCAGAATTAATTTTTTTTCTAAAATCAAATGCGGCAGCCAAGGGCTCTGGAATAAATTCAACTTCCGTGAAACCTGCAAATGCGGCTGCTTTTTTCATTCTTACTAACGCAATTTCGTCAGCAACCGGATCCATCGAATACCTAGCAGGTCTGCCAATAACAGCTTTTGTAACCTTTGTTTCTAAAATCTTTTCTGCACGTTTTTTAAGTTCCAACAAAAAGGTTCCAACCATATTTTCTAAGGTCAAAATTCGGTTATCAACAATTGTTCCTAAATAACTTTGATTAGGCAAATGCGATTTAAAAGATCGGAACAAACGTCCTTCCATATCTTCAGTAATGTATTGTTTAAGGGCCTCAGCTCCGTAAAAGCATTGATCAGCATGTGGAAAATAAAGCAGTGTTCGCATCAATGTTTGATCTGAAGCAAATGGGTCGATAGGTAGCGCTTCAATTTTTTGATTATTAACGAAAGCACCTACAAGTGAATTACTTGTTCCAAAATCTATCGCTAGGATTGGCTGACTGTGGGAACTCACTTCTTTTTCTTTTTAGCTTTTTTACTAACTGTTTTAGGTTTATCGCACTTTGGAAGTTCCAAAGTTATTAGTGTTTTTTGATCATCTAAGGCACACGTACGAAATGGAACTTTGAAAATCAAAACTCCTAATTCTTTTTTATCAATATAGGGATAAATAATATCTTTATATTCATCTATATAAAATCTGAAACTTGCGACATCGCCGAAAGCTGTAAAAGCAGATTTATTCCACTGACAAATTTTCTGCCCTAAATCATTAACCAAAGTTAATTCATCATCAATAACTATGCTGTTGCGCTCTGTAGCCCAGACCAGTTTATCATCTCGGCTTAACAAGTCGTCTTCTTTCATAACCACACATGTTCTTGGTGCGTCTTTGACTTTGCGTAAGCGAATACGTGCTTCTGTTGTTTGAAGCAATCCAAATAGACATATAAAAATAACAGTTAATTTCATTCTTATTATTCTAGAACTAATTTATTTTGAAAGTAAATACTGAAATGCAGTGGCGTAATATTTAATCTGCTTAATCATTGAAAATAAGCCATTAGATCGACTTGGGCTTAATCCCTTGTCAAAACCCATTTCTTTTATAAAAATTGGCTCTGTGGCTAATATAACTGCGGGTGTTTCATTCGAATAAACTGTTAGTGCCAAGGCCACCAAACCTTTAACCAATAATGCATCACTATCACCTTTAAAAATAATTTTCTTATCCGCAGTAAGTTCAGCATGAATCCATACCTGAGACTGACAACCCTTAACCCTCAGATCTTCGATTTTTAGTGACTCATCTAAACCAGGCCATTGTTTTCCAAGCTTTATAATTTGCTCATACTTCTGCTCCCAGCTTGCATTTTCATCAAACTGCTTTTTAAGAGAAATAATTTTATCTTCTATTTGCATAATCTATAACTTCTTTTTCAAGCTCTAAACCTTGATTACCAAGAATTTCTTTAAACTGATTTCGATCCAATTTCTGAACCACCGCAAAACATTTTTTGTAGAAATCGAACCTCTCGTCATAACCATTCCATAATTTTTTATCAACAGCAACATCCAGGGCTGTTTGAACCTGCTCTTTACCATCAAAATCATGCTTATTTAAATACATTAATTGATCGGACATGTCTCTGGGCGAAAAATCTAACTGCACCAAACATTCTTCCGCAAGTGCCATCTCTACGTAACTCATGTAATCGCTAAAAACGGCCCAAAACTTTAAGCCATCCTGCCCGAAATCACTTCGACAATAAAAAGATGTACAGACAACTCCGCGGTATTCCCAAATAGAGCATTGATTTTGTGACTTATCAAAGTAGGGACACAACAAATCTTCACGATTCCCAAAATCTGTTTCATCCTTAGATAAAAATTTAAGCTGGTAATCATAGGGAGCCAAAATGCCCAAAGGCAAACTAAATTCGAGCTGTTGTATTTTCTGTTCAATTTTCTCAATTCCAACTGTTTTTTGTGCTTGCGACAGCAATGCCCCAACCGCATAGTTGGGTAAAAAGGGATGAAATGTGCAACACTTCAAATTACTTTGATATGTATACGCAAATCGTTTATCACGCGAACGTAGACAATCTCCACATGTCGCTTTTGTCTCTGTTGCATCAAGGCTTAACAAAGATTTAGAAATAAAGTTTTTGTAAACAGATGGCACTATGTGTTTTAATTGCATATATCTTTTATTTTATTCCTTAACGGAGCAACTGCAACTTGAACATCCGTCGGCAATGTCCAGCGCCATATAAAGTCATCACAAGCTACAAAAGAAGGAAACGTCGACATTCCAACAGCATCCAAAGTAAAATAGTTTTCACTAACAATTGTGGGCATTACATTTTTTATCATCCATTGCAAATAACTTCTAGATAATAAACTCTGCTGATTCAGCTCTATTGCAATCTCAATGGGCGTAACATAGCCAACTTGCTCTGCTGCTATTTTTTTTCCAACTTCATTCGAGTTAATTCCATCTAAAAAATTATAAATAAATGATTTCTTTTTGCTACTATACAGCTGATGAATAAAGGAAACCATTTTTATACTTTTATTCTGATACTCAAGATTAATTTGATGATAAATTTCAGCATCTCTTTCACCATTATCACCAATAAAAATTACAACATCTGGCTTCATTGCTTCTAAATATTTGCGAATTTGTACTACTTTATGATTAGGATCAAATAAATCTTCGCGTAATACTAAATCTCCTGCCGGAAAATGATTAACATCTAAAAAAGTTTGATGCACAAATTCAAAAGCTGGAATTCCAATTATCTCTTCCGGAGCATTTGATAAATATACAATTTTTGTGTCTTCAGGATTTTCATTCTTAATCAGTTGATACAACTGACTCATGCCTGTAAAAGGAACAGTTACATTCCCAGCACGCGCAGCCACTCCGAATTTATTAAGCACATGTGATACTTTAATCGTATCGTCTATATCACTGATTAATAAGGTTTTTTTTCGTTCAATCGAATAAGCAAGACTAGATAAAATAGTTACAACCAAGACAATTAAAACTGAGGACAAAATTTTCATATTTAGGCCTTCCCTATAAAAACCCACCCAAAACAAAAATCCCCACAAACACGTATAAAAGCATACTTTAATATGTCTCGTTATAACACATTGCGTCGATAAGTCAAAGCGCTTCTTTTATTATAGTGACTAACACTATTTGGCATTTTGGAAACGTTCTTAGATATTAAAATATAGATTACAAAAACAACAATAATATTAATACGTTACAATGTATCATTTTGATCCATGTCCAGGACCTTGGTCATGATTTTTGCAACTATATAATTCAAAAACACAGAGGAGAATTTATGAAAACAATTATCATGGGCATTTCTACTGCATTAGTTAGCTTAAGTTTACATGCTAGCCCTATCGTGAAACCGACTGAATTTAAATTCACCTTTAATCAGTCAAAACCATCTAGCTTTGTTATTAAGAAAACAGCTGCCAATAAAGATGCGGCCTTTAAGCTAGCAGCAAAAGATTGCTTTCAAACTTTAACAAAAGGTCAGTATCCGGGCGAAGAACGCGGATTAGACATTATAGATATTTGCGCTAATCCAAAAATGTAGATAGTATTTTAAGAATGAACTTATTAAATAAAATTCTTAATATCCTTGGCGGCAAAGAACCTGACATCTTCGACGATAAAGGGCAAGTCCTACATAAACTTCCAAAAAAGAAATGGGACGATTGGCAAAATCGTTTAATTCAAGGTTCTGAATACAACTGGCGTGAACATAAAGGCAGCAAGGCCGGCGATTCTGATAAAAATCAAAATTTAATTAAATAGCTCATCTAATTTTATTTTTAATTAAATAATCTGCATATGGAATTTTTTTTATATCTTGAATTCGAATTGGAAGTATTTTGCGAACTATCCAATTCCCCTCTGCTGAAACCAGTCCTACTACTGAAATATTTTCGTTAGCATCAGTTCCGGGAAATCCGATTAGATATTGTTTTTCTATTTTCTCAGCGCCTCCGCAGCAAAAGACAGAAAAATAATCTTCTTTTTTTTGCGGAAATTCGAAAACAATTTTATTATCTTCGAATTCAAAAATCTTAAATGTATTTAGTTTTGAGTTAAAATTATTAAAAAATAAAAAATTCCCATTATCAAATCTTTGAAAATCATGCCCCCAAAGCAACTTGTCGACACCATGAATTTCTGGGAACTTGTAAAAATGTTTAAACTTTAATTTTCGATCAAGAGCAAATAAAGTTCGTCCAAGATCATTAACAATGATCTCATTTTTATAAAAAGAAATTGAATTTAAATGCGTACTTTTAAAATCTAAATTCTTTTTTTTAATTATATCATCCGAAATTTCCTCAAAAACCCTATGATCTAGGTGAGATCCCTTTAGCGATTCTGTTTTAAATATTTCTTCATAAATTGAAAATTCATGAATCAACTGCCCGTTTTCTAAATTCAATATCTGAACAGAGTCAAATTTAATTGGTTTTATTTTAATTTTTTTAGCTTCAGCAATAAGTACAACAATCGCATTTGAATTTAACTGCTTTATTTGATGATGATAGTCGCCAGACTTCTTCCAAAGAATTACTCCTTCAGGATTATAATTAACAATTTCATTATTACCTGCTGCAACCCATCCACCATCAGCCCTTGGCATACAGACCCAGTGACTAGAAAGATGTCTAACTATTTCAAATTTACTGTTCATAATATAGCAAGATGCAATGTAATTATCTTCACTTTTGCCAACTGTTTCATTCGCCAAATTTAATTCGGCCACAGAACAACTTGTCAAAATGGATACCGCCACATAAATTAGGAATTTATAAAAACTTGCTAAATGCTTTAAACTCATAAACAATTATTCTATGATTAAATGTTTTTTAAGTCTATTTTTTATAAGCATCTTAGCGCTCGCAACAGATGTTTCAATGAACGATATTAAATTATTACAATATGGTGATTTCACTCGAGATTGGAAACTAGTAACCGTTAGATATCGCCAAGATTCGCATGAAATGCGAATCACCTACGCCAACACTATCGCCTGGAACTCAATGAAGACTGGCTCCACAAACTTTCCAGAAGGGTCGGTGTTTGCAAAAGTTGGTTTTAAGTCCGGCGTAGATCCAGCGTTCAGCAGTTCGATTGTGCCTTCTGGTGCTCGCCGCTTTCAACTTATGGTTAAAGACTCTAAAAAATATCCTGAAACAGATGGATGGGGCTATGCATTATTCCAATCCAATGGAGAACTTTTTGAAGGGGACGTGAAGTCTGTAACAACAGCATGCCACACTTGCCATAAACTTGTTCCTGAAAGAAATTTTATATTCTCTGAGATTATTGAAACGTCACCCACCATAAAAGCCGCGCAATCAACTTATACTTTGGAAAAAAACAAATCCCACATCTTATTTTCAAAAATAATTAATAAAGAATATAAAAACAATTTGAAAAAATTCAAAAATATTTTTATTGAAAAATCTCTTGAAATTATTCAAGGAGATTTACGAACTTATTTTTTTGGTGGAACCCTTGATGAAATCACTCCACTACTTATCGCCAATACTTTACTAACAAAGCATGCATCTGCATTTGTTTCCTCAGACCAAAATACTTTTAAAATATTAAGGCTTTCAAAAGTTAAAAAACTTTGCACTGAATCTGATATTGCATTTCAGGTATTTGAATTTCGCGCAGAATGGTCTGCATCTAAAAGTTTGGACACAAGCATCATATGCTATTCAAAAAACAACTTGTAAATTTTGTTTTTGCTTTCTATTTATTAATTGCAACACAAAGTTGCCAAACGCTAGACAATAATTCAAGTCAACATGGACTTAAAATCGTATCGCCAACCTTTGAAAAAAAATTAAATAACCTACAAAGTTTTGATTCTATTGTTTTTAATTTAGATTCTTCTGATGTGCACATTTCTAACATAACTCCACAAAATCCTACGACTCTAACAAATGTAATTACTAAGAAAATAACTCAATTTGTTTCTTTTTTTGAGGACGATATCGATCCCTATACAAGACAACCTATCTTACGCAAAAAGTGTCTTAGCTCGGTTTCTAATAATCAAGTTGCATTCTTTTCTGGCCCAAAAAATCTTTGGACAGATTGTCGTTTAAATACTCCGCAGTTAAATCCCAAAGCGCTTACCACAAGGCAATGGATTGCTTGCGATAAAACGATTTGGGAAATAACAGCAAAAGCGAATTTATTAATAATTAGCTGCTTTTAATTCAATTTTTCTTGCCACTTTGCTATTTGGTTTAATGCCTGAAGTGGCGAATTTTTCATAACTGAAAATGTTTTCAATTCATCAATAAGTTTTTCTTTTTCTGGATCAACCTGATTTTGCGTTGCTTCAAACAATGAAAGTTGATTCGTCGCCTTTACTGCCTCAGTCTTAACACCAACTTTTAAATCTTGTTCTATTTTTTTATTCTGAGCCTCTAACCCATTTAACAAACTGGTTGCTCTTCGAATGATTTCATTTGGCAAACCTGCAAGTTCGGCAACTTTTACTCCATAGCTTTGGCCCGCCGCCCCCGCAGTCAAGATATGAAGAAATTCAATCTCTCCATTTTCTTTGGGAATTGTTTTCATAAATTTATTATTAATCTGCGGTAAAGTTTTATCTAATCCAGTTAGCTCATGATAATGAGTTGCAAAAAAAACATGCGTCTTTACATGAACTAAAATATATTCTAAAATACTTTGCGCCAAACACAAACCATCTAATGTAGATGTGCCACGCCCAACCTCATCTAAAATTAAAAGGCTATCCGCAGTTGCCTCGTGAAGCATTTGTGCAGTTTCAGTCATCTCGACCATAAATGTCGACAGACCTTCTGACAGCTGATCACTTGCACCGATTCGAGTAAAGATAGAATCATACAATGGCATTGATGCACTTGTTGCAGGAATATATGAACCTAACTGCGCCAAGATCACACATAAGGCGACCTGTCTCATTAAAGTTGATTTACCCGCCATATTAGGGCCAGTAATTAAAATGCAGTCCTGACCGTTCATGTCGATTGTATTAGCAACAAACTTACCCCGTGTAAATTGTTCGACAACAGGGTGACGGCTTGCTTGAATGTATAATTTTTTTTGTTCAACAAATTCTGGTCGGCAGTAGCTTTCTTCCAAACTTAGCCATGCTAAACTTGAAATCACATCCAATTCGTTGCAAATTGAAGCTAGCTTTAAAACTATATCTGCAGACTTTAAAATTTGCTCACGTATATTCGTAAATATTTCGTATTCTAATTCGAAACGCTTTGTTTGCGCAGATAATACTTTTTTCTCGAGTTCTAATAACTCATCTGTGTAAAAACGCTCTGCATTCGCTAAAGTTTGCTTACGCTGATAATGTGCTGGTGCCCTATCTTTATGAGCGTTAGTAATTTCAATATAAAATCCAAAAACATTATTATATCGTACCTTAAGTGAATTAATTCCAGTTTGTTCTTTTTCTTTTCGCTCTAGCTCGGCTACTAGGCTTTGAGCATTTGTTGAAATATGTATTAATTCATCTAGCTCGGAAGAATATCCTTTTTTTATTACAAAGCCTTGTTTTACAGAAAGTGGCGCTTCTTCTGAGATAGTATTTTCAATCTTTTCAGCCAACTCAGCAGCAGGATTTAAGCACTCAGAAAAATCAAATTTAAAAAATCTTTCACACCATGTAATTGCTTGGCGGCCTGCTTTAATAGAAACCGCTATTGATAGCAAATCACGACCATGACACTGCGGCTGGACTATTTTGCCAAGACGGCGCTCTAAGTCTCCTAATCCGCCAAGCACATCACGAACTTTTTTTAGCTCCATCATGTTTTCGCGAAATAAATAAATTTTATCTTGCCTTGAAATAATTTGAGCTTTACTACGCAATGGAAAAGACAACCACTGCCTTAACAATCTAGATCCTGCAGAAGTTCGAGTTCGATCAATAGCTTTAAATAATGATCCCTGCTCTTGCCCTTTATAATTCGCAAATATTTCTAAGTGGCGCAAAGTTGTACTTGATAAATTTAAACGTTTTTCAGTTTCGCGCTTTTCAAACGGTTTAAGTATATATTGCAAATCAGAAACAGAAAGTGTTTTAACATAATCAGTCAGCAAATCTTTAGAATGCACATGCTCTTTATTAAATTCAGAAATAATATACTTTTCAGATAATTTATTTTCATTCAACCAGTCTTGTGTAGCTAATTCTGATTTGTCTTTTATAACAATTTCAGCAACGGGAAGAATATCTATTAATCTTAATTTTTGAGCCAACGTTTGAACATCATAATAAAATGATTCCCCAGTTGTCGTATCAATAAAACTAATCGAAGCCGCATCCACCGCACATAAGTAATGAGCCTTTGTTTGATCCAGTGTTTCGCTATCGAAAACCATGCCTGGAGTTAATACCCGCGTTACTGCACGCTTAACCAAACCCTTTGCAAATTTTGGATCTTCTATTTGATCGCAAATTGCAATTTTCAATCCTGCCGCTAAAAGTTTATTAATCGGACCTGCAATAGAATGATGTGGCACACCACACATCGGAGTTTGATCTTCTGATTTTTTATTTCTCTGTGTAAGGGCGATCCCTAAAATTGGAGCCGCACGAACAGCATCATCATGAAACATCTCAAAGAAATCACCCATTCTAAAAAGTAAAATCTTATCATTATGAAAGGCTTTAATATCCCAAAATTGCTTCATCAGTGGCGTCAACTCGCCTGCTTTTTTTGCCATAAATTATGTTCTATTTAGTAATAACCAGAGATTCAATCACTAATTTAAAAGAGAATTTCACCCTTCAGATCATCTATACTAGACATTGATGCGTAAAAAATAGACTAACCTTGAAATTGCTTACAATTCTTCAAATATTTATAGAATTCTTGCAAATCCTAGCCCTTTGTCCATTCATTCCTTTAGTTTCTGTGCCGAATTACTTAAAATGAGTACATGTTTGTTTGAAAATGCTGAAAATTTTGTAAATATAGTAAAGTATTTTACTATTATATACGGAGCAGATCAAAATGTCTGACGCATCCGCTACAAAAACAATGCTTATCCTAAAAAGCACAGCAACCTCTATTGCCTCGGCGGAAGCATTTCTAAAAAATCGAGATTGGGAGATTTTTTCGACTTCAGATATTAAAGAGGCCATAACTTATGCCATGGAGAAAAAGCCTGATTACCTTTTAATTGGTGTTGATCATTCAAATACCAAAATTGCGATGGTCCCAAAAATTTTAAAACAATCATCTGAAATTACTGTCATTGCATATACCGAAAAACATGGATTATCTAGCGCGCAAATATTAAATGATTTCTTAGCAGATTATCGAGTCACCCCACCCACAACAGGGCCCGCTATTGAGCGTTGTGTAAATAAACACTTACGCGATTTACAGAAAAAAACAGAACAAAAACATGAGCCAACAATATCCTCTTCAAACAATTCTTCTTCTAATGACATTATTTCCGTGCGTGGCGGCAATAAAAGTAATTCTGTTTCAAAATTTTCACAAAGCGCAGATGCAAACGAGAACATCGAGCAAAGTGGGAATAGTTCTGGAATTAGCTATAGCCCAACCCATTACAACCAAGCAGATCCGTCCTCATCATCCATAAATTTTAATGCTAGCGAAAACTTAGCAAACAATCCAAATCCAGAAGCTCCTGCAGAAACAGATAGTGAAAGTTTCGCAGGATGGACCCCTGTTCCAATAAATAACTCAGAATTAAAAAATAAAGCAAAAAACAAAAAAGGAAGAAATCCAGATAGCCTAATTGCTGTTTGCACAGAACAGTCTTTAACCGAAGTCGCTCAGGACAATACTTTGCCTGAAGAAGTTATAAATGCTCTTGCAAACTCAAATGCCGCTTGCATGATAATTGAGTCTCCTCGATTTTCAGGCTATTTAATTGCTATGTTAAATAATAATTTTCACCCTTCAGAAGAATTTATTCAAAACTTTCAAAAAAAACTTTACTTATTTCTAACAGAAAAAGGCGAAAGAGTTTCTGAAAACAAATCCCTTGAAGTTAAAATTAAAGATGTTGAATTCAGTCAATGGGCAGAACACTCGGCTGATTTTCTAAAAACAACTATTCATAAAAATGATGAAATCGCAATTGCGTTTTTTCCACGAGAAAAACCGCAAGTTCAGCTTGAAAAATCAGAGATAGCAGATATGGATGTAATTAGAATTGATGATTTGGCAGGAGATCGCATTGTTCAGTTTGACGTATTTATTTATTTAAAAACTAATAATAAAGTTTTACTTTGTACTGCTAAAGGCAAAGTGTTTTGTGGCAAACAACGAATGCGCTTTATCCAGCAGGGTATGACCCATCTTCATGTGCAAAAAGTAGATGCTGAGATAATTGCAAAGTATTACGCAGAAAATTATTTAAATGACTTAGTCGATAACTTTATTGAAAAAAAAATTCCAGCTTAAAAAAATCCGCATTCAAAATGCTATGCTAATGCCGTCATTAGTTTCTGATAGATCCCATCAAAACCACCGTTACTCATTATTAATATCACATCACCCGTTTTGGCCTTTGATTTTAAAAACGCAACGATTTGATCTGCTGTATGAAACGAATTGGCGGTTTTTCCCACTTTGTGCAAATCAGCAATTAATTCACCGACTGAAAAGCGATCACTTTCTGTTATTTTAGCTTGATCAAAAGCTTCTGCTAAAATGATTTCATCTGCAATTTGAAATGCATCGGCATAATCTTTTTGAAAAACTTTACGTCGTGAAGTTGCGGATCTTGGCTCGAATACTGAAAAAACTTTTCTTCCTTTATAACGGGCCTGTATTCCTTTAACAGTCTCTTTAACTGCCGTCGGATGATGAGCAAAATCTTCCATAATTAAGATTCCATTAGGCTCGCCAAGAATTTCTTGACGACGTTTTACTCCGGTAAAGGTCGACATAGCTTTCTGCACACTGCCAAAATCCCATCCTTGAATATGAGCCTGAGCTACAACTGCAGTTGCATTTAAGATATTATAATTTCCAGTCATGATAGTTCTGAAAAGACCTAATTCTTCATTTTTAAATGAAACTTTAAATTCTGTAAAACCATCTTTTTGTTGGACGACTTCAGCACAATAGTCATTTGTTTTGGCAAAACCATATGAAAAAATATTTTTTGCTTTCGCAATTTTTGCAATTCCAGTTACATTTGAGTCATCACCCCAATAAACTAATGATCCCTTTTCAGGAATCAATAAAGCCAATCTTTTAAAAGCTGCTTTAACAGCATCAAAGTCTTTATATATATCGGCATGATCAAATTCAACAGACGTTAAAATTACCTGCTGAGGCTTATAATGAATAAACTTAGGAACTTTATCAAAATAGGCTGTGTCATATTCATCACCTTCTATAATAAAGGTATTTGATTTTGGATTGCGAAAACTTTGTGAAAAGTTTTTAGGAATTCCACCAATTATAAAACCAGGCTTTGCCCCGCAGTTTTCGGCTACCCAACTTAGCAACGATGTTGTCGTTGTCTTTCCATGAGTTCCAGATACTACAAATGAATTTTTATCTGCAATAATCAATTCACCCATCGCTTCCGGCAAAGAGCAGTAGGGAAGCTCTAAACGATTCATTTCCAAAGCTTCTTCATTATTTGCAGAAATAACATTTCCAACAATAACAAAGTCAGGACGAACATTTAAGTTTTCTTTTCGATATGGACACTGAATAATAATTCCCATTGCTTCAAGCTGCGTTGACATTGGTGGATATGGATTCGAATCACTTCCCGTTACTTTAAAACCGCGATCTTTTAACAGGCCCGCAAGAGATGCCATCGCTGTTCCACAAATACCCATCATGTGAATATGAGCATTCGGAGTTACGTTTTTAATTGAAGATTTCATCTATATAGTCCTTTTTAGCGATTCAAAAACCCAATTATGAATTTGCGGCCGCAACTTAATAAATCCTTTATTTTCCCTGCCATAATGAACACGATTACTTAATATCAAAACTAATAAATCATGGCGTGGATCATACCAAACAGAGGTTCCTGTAAATCCAGTATGACCAATTGATAAAACCGAGAAATGATTTCCGCAACTTGCTCCTTCAGCGGCTGGCATCATATACCCCATTGCCCAATCACCAATATCTGAAGTGATCGCACGAGTCGCAAACATTTGAGCTGTTTTTTGACGAACTTGGTATCTTGCAATACCCTGCAATTGAGAACGCACATTTAACCCAAAGGCTGAAACATCTTCGATGCTACCAAACAATCCTGCATGAGTTGATAAACCACTTAATGCCCATGTATTTTCATCATGCACTTCTCCGCGCATAATTCGTTTTCGCCATGGACAATCTTCCGTAGGAGCAATCTGATTTAAGGGAATATCTGTTTTATTATCCATATGAAAATCAAAAGTTGTATTTGGATAATACCTAGATTTAAAATCTGTCCAGACTTCTAATAAGTTTTTATTATAAAATTTTTCTAAAACAAAACCCAGCAACATAAAACCTAAATCTGAATAGACTGATTTACCTGTTTTTTTGAATTCAGATTTCTTTAACTCTTCATACAGCCATACTCTTTTTTCTTGCCATGTTAGACTTAAATTTATCGATTGATAAAATGGCTTCCACCATTCGATACCTGAAGTATGCGTTAGTAATTCTTGTATCTTAACTTCTTTGTTAGGAAAGTCCGATAATATTTCAGAAACTTTTGTTTCCAAATTCCATTTATTTTGATCAAAAGCTTCCATCATCGCTTGCTGAGTAAAAATCACCTTAGTTAATGACGCTAAATCATAATACGGATAAGTTTGGCCAACACTGATATCGCAAATCAATCGTCCTGTGTGATAGGCTCGCATTGTAACTCCTGGAGTTACATCGGGGATGGCACTTTTAATATTATCAATTAATTTATTTTCTTGGCTTGAGTATTTCATACGGAGAATAGATTACCACTTTCGGTTGCGTTTGATCAATTGCGCTAGTAGTTATTTTAGCTTTCGTATTAAAAAAAACAGGCCTTTGTAGGTCAGCATGTCCAGACTCGACCCCATAAAACGCTGGAACTTTAAGCTCGTTAAAAAAGTTTTTTAGCGTGGGCAGAACAAAATCTTTTCCATTAGCCTCTTCACATTTTACTAAATCACCAAAAAGAACCGCTTTTACCTTTTTAAAAACACCAGCTTGACGCATTTGTTGCAAGCAGCGGTCTATGCGATAAGCTCGTTCATTTAACTCTTCGAAAAATAATATTTTTCCAGCACCTTTTATTTGCCATGGCGTTCCGACTGATGAAGTTGCAACCATTAAATTTCCACCTATAACTGGACCCGTGATTGTTCTAACTTTCAAAGCTTGATCACTAAGTGGCATTAAATTATTAAAATTAAAAGTATTTTTAGAGCCATCAAGTGCCGCTTTAAGTTCCGTACAATTTTCTTCAGACAAAACTTCTTGCGCAACTCGATCGACTAATGGTCCGTGCAAAGTCTGCCAATTCCATTTTTGATTTAAAAACAAATGAATCGACGTAATATCGCTTAAACCAATAAATAATTTTTTTTGCTTTGGTTTTTTTACTTTTTGCAAAAATGGCAATAATCTTAATGCTCCATAACCACCACGCAAGCACCACACTGCCTTAGAGTCTTTTGCCAACAATGCTTTTTTTAAACTTTGAAATCGATATTGATCTGTATTTGATAAATACATCATATCTGGCTTTAACAAATCTAGCTGAAAGCGTGTTTTATAACCCCAAGACTCAAAAATGCGACTAGCTTTTTCAAGAAGCTTAAAATCGGCTGAAGAACCTGGCGCAACAATATCAATTAAATCGCCTGGCCTTAGGGCTTGGGCAAAGTGATTAGGTATTGGTTTTTTTACTTTCGACACAACTTAAGCTTGTCGGATATTGACCATTAAAACAAGCTGCACAAAAAGTTTCCGGACCTGCATTCATAGCTGACCACATACCATTTTCACTTAAATAAGCTAAAGAATCAGCACCAATGAATTTGCGAATATCATCGACACTTTGATGGGACGCAATCAACTGACTTTTCTGAGGTGTATTCACGCCATAATAACACGGCCCCGTAGTCGGTGGCGATGCTATTCGCAAATGAACTTCTTTTGCGCCCGCCTGACGAATTAAATTTATTATTTTTTGACTAGTAGTCCCGCGCACTAATGAATCATCTATGACAATTACTCGTTTACCTTTTAAAACTTCTGGCTGAGGATTTAATTTAACTTTTACACCAAAATCTCGAACAGATTGCCCAGGCTGTATAAATGTTCGGCCTACATAGTGATTTCGAATAATACCAAATTCAAAAGGCAAACCACTTTTTTGAGAATATCCAATCGCCGCCGGAACTCCACTATCAGGAACAGGAATTACTACATCAGCTTCTTGAAAAGATTCGATGGCCAACTGTTCTCCCATTTTTTTTCTTGAACCATAAACGGAGCGACCAAAAACTACTGAATCAGGTCTAGCAAAATACACATGCTCAAACACACACTGCGCAGTTTTTTTCTTGTTTGGAGTTTTTAAAATAATTTTATCAGAAACAAATTCTTGCGCATTAATTTCTAAAACCTCTCCGGGTTCAATCTCTCGTACATATTCGGCTCCAATTAAATCGAAGGCACAGGTCTCGCTGGCTACCACATAACTAATATCTGCACCTAGCGTAAGCCTTCCTAAAACAAGTGGTCGAAAGCCTAATGGATCGCGCGCCACAATAAGTCGATCATGAGCTAGCAACACTAAACTATAGGCGCCCTCAAGCTGAGGCAGACTTTCAAGCAAGGCCGATCGCAAGTGATTTGAAGGGTTTCTTGCTAAAAGATGAAGTAAAATCTCGGTATCATTTGTGCCCTGAAAAATCGATCCAGAGCTTTGCAATGAATTACGCAAATCAGCACTATTTAAAATATTTCCATTATGAGCAACAGCCACTGGACCAGATAATAAATTCGAAGTCAGTGGTTGAGCATTAGTTATTAGATTACTTCCTGTAGTAGAATAACGGACATGACCTATTGCCGCAGGTCCGGTTAATTGACTTAAATTAGATTCTTTAAATACATCCGCAACTAAACCTAAATTTTTATGAACGTGGTGTTTTCCATCTTCTAGAGAAACGATTCCTGCTGACTCTTGACCTCTGTGCTGCATGGCATACAGACCTAAGTATGTTAAATGCGCAGCTTCTGGATGATTCCATATTCCAAAAACTCCACATTCATCTTTCCAAGAATTTTTATAATTCACATGCATCCTTTAAATTTCACATTTAAATTGTTTTCTGAAGTTATTAAAATCAATCCCACATTTTTTCGAAAAAAATATTGTCTTTTCAGTTGTTTCGCCAATTTTATTAATTTCAACATTCATGCTTTTAAAATGCGACTTCAAAAAATATTTCGCATTATCATAATCATTTGTTTCTATTAAAAAACTATAAAAGGTATCTTTAAAATAGCTTGCTTCATTTTGCGAATCATAATCATTACTTAAATCAAATCCAATATCTTCGCTGGTCATTTTTAAACACGCTACAGCTACACCACCAAGACCAACCGCTTTAATTGCAGAAATGCGAACATCACTTAATTTGATTTCTTGATCCAACGTCCTACAAAGTCTAATAAAACCAGTAACATCTGCCGTTGGATTCATTTTAAAACTCGCATTTTTACTATTTAATGATTGAATCCAAACAAAAGATTCAATCCAATTCATTTTAACTTCAACAATACTCGCAAATGGATTTTGAAAAAAATCGGGAATTATATCTTCAACGTTATCACGCAAACCGACTAGACCAATTGCTGGAGTCGAAACAATATTTTCCAACAGTGTTTCATTATAAAAGCTAACATTCCCACTAATCACCGGAGCCTTTAATTTTTGACTGGCATCAACAATGGCATCTACACTTGCAACGAACTCGCTCATAATTTCTGATTTCTGAGGATTTCCAAAGTTCAGACAATCTGTAATTGCCAAAGCTTCTGCACCCTTTAATGCCATTTGGAAAGCCGGATAATAAACAGCATCGTAGGCACCAATCTGAGCATCCATCTGCATAACATCTGGTCGACAACCAACAGCCAATGCTAGACCGCGACCCGAATGATCAAGCCGAGCAAATGCAACAGAACTTTCGCATGCTGCAGCAGTTCTTGCTCCAACCCTTTGATCATACTGACGGTAAATCCACTGAAAACTATTTAGCTTAGAAGTACTAAACGCTGTATTTAAAATTTGCTCAGTATCGATATCAGGCACTTCTAAATTTGTCGTTTTATTTTTTGCAACCCAAGGCTTAAATTCTCGATCATAACGTGGAGCCTTTTCAATAATTAAATCCGGATCAATATCTACTAAAATTTCTTCACCCCAAAGTAGTTTCACTTTTTTACTGTCTTGAACTTCGCCCAAGACAACGCTATCTAAATTCCATTTCTTAAAAATCTTATGTAACGATGAGAATTGATCTGGCTTGCAAATCAACAACATTCTTTCTTGGCTTTCTGAAAGTAAGATCTCCTCAGCAGACATTGAAGAATCGCGCAAAGGAACTTTTTTTAAATCTAAAATTAACCCCACTTGACCCTTTGATGCCATTTCAAAACTTGAGCTTGTTAAACCTGCCGCCCCCATGTCTTGCATGGCAACGACTAAATTTGCTTCTAAAACCTCAAGACATGCTTCGATAAGTAATTTTTCATAAAAGGGATCGCCAATTTGAACATTAGGCTTTTTAGATTCAACATCCTCATCAAAAGATGCCGATGCCATCGAAGCTCCATGAACACCATCGCGTCCTGTTTTTGCTCCTACATAAACCACATAATTTCCGACACCTGCCGCACCCGATAAAGCAATCTTCATCTCTGGGCCAAAGTAACCCACATTTAAAGCGTTAACTAAAATATTTTTATTATATTTTGAATGAAAGTTTGTCTGTCCTGTAACCATAGGAACACCAACACAATTTCCATAAGAAGATATGCCCTTAACAACTCCTCTCATTAAATCTTTCATTCTGAACGCGTCGACATCACCAAAACATAAATAATTTGCTGACAAAATGGGTCTTGCTCCCATTGTAAAGATATCACGCAAAATCCCACCGACTCCAGTTGCAGCACCTTGGACGGGCTCAATAAAACTTGGATGGTTGTGACTTTCCATTTTAAAAGCAATTTTTTCGCCAAAACCTAAATCGACAATTCCAGCATTTTCACCATCTAAAAATGGCGTACGCTCATTTCGATAAGAAAACTTTTTTAAGTGATTTTTTGATGATTTATAACTGCAGTGCTCACTCCACAAAGCAGAAAACAAAGCCCACTGAATAACTGATGGTTCAACCGCTAGTAAGGATTTAATTTTTTCATATTCTGCAAAAGAAAGTCGATATGTTTTTAATTTTTTTTCTAATTCTGAATTCATAGAAAAAACCCTCCATCACTTGACCCCATCCAATCAAACAAAGCCCGCTCAGGATGAGGCATCAGTCCACAAATATTATGTTTCTCATTCGTTATTCCTGAAATGTTTAACAACGATCCATTTGGATTTTGTTGATAGGTTAGCCAAATCTGTTGCTGGTCAAACATCTTTTTCAAAGTGTCGCTTTCAGCAAAGTAATTCCCTTCGCCATGCGCAATTGGTAATTTAATAGTTTGCCCAATTGTCATTTTTTTCGAGAAATAATTATTTGTATTCTTAACATCTAAGGTTTGCCATTGATCAATAAATCTTTGCCCAACATTTTTTAATAAAGCTCCGGGCAATAAACCAGCTTCGCATAAAATCTGAAACCCATTGCAAATACCCAACACAGGTTTGCCGATGTTTGCAAATTCACGAACCGACTTCATGACATTCGTTCGTGCCGCCAGAGCGCCACATCGCAAATAATCGCCATAGCTAAAACCGCCAGGAATAATTACCAAATCGTAGTCGTTACAAGAAAACTGATCATTAAACCAAAGGTAGTCAGGCTTATGATTATTAAGCAAAAACCACTTACGAACATCTTCATCGCAGTTAGTTCCCAAAAAACGGACAATTCCAACTTTTAAAGACATTTAAAATCCCCTTGAAAAAGAGTCAAAAAATAATTTCAAACTTTTCAATTAATGAATTATATAACCCGCCCTCTTTAAGCATTTTTTCAACTTCTGCACGAACTAAATTGGGATTACTTTCTGAAAAAGAAATTTCTAAAAATTTTCCAGCCCGAACAGTATCTAACTTGTAGCCATTGCTTTTCATAGACTCTTCAATGGCTCGTCCTTGCGAATCCAATATAACATCACGAGGCATAATCTTAACACCAACAATCATATCTCTATCCTTTCAATGCGTTTTAAAACATCTAAGTAAGCAGCTTCAACGTTGCCTAAGTCGCGACGAAATCGATCTTTATCTAATTTTTCATTTGTTTGTATATCCCATAATCTCATGCAATCTGGAGAAATCTCATCTGCCAATAAAATTTTCATATCTTTATCCAGCCCAAACTCTACTTTAAAATCAATAAGCTTCAAACCAACCTTAAGTAAATTTTCGGACAAAATTGAATTGATTTTTAAAGCTAGTTTTTTCATTTCAACCAACTGTTCTTGACTGGCCCATTTAAATTCTAATGCTTGATCATCATTTACAAATGGATCCCCAAGCGCATCATCTTTAAAAAAAAGCTCAACCAAAGAAGATGATAGCTTTAGACCTTCTTCTAAATTAAGCTTTTTTGCCAAAGAGCCTGCTACATAATTGCGGACAACAACTTCTAATGGAATAATTTTAGTTTTAATAACAGTCATTGAATTACCATCCGTCGACAACCAATGATGAGGAATTTTGTTTTTAGAAAGTAATTTAAAAATAATCGTCGAAATTTTGCAGTTTATCTGCCCCTTGCCAGAAAATTCACCTTTTTTTAATGCATTAAAAGCAGTTAAACTATCTTTATATTCCATAATCAACTGTTCAGAAATTGAAGTTTCGAATATTTTCTTGGCTTTACCTTCATAAATTAAATTTAGCTTTTGGGGCATACACTTCCTTTATTTTAGCTGTAAATTTTAAATCTTTCCTGAATTGATTTAAGATGTTTTTTCCCTGAAAAAATGATCTCTAAATCTTTTGCACTAAATAATTTATTCAATTTAACATTATTCAATATCGCATCTTTCATATGCTCGTTCTTCTTTAAAGAGTGAGCCACATCTTGTATTGTTTTATAAGCATCTTCCCTGGACATATTCTTTTTATCGACAAGATGAAGCAATAAATGTGATGAGTACAAAACACCGCCAAGTTGATTTGTATTTTCAAGCATTCTTTCTTGATCAATAAAAATATTTTTTAATAATTCATTTAGTCTTCCAATAGTATAATGAGACAATTGGAAACTATCTGGAATTATAACCCGCTCAACAGATGAATGGCTGATGTCACGTTCATGCCATAAAGAAATATTATCCATAGCAGCTTGTGCATAACTTTTCATTAAACGTGATAAACCTGAAATATTTTCAGCACTGATCGGATTTTTTTTATGCGGCATCGCTGAAGAGCCTTTCTGTCCTTTATCAAAACCTTCAATCACTTCCCCAACTTCACTGCGCTGCAAGTGTCTAAGTTCTATCGCTAAACGATCAAAACCAGAAAATAAAAAAGATAAAGCTATAATAACTTCGGCATGGCGATCCCGTGGGATTACTTGAGTTGCAAATGGTTCTACAGCCAATTTTAATTTCGCAGCTACTTTCTTTTCAAAATCGATCGGCAAAGCTGAAGACGTACCCACAGCTCCACTTAATTTGCATATTTGAATTTGCTTTTTAGCTGCAATAATCCTTGCTTTGTTTCTTAATAATTCTTGATAAAAACCAGCTAGTTTAAATCCAAATGTTGTGATTTCTGCATAAATTCCATGTGTACGCCCTGCACAAATTGTATTTTTATGATCACTAATTAATTTTAAAAATGTTTTTTCAAGTACTTCAACTTCAGAAAGAATTATCTCAAGACCCTGATTTAATTGCAGACTTAAAGCTGTATCCAAAACATCTGAACTAGTTAAACCAAAATGCACAAAACGACCTTCGGGCCCAATGTTTTCAGCTAAATTAGAAACGAATGCAATCACATCATGTTTTGTTTGCTTTTCTATTTCTTCAATACGATCAATTTGAAATCTAGCTTTTTTTTGAATTTTTAAAGCAGCAGCCTTTGGGATCAGCCCCATTTCTGCTTGCACCAAAGCGCAAGTTACTTCAACACTTTTCATAATTTCAAATCTTGAATTTTTTGAAAACAAATCTGTCATTATTTTAGTTGAATAACGGTCTATCATAAACTTGCTCCTGAATTTAGTTTTGCATTGCTTAGTTTTGCATTGTTTATGTTTATTTTATTTATTTTTTTATAAATATGCTTACTTAAAAAACCATTAATTTGCATATCACTCCAAAATGAAAAATTTGGCACAGCTGCACTTGGTTTTAGTTTATTATAAGATATTGAGTATTCAGATGACACCGTTGATAAACTTAAGTCTATAAACTTTTTAATTGTAATGAATTTTAACTTATCAGCCACTTGATTTTGAATCCGCCGGCTAATAAACACTTGAAACCCTGGATTCATAAGCTGTGTATAAGGCTGAAAACCAGAAACACATAGACTGTTTTTATCCAACACGCAGTGAAACCAATTGTCGATCACGGTATCCCGTTCGGAATCTAAAATCAAAAAAAACGAATAATCATTTGCTTGAAATTTAATTGGTTTCAGATATTCAACATCAAAATACAAAGTCGTCCAAATAGTTTCAGTTTTTAAATTTTTATTGAAAATATTAATGTTTTTTTTCTCTAATTCCATTTTAATTAATGAATTTTGCTCAATTAAAATAAAATCAAATTCTTCTACACCATGCTTATCCAATTCTAACATAACTTTACCTGTTTTCGAATCATGATGAATATCAATAATGCGCGTAATATTTTGCACATCAAATTCACTGGAATCAACGAATGAGCTTAATTCAATATCTGAAAAGTTTTCATTTGTACTAAGTTGACTTTCTAAATATTTATAATTGTTTTTAATTTGATCAAAATATTTTTTTTGAATATCTGTTTGCTGCTTCACATCAGGACTCATCATTAAATTTTCAGTATACAAATCTGTATTTTGAAAAGTTTTGCACGCCAATTTTGAATTCGTTTGAGTTAAAAAATAAGTGACGCTTTCCTTCTTTTTCTTAAAAAAAGAATCAGCTTTTAAGCAGCTTAAATCATATCCTAAATATGCTATTTTCATAATGCCTTCCTAATTACAAATTCACGTAGTAAATGCTGCTCTGTTCTTCGAACAAATGTATTTGCATCTACTAAGCTAATTTTTCTCACCACTTCTAAATCAATGGCTTTACTTTGCAAAAATACTCTACCCTGGTCCATCTGTTCGTTGACTTCATGAATGGTAACACCCATTGATGTTTTTGCATGAAAATTATTCTCTAATGAATTTAGACCCGGGAATTCAGGCAGCAAACTGGGATGAATATTAAAAATTCTTCCATTCCACACTTGTACAAATTCCTTAGGCAATAACTTCATAAACCCTGCCAAAAAAATAGCATTAATATTATTTTTAATAAGTTCCACATGCAGTTGCTCAAAAGTATACTCTTTAGATAAATAAACTGCGGATTTGCCAAATCGCTTTGCTTTTAATTCGCCTAATTTATTTTTTTTATTAAACACAACCAATTGAATATTTATTTGATCGTGCATTTCTAACAAAGACTGTAGGGTCGACCCATTACCCGAGATAAAAACCGCATAACGCTTTGGTTTCCTAATCCCAAACAACATGAATCTCCTGACTTATTTCTTCTGCCGTTCTTTTTTCAATAAATCCTAAGTGATAAGTTTTCAAACCTAGTAAGTTTATTTTATTTTGCGCTAATTCCAATTCTGATTTAGGGATAATCACTATAAAACCAATTCCACAATTAAAAGTGATTCGCATTTGCTCTGTGGTCATTCCAGATCTTTTTTGCACTTCCTGAAAGCATTCTGGAAATGTCCAAGACTTTAAATTCGCTTTTAAATGTTCTGGTAAAACGCGCGGAATATTTTCAACACCGCCACCTGTTATGTGTGCCGCCGCATGAACATTTACTTCATTCTTTAAGCTTAACATGACGTCTACGTACAATTGTGTAGGCTGCATCAACCAATTTTTATACTTTTCAAACTCATTATTAAATAAACATCTTAATAATGAATAGCCATTGCTATGAAAACCAGAACTTTCAATACCCAGAATCACATCATCAAGCTCTACTTTATGTGCTCCCCATCTTTTCTCATCATCAACAACTCCAACAGAAAATCCAGCACAATCAAAGTCTGACTCTTGATAAACACCTGGCATCTCGGCTGTTTCACCACCTATTAAAACTAAATGAGATTTTTCGCAGGCGCTTTTAACACTAGATAAAAAACTTTGCGCTGATTTTAAATTCAGCTTACCTACTGCATAGTAATCCAAAAAAAATAATGGCGTTCCACCTGTGCAGATTAAATCATTTACACACATTCCAACCAGATCTTGCCCGATGGTTGAGTAATCATCAAAATAGGAAGCTAATTTAACTTTTGTTCCCACGCCATCTGTACAAGAAACTAATAATGGTTTTTTCATATTCGAAAAACGTCCATCAAATAAAGCAGCAAAGCCACCAATACCAGAGATAACACGTTTCTTATAATCAGGAACATCGGATTTTGTATTTATGGAATTAGAAGTTAACGACGACGCGGCTGTAGTATCAGAATTTTGCAGCCACGAAACAAGTTCGTCGCCAGTTTGAATGTCGACACCAGCTTTTTTGTAGTCGATCAAAACGCTCTCCTAAGATTGAAATCAAAATAACAGCTCGATACTTGTGTCGACAAGTACGATTCTTCTTAACGCTTCAGGACTAAAGGACTGTTACTAAAAGTTTTTGTAGTCCTAGCCCTAAGTTCAATTCAAACTAAAAAAGTGAGCTTATCGCTATATAAAAAAATATTGGCTGCTGCAGTCATTTTAGTCAGCCTATACCATTCGCATGGTTTTACACAAACAACTGATGTCGATGAGGCATTTGATCCCTTTTCTGATTACAATGAATTTGAACAAGATGCCGACGAAGAAGCGGATATTAATTTTTTTAAGAATGGCCGTTTTTTAACTTTAGGTCTGCAACTAGGCTATCGTGGTTTTATTGGTGGAGGATTCGCCGAAGGTTATACTCCTGCTGCTGTTTACGGAGTGCAATTTAGTTATTTTTTTGATTTACAAATTGCAGGCTCACTAGGATTTTCAATGGGTGACCATAATGTTCAATTTCAAAGTTATAATGATGCTGCACTTACATCAGTTAAAAATACATACTCAGGCTCTGTTAACATTCAAACTATTGATTTAAATATTAAATATTATTTTAATACTGAAAATGTTACTCGCGGATTAGCTGACTTAAATCCTTATGTTATTTTCGGAGCTGGCCAATACAAAAGAACTTATAATAATATATCAGGAATTCTTGATATTTCTCCGGATAATGTTGTTGGATTCAAAACAGGTCTCGGGTTAGAAATTCCGCTACTTCGACGACGGGCCTATTTTGGATTTCAAGGCAGTTATCATTATGTGCAATTCCCGGACGAGAATAAACACTTTATTGCTGACGGTAGCGTAAATGGTTCGCCTATTAAACCTGAGTTAAATGGCGATATCTTTGATTTATCAGCAATTCTTGGAGTTAACTTTTAGTTATTTTCTGGAATTTTTTTATGGATTAAGTACATCATTATTAAGGTAATCGATGCAGTGGCTAACATAACATATCCTAGAACATCAAAGTGCAGCAATTTACCATCTGGATTTTGTATAACAATATAACCCGCCAACACAGATGCAAAACCTCCGGAAATTTGTTGTAACGATGAACTGATCGACATAAATGCACCACGATCAACAGCAGCTGGAATTGCAGACATTAACGCTTGAGACGGAATCATTCTTGAAAAAATACCAACAAATAAAATAACATTTACTAAAGCAACAATAAGCAACGGAGTAATACCCAAATTGGTGTATATAATAACCATCACCATGCTCACAACAGTTCCAAAAATAAAAACCTTAAACTTTCCAAACGCATCACTTGCTCGTCCAACTAAGGGGCCGATTAGGATCGCGCATAACCCAGTTATCAAATAGATTAATGGCAACTTTTCGATACTAATTCCTAAATTATTAACAGTAAAAGCACTTCCAAATGGCATCAGCATAAATCCGCCAATGGATAACAAAGCTGTAGTTGCAAATGCCTGCAAATATTTTGGCGTTGAAATCGTTTTTTTAAAGTGCTTAAACGCAGATTGTTTGGACTGAATTTTTAAATGTGCATCAATAGGCTTTAAATAAAAATAAATAATGCCTCCTACCATCGAACTTATAATTACAATCATTAAAAAAGGAGCATGCCAACCCCAATGGTTAGATGCATATAATCCTATTGGTATTCCTAAAATTTGACTGGCTGCAAAAGCGGTTTGAATAAACCCCATAACTCGGCCGCGTAATTCAAACTCAAAGAGGTCCGTAGTTATCGCAAAAACTATAGATCCAATAACTCCGCCAAACAAACCAGAAATCATGCGTGCAAATAATAAAAAATAATATGATGAGGCAATTCCACAAAGAAATGTTCCAAATACAAAACCAACATAAAAAAACATTAATAACTTTTTGCGATCATATTTATCAGCAAAACCTGCTGATAAAATTCCAGAAATACCTGCACTAAACGCGTAAACTGAGACAACTAAACCAAACTGAGACGTACTTATATTTAATGCAGGAAGCATCGTAGCGCCAAGCGGGGACATAATCATAAAATCAAGTATGATTGTAAACTGCAAAAAAGCTAAAATAGCTATAATAAATTTTTGATAGTTCGTAAAGGCATGATAATATTTTATTTGGCTCATCTTTTAAATATGGCTGTGTTTTAAAAAAATTCAATACAAATCTTAGCGGAAAAAACTAATTAACTGAAAAACTAAACCAATAATTATTAAACTAGGTACAAGCCATTTTAAAGAAAATATCCAATGCGAATACATACTATGACTTGTCGAACTACTTTCATTTATAAAAAGTTTTTTCCGTTCAGACTCATTCAAAGCTAATAGGAATATAATAACCATTCCAAGCCCAGCAATAGGAAGTAAGCCATTTATTAAAAATGAATCCAAGACTTCAATTAAACCGTGCCCATTTACTTTTACATTTTTAAAAATAGTTCCTGAAAAAGCCGGAAAAATAGTGACAAATAAAATCGCTAGTCCCGAAATCCATGCCGAAGTTGATCTTTTTAAATCAGGTCTTTTCTCTGCCAAGTTCGCGGTTACTGTCTCAAGCAGCCCAAGACTTGCATTCAGCGCGGCTAACCAAAGGCAAAAGAAAAATATTAAACCAAACAATACACCACTTTTATCTTTAGCCAAAAACTGCGGTAAAACTTCAAACAAAAGACTTGGATCAGTTAATTTTTCTTTCGAACTTGAAAAAGCTATCGGAAAAATAAGCAATACCGAGAACAAAGAAATAATAGTATCAACTAAAGTTACTCGAAATCCCATACCTGGTAAATGCTCTTCATTTTTAAAATAAGACCCGAACGTAACCATAGTTCCAAATCCCACTGATAGCGTAAAAAAGACATGCCCGATTGCATGGCCTAATGAAGCCCAAGTAAGTTTTGAAAAGTCGGGATAAAATAAAAATCGCAATACATCAGGAGTAGACTCTAATGACAAAGACTTAACCAATAATATTACAACCATCAGACCAAACAAAGGTAGAAATGAAGTAATCCAACGTTCTACACCTTCACTAAAACCTTTAACAACGATGATAACAGAAATTAACAAATGCACACTGGCTAGTAAAAACTGAAGCCATGAATTTTGATACAAAGAGACCATCGAAATTTGCGTGACTCCAGAAAATTCACCGCGAAAGAATGTAACCATAAATTGTGTTAAGTAATGAAGTACCCAACCGCATATAACAGAATAGTATGCTAATGTGGCTGCACTTATTAATAAACTTAACCAGCCAAATATTTGATATGGTTTCTTCTGCTGGGCCGCGACCCGTTTAGAAGCTTTTAAAATGCTTGTTCCTGTAAACTGACCCAAAAGCAATTCGGCAATCAACAGCGTTAACCCAATTGTTAAAGCTAAAAAGACATATAGTAAAATAAACGCGCCACCGCCATTTTCACCTACGATGTAGGGAAATCTCCATAAATTCCCAAGACCGCAGGCACTGCCAATGGCTAAAAGATAAAATGAAAGTCGGCTTCTCCATGAAGATTTTTTAATCATGAATTATTATTCTTCCTGTTCTCTTTCTCCGTGATGTTTTTCTCCACCTTTTCTGGTTTTCATGCAGTAAATTCGAAGCGGAGTTCCATGAAGTTTAAATTCTTCTTTAAGATGCTTTACTAAAAATCTACGATACGATGGGGTTACACCATCAGGATGATTTGCAAACGCAATAAATGCAGGTGGCTTTTGATACGTCTGAGTTAAATAGTAGAACTTAACATCTTTAACACCCCAAACAGGAGCTGGTGTTTTGCGAATTGTATTAAAAAAGAAATCATTTAGTTCGCGTGTAGAAACACGAAAATTAATATTATCAGTTACTTTCTCAATTAGCTTAAACAAATCTTGAATTCCGGCGCCAGTTTCAGCAGACGTAAAAACAATATGCACATCTGTAAAAAAATGAAAAACTTCTGCAACTTGTGCGCGAAATCGATCGCGATAATTATCAAAAGCCTCTTCACCCAAATCTGATTTATTAGCGACGATAATGACACCCTTATGATCATCTAATATAGACTCCATAATTTTAGCATCTTGCTCGGATGGGCCAGCCAAACCATCGATCACAAGTAAAATCATATCCGATCTTCGAATAGATTCTTTAGCTTTAAATGATGAAATAATCTCTAACCCCTCTTCTCGCTTTGCTTGGCGGCGAAGTCCTGCTGTATCTACGATAATATATTTTCTTTCATTGTAGATAAATGGAGAATCCACAGAATCAATAGTTGTTCCTGCTACATCAGAAACCAGCATTCGATGCACCCCTAATAGACGATTGCACAAAGAACTTTTACCTACGTTAGGTTTGCCAACCATCGCAATTTTCATACCCTCTTTTACGTGCGCAACTTGCTCTGGGATTAGCTTATGAATCCACTCCATCACTTCCGAAATTCCAAAGCGCTGTTCAAATGAAGCCGAAACAACATCTAAACCAAATTCATAAAAATCAGCCTTTGCAACCTCTTCTTCATGCTGCTTATCAACCTTATTGATAACTAATAAAATAGGCTTACCCGTTTGTTTAGCTAACTTAATAATATCACGATCTTCAGGGACTAATCCGATTCGTCCATCCATAACAGCAATAATAAAATCCACAGAGAATAAAAATTCTTTAACCTGTTCCCGTATCAGTTTTGAAAATAAATCTTGAGACTCTGTAACACCACCCGTATCGATAAGATCAAATTTCTTACCCCAAATATCTACCGGCTCGATAATAATATCACGCGTAACACCAGGTTGATTTTTAACAACTGATTTTCTTGAATTTGTTAAAATATTAAATAATGTTGATTTACCAACATTAGGACGACCTATTATTGCTACTTTAGACGCAAATTGCGTACTGTAAGTAGAACCTGCTGAATCTTCATTACTATTTTCGTTCAATGACATAACCTAATTCCTTCATCGTTTGTAAGTGCTCAAACCAATTATCTTTAACAACTACGTTCAGCTCTAGAAATACTTTTTCGCCGACTAGTTTTTCAACTTCCTTACGACTTTGTTGACTTATTTTTTTAATAAGCTCAGCACCTTTTCCAATTAATATTGGTTTCTGACTTTCTTTAGCAACCAAAATATCAACATAGATTTTAGGGCAAGGCTTAGCATCTTCATCATATTTCCGAACTTGCACAGCTATTTGATATGGTATTTCATAATTTAAATTCTCAAAACACTGTTCGCGAACAATTTCAGCGACAAGTGATTTCATATTTTCAGTAGTATACATTTCTGCATCAAATAAAGGATGAGATGATTCTGGAAGCATAGCCTCAACTGTTTTTAAAAATTCAGTTCGATATTCTTCCGCATCTTTCTCTATAGATAATAAAACCCACTTGCCGCCATTTTTTTCGATCAAATCTTTTAAAATTAATATGCGGTGAGCTTTATCTGCCATATCAACCTTAGTAATCACACCTAACCAAGGCTTTCTTGAATGCACCACTAATTTTAAAATATCTTCAGCATCTTCAGCTGATTTCTGATCTAAGTTCAAAATAGCTAAAAGCACATCACTTTCTTTAATCACATCTTGAGCTTCTTTTTCTAAAAACGAATTCAGTCCTTTCTCGGCCCGAACTAAACCTGGAGCATCAATAAAAACAATTTGCGCTTCATCTGTCGTGTGAATTCCAAGAATTCGTCTTCGTGTTGTCTGAGGTTTATTTGTTACAATAGAAACCTTCTCTTTGATAATAAAATTCATTAACGAACTTTTACCTGCATTGGGTTGACCTATTAGACCTACATATCCTGCTTTAAAACTCATTGTTTCTCCGTCGTACTTTGATTTATTTTTAATTCTTTATTTAAAATCTTTAGATAAATTTCAGCTGCTGCCTGTTCTGCCACTTTTTTACTAGCGCCTTCGGCTCTTGCTTTCTCTTCGCCATTTAACTTAATGCAAACCAAAAAACTTGGTTTGTGCGATGGACCCACAGTCATAAGTAATTCATAAATTGGAGTACCCATCTTGTACTTTTGTGTTACTTCCTGCAATCTGGTTTTATAATCTTTAGCAAAACCAGATTCATCATCAATTTTAAAATTAAGCTCTAGAAAATGCTTTAGAATAAATTCTGTTGCTATAGAAAAATTTGAATCCAAATAAACAGCTCCGATAATAGCTTCGAAGCAAGAAGCTAGAACACGAGGCTTTTGATGCGAATTTTGCTTTCTTTCACCAGGACCTAAAATTATCTCGTTAGCTAATAAACAATTAGTAGCCAATTGGTTAAGAGTATCCTGATTAACAAGACTTGCTCTTTTTTTACTTAAATAGCCTTCGTCATCAGAAGGGAATTTTTTATATAAATCATCTGCTATAACAAAATTTAAAATCGAATCTCCAAGAAATTCTAGACGCTCATTATATTTTTTGTATTTATTTAAATCTACGCAGTAACTTTTATGTGTTAGCGCTTCCATTAAAAGACTTTTATTTTTAAACTGATAATGAATTCGATCTTCTACTGAATTCGGCTCTGGTATTATTTTAGTTTTCAGCATGCGCCACCCTTCCATGAAGAATAACTTCTGATTTTACAACTTGAACATCATAAATTTTTACTGGCACGACTTGATTATTGAGTGCATTGCTGTCGTTTTCATTTAGATCAAGTTTTATCATCCAATAATCATGAGATAACCCATCCGACTTTAACGAAGATGTATTAAAAATTAATGTTTCTTTTACACTGCCAATTTGCTTTAAAGCTTCGCTTTGGTGTCTGTGTAAACTGAGATCACGCAAACGTGCTGCGCGCTCTTTACGGATATGAAAAGGTATTTGCTTCAATGCCGTCGCACGCGTTCCTGTTCTTTCACTATAGGGAAATACGTGTAAGCGCGTCCAAGGTGTCTCTGATAAAACTTTATAAGTATTTTCAAATTGCTCATCCGTTTCTGTTGGAAATCCTGCGATGACATCCATTCCAATAAAAACACCTGGTAATTTCATAGAAATATTATGTAACGCCGCATGCACCTGCTCAGACGAATATTTGCGTTTCATTCCTACAAGTACTTCGGAATCAGCGCTTTGAATGCTCATATGAAAATGAGGACAAAGTCTTGGATTCGCATATAAATTTAAAAGACGATCACTTATTTCAATAGGCTCTAGCGAAGATAAGCGAATTCGGCCAATTTTTGTTTTCTGCAAGATCGCTTCAACCAAATCTTCCAGATATTTTTTTTCACCTAGGATTTCGTCTTCATAATCACCGATATGAACTCCAGTTAATACCACTTCTTTAATGTCAGCGGCTTCCAGCTCTAAAATCTTTTTAACCAAATAAGAAATTGGAATCGAACGACTTTTTCCACGCGCATAAGGGATGATGCAAAAGGTACAAAAGCTATTGCAACCGTCCTGTATCTTTAAAAAACTTCGCGTGTGAAAATTTTCAGTTCCTCCGTCGGCTTCAAGTTCATCTTTATGGAAAATATTTGATTTAAAAACTTTATCTTTTACTTCGCCTTTAAAAAACTGATCTAAGATTTGGGGTAGTAATCCTTTATGCGAATTAGCAACTACAAGATCGGCTCCTGGTAAATTTTTAAATGAATCGGTATCAACTTGTGCCGCGCATCCTGTAACAACAATTGTTGAAAAAGGCTGTGCTGCTTTAATTTTGCGAATCATACGAACAGCTTGCTGAGTTGCTTCAGAGGTTACGGCACATGTATTCAAAATATGAATTTTCGGTAGCTGTTGTTTGCTATCGCCTAACGTATGAATCGAATTTTGTTTCAAGTTTTTTTGTATAAGACCTGAGTCATAAGTATTTACCTTACAACCAAAAGTGTGCACTACAAAATCTGAACTTTTTGTTTTTATGTCAGCGTAATCCATCCGCCACCTATTAGTTTTTGATTTTGATAAATCACAGCAGCTTGACCAGGAGTCACCGCACGCTGTGGTTCTGCAAATTTTATTTTAAATCCGCGTTCTGTTTTAACTACGGATGCTTTCTGTCCTTTGTGTTGATAACGAATTTTGACTTCGTATTCTGTATTTTCATCAATTTCAGATAAAAGATGCGTTTCGATTATTTGAACTTCATTTTTAAACAAATGACTTTCTTCACCAACCCAAACTGTGTTGTCATTTGCATCAATTTGAATAACAAAAAGTTTTTCATGATAGGTCATGCCCAGGCCCTTACTTTGCCCGATTGTATACAAATGAATTCCTTCATGATTAGCCATTACTTCACCGTCTGGAAAATGCTTTAAAAGACCTTTTTTAGTTTGCAACACTTTTGCGGATACATTTTCTTTTATAAATTGATCATATCCCTTAGAACCCACGAAACAAATTCCAGTAGAATCTTTTTTCTTTGCAACAACTAATTTTTTTTGTTCTGCAATTTCGCGAACTTGTGGTTTTTTCAAATGTCCAATTGGAAAAATTAATTTTGCTATTATATTTGGATCAATCGTAAATAAAAAATAAGTCTGATCTTTCCAGTCATCCGTAGACGTTACAATATGAGCTTTATTCTTATCATCATAGACGATCTGAGCATAGTGCCCAGTTGCTAAAAAATCACATTCTAACTCATTCATTTTTTTAACTAAATGATCGAATTTCAAATACGTATTGCAATTCACACATGGTAATGGAGTTTGCCCCTGTAAGTAGGCATTGATAAACGGGTCAATTACAGAAGCTTTAAACTTAGCTTCACAATTAAGTACATAAAATGGAATATTTAATAAATCAGCAACAGATCGTGCATCATCAACATCAAGACTAGAACAACACGTTCCACTACCCTCCGTAATATCACAGTTGGTATAATCCCAGACCTGCATCGTCGCGCCAACAACTTCATATCCTTGATCTACAAGCAAACTAGCTGCAACAGAGCTATCAACGCCACCGCTCATGGCAACAAGCACACGACCTTTTGATTTATTTTTTTCTATACTTTTATTAGATTTCATATTTTTTTTTCTTTTAAATTAAATTCGCTGTTAATGTTTCTTAACTTTTTTACGACATCCTTAAGAACCTGTACAAATACCAAAACTTCTTCTTCGGTGTTTTCCCAACCAAGACTAATCCGCAACGAATTCTGAGCCTCTTGACGTGTTAAACCTATGGCAAGCAGCACAGGACTTGGCTCAGGATTTCCACTACTACACGCTGCCCCTGTGCTTACTGAAAAACCTTTTAAATCTAAACTCATTAAAAGTGTTTCTCCATCAACATCGTTAATAATTAAACTTGAGGTATTACAAAGCCGTGGACTTTCGAAAGAAGTAATAGAAATATTTGGAATAGATTCTAAAATGTTATGTTCCATTGCATTTCGTAGATTTTCTAATGTTTTAACTTTTTTTTCTGCATGCACAAAACTATCCAAAGCTATTCCTAAAGATGCAATGCCAAGAATATTTTCGGTACCGCCACGGCGTGAACGCTCTTGTCCACCACCATGAATAAGCGGAATCCACGGACTCGATTTTTTTACAAATGTAAAACCAGAACCTTTTAGAGCATAAAACTTATGACCAGAGAATGTTGCGTAATCTAAATTTAAGGTTTTAAAATCAATTAAACTTTTGCCAAACATCTGAACGCAGTCTGAATGCATCAGAGCTCCTGCGGCATGTGCTAATTCTGAAATTTCTGCAATTGGAAATAAAGTTCCGGTTTCATTATTTGCAAACATCACAGAAACCAAAGCCGTCTTTGAAGAAATATTTTTTTTGATAAATTCAAAATCAATAACGCCGCTTCTTGAAACTGGGATGTAATGAATTATGGCTCCACATGATTCTAAATATTCTGCCGTTTTCATTACACTTGGATGTTCAATGTGGCTAATTAAAAATTCTGGTCGACTTTGTCCAAGCTGAGTCCATACAGATTTTAAAACGGTGTTATTGCCTTCACTTGCGCCAGAGTTAAAAATAATTTCTAATGTTGAACAACCTAAAATTGAACTAATTTTTTGTCTGGTTTCACGCAACCAAAGTTTTGCTGGTCTGCTGTTAGAATGAATAGAAGATGGATTACCCCAAAGTTCAAATAAATCAGACCATCGCTCTTTGAGCAATAATGAAGGTGGCGTTGTCGCATTATGATCTAAATAAATACGACGATTTCGAGGTGACTCATGACTTGCAGGCATAGCGCTTGTATGTACACGAGATTGAAATATTTGAATAGGTTTAAGGTGTTATCCCTAGGATTTATACATTCTCTTAGTGTATGGCTTTACCCGCAGCGGATTGTAAACTGGACCTTTATCCTGTTTTTTATCAAGCACAGTTTCTTTAAGCACTAAGGACTGTGTGTTATCTACACCATGAGATAGCTCAGAAGAACCAGAAAAGAATAGTATTATCAATAAGATAGGAACAATTTTAGGCATTTGTTCAAACCCCCTTTACGTAAGAAACAATTCAACTAAACAAAGGTTAATCACCCTATAGATTTTTCAAGAACTTTCGGCCAAAAACCGATATGTGTCGTATGACTTACGTTAAAGCAAAACCAAATTGGGATGAAGTATTCATTCAAGAAGCTATTGATCTTGAAGAGAAAATGAATTCGCTTGATTCGAAAGATTTAAATCAATCACGACTTAGAATTTGCCTAGAAAGTAAAATACTAGATTGGAATAAATATCAAAATTGGATGCGCTTAGAATTAAATTGTTCTTGCTTAAAACAAGTTATAAACCAAAAAGATCTTAAAAAATTAATTAATAAATCATTAGCAACATTTGAATCATTTTCTAACTTTGACATGTGGAACGAAGATTTAATTCCAATAGATGTGTGGGATGACAATCTTATTGTGCTTGGCTTAGAATATAATGAAAAGCTAATTGAAATCCCAAAGTGCATATTTATTCTAGCAACGCCTGAAATCTTATCTTCGTTTGCTGAACGCTTGTTTGCAAAATCTGAACAAGAGTCTGAATCAAACAAGATTTCTGAAGAATCAGAAGCAGAAATTGATTCCATGTTAGATGGCATTGATATAAATATTGCAGCTCCAAGTTTGAAATTTAATTCGGATGAATTACTACTTAATTATGGCAAAGATGTTCCCGCAACAGACAGTAATGCTGCGATTTGGGATTATATTACAGAAAGGCATGAAGAATATTGTTTTGAAGCGAAAAAACAATTTAATGCCTATGTGGTTTTAAAAATAGAAAAAAACCTAACCCTTCCATTTAAAATGGATAGTGAATTAATGAAACAATCTATTAATCCAAAAGCCTTTGAATATAATCTTTCAGAAGACAGTCCCTTTAAAAAGGTTTTAACTAGTGGTGCCTCTGAATCTTTTAATATTAATCAACTTGATTACGCTGTTTTAGACTATAAGTATGCCTGTATCACGCCTTTAAAGCGAGGCAAAGAGACTATTGGTTTTCTACTTGGGCTAAAATCTAAACATCTAGATGAAAATGATCAAGTCTTACTAGAAGACTTAGCAAAAGAATCTGCTTAAGAAAGTACATCATAAATGGAAATGCTTCTATTATTCTCTGTTAAAATCTGAATTTTTATTTCATATATTTTATAGTCCATTGGTATTTCTTTTATATCAATTCGCTCTGGCCATTCTATAAAAACTAAACTTTTTGGTTTTTCGAAAGTCTCCCAAACCCCTGATGTTTCAATTTCAGATTCATTGTTAAGACGATACAAATCAAAATGATCAATTTGCACATCGCCATTCGAATAAACATGGTGCAATGAAAATGTGGGAGAACTAACATTTTCAATTCCATAACTTTTGCAAAATATTTTAACAAATGTTGTTTTTCCTGCAGCCAAATCACCACTTAATAAAAAACAAACTTTTGCTGTATTCAGAATATTTAAAGAGCTTTTAAAAGACGAAACAATTTCAATAAATTGATCTTCATTGGTAATATCTTTTTTTAAAATAAGTTCCTTATGCGAGTTCATTTTTCATTTTTTTTACGCTGCGCTGAAGACCATCTTCTAAAGCATAACAAATAAGTGAATGTCCTATATTTACTTCCTGAAGATATGGTAATTTTTTTATTAACTTTGCATGTTTATAGTCCAAACCATGCCCAGCATGTACACGCATACCAAGCCAATGAGCAAGATCAGAAGCTGCTACTAAGTCTTTCCAAATAGCATTTTTTTTAGCGGCTTTCGCTAAGACCCACTTCCCCGTATGAATTTCAATAGCATTGCAACCGACTCGTGCTGCGAATTCAACCTGCTCTAAAGATGGCTCTATAAAACAACTAACAAGAATATTTTTTTTGTTTAACTGAATAATCATTTTTTTTATTTCTGCAAAACAATTTTCAATATTTAAACCGCCCTCGGTCGTCAGTTCGGCTCTTTTTTCTGGAACAAAGCAAACCCACTTAGGCTTATTTTTTAGTGCAATTTTTAATATTTTTTTATTTACTGCCATTTCCAAGTTAATTGGCAACGGTGATTTTTTACACAACTGCACAACATCGCTATCATGAATATGACGACGATCTTCGCGCAAGTGTATAGTAATTTGTTCAGCTCCACCTTTTTTTGCAAGAAGGGCTATTTGAAGTAAATCGGGATAGTTAGTTGATCTATTGCGGACTTGCTTTAAAGTGGCCGCATGATCAATGTTTACTCCCAACAAAATCTTATGTTTCAATTTAGTTCCCTTTTTAAAAAATTAAGAAATTTCTTTTTCTAAAAATTCGGCCATATTTTGCGCGATTGCTGATATTTTTTGTTTGTCATTACCTTCTACTAAAATGCGAATAAGTGGCTCAGTTCCAGAATAGCGAATAAAAATGCGGCCATTTCCATTTAATTCACTTTCTTTTTGCTTTAGAATTTCTGCATAACCCTTAATTTGATCTAGCTCTACCCGACTTCTGACTCGGCAATTAATTAAAACTTGAGGCACATCTTCAAAAACTTCAGCTAATTCACTAATTTTCTTTTTGGTTTCTCGCATAACTGAAAGAACATTCAAGGCTGCGACGGTACCATCCCCAGTCGTAGAGTAATCAAGAAAAATAACATGTCCAGATTGCTCTCCGCCTAAATTAAAACCGCCCTTACGCATGGCTTCGACAACATATTTGTCGCCCACATTTGTTTTGATCACATCAATTCCGTTGGCCTTCATCGCTTTTTCTAAACCAAAATTACTCATTTGAGTCACAACAACTGTGTTTTTATTTAACTGTTTTTTACTTTTCATATGAAGCGCGCAAATTGCTAAGATACGATCTCCATTAACCATTTTACCATTTTCATCAACCATAATTACACGATCGGCATCACCATCTAAACCAATTCCAACATCTGCACGATACTGAACAACGGCCTGTGATAATAAACTAGGGTGAAGTGCTCCGACCTTATCATTAATATTGGTACCATTTGGTTGATTGCCAACATGAATAACTTCAGCACCAAGCTCTTCAAAAATAGCAGGAGCCACCTTGTATGCAGCACCATGTGCTGTATCTAAAATAATTCGCATACCATCTAAAGTTTGCTCTAAAGGAAAAGCACTTTTTGCATAAACAATATAACGTCCCTGAGCATCTTCAATTCGACGTGTACGACCTACATCTTTAGCTGGTGGTAAAAATTTAGTTAATTCTTCAGCAACTAAGGCTTCAATTTCTTTTTCGAATAAATCATCTAATTTAAATCCATCTGGACCAAAAATTTTAATGCCATTATCTTGATAAGCATTATGCGATGCTGAAATAACGATACCTGCCGCTGCACGCATAGTACGTGTTAAATAACCAATTCCTGGAGTCGGCAAGGGCCCAACCAATTGTACATTAATACCCATCGAATTTAATCCGCTGGATAATGCTTGTTCGATCATATAACCAGAAAGTCGCGTGTCTTTCCCAATGACGACTTTATTAGTTTGAGAAGGCGATGATATTTTTTTTGTACGAATTAGATAACCGATAGCTTGCCCGATTTTAACAACAACATCAGGTATCATTGGGAATTGATTTGAAGTTCCACGAATTCCATCAGTACCAAATAGTTTTTGCGGCGAAGGTGTTTTGTTTTCTTGCATATTTTTCCTAATTCTTAACAGCTGTTATTTCAACACGAATTTGACTGGGCTTTACACTTAGAATTTTAATGCCAGGCGGAACTTCAATCTTTGATGGAGTAATTTCTACTTCAAAAAGACCAGCACCTTTGTCATTTAAACTAATTTGTACAGATTGATTAACTTCTTTATATTTTTTTAAAAGTGGCTGTGGACCAGATAATTTAATACGCACTTTGTCTGTAGATTGCCCCGAAACCATGAAATTATCAGCTACTGAAAAATCAACTTCAATATCTTTATTAACAACAAAATCTCTGCGACCTAGAATTGTTAACCACAAAATAAGTGAAATAAATAATGCAACAAGCTTGTAAGACCAGTTATCAAAAAAAATTTCTTTAAATGTATCCATTTTTTCGGTGGCTCTTTTTCTCATTGAGTCTGCTCTTGCTTCATACATGAGCCTCGGTTTGATAGTTTTTATATTTTAAGCCAAACACTTCATAAAGGGCTTGGCGAACTTCAGACAGTTCGGCATTTGGATACAAATGCCCACCAAGAACAACACTGATTGATTTGGTTTCTTCAGAAACAACAAGCACTAAAGCATCTGTTTCTTCTGTTAAACCAATCGCTGCGCGATGACGAGTACCTAAATTTTTATCTAATGCTGGATTTTTACTAAGCGGCAAAAAAGAACCTGCAGAAATTATTTTTGAACCCCTGATAATAATGGCTCCATCATGCATTGGCGCCTGAGGATGAAATATGGATTGAATAATCTCAGCTGAAATTTTTGAATCTAGCTCGGTTCCAGTTTCTGTATGATAATCAACAAGAATATCTTTTTCTATGACGATCAAAGCACCATAACCTTTTTGCGCTGTCGCGATAAGGCCTCTGGCGATTTCTTCAATAATATGAGTTTCCATTGCCGCAGACACATCCATAAATAAAGGATGGCTTCCGATATGAGCCAAGGCCCTACGGATTTCACCTTGGAATAAAACAACAATAATAACAAAAAGGTTTGTAAAGAATTTTTCAAGCAGCCAATTTAAAGTATAGAACTCAAACCACTGACTTCCAACAAATGCGATAGCTAAAATACCAAGGCCCGATAGCATCTGAATAGTTCCCGTACGGCGAATTAAATTTAATACGCGATAAACAACTAACCAAACTAGGCCAATATCAATTAAATCCTGCCACCTTAAATGAGTCAGGATAAATATAGTATTCTCTATAAAATTCGAAAAAAAATTCATCTATACTGCTGCCACCGGCTTTGACCCAATTGGTGCAGTTTTATCTGCAGCGGCATCTGTCAAAGTTTGCTTAGCAGCTTCTGTATTTGCCGCCTTTATGGCTCTGGCTTTAGCTACTTCGCTTAACCCGGCCCCATTAACTAACATTTCAACATCATTACCATCGATTGTTTCAAATTCAAGTAATGCTGCTGTTAAACGCTCTAATGCATCTTTATGAGTTGTTAATATATTAATCGCTTTCGCATAGCCTTCATCAATAAAACGCGTTACTTCGGAATCAATCTCTAGTGCTTTTGAGTCTGAATAGCTTTTTGTTTTCTGACCATAGCTCATTCCTAAGAAAACTTGCCCTTCACTTTTTTCATAAGCTTGAGGTCCTAATTTTGGGCTCATTCCCCACTCGGTAACCATACTTCGAGCTAACGACGTTGCACGCTCGATATCATTACCTGCACCTGTTGTAAAATCTTTGTAAATTAATTCTTCGGCAGCTCGGCCTCCGAATAAAAATGCAATCATATTTTCTGCTTTGCTTTTTGATAAATTCAAAGCTTCTTTTTCTGGTAAGGTTTGGGTTACTCCAAGTGCCATTCCACGTGGAATTATTGTCACCTTATGAATTGGATCTAAACCAGCCAGTTTTTTGCCAACCAATGTATGACCCGCTTCGTGATAGGCGGTGATTTTTTTATCTTCATCGCTAATGACCATAGATTTACGTTCAGCACCCATAATAACTTTATCTTTGGCTTTTTCGAAATCATCCATTTCTAAATATTTTTTATCCGCACGAGCCGCAACTAACGCGGCTTCATTGACTAAGTTTTCAAGATCAGCTCCGGAAAAACCTGGCGTTCCACGTGCAATTTTAACGATATCCACATCTGGACCTAGTGGAGTTTTACGCGTATGCACAGCTAAAATATGTTCACGACCTTTTAAATCGGGCTTACCAACAACAACACGACGATCGAAACGTCCGGGTCTTAGTAACGCTGGATCTAATACATCCGGTCTGTTTGTGGCTGCAATTAAAATTACGCCTTCTGTGGATTCAAAACCATCCATTTCAACTAATAATTGATTCAGAGTTTGTTCACGCTCGTCGTGACCACCGCCCATACCAGCACCACGGTGACGTCCAACCGCATCGATTTCATCAATAAATATAATACATGGAGCACTTTTCTTACCCTGTTCAAACAAATCACGAACGCGACTTGCTCCAACACCCACAAACATTTCGACGAAATCAGATCCAGAAATTGTAAAAAATGGAGCACCTGCTTCACCCGCAACAGCTCGTGCCAATAAAGTTTTACCCGTTCCCGGAGGACCCACTAATAAAACACCTTTAGGAATTCGTCCGCCTAATTTTGTGAATTTCTTGGGATCTTTTAAAAAGTGAACGATCTCTTGTAAATCATCTTTTGCTTCATCCACACCAGCAACATCTTTAAATGTAATGCGATTCTTATTTTCAACAAGTTTTGCGCGCGACTTACCAAATGACATTGCTTTACCACCGCCGGCTTGTACTTGGCGCATAATAAACACAAACATACCCACGATTAAAATAAGTGGTAACCAATTAATTAAAAATGATGACATCATATTACTAGATTCAGCAGTTTCGTATTTTGGATCAACGCCTTTTGTCTGAAGAAGCTCAATTGTCTTATCACCAATATTACCTGTTATTGCAAAATGAGTTCCGTTGTACTTTTTTTCGAACTCAGGTTTTACTTCTCCGCGTATTTCACTGCGATCAGTTACAAATACAATTTTTGCATTATCCAACTCATCAGCTTTAAAAGCTGCAGTAAATTTGGGGAAATCGAAATCAGTAATTGATTTGGTATGTTTCATATCCCACGCGCGAAAAAAGAAAATCGCTGCAATAAATAAGAAAAACCAAAGAGCAAAAGTTTTTTGATTAGCCTTCATCAGTTTTAAACCCTTTCATAATAAACTTTAAAGCCACTTCTTTCGAAATCGCCTCAAGCGCACACTTTATGTGAAACACTTTCTAGGTTTCATAACTCTAGCATAATTTGCGATGCGTTAATAACCCATTTTACATTTATAACCATAAATGTGAGATCTTTTTGATTTTTGTCGAGTCTCTTTTTTACTTCTTCCAACTGGCCTTGAGTAAAATTATAGATTGCATGATGCCTTAAGAACAATGTTAACGCCTTCATTTGAAGCTTTTCAGACAAGCTAAAAAACCAATTTCGGTCTAGTCCTGACATCGAATTTTCATTTAAAAATTGCAACGTAAAAACCTGGCTATCTTCCAAATCCTGACACAAACGAAGCAAAGATCTTGAGTAATTCTGATAACCTGAAGGATTTTTCTCATCCAATAAGCGGAACCATTCGTTGCGTAGCCAATTCCGTAAATAATGATTCGATTGGTTTGTTGGATCATCCAAAAATGGCGCCTTAATCTGAGTTATGTAATTCTGCAGATCAGCTTTTTGAATCTCTAAAAAGGGCCGAAAAATATTTCCATCCCACGCTTTAAATGCAGTAAAACCCTCTGGACCAACACCACGAATTAATTTTAATGTTAACGTCTCAACCCAATCATCTAAGTGATGAGCTGTTATTATGGGCTGTTTGCAATCCTGCAGTTTTCTTAAAAAATTCCACCTTGCGTCCCTAAATTCCGCTTCGGACTTTAAACAAACATCACTTTGCTCAGTTAC
This sequence comes from Pseudobdellovibrio sp., assembly GCA_049301055.1. Lineage (GTDB taxonomy): Bacteria > Bdellovibrionota > Bdellovibrionia > Bdellovibrionales > Bdellovibrionaceae > Pseudobdellovibrio. The sequence goes on along the minus strand of JBAQKN010000010.1, from coordinate 82,639 downwards.
AAACTCTAAATTAACTTGCGGATACGCCAGAACAGCATCACGAATTAATTCTTTGCATTCGTTACGGTAGTTTGTTTGCACTAAATCATTACTTATACCGTGATGAAAGTAGGCAACCTTAAACTGCGCATGAGGCTTTAATTGAACCATCACATGCAACAGCGCCATTGAATCAACACCACCTGAAATTGCTAAAATAAATTTTTCATGGGCGTCTAATTCATAGAGTTTCAACATTTTCCAAATTTGGTGTTCAAACCCCGACCATGCCATTTTCAAAACCCCTATTTAGTAGTAGGTCCCTCTGAAGAAGAATCTTTTTTTAAGATTTCAATTTCAGCAGTTACTTTAAATTTGTGATTTTGAGCAAATTTTGAAAACTCATGAACAAAATCAATTTTTCGCACTAAAGCAATCATTTCATTAGTTACTTTTGAAGAGATATCATCTTTTGCTTTTAAAGCTTGAGCCAAAACTGTTCCAAGTAATTCTTTAGAAATCTCTGTTGGAGAACCGGATGATATAATTTTTTTTATGGTATCTGAAATTTTATTGATTTCCGACTTACTCGGTTCAACTACTGGATCTGTTGCTTTTTTCTTAGAATCACTTGCCATAAATTTCCTTTACTCGCTTTTTAAAACTAGCCATCATGATCGGCAAATTTACGGTTACTAATGTCTTAGCAATACTACTTGGAACCAACATGCCAAACGATGCTTCCACCTTATAATCAACATGACATTTTCCATTTTTTTCGGATAGTTTCCAGCATCCAGACATTGATTTAAAAACATCTCCACTGATAAAAGTAAAATCAACCTGTTTATTTGGAATTTCGGTCGCTTTTAATATATATTTAAACGTTTTTAAAACAGATACCTGATATTCCATTTCTTTTGTATTGCCCGATGTTTTTAATATTTTAATTGCCTTAACTTCATTTAAAAACTTCGGATAACTTTCATAATCTACAACAATTTTAAAAAACTCTTCTTGAGTGCAGTTCATGACTTCTTTGGTGTCAGCTGTTGCATTTGCCATTTTTTCTAATCCTTTTTAGTTGCTAGTTTTTCTTAAATAACGCTTCAGCCGCGGCACGTAGTTTCGCGGCTTGATCAATGGTTTTGTTTTCATTTTGGTTTGGGCTAAAAAAATCGCAAAAATTGGCTCGGTCCTTTTCTTTAACAACATCTGCTGAAGGCTCGCGGCATTCGTTATAAGCTTTTATGTCGTAAAATTCGCAATTTTTGCAAACATGAATATCTGAACGGCATTTGTCGCACTCGTCGCGAAATCCAATTTTTGCAGTTGAATTTGTCACGCTCTGACAATGAAAACAAACTACCTTCATGTTAGTGCAAGCTCTTCTTTAAAGAAAAATTATGATACGCATCCACATGGCGAATAGTTCCCGTCTGAGATCGCATCACTAAAGATTGAGTTTGAGCCCGCCCCCCTGCTAATATTTTTACGCCTTTCAATAATGGCCCATCGGTAATTCCTGTGGCGCAAAACATCACAGGTCCTTTTGCCAAATCTTCAAGTATAAATTTTTGGGTTAAGTCTTTAACTCCCATTTTCAATGCACGTTCTTTTTCAGACTCATTTCTGTATTTTAAACGACCTTGAAAATCACCACCCATACAACGCATGGCCGCCGCAGAAATAACTCCCTCGGGCGCGCCACCAATTCCCATTAATAAATCAATACCCGATTCGGCCCAAGCTGTTGCCACGGCTGCTGACACGTCTCCATCATCAATTAAATGAATACGAGCTCCTGTCTTACGAACCTCAGCAATTAAATCTTTATGTCGTGGGCGATTTAAAATCACGACGGTAACATCACCAATTGGTTTTTTATTTCCTTCGGCAACACGGTTTACATTTTCAGTTGCTGACAAATCAATATCAATCATACCTTTTGCATTTGGACCTGTGGCAATTTTATCCATATAGGTGTCTGGCGCATGCAAAAAACCACCGCGCTCAGCAACTGCGATTACAGAAATTGCGCCAACTCCGCCGGTTGCACAAATAGTTGTTCCTTCAAGTGGATCCAGAGCAATGTCGATTGCCGGAGAGTCGTCACGTTTAAGCCCAACTTTTTCTCCGATAAAAAGCATGGGTGCTTCATCTCGTTCACCTTCACCAATTACAACTGTTCCATCGATGCGAACAGAATCGAACGCTTTTCTCATAGCATCAACGGCAGCTTGATCGGCTGCTTTTTCGTCTCCGCGTCCCATCCATTTAGCAGATGCTAATGCTGCCGCTTCCGTGATCCGTACAAATTCTAAAGCCAGGTTTCGGTCCATATTTCTTCCTTTAATAAATTGATCAAACTTTTTTCTAATCTTAAAACTTTAAAATCTTCATCTAAACGACAGTGAATCGTCTCAACCATGGCAACATCACGCCCGTTAACTTGCATTCTGTATTGAAAAAAAAGTCGCGCCAAATGAGACTTCGCTTGAACAGAAACGATCACTTGATCCCCATAACGAGCTGGAGCTAAATGACGAACTCGGGTTTCTACTACAGTCAGACCGAATACAGTACGATTGGAAGTATCAATTATTTTTTTAGAAATACACCACGCCACGCGTGCCTCTTCGCAAATTCGTAAGTAATTTGAATGATGGACAATACCCATCAGGTCGGTTTCATAAACATGAATAGCGCGTTGATATTGAAACATTTTGATATCTTGACAGAGGCTAGCTTTGCAAACAACACTTTACAGATCGCATGAGCAGAATACCTTTAATTTTAACTTTATCAAGAATCGCTCTAGTTTTACCAACCGCCTACTTTATGACTTGGGAAACAAGTGCAGGCCGTTGGATAGCTACACTATTCTTTATTATTGCTTCTATAACAGACTATTACGATGGTTATTTTGCTAGAAAACTTAATGCCGTTTCAAATCTGGGCAAATTTTTAGATCCTGTTGCCGACAAAATTCTAGTCTCTACTATTTTAATTTTATTGCTTGTTCAGCACAAAACAGATCCATGGATGGTTATGCTTTTCGTAGCCCGCGACACAATCGTTGGCGGAGTTCGTGCCGCAGCTGCCGCTGATGGAATTATTATCGATGCTCAAACTACTGGCAAATGGAAAGCGGCTATGCAAATGTTAGCTATTCCACTGCTTATTTTGCATGATTTGCACCCTCAGTTTCCTAACTCACAGATTGGCTATGGACTTCTTTGGATCAGTGTATTACTCAGTTTAAAAAGCGGATTCGATTACTGCGCTGCCTTTAAGACGGGCTCGGATAATCTTAAAAAAGCAAATTCCTAGGCGGACAGTATGTTGTTTTATATGCAAATGAAAAACTGGTTTTTAATTTTTTTAATGATTACTATGGCCTATTTAGTTCAACAGAAGTCATCTTCGCGCAACCGTTTTTCAGCTCATGCCTCATCTTCTTTAGTCACCCTATTAAAGTAGGATCTCTTTATTCATATGAACTTAATTAAACAGCAATGCATTTGGATAAAGGTTTTATTTTCCCAAATGAAAGCTGTCTGGAAAGAGTCTGGCCTTAAAGGGCTTTACAGAAAATATGGGCTTAAACTATTCATCGCATTTTTTATTTATTACGTTGTTCGTGATTTATTTATTTACGTCTTTTTACCATGGTACTTTGCCAGCAAAATAATCAGCAATCACTAGCTTTATTCGCTTAATAAGCCAAAAAGAAAAATTTCAATTTGTCAAAAAAACCATCCTCTTTTGGAACCTGATCGCAGCCAGTGAAATTTCGGAGCAAACGAGCATTCTTATTTGTCATGCCTTTATCTAAAATTCTCCATGGTGGGTAAGGAAAAAATGCTGCAATAACACAGTTTCCTTTACTGACTGCTGCCCATTGTCGATCTTCGCTAGAAGCCATATGGATTTCGCCAGTCCGCTGATCCTTAATTGCCACTGAGAAAGAGAACACCTGGGGATTAATCTTTGAATTGGAATCAGTAATTACAGTCAAAGCTCCTGAAACCCGCTCGGCAGCTACTACTTCGCCAACAATCTTCTGCTTAAAAACAAAAGACCAGTTTGCAAAAAAAATCCAAAAAAAAGTTAATCCAACTAGCGTAATCAAAGCCCATTTTTTTAAAATCAATACGTATTTCATAGATTCAATTTATGACCGATTCTTTTTTTATTTGCACGACCAAAATCGCAAAAGTAACGCAGATGCCCGGACTGGGCCTAGCTATTGTCTGACATAGCTCTAACCGATAGACTTAACCTATGAACATACTTACTTTTATTTTTATTGGAATTGCCTGCGGTGCTGGGATTATTGCACTTTTATTTTTCTTCATACGCAGACACATTGTTAAAGAAGCTCAAACAGAAGCTCGCGAATTAGTTGCAGAGGCTCAAGAACAATTTGTGCTTGACGAGCAAGAACGAAAACAAACTTTTGAAGAAATCGAACTTGAACTGTGGTCAAAGGTTGAAGAAAGTCATTTATTGATCGAACAAAAATGCGAAGACACTGAATCGCAAGTTCAGCTAAAAAAAGCGGCCTATGAAGAGCAAGATAAAGCGGCTCGCGCTTTGCTTTTAATTAAAGAAACCGAACACCGTGATGCTTCGATTCAAATGAACGAAAAACAAAATCAGTTCAAAAAAACACAATCAGAAAAAGCACAACTTGAATTAGATTACAAAAAGATGCTTCTAGAGAAAACTCAGCTTTTAGAAGAAGATGTGATTTCAACAATTAGTCATAAATTATTTTCTGAAGCAGATTCAATTTTAACTCGTCAAATTGAATTTTTTGAAAGTGAAACCAAAGAATTTGCAGAACAAAAAGCAAAAAAAATACTTGGTCTGATCATTGATCGCTTCAGTAAAGAAATGAGCACAGAGCGCGGCATCTCGGCCAGTCATTTTCCAAGCGAAGAAGTTCGCGCTATTTTCTGCCAAAAAACTGCTGAAATTGTTGCAACCATACAATCTGTAAGTGGTTGTGATATTTACGTTGAAGAGAATCCAGAACCTGATCGTTGGCATTATATTCAAATTATTGGCTACGATCCCGTTCGTCGCGAACTAACACGAAGACTTTTTGATAAAGTCTTTAAAGATATTGAAAAAACCAAACGCGCGCCAAATCCAATTGATTTAAAACGCACATGCGAAAATATTAAAACAGAATTACTTCGTCAAATTAAACGCGATGGCGATTTAATTGCCAAAGAATTGGGTCTACTTAATCTGCATCCCGAAGTGCGCCAAGTTATGGGCTCGCTTCGTTTTAGATACTCGTATACTCAGAATCAATACTTCCATTGCGCTGAAGTCGGTTGGTTTGCAGGACTGCTTGGTGCAGAACTTGGAATAGATCATAAAAGAGCTCGACGAGTTGGAATGCTGCATGATTTAGGTAAAGCATTAGATCATGAATTAGATGGAAGCCATGCAATTATTGGCGCTGATTTTATTGCCGCCCGAAATGAAGATACAGACACTGTTCATGCTGTCCGAGCCCATCACTATGATGTTCAACCTGAAAATGATTACGACTTTCTAGTTATCGCAGCCGATGCAATTTCTGGTGGTCGCCCAGGAGCTCGTCGAAGCACAATGGAAACCTACACACAAAAAGTTTCTGGATTACAGGAAATTTCTAAACGTCATCATGGCGTTACAGATGTATTCGTATTAAATGGTGGCCGCGAATGTCGTATCCTTGTAAATTCAAAAATTATTGATGACTTGGCTGCCATGAAATTAACCGAACAAATTGCAAAAACAATTGAAGAAGAAATGCAATACCCTGGACAAATCAAAGTCGTCGTTGTTCGCGAAACAATTGCATCAGAAAGTACCGCTGGCAAAGGTCACCATAGATGATTAAAAGCTTAACGTGCGGTATTGTCTTTTATGATGAACTGAATGACATTAAAAGATTAATACCTCAGTTAAAAAATGAACTTAAGGCTTATCAAGTAGAGTGGCTTTTTATTCTAAATCACGAAGAATACGAAATTAGAAATTGGATTAAAAACTGGATCTTAGAAAATATTTCAGATGCCATTTGTATTGGAAATCCGTCAAATAATTTGGGATACGCTAGACAACTTATTCTAGAAACAGCTTCGAATGCATATATTTATATGACGGATCCAGATATTGATTTAATACCGCACAGTTTAATTAAGTTAATTCAACTTGCCGAGACAGAAAGTCTGAACGACAAAAGCCTGCGCATTCTTGGATATGGCGGCACAGTAATTAATAAATCTACGACCTATTTTTTACAATCCACGCATGATTTTTTATTTAAAATTGCAAAAAAAATTCCCTTTTCATTTCAAATTCAAAACCATTCCCATCTGGCAACTGTTGACCATCTGCCCTCATGCCATTTGTTAATTAAAAAACATGATGCCTTATTGATTGGTGGTTTTTCTGTTTTATTTAAAAAAGTTGGTGAAGATTTGGATTTTAGCCATAGAGCTTATAATGAAAATTATCGCTTCGTCTTCTTGCCATCATCACAAGTTTATCATAACCAAAACATTAGTTTTGAGAAGTGGCTTTATAAAATGTTTAGCTTTGGGAAAGTACAAATTACTGTACAGAAATTAAATTATAAACAGGGTCTACGTCTTTATCGCCTTCTGCCATTATTTGCATTACTAGTCTCTGCAGCCTTTACTTTATTTTTTTATCAACAGGCTCTTATTCTTATTCTACTGATGCTTTTTGCAAGTCTATTTAAACCCGCTTTTTTAGGTTTTCTACTAACCTCTGCTTGCTATGCAATTGGCGAATCTTTTGAGCTAATTTACCCAACTGTAGAATTGAAAAATGAACAAGAATTAATGGCAACAAAAAAGGATCTGTCTTCGCAAGTTCTGAAACCCAATATTTAAGTACTTTTACTTTAGACGCTTCATTGTCCTTATAATTAAAACTTAAAAAATTATTATACCCCTGCATCCACGCCCTTTTTAAAAAATGCATCCTGCTTGTCGATGTTGCATGCACTACTTTAAATTCACAATCCATCTCAAAGCTGTATTCATGATGCTTTAGTTGCTTTGCTAATTGCTTATCTTCTGCGCCCCAAAACAAAGTACTATGATCTTTTACAAATTTTAAGTTTCTATTTTGGTCAGAGAATATTAAAAAGGCGCCTCCCAAAAGATGCGGGCTAGAGCCTGGCATTTTATACGCTGATGTAAGCCAAGTATTAGCTATAAAATTATGAACACGCTGTAGGTAACAACTTGGCTCAGGATTTTCATAAACACCTGCAATGATACTTTTTTTATCTAATTTAGTTAACATATCATCTAAAATAGATTTTTCAATTGTGCAGTCCGCATCTAAAAATAAAATCCAACTATTTGGAGTTTGAGCTATAAAATCAAAACGGCTAAGCCGAGTCGAATCACAAAAATAAATATGTTCTTGCCCTAGCAAAGCTAGTTTATTTTTAGCATTAATAAAATCAGTTTCAGAATGAGCAACCACACATATACAAAAATTCATTTTGTATAATCACCATCTAATTTTAAAAATCTAACCTTTAATAAAATAAATAAAAATAAAAACCCATCTTTGATAACAGATAACTTAGATACTCCAACGCGTTCACGATAAGAAATAGACAGCTCTTCTTTATTCCAACGATCCTTCAAAGTAATCGCTGTAAATTCGATCGAAAAGTTAAGTCCATTTGATTTAATATTGATGACTTGTTTTTTATATCTAGAACTAAAAATTCTCATTCCCGTGCACATATCGTTTACAGAGTTATTAAATAAAAGTTTAGCAATAAAAGAGTAAAATAAATTGCCCAATCGTCTTAGAATAGGCATTCCAGTATTTAGACGCAATCGATTTGCATAAATGATATCATGATTTTTTTCCTCTGCCGTTTGAATCATTTCAATAAAATTAACTAAAGGATAAGTGTTATCCAGGTCTGCAAATCCATACCAATCAGCATCACTAGCATAAAATCCAGCTTTGAGTGCTGCGCCATATCCTTGGGTTAAACAGGAAATCACTTCAATCTGATCAGCGCTGATTTTTGATGCAAATTCCAGCAACATTTTTTTTGAGTCATCCTTCGAGTTATTATCTACAAAAACAAATTTAATTACTTTGTTAGGCATTTTTGATTTAAACAAATATAAAAATTCAATAATTTCATCACAGAACTTAGGAATTGCTGCCGACTCGTTATAACATGGAATGGTAATAGCAATGCTGGATTTATTTGGCATACACACGTACGATATATTTCTATGACATCAGAGTCTAGTCCGAACTATTACTATCGCTACAAAGTCATCAATGAGTTAGATTTATCAATTGAGACAGCTCAGCGACGATTAAGAAAAGTAGCTCAAAATGCAACGCGCACACTTTTATTGGACCTAAGTGAAACAACGGCAAATATTGCATCAAAAGATTTTCCTAAAAAGCTTTACTCTGACTATGCAATAGAAAAACTTTACTCAATCTCTGTTTTTTTAGAATTACCACTTGCAAATGAACCATTAAATACCGCCATCCATATTCAGGTCATTCATTTTTCAGAACTTGTTCTATTAGATAGATATTTGAGTGAACAAAAATTTACATTTCCTATCCATATTCATCTATCGCCTCGAACAAAAGAAAATCTCTATAGTTTTTATGACAAATTCACACCCCTTAATTATAAATTTTATAAACACTATTTTTGGGATTTTAGACCCTATAATTCGAAATTAAAAAACAGTCTAACAATTAAAGATATTGGACAATTCTTTAAAAAAAACTATACTCAAAAAATTACCCATTGCTTTATCGGCGGCGCACTTAATGGTTTAGAAATATGGAATGATCAAATACCAAATCACTATGAGCTTGAGCCAAATGTTCAAATCGAATGGCAATTCGCTACATTGCAAAAAAATATTCAACTTAGTATTATTATTCCTACTTTTAATAATTTAAAATTTTTATCGAATGTTATTTCTCATCTTATTTCGCAAAACACAAACTCAGAAAATTATGAAATTATTATTGTTGAAGATGGTGGCTCTGACGAATCCTGCGAACTTATTAAAATACTATTTCAAAACTTCAACCAAAAAATTAATCTAAAGTTTATCTATTGGAGCAAATCACACCCCGTAAAAGGAGAACAAAAATTTTTTCGAGCAGGACTTGCAAGAAACCTAGGAACTCAATATGCTGAATCAGAATATTTCGTTTTTTTGGATTCAGACATGCTGGTTCCTGAAAACTTTATTGAGCTCTGCATAAATGAGCTAACAAATAATGATTTAATTCAATTTCAAAGATATCATATCCATCAAAATTTAAGCACATCAAATCCAAGTTATTCGCAAATTAATATATCAGCAGACACATATGTTGAAGAAAAAAACTACTGGACAACTTTATTTAATTGTAGCGACTGGAAAGATTTAGAAAATTATTGGAAATATACATGCACCTATGCATTAGGAATAAAAAAATCAGAATTCTTAAAAATTGGCCGTTTTAAAAAATACTATATTTCCTATGGATTCGAGGACACAGATATCGGGTATGAACTTTTTAAAAAAAATAAAAAATTTAAACTTGTGCCAACAGCCTTATATCATTTAACGGCATATGATCAAATGCAATATAGAAACTCACAAATGAAAAGAATGCAGCTGCTTAGAAAAACATCGGCCTTATTTTACCTACAGCACCTAGACAAACATATATTTGAAACTTTTGAAAATTTTTATCGCTTCGAGAAATCACTTATAAATCGTTTAAAAGAATTACTATAAACGATCACCACGACTTTTTTTTTCTTCTTCTTTCTGCCTTATATTAGCTAATACAGAATATCTTTTATATTTAAAATAACCTACAGTTTTCTTAAAAAAATGTGCAAAAATATTTAACATCTTACCTTGTTTTTGATAATAGCCAAGCCAGAAAAAAATATTAAAAAATCCAATAACTAAAATTTGAAACAATGATAAATCATTTTTAACAAAATAATTCCCATCATATTCATCTTGAATATTTTCATTAAGATAAGCTTTGCCTTGCCCTTGCTTGTACAGTTTCTTAATTAGTATAAAAAAACTAAGTTCTGGCCGATGAATAAGCGATATGTTTTCCAACCTTAGCAATTGCTTTAATTTTCTAGCTTGCAAAAAAAGACTTAACTCACTTCCACCATAAATTATTTGTTCATCAAAGCGAATGTTAAATTGATCTAACATATTTTTTTTAGCTGAAAAATGCCCCCCAATTAAATATCGGGTTTGTTTGGAATTAGAACCGTTATTTCTGATTAATCCATTGTACAACCATAGCATTTGAATGAGTTGATAATACCGATCAAAAAAACCACTTGTTTCGTGCAAAGTGTAAATTCCACCAATAGCAAAATAATCTTGGAACTCAGTATGAAAATAAACATGCTTTGCTAATAGCAACCGATCATTCATCCAGCAATCATCATCAATAAATAACAAAACACTAGCTTGGCTTACTTCAATTCCAAGATTTCTTGCAAAATTAACACCTTTTTTACTAGTGCGAATTACTTTAATATTTAATTTAGATTCCAATGCCAATTTAACCAACTTGAGGTTGGTCTCTGCGTTTAATGAGTTATCCACTAATAATACTTCAAAATTAAAATCTACTTTCTGATTCTTTAATGATTCTAATAAAGCCAATAGATATCTAGTTTCACCTAAGGTTGGAATAATAACTGTCAATTGCAAATTTGATTTATTCATAATTTTTCTTTATTCTTTTTTTATACTGAAAATTAAAAAACCAGTAAATTTTAAAAACTGGGAATAAAAGTACGTTTTTACTAAAATCATATATCCAATTGTAAGTATCAACACTTAAACCAAATAACTTAAACCCAGACATCAAAAGTAAATGTTTACTAAAATAAAACAGCTTAATAAAAATTACCCGTAGTATATGATATGTATTTACAGCAAAACCAAATAACTTATACCCGGACATTAAAAATAAATGCTTAGTTCTATAAAAAAGCTTAATTCCGAAAACCCTAACTATTTGATATAAATCAACACTTACACCATACGTTTTAAATCCAGACATAAGTAAAACATGCCTAAACTTAAAATATAAATTAATTAATAAAATCCGTAGCCAATGATACAAGTTAATAATTAGTATTTGATATATTGATCTTACTTTTACTTGCAAGTATCTGGAACTGCTAATTGTTTTTAAAATAATATTTCTTACAAAATAAAAAGCATCAACCAACACACCGAATGACTTAAACCCAGACATCAAAAACATATGTCTGATTAAATAAAAAAACTTAATCAAACCAACTCGAAAAATCTGATACAAATCAATCAAAACGCCGAATGACTTAAACCCAGACATCAAAAACATATGTCTGATTAAATAAAACATCTTAATCAAACCAACTCGAAAAATCTGATACAAATCAACAAAAACACCAAATAATTTAAAAATAACCCATTTAATCAAATAAACTATAAAATAAATGAGCTCATTAAACCGAGTCAACCATACGAATCTACTAATTTTAAATATTAGCAACTGCATCTTCAAAAACTGCAAGGGTGCTAATAAAAACTTAGCTGTAGATATAAAAAAATAAAAACTAAGGTTAAACCTAGATTCAGAATTGTTCTTAGTGCTAATTTTAATTTTTTTAAACGTATTTGCAATTATAAATTCATTATACTTTGTTTCAGGAAGAACGGACTGAATATTTTTTTGCGAGTGAAGACTTGATATTTGTCCATAATTTGAAATTAAAAAAGTAATTCTACTTATGTCCATATCCACATCAATTATTTTTTGAAACTCTTGTTTTATGTCCATAAAATTGTGGCATACAAAGTATATGCGATAATTTAGATCCTTATCTAATTTTTCCTTTATTTTTTGAATATCTAATTTTGAGAAATAGCAATAATATAAAAATCCCCTAGCCTGAGTACTTATCATCAATTGATCAAGTTTCGAATCCACTGGTACCGAAACTTCTTTACCAAACGTATGAATTTTTAATACCAAGCCTTCTTTTATATAAGATTCATCTGACTGCTTATTATCACAATCGCAAGAAATTGAAATACCTAATCGCTTAAAGAATAAATACTCTTGCGGTTTAATTATTCCAAAATAGCTAATGTCCAAAGTAGTCACATCCTTTAGCATGTACTACTGGATACCATTTGTAAATATATAGCAATTCAGGTTGCTCATTGGTTTAATAAATGAAATTATTTTATTATGAACAATCATGTGAAGTTAGAAATACCCAAAGATGCCTTTTCAGACGGACAAATTCGTTCTAAACTTTGGTTGGCCCATAATTTGGAAGCATGGAGCCAAAAATACTTTGATTTAGCTTTAAATTATACCTTAACCTGGTATGGAAGCTGGGTTGGACTAGGTCCTTTTTTGCTACTTTCTTTAACACGAATTAAGTTTACAGTCGTAAATTTAATTGAAGTTGATGAGGAATCTCTAAACGTTTCAAAAAAAATACTTGATCATTGGATGGTACAAGGCGTTCAAATTAATTTAATCAAAGCTGATATGAATAATTATTTACCAGAACTAATAACAAATAATGCAGAACTTTTTATAAATACAGCCTGTGAACATGTTACGCACGACAAATGGCTTCAAAATATTCCAACAGGTTCTTTTATTTTACTACAATCGACAAACATGAAACATATTGAACACATTAATTTAGCGAATAGCCTTGAAGACTTTGATGCTCAGATAAAACCCTTTTTTAGAGTTTTTGAAAAAAATGAAATTCTTTTTTCTTATCCAGATAAGTGTTTTTCAAGATTTATGCTTTTTGGTAAAAAATGAAATTTTTTAATTCAATTGCTATAAATAAACTTACTTTGCCTTTCTTATGGCTAACAATTTGCTTTTTATTATTTTTAAATGGCATAAATTCATTTATTTCTTCATCAGAGTATTGGTCAATTTACTTGTCCCAACATATTTTAACTATAAATTCAGATTGGAATGCTGTTTATTTAAAGCCACTTTTTCATCTATTACTATCTACTATTTATATTTTTGACTTAAATGATTTTTATCATATCTACGCAACAAAAATCCTTTTCTCAATTAATGGTGTTATTCAGTTTTTCTTAATTTATAAAATTCTTTCTATTTTTTATAAAAAATCAAATTACCTAAATCTTTTCTTAACAGTTTTTATATTCAGTTCTCCTTTATTTTTAGCAAATTACGACCGAATTCGAAGCGATCAACTGGCGCTTACTTTTTTTCTATTATTTGTATTTATTAAACATTCGACATTCAAAGGTAAAAATTATTTTCTTGGAGTTTTGTTTTTTTTAATCCCCTTAGTCGCTTTCAAACATATTTACTTTGCAATACTAGCTTTATTCTTTATGCCAATTAAAGTTTATGCTGCGCAGCTGAGGTCTCAAAAACTTATTCGTAAAGTGATAGTCTATTTATTTTTAGCCAATCTTTTATTATGGTTTTTATACTTCGCAATTCCAGCCCTAAACTATTTATTAAATTCATATGAAAATTTCAGTGCTAGTATTGTTAACTTAAAAACTTGGCTTCGCACTGAATGGGTTTATGTTTATTTATCATTATTTCCATTCCTAGCAAAAGAGTTTAGATTATATCTTCAACAAAAAAAAATAAGCCACTTACTTTACATAGAGCTAATTATTTTACTAATCTTTTTGATTCATCCACAGAAATATAATTTCTTTATTGCTAGCTTTCTTCCTGTTCTCTATTTGCCTTTCATATTTTTTGTTCATTTTTTAAAAGAAAAAAAAGTGATCTCTTTTAAATACGTAATTCCTGTATTGTGTTCAGTTAGCGTTTTCAGTCTTTATTTAGCAAAAAAAAATTCTCATGTTTTCACCCTAAACAACCCCCAATTAATTACTATTGAACGCATTTCAAATATCATCACAAAAAACAACTTAAGCTATTTAGATGGCGTCGGAATATTACCACGCGGCAAAAACGTCGGTTGCTTCGCTTCACCCGATGACGATCGTTCAAACCAAAGTTGTATTCAAACAATTCAGGCAAAAATTCCAGATGCAATTATTGTAACAAACAGATTAATGAGCCTGCCCTTTGATTTTAACACCCTAGAGAATTTCGATTATGCCGCAATAGGGCCCAATTTATTTATAAAAAAAACCTTTGCCGAAAAATTTAAAAATGCTTTAACAGATTGGCCACCACCATCGTTGTTGTTTAGTAGTGAACAGCTTTATTGAGGTTCAACTAAGCGACAGTTTAAAGATGCCACTGTTGCTGCCGCTGCTGATGGTGAAAGCATTCCTAATGCTTGTGCGCCACTGTCAACTTCGCAGATTTGTTCAATATTCAATATATTATTAGCCGTTGTCGTAGTGAAGACAGTTGAAAATTCTAGCGTTGATTGCGCACCCACCGAAGCGAACGAAGAACCAGATCCCAAAACAGATCCCGCTCCATCCGTATTCCATAATTGAGCTTGAAAACTTTTTACACTATTTCCACTGACTGAAACATCACACTCATAGGTGCCAATTCTTTTTATTGTAATATTTTGATTAAACCCTCCTGAAATTGATACCAAATCAAATGGATCATAGGCTTCGCTTAGCTGCTTTCTAGCAGCTACAGTTGAAAAAGTTGTATCTGGACAATTCCCAGTTCCGGCTGGAGTATTTGCAAAAATTCTAAAACTTTGTGCCTTAGTTGAAGTTGTTCTCCATACTCGGATATCATATTTGCCAATATTTGCGTCATAAACTTGTGTTGTAGCGTCAGAAACACTACCTGCAATATTTACAGCCTTTTTTGTACTATCATCTGATGCAAGAGTTAGAACATCCGACAAAGGGGTATTCGTCATTTTCCCCAACTGTAAAGCAGTTCTTCCCGCAAAAGTGTCCGAAGGATTAAATATTAGTCTACCTGAAACTCGAATGCCTTGATCTAATCCGGCAGCTAAAACCTCCCAAATCATTTTATATGTAAATGGACATGAATCTAAACCCGATCCTGCAGTTCCATTAAATGAATTCGTAGTAGCGCACACAGTTCCACCCTCAGTAAAACCACCCGATGTAAATGCAGCAGACGTCCATAAAGGTAAATTATCAACAAAAACACCACTATTCGAATCATTTATGCGGACTAATCTGTTTGCGACACCTGTTGGACATCCTGTAGGGTATGTCACTTTATCCGTAAGGCAAATCATCGAAGCATTTGTTGCATCATTTATTGTATTTCTCCAAGAATCAGAATCGCTTAATAAATTTTTAACCTTTACTTGCAGCTCTCGAAGATTAGCTATCATATTTTGCTGCTTCTGTTGCTTGCTGGAAAAAGCAAGCATCGAAATAATTCCATATATAATTATAAATAAAAAAGACATGGCAGCAAGAACTTGTAAAATTCCATTACCTTTTTTGCATTTTTTCTTTTTATTTAAAAAAAAAATTAATTCGTTTGTGTGCATGTAAATGTCGCCAATGTGCTTGAAGTTCCATAGGGTGTCGCTGGCATACCAAGAGTATATTGTCGACCATTTGGGGCAGCAGAAACCCAAGTTGGATTCTGGCATGATTGTTCCACTTGGAAGTCAGTAGCTGCGCCAATATTTAAAATTGGATTACTTGTAGCCACAGCTTGTGCATAACTACTTGTACTAGCATTAGATGACCCAATTGATCCAGTAACAACACCTAATGGTGTGAGAGAAACTTGTCTTAATTGAATTTGAAAACTGTCTACTGCCCAAGCAACCGCTGTAATTTTGCAATTATAAGTACCTGGCATAATTGTAATAATACCTGTTGTTACTGAGAATGTAACCAAATCGAATAAATCATTTTTTTCAATCCATGGTGGATTCGCTGTTCCATTCGTATTAGTATTTGCTCCGCGAATAGAAACTGCTGGACTTATTGCACAAGCGCCGCCACCCGGGCTGTTAACAGCTGTCCCTATTTTTTCAATTGCAAGATCAAAAGACTTACTTACGTTTGTTGAAGAACGCTTAATGACAACGTCATACTTTCCTGTTTTTACAGGATTAGTATCATCAGTCCATCCGCCTACCCCTGTTCCAACACCAGAGGTATCACCTATTGATAATGCTGTTTGAGAGGCTGCTACATCTGTATTGTACATCATTCGCACAGTCACCTTAACCAACGGGTTCTTGCAGGCTACTGAACACACAGGCTCCCATACAACTTTGAATGTTATCGGACAACTTACTACTCCTGCCCCAGCATTTCCATTAAAAACATTACATATCGTCCCTTTATCACTAAATCCAGGACTGCCAGCTCCTGGCAAAGGAGTAGCAAAAGGTGGTGGCGTAAAATAAATGGCTCCGCCACTATCGTATAAATTCAAATCAAAAATACCAACAGGACAAGCTGCTTTAAGTCTGATGCAAGCCATATTCGGATTGTTTTGTATAGTTCTATTCCATGAATTCTGATCCGTTATTAAAAATTGAAATCGCGTTTTTAACTCGCGCAAAGTAGATTGGCGAATTTGATTATTCTGTTCTTTATTCATCGAAGTAATAGTTCCAATTAATCCTGCGGCAACCAAAGCCATTAAGCCTGATGCAACTAGTACCTCAATTAAACTCATACCTTTGTTGTTAAGTATTTTAATAAACTTACTTTTCACGATGCATACCCCGTCACTATTAGGATGACGTAAGCATTTGAAACTCGCAAGTGGATTGTCTGACAGCAGCTGGACGTCTCGTTTTAAAACAAAAAAAGGCTGGGTAATGCCAGCCTTTTTTTTGTTTTTCTCAAAATAGTAAAATTTTATTTTACCGGACTATGGTATTCGTCTTCGCTAAAATCATCCACAAGTATGGCATCAAAGCGTACTTTATCTGCTTCAGACAAAAGTCTATACTCTTCATCTGAAATAATTTTTTTAGATAAAGCATCATCCCAAGAGGCTTGGCCTTTTTTCTTAGGAATCGATCCGGCTTTAATAGCAGAACGAATTTTTCTTTCTGCAGCTTCAGCCTTTGTCACAATTGTAAATGCATTTTCTAAACGCGCCGTCTGGTCTTCTGACTGGGCTCGTGCTTTAACTGCTGCATTACCATGAGTAGCTTCACCAACCCAGTAAATTCCAGCTGTCATGCGATCACGTTGAGCCACGTTTGACATCATTGATTTTGATATTAAATGAGACCAACCATCTGTCGCTTGTGAACCAATAGAATTTATTCGTGACCAAGCTCCTAACACTTCTTTAAAAAACCAACGTAATCCTGGAATTTTTAAATTATCAAATAGACCATCAAAACCTTTTTGAATTTCGCACATGCTGTGTTTTAAAAAATGTTGAACATATGGAAGATCTTCTTCCAATTGGCCATCTTCTTTAAAACGACGTAACACGCACGTTGCCATATACATGTTTGAAAAAATATCAGCAAAACGGCCAGTAATTTTCTCTTTCATTTTTAATTGTCCACCCAAAGATCCCATCGCGATATCTGCTAAAATAGCAAATGTTGCGGAAGCCCAACTTAGACGACGATAATGAATTCTGACCTTGGGATGCGTACCCGCTGGAGCCGATGCCAAGTAACCACGTGTAATAGATAATAAAATAGAGCGACATAAGTTTGTCACAACATGGCCGATATGCCCCCAAAATGCGATATCAAATTTTTTAGAATCACCCGCCTCAATGGCATTTACTTCATCAAAAGCATAAGGATGACAACGTAAAGCACCCTGACCAAATATGATCAAAGTTCGAGTCATAATGTTTGCACCCTCAACCGTAATTCCAATTGGTGTTGCAACATACCCTTCAGCGATCAAATTTCTATGGCCTAAAGAAATACCCGCCCCGCCCATAATATCCATGGCATCGTTTACAACTTTACGACCAATTTCAGTGGCTTGGTATTTAACCATCGCCGTAACAACCGCTGGCTTTAAACCTTTATCAAGTGCACCTAAAGTAAAACGACGAACGGCATCTAATGCATATGTTGATGATCCAATTCGTCCAAGTGGCTCTTCAAGGCCCTCAAACTTACCAATACTAACTCCAAATTGTTTACGTACAAGTGCATGTGACGAAGCCACACGGTATGCTAATTTTGCACCACCCGTTGATTGCGCTGGCAATGAAACGCCACGACCTGCAGCAAGGCATTCCATCAACATATTCCAACCTTGACCAACACCAGCTAAACCACCAAAAACTGCATCTTCTAAAGAAACCACAACATCTTTACCCTGAGTTGGGCAATTATGAAATGGAATCATTAATGGATCATGTCTTCGACCAATTACAACACCTGCGGCATTTGAAGGAATCAAAGCACAGGTGATTCCAAGTTCTTCGCCTTTTCCTAATAAATTTTCAGGATCACGCAAACGAAACGCAAGACCAATAACTGTCGAAATAGAAGCTAAAGTAATCCACCGTTTATTCCAATTTAAGCGAATAGATAGTTTTCCGTTAGCATCTTTAAAAACAATACCCAATGCAGATATTGATCCAGCATCAGATCCTGCTAGCGGCTCTGTTAAACCAAAACATGGAACTTCTTCACCTTTTGCAAGACGTGGTAACCAATAATTTTTTTGTTTTTCAGTACCATAGTGAATTAGTAATTCCGCAGGCCCCAATGAATTCGGAACCATCACAGTAATTGAAACAGGCAATGAGCGAGAAGCAATTTTCATTACCACTTCAGAGTGTGCCATTGCTGTAAAACCAAGTCCGCCATATTCTTTAGGAATAATCATTCCCAAGAAACCTTTTTGCTTTAAAAAAGTCATAACTTCTGCAGAAATTTCGCGGTTTTTCCAGATTTTCCAAGGATTACTTAATTTACAAAGCTCTTCAACAGGGCCTTTCATAAAAGCTTCTTCTTCCGCGGTTAATTTTCCGTAAGGCTCTTGCAATATTTTTTCAAAATTAGGACGACCCGAAAATAAATCTTTTTCGATCCAGACAACACCCGCTTCTAAAGCAGCGCGTTCAGTAGCCGAAATTTGCGGAATCACATCTAATTTTTTCATTAAACTCATGACAAAGTTTGAAACAATCATCGTTCGAATCGGTTTAATTAAAAAGATGGCAGAGATCGCAACAAAAATAATTAAATAATTTACTGAAGCTCCAAATCCCACAAGTATAGCAAGCCCTACAATTGACCATGCAACAAGTGGTGCACCAAAAAAGCCTAAAAATAATAAAACTAATATTGATGCTAAACTTGCCAACCAACAATTGCCCGAATTCAGTAAATAACCAGACGCACTTCCTAAAATTGACTCCACAGCTGCACACTCCTTGTTGAAAAAACTTTGCTTAATTTGATCACGTAGGAATCGGCATGGCAAGTCGAGCTAAAGCTCTAGGCTTGTTTGACACATTTTTGCTCGAATTTGTTAATTAATTGTCTCAGATAAAGATGAATTATCTAACTGCACGCGGTCCAGATTTTCCGAAGAACAATTTTGAAATGCAAACAAAACGATTAATCCCAAAGCTCCAAGTAATAATCTAGCTGTTGGAGTAGACTTAGAATTTGATTTGAATCGTTCAGACAAGACACCCTCCGAAACTAGCATGAGCTAGTTATATCGGAAGGCTGCAGCAAGACTTAAGTCATTTACTTAATAAAATTAAGTATGTTCACTTTTGGAACATTTTTTTCAACAAATTATTTTGTTTCTGTTGTGGCAGGAGCAGATTCTTGCGCAGGTTGTGCAGTTGTCGGAGCGGCCTCCATCTGAACCTGTGAAGTCGCATCTGCACCATTACTTGCTGGCGACACTGATTCTGTTGTACTAGGAGTTGCTGAAGTTGATTCAGCTGGAGGAGAATTTTTTGAACAGGTAAACCCAGTTGCAAAACAAAACGCAAAAAGAATTGTAGAAATTGTTATAATTTTCATTTTAAAATACCCTTTCAGAATAATTGATTAATAAGCTTTATAAAACTTTGTCATAAACAATACTTCTTGGCAAGCTCACGGCTAGGACATACCCTACCCGGATGAAAAAAAACGAAAGCTTTAGTAACATATTATTTAATATTATTTTTCCTGTTCTGATTTTAAACAAGGCTCATAAGTTTGGACTAGAGCCCAAATACACGGTTATTCTAGCCCTTTCATTTCCATTATTTTTTGCTCTAAAATCCCTTTACGAATCACGTAAAATTAATTTTATTGCATTACTTGGGTTAACCAACGTTTTGGTTTCTGGAACATTAACATTGCTTGCATTAGGAGGCATTTGGTTTGCAATCAAAGAAGCCGCCTTTCCATTACTGATTGGCTCTTTCGTACTTTTTTCAAGTTGGACAAAAAAGCCTTTCTTCAAAACACTATTCATGAACCCAACGACTTTTGACATTGATCAAATTGAAAGTCGCTTAGATACCGCCGAAAAGAAAATAAATTTTGAACACCTAATGAAGCACACAACGCAGCTTTTATCTGTGTCTTTTTTAATGAGCTCGCTTTTAAATTTTGTTTTATCTTTATATATCTTTACTCCACTGCCAGTGGATTTTACTGACGTGCAAAAACAGCAACTTTTAAATGAGCAACTTGGACATATGACAATGTATTCCATGGGAGTAATCTTAGTTCCATCGATGCTTTTTTTAGGTGGAATTATGTACTATACTTTTAGCCGTATTCATAAATTAACAGGCCTAACCACTGACGAACTAATTGTTAAATCTTAATTTAAAAATCTAAATCCATTGGCGGTGGTGGCGGTGGCGGCGGTACATCGCCAAAACCAGAGTCAATTCCGCCTCCGTATGGATTAGCATTTGATCCCGAGTTCTCGTAATTGAATGGCGGTGGAGGTGGAATATCTTCAAAGTTATCCACAGGCTGCGGAGCCGGCATATAGTCGGGCTGCGAAGGAAAGTCGTCAAACCCAGAGGACGATGACCCTGGCGTTCCAGATTTTACCTGCGCCTTTGATTTAACCCATTTATTTAGTCCACGTTTTCGTAAATCAAATCGGGGCCGATTTAAGGTTATCTTTAATTCTTCAGATTCGCTAACTTCGCCTAATTTTGATTTTTTTAATTGAATTCTTTGTCGCGTTGACGCAGTTATTAATCGCGCTTTTTCATAAGCATCTTTTTGTAACTTCTTAGTTTGCTGATCAGCAATATCTTCTGGCCCACCTTCTACTGGCGACTGAATTTTCTTTTGCTTACGCTGTTCGACCAAACCTTTTTCACGAATAAGATCCCATTTTTCTTGCTCTTCTAAAAACAGGGCCAAACCCTTTTCACGTTCGCTATCAAAAACTTTTTTTGAATCACGATCCGCTTTAAATTCACTCTTACGATTTGAATTAAACTCTGCCTCGGAATTAAGCGTTGCCATCAGCTCAGAATCAATCTTATTGCTTTGCCCATATAAGGGCATTGCCAAAAGGCTAATCAAATATAAAAAGAAACTGGCTTTTGAAATCACTTTATAATTCTAAGGTGCTTTTGTCGTTTGGCCCATTTGATTTTTAAATTTCTCGACCTTTGTCTTTACCTTGGTTCGGTTATCAGTTAAGTTCGTAAAACTTATGGAAATGCTAACTACAATCGGAACTTTTTTTGCTGAAACTTTTATAATCGTCATTGCGATCATCGCAATCTTGGTAACCATAGCGACACTTGCTATGAAGAATAAAAATAAAAATTCTTTCGAAGTCGAAATGCTTCACGAAAAGTATGAAGACCAAACACAGTTCCTAAAAGAATCATTACTTACGCCAGCCGAATTAAAAAAAGAACATAAGCGATT
The DNA here is from genome assembly GCA_049301055.1 of Pseudobdellovibrio sp. Classification (GTDB taxonomy): domain Bacteria; phylum Bdellovibrionota; class Bdellovibrionia; order Bdellovibrionales; family Bdellovibrionaceae; genus Pseudobdellovibrio. The sequence continues at coordinate 60,750 of JBAQKN010000010.1, read as the reverse complement.
TAAAAAAGAATCGAAACAAAAAGAAAAGCAACCACAGCAAAGCGCAGTTGGTCGCATTTTTGTGCTTGAATTCCTTAATGGCGATATCAAAGCCTCAGCAGCTGAAAATTTAAAAGAAGAAATCAATACCTTGCTTGGCGTTGCTACTTCAAAAGATGAAGTCGTTGTAAAAGTTGAAAGTCCCGGAGGACTTGTTCACAGTTATGGTTTTGCTGCCGCACAATTACTTCGTATTCGCGATGCACAGATTCCACTAACGATTTGTGTAGATCAAGTCGCAGCAAGTGGCGGCTACTTAATGGCTTGCGTGGCTCACAAAATAATAGCCTCTCCTTTTGCATTAATTGGATCTATCGGAGTTGTGGCCCAAGTCCCAAATTTTAATCGCTTGCTTAAAAAATTCGATGTTGATTACAAAGAGTACACCGCTGGCGATTACAAACGCACCGTAAGTTTACTTGGAGAAATAACTCCAAAAGGTGAAGAAAAATTTAAAGAACAGTTAGAAGTTACCCACATTTTATTCAAATCTTTCGTTTCTAGGTTCCGCCCTAAAATGGATATCGCAAAAGTTGCTACCGGAGAATTTTGGTACGGCGAAAATGCTATCTCATTAGGATTAATCGATGAAATCAAAACAAGTGATGAGTACTTATTAGCCAAAGCTAAGGATCATCAAGTTGTAAAAATCTCATTTGAGCAGAAACCAACTTTAGCTGAAAAAATTTCCGAGACACTTGCTCAGGCCGTTTCTTTGACTGTCGCTAGAATTACTGACCAAAATAGAATCACAAAAAAATTGTAACGCGCAAGGTTAACTGCGCGGATTTATATATTTTCTTCGAACATTCTTGTAAACATTTTCAACGTTCATTTAGTTTTCTTTATGACGAAGGGAAAAACCATTGGATCCAGTTGTTCAAGTTAAAGATTTAGAAACAACATTCTTTTTAAAGTCTGGCCCTTTTCGCGCGGTCAATCGTATTTCCTATTCTATTAACCAAGGCGAAACTTTAGGTATTGTTGGAGAATCTGGCTGCGGCAAATCCGTAACTTCATTTTCATTAATGCAACTGATTGAGCGCCCAGGTAAAATTACTAATGGCCAAGCCTTACTCAATGGCCAAGATCTTTTTAAATTAAATAAAAAAGAAATGGAAACAGTTCGTGGCGGCAAAATGGCCATGATTTTCCAAGAGCCGATGACTGCACTAAATCCTGTGCTGACCATAGGTTTCCAAATGAACGAACAAATCGAAAAACATCTTAAATATTCTAAAAATGATGCCAGGGATCGCTCTATAGAAATGCTTCAACTTGTGGGAATTCCAGCTGCTGCCGAACGCTATTCTTCTTATCCACATCAACTATCAGGTGGCATGCGCCAGCGGGCTATGATTGCAATGGCTTTATCTTGCAACCCTACTTTTTTAATTGCTGACGAACCAACAACAGCTTTAGATGTTACAATTCAAGCGCAAATACTTGAGCTTTTTCAAGAGCTTCAAGAAAAAATGAAAATGAGCGTTCAATTCATTACTCATGACCTTGGTGTTATCTCAGAAGTTTCTGATAAAGTTTTAGTTATGTATGCAGGTTCTTTTTGCGAAACAGGCCCCACGCAGAATGTTTTAAATTCTCCGAAACACCCCTACACGGCTGCACTTATTGAATCCCGACCACACTTGGGTCAACGGGTTGAACGACTTAAAACAATTGAAGGCTCTATTCCCGCTCCTCATGAATTACCTGCGGGCTGCCCGTTTTCGAATCGCTGCCCACGTGTTAAAACCGAATGTTGGACGATTAAGCCGCCAATTACAACTTATCCAGGCAACCAATCTGTCGCCTGCTTTAACCCACTTCCATAATAAAAAGGCAGTCGATAAATGAATACAGATATCATTTTAGAAACAAAAGGCCTTAAAAAACATTTTCCTATTCGCAAGGGCTTTTTCTTGCGTGAAACTGGCTCAGTAAAAGCTGTTGATGATATTGATTTAACAATCTATCGCGGCGAAACTTTAGGCCTAGTTGGTGAGTCTGGTTGTGGCAAATCAACGCTAGGTCGCGCTTTAATTCGGCTCTATGAACCTACCGCAGGAACAATCCAATTTGATGGTTCTGATTTTTTACACGCCAAAGGCGAAGTTCTGCGCAAAAAACGTAAAGATCTACAAATGATCTTTCAAGATCCCTTTGCTTCTTTAGATCCGCGCATGACTGTTGGCCAAATAGTCGAACAACCCTATCAAATTCATAACTTACTAGGACCGAAAGAACGCGAAATTCGCGTTAAGCAATTGCTAGAATTGGTCGGCTTAAAAGCCTCTCATGTAAATCGCTACCCTCACGAATTTTCAGGAGGACAGCGTCAACGAATTGCAATTGCTAGGGCAATTGCTTTAGATCCAAAATTAATTATTTGCGATGAACCCGTTAGTGCACTGGATGTGTCCATTCAGGCGCAAATTTTAAATTTGCTAAAGGACTTACAAGATCGCCTAAATTTAACCTATTTATTTATCTCTCATGATCTTTCAGTCATTGAACACGTTTGCGATCGCATTGCCGTGATGTATTTAGGCCGCATCGTTGAAATAAGTTCTCGTGATGAATTATTTAAAAATCCAAAGCATCCATATACCCAGGCTTTAATGTCTTCAATTCCAAGCATTGGAACGGGTAAGAAAAAAATGAATAAAATTTTAATTGGCGAAATCCCTTCTCCAATTAACCCACCATCTGGATGCACCTTCCATCCACGATGTCCTGTTAAAATTGATGCTTGCTCTAAAGTTGTGCCGCAACTTTTAGGTTCCGAAAGCCATTTAACATCGTGTCATTTAATTAATGTATTAAAAACAAATACGACCACTCAAAAGGAGTTGTTATGAAAAAATTAGGCCTACTAATTACTGCACTATTGCTAGTTGCGGGATGCACTAAAAAAGATGACACAACGGCGACTAATGCAGGAACTACAGCTGCCGGCACGAGCTCATCAAAATTAACAAATAATGAACTTAAAATTGGAATTTCTCAAGAATTTGAAAATTTCAATCCCCTTATCGCAAGTATGGCCGCAACTTCATATATGCTTAGAATGGTAAATCGCACACTAACCGTGATTGATGCCGATGGAAAATGGGTTCCTCAATTAGCTAAGCAATTGCCTTCAATTGAAAATGGCTTAGCTAAAATTACTGAAAAAAATGGTAAGAAAAAATTAACAGCAGTTTGGGAAATCCTTGAAAATGCTACTTGGGGCGATGGCAAACCAGTCATTTGCGAAGACTTTGCATTTGCAATTAAAGTGGCTTCTGCACCAACTGTTGGAGTAGGCGAAAAAGAAACTTTTACTCAAGTAGAAAAAGTTGATATTGACCCTAAAAATCCAAAAATTTGCACATTTACTTATGACAAAGTTAAATGGGATTTTTACCAACTTGGAAATTTATTTCCACTACCAAAACACTTAGAAGAGCCAATTTTTAAAAAATACGGCAGCCAAAAAGAAGGCTACGAAAAAAATTCGTTATATTCTAAAGATCCAACCAATGTTGGATTATTCAATGGACCCTATGTTGTTACAGAACTTCAGTTAGGTGATCATGTTACTTTTTCTCCAAATCCTAAATTTTATGGAGAGCCTACAAAGTTTAAAAAAATTATCGTAAAACTTATTCCTAACACTGGAACTTTAGAAGCTAACTTACGCTCTGGAACAATTGATTTAATTTCAACTCTTGGCTTAGCTTTAGATCAAGCCCTCGCCTTCGATAAAAAAGTAAAAGCAGAAAACTTATCTTACTCTGTTTTATTTCAACCAAGTGCAGTGTATGAGCACATCGATCTTAACCTAGATAACCCTGCTTTAAAAGACGTTCGCGTTCGTAAGGCATTACACTTTGCAATCAACAAAGAAGATCTAGTGAATGCATTATTTGAAGGTAAACAACAACCTGCAATTCACAATATCACACCTAAGGATCCTTGGTTTACTGCTGATCCTACAAAAGTAGTTCTTTATAAATATTCAAAACGTGATGCTGAAAAATTGCTTGATGAAGCTGGCTGGAAAATGGGCGCAGATGGAATCCGCGCTAAAGATGGAAAAAAATTATCATTTACATTAATGACAACTGCTGGAAATAAAACACGTGAGTTAGTTCAAGTTTATTTACAAAATCAATGGAAACAAGTTGGTATTGAAGTAAATTCTAAAAACGAACCTGCTCGCGTTTTCTTTGGCGAAACAACAAAAAAACGTAACTTTGACTCTATGGCTTTATTTGCATGGGTTTCTTCTCCTGAAAGTTCTCCAAAATCAACTTTCGCTAGTAAGAATATCGCCTCAGCTAAAAATGGTTACTCTGGTCAGAACTACATGGGCTGGGTAAATAAAAAAGTGGATCAAGATCTAGAAGATTTAGATGTTGAATTCAGTCCTGAAAAACGTCTTACGCTAATTCATGGAATTCTAAAAGCATACACAGATGAAGTGCCTGTTTTACCTTTGTACTATCGTTCAGATGTTGCCGTAATTCCAATTCAAATGAAGGGTTACCGTTTAACAGGACACCAATTTCCTGAAACAAATGAAATTGAAAAATGGACTGCTGAGTAATTATTTTTCATAGAACAAGTGCGATTTAAATAAACATTAAATCGCGCTTCATTTGTTTTTCCGTATGACAATTTAATTTTTTCCAAGGGTTAGCATGATTACATATATTCTTCGAAGACTTCTACAAACAGTGCTTGTGATAATAATTTTATCCTATGTTTGTTTTGGCTTAATGAACTTAATGCCAGGAGATCCTGTTGAATTAATGATATCTGCTAATCCTAAAATTACGACTGAAGATGTTGTACGTCTTCGCGAATTTTACGGATTAGACCAACCCACTTATAAGCGCTATTATAATTGGGTTTCAGATATTGCCTCTGGCGATTTAGGCTATTCAAGAACATATCGTATCCCAGTTACTGAAATGATGGGACCTGCACTACGCGCTACTTTTATTCTTTCTATTTCCTCTTTACTATTTTCATTGTTGATTGCTATTCCTATTGGAATTGCTTCCGCACTAAAACCAAACTCCAAGTTTGATTATATTGCCAATTTGTTGAATTTCGCAGGACTATCCGTTCCGTCTTTTTGGCTGGGGATCGTTCTAATTATCATTTTCGCAGTTAATCTTGGCTGGCTACCCGCTGGCGGATATCAAACCACTGGTATGCAATATTCATCTTGGTTTGCTGAACTTCTTGATAAGTCTAAATATTTAATCCTTCCAATGGTTTCTTTATCAATTCAGTCCATCGGACGCTTTTCTAGATTTACTAGATCATCAATGCTTGAAGCCATGAGAAATGATTTCATCCGAACGGCACGAGCTAAAGGAATGTCAAACCAGGTTGTTATCTGGAGACATGGCTTTAGAAATGCTTTAATTCCGTTAGCCACTATTATTGCGATTAGTGTTTCTTCAATTTTCTCTGGCGCCTTAATTACTGAAACACTATTTGCCTACCCTGGCGTTGGTCGTCTGATTTACTCTTCAATCATTGGAAACGATTTTAACGTTGCAATGGTGTCGTTTGTTTTATCCGTCAGTATGGTTTTAATTATGAATCTTATTGCTGATTTATTATATGGCTTTATCGACCCACGAATTTCATTTAAGTAGTTGAGGAAATAAAATGACAAATACCGATTTAACTCAACCGAAAAATAAAGATCATGTTGCAATAACAGCTGCGAATTATTTAAATAAATCACAGATTGCAGAACTTGAAAAAACACAATCTTTAACAAAAATTGTCTATGATCAATTTAAAGAACATAAGGCTGCTGTCCTTGGTGCTTACACAATTTTAATATTTGTTCTTGTCGCGCTTAGCGCGCCACTGATTGAAAGCGTAACTGGTCTTGATTCAGACACTCAGAATGTTTTTAACCGCTACAAACCACCTTTCTCTAGAATCCAGGCCAGCAGTGATGTCCGTGAATCAGCAATCAATAAGTTTATCCGCGACAACCCTGCAGACGCTGTAACTATACAAAATCAGCTTTTTGAAAACAAAGTGGCTAATACGACTAAGCCAGAAGACGCTTTATTTGACTGGGCTCAGCTTAGTTCAAAAAATGCACTTAGCTCTATTGAAAGCTTGCAGATACCAAAAAAATCCGACTTAAAAAAAATTGTCGCTAATTTCGAAACACTTCATGTACTTGGAACTGATGAACTTGGACGAGACGTATTAATGCGCATTATCTACGGAACGCAAGTGTCGATGGGCGTCGGCATTCTAGTTGCGCTTGCTTCGGCTCTTATAGGCCTAATCATCGGCGCACTTGCTGGCTACTATGGTGGTTGGATTGATACGGTTCTAATGCGTGTAACCGATGCCTTACTATCATTACCTCTTTTGCCTGTTTTAATTGTTGTTGCCGCAATCGATTTACAAAAAATGCCTTTTATGCATTCGCTTATTTCGACAGGAAACGAAAGCATTTTAAAGTTGGTCTTCATTTTATGTCTTTTTTCTTGGATGACGATTGCCCGACTTGTTCGTGGTAGCATCTTATCATTACGCGAACGAGAATTTGTTCTAGCAGCAAGAACACTTGGCGCTAAAGACAGAACAATTATGGTTCGCCACATGTTTCCAAACGTTATTGCTCCACTATTAGTTTCAGTAACTCTTGGTGTTGGCGATTCAATTTTATCAGAAGCGGCACTTAGCTATTTAGGTTTAGGAATTCAGCCACCGACTCCTAGCTGGGGAAATATGTTATTTAATGCCCAAGAGTTAATTTACCAAGCTCCGTATTTGGCTATTATTCCTGGCGTATTAATTTTTCTTGTCGTAATTAGTTTTAATTTTGTGGGTGATGGATTACAAGATGCCATAGATCCGAAATCAATTCGACGTTAATTAAGTGTCTTAGAATTGACCAAACTTGTTAATATTACAAAACCCTAAACGACTTATCTAGGCCAAACCCAACTAATTTGGTTTGGCCTTTTTTTTATCATTTAAAAGTGGCACCGTATTTGGACTAGTATTTCTGATGACTATATCAGGAGTATTTATGAAAAACCAATTAAAGCTAACAGGTTCTAAATTTTTATTTGTTTTATCGATTTTTGTGTTTTCTCTTCTGCTTTCAAAGACTGGATTTGCCCAAGCTTCTTTTGAAGTGATGTGCCGAAACAAAGCTAAAGAAATTGCAGCAGATACCTACAAAGGTTGTATGACTGAACAACGGCAATCACAAATTGAACAAATTCGTAAAGATTATAAAGAAAAACTTTCGAACTTAAAAAATCATTACGATAAAGAATTAAAGAAAATTAGCTCTGGCAAATCTGTTACGCAACAAACTGGAAATCAGGCAGATACTCAAGTCGATATTGCTTTGATCAAAAAATCGGATTCAGGAAAAACAAAACAAAGGCTTTCAGGGGCTCGTCTGCCTCAAAAAAAATCGGCGACTACAACAACGACCCAGGTCATCGACTTGTCGGCTCCAATCGATTCTCAAATCAATACAAGTGAAGAATCAGTCCAGTCTGAGTCTCGGTTACAACCAAATATGAAGTCTTCCGACGAAAATGAAGCTGAAATAGTTGATATGCCGACTCAAGAGTAGTATCTTTATAGAAAAGGGAGTCTACTATGGGTGAGTTTAGCATTGCGCATTTATTGATATTAACACTTATTTTATTAATTTTCTTTGGTCCAAGTCGACTGCCAGCTTTAGGTCAATCTATTGGGAAAGCAATTAAAGGTTTTAAACAAGGCCTTAGTGAAATCGACACGGAAGCAAAAGATGTTGGCCCACAAAGCCAATTAAATGAAAACAAAACCGGAATGAATGCAAATCAAACTGTTGATCAAAAAAACACAAGCAACAAGTCTTAGTCTTTTAAACTTTGCGGAATTATTTCATCAGAAATAATTCCGTGAACTTGGTTCAGCACTTTTTTTGCATACAGAAGATCATTACAGGTCCATAAAACTATCGGAACTTTTTTAATAATTTCAGAGAATATCGAATTGTCCCAATCTTGAAACCTTAAATTTAAAACATGCGGTCGACTTAAAAAATTAAACACCATTAATTTTAAATACCATTTATTATCTGCATGATCTTCAAATGACAGTAGTAATGCTCTAAACATGCTGGGCATATAAAACCTAACCCACGCTAAGGCTAGTGGATTAAAACTAGATACTAAAACCTGATGACCTAAATCATACTTCATAATCAAATAGCACATTTTTCGTTCTAATTTCGAAGAAATAATCGAACGCGATTTAAGTTCAATATTATATTTTAATAAGTTATTTTTCTGCGAAGCCAGCCAATCTAAAACTTGTTCTAGCGAATCAACAACTTTAGAATTTTTTAATTTTTCATAATTATTTTTTTCAAGCTTAAAGCCATCGCAGTATTCATCATGATGCAGAACAAGGACCCCATCGGCAGTCATTCGGACATCAAATTCGACCATCTGATACCCAAGACTAAACGCTTTTTGAATAGATGCCAGGGTGTTTTCTTGCAACCCAGATACACAATAGCCACGGTGTGATTGTATTCTTGGAAGCCATTCTAAAATCAAATTATTTTTTTGCCAAAACAAAGACATTAAAGTTCTAAAATCCCAAGTTCGCTATCTTTGTCTTTAGTCATTCGGTAACGAGTCGATTTATTGTTACCTTGTAATAATAAAGTCGCCGCAATAGTGTCGTTTTCAGCCCAATCCCCTTTAGCCTTCAACGATCCACTTAATTTTAAATCAGATTCACTTTTCAAATGCGATTCTAGTTCAAAATTCATATTTCGCCAATCGGAACCTTTCAAATTTATATGAAAATAATCTGCTTCATATCTTTTTTCATTTAAATTTGTTTTTTCATTAAAAATTTGAGTTAACAAATTTATTTTAAGATCTGGTTGCTCTACTTCTATATGATTAGATTTTGCATTTATAACCACACTTGAACTAATTCCATCCTGCAAAGATTGAATAAAATTAATATCAACATTTGAAAACTTTAAGCCATTTGTACTAACGTGATCGATTGCCATTGTCATTTGATGGCGTTCATCCTTATTTTTTTTATAGTTCCAATGAACCTTAACCTGTGGAGATTGTGGGACTTGAGTCAAAAGCGACCATACTTTTTCATTTAAAATGATTCCATCAAAATCAGCACTGCATTGAGCATTCGCACTTTCTAAATTATAAGAAAGTTCAGACTTCCCGATAATTTCTTTTTGATTAACGATAAAATGATCCAACTTAGCCAAGATATTATTTTCATCCAATTTTAAATTTATATCAAAAGCATCAAGTTTTTGAATTTCGCGATAACCACGGTTAGCAAAGATAAATTCTAGACCGGACCATGCACCCTCAAGAGATATTTGATCTGTTTTTTTATACTTTAATTTACCGCTAATCTCGCCAAAATTCTCTATGCTTTGCGAAATACTTTTTGTTTGCTCTAAATTTACCAATTTATTTACATCTAGTCTTTGAATGTCTGCATTGAACGGTTTTACTTCGATTGAATTTTTTTCGCTTTTTACAGCAAGCTCATCAATTAAAATATGCGTTTTTTCGCCCAAAATTTCGATATCACTTAGTTTTAATTCTGCAACTTGATTTGGACCAAACTGGTAATAACCATAACCTCTAAAATCAAAAGTCATTGGGAAATTTAATACTGAAGCTTCAATTAGCTTCATTTGCAAAAGTGGCTTTATTGCAACCTTTGAAAATTTCATATCTAACTTAACATTATTTGATAGCGAATTAAATAGTGCGAAAACTTGCACTTCTCCATCTAACAATCGGCCATTCAATTTAGCAACGGCCTCGATTTGCTGGTTTTTCTTTGATGCAAACTGAATACTTAGGTCACCCTTAAAGTACGTCAAATCACTTTGCAAATCTTTTAATGCATAAATTTGCGATGTCATATCTAACTTGCTAAGTTGGTCTTTTTCGTAAGAAAGATCAAAGCTAACATGTCTTAAATCCAAGGCTTGTGTTGGATTTTTTTTAAATATAATTTTAAGTTGATCAATATTAATTTTCTTTAATAAAGCTGCTGTTTTTGTATTAAAAATATTTTCTTCAGATTCTTTTTCTACAGTTCTATCGGTAGTTTTATCGATCGGCTTTTCGGCACTAATATTTGATCCAACTGCTGGTGAAATATTAACTTCAGCAACTTTTTGAACCACAGATTCGCTTTTTTTAAATTTCTTATTCCCATCAAAGCAGTGACTTAAATCTGAAATTCTTAATTCTACGCGACTAGCATCAATTTCGGTTATTAAACTTGTAGAGGTCACAAGCGCTGATAAGCTAATCGGAACAATCAATTTATCAATATATATTTGAGAATCCTGACAAGACGATTTTTTAGGGCTGACTCGAATGCTAGAAATTTGCAAAGATGGTAACGGCAAACCCCAGTCTGAAAGCACGACCTCAGCAGAAACAAAATCAATAATAAAATCTTTTTCCAACCGATTAACAGACTCTTGCAAAAGAGTCCGTATTCGCACAGGTGAAATTTGCGTTTTTAAAGATAATCCAAGAACTAACGATAGCAATATGCCGAAAAAAATAATCCGAACACCAGATTGATCAATTACGGCTCGACTCATCGTTGGTTTTTACGCAAATTTAAAAGACAAAATTTCGTATTCTTTGTCACCGCGGGGACTTTGTACAACGGCTAGATCACCAACTTTTTTACCAATCATTGCGCGAGCAATTGGGGATATAATTGAAATCATATTTTTCTTTACGTCGGCTTCATCAACACCAACAATTGAGTATGTTGATTTTTCATTTGTATCTGTATCAATAAATTCAACAGTAGCTCCGAAAACAATACGATCTGATTTAATTTCAGATGGTACAATGACTTCAGCTCCTGCTAATTTTCCTTGAATTTCGCCAATACGACCTTCGATCATTGATTGACGTTCCTTCGCAGCATCATATTCAGCATTTTCACTGATATCACCATGTGCTCTTGCTTCTTCAATAGCGCGAATTACAGTTGGACGCTCTTCAAGCATTAATCGTTTTAACTCCGCGTCTAGTAGTTGTTTTCCACGTAAAGTAATTGGGAGTACGTCTTGAGCCATAATTACGACCTTTCAAATTTCTTAAATTGCTTAAAAATTAATATTATCTGCAGCACTACAAAAGCCCTATTTTATACTAAATATTACCAATTATCACAATGAACTGAGGACAGACTATGCTGCGTCAAAGTAAACTATTTCAATGTTACTACAAGATTCTATAAAAAAAGCGCAAAATATCATCCTTTCTACTCATAAAAATTCAGATGGTGATGGTCTAGGCTGCGAAATCGCCATGTATTTTGCCTTAATTCAAATAAATAAAAAACCCTATTTTTTTCATTCAGATCTAGTTCCAGACCGCTACCACTTCTTAACTGAAAATATCCCCGCTGAAGCTTTTTTAACGGAAGCTGATCTAGAACAAAAAGAGTTTGATCTGGTTTTAATATTTGATACCCATGACCCAAAACTTTGTAGCCCTTTATATGAAAATTTAACGATAAAAAATAAACCTGTGTTTTTTATCGATCACCATGTCCGTACCGATTACAATACCAAAGCTGCACATACATTTATTGATGAGACAGCCTCTTGCACCGGTGAAATTGTTTTTAATTTATTAAAATCGCTAACTGTTGAGCTTGATAAAAATATTGCGTCATCACTTTATGCTAGCTTAATATTTGATACTCAAAATTTCCGTTTTATTCGTGACCCTTCAAAACCATTTTTAATGGCCAGTGAATTACTTTCGGTTGGATTTAATCATGAGAAAATTCAAAACAAAATTTTTGCTAATTGGAATATTGCAAAAATGAATTATCTTTCTTATTTAATTCCTAAAGTTACCTATTTAAAAAACAACTCAGTTGCTATTATAAAAATTTTTAAAAGTGAACTTAAAAAATTCTCTGTCGAAGCTGATCAAATTAGTGATTTAGTCGATTTATTTATGTCGATTGATTCTGTGGATATCGCAATTGTCATTCGTGAAGAAAGTATTTCCTACCACAAACTAAGTTTCAGAAGTCGTAGCCATATAGAAATTTTATCTTGGGCTCGATCATTTAATGGCGGTGGACATTCTTGCTCTGCCGGAGCTTGGGTTGAAAAAACAATGCCAGAAATCGAAGTTAGGATACATGCTTTAATAGATCAAAAAATCTGGAAAAAAAATGCTTAACTTTTTAAACAGATTAAATTATTTTAAACTGATCCAATAAAATTTGGCTATCAGATCGACATGAACCGCAACCCGTACCAGCCAAAGTTGTTCGAGCAATATCTTCAACCGTCTTAGCCCCTTGTTTGATAGCATTATAAACCTTTTCGGCACTGACCATTCGACAATGACATAGTTCCGCGTGCTCATAGGACAATTTAAATTCGCCTCTGCATTTTAATATAAACTCATTTACTAAAATATCTGCATTTGATTTTAATTGTTTCAGTGGCAACCAGTTCCTAGGATCAGTTCCATATTTAGTTTTTAGATCATTCATTTGCGAAATTAACTGCATTGATCCGACAATGTGGACTGATCCATTTTTTAAACTAATTTCAGACTGAAATGGGCTTCGACTAATAACTTCCATTAATCAATATTAAAGCTAAAAATTATTTTCAGCAATAATTTGCCTTCGATAAGCAAAAATAGTCTCGATATCGCCCTGGACAAAAGCCCCGGCAACTATGCGTCCTAAAAAACCCAAAGGAAGTTCATAGCGTACAGCATCTGACATTAAAGTACCTTCCCCCAGCTTTTCAAATTGGTGAGTATGGTGCCATTTCTTATAAGGACCCTTTAATTGATTATCGATAAACTGAGTTGGTGGATTCCAACTTTCAATTTGAGTTTGCCATGTTACGGGAATGCCATGGATTTTTAATGAATAATTTATCAATGTGTTTTTTTGAATGGACGCTGTAGACATACTTTTAATATTAAAATGCAAAGAATCTGGAGTTATCCGTTGCAAGTTTTTTTCATCTGCAAAAAAATTAAAAACATCTTCAATTGGGTATGGTAAGTACTGTTCGACTGTGTAAAATCCTTTACCACCTGCAAACTCTTGTAGTTCTTTTGCCAATGCGGATTCTAAATTTGGGTACTTAAATTGAAAGCCTAACTTCACTAGTTTTTCTGGGATCATGCGGATTGAATCTAGGACGATCACTGACATTTCGCCCAGCACTAGGCTTAAAGCAATTTTAGGAACTGCTGGAGCTTGCCAAACTTTAAGTTGCTGACACATGATTTTAGTAAACTCTTTGTTTTGAATAGGATGTGACGTACTTACATTAATTTCACCTTGAAATGCTAAATTTGATATTGCATCCGTAAATATTTGACAAAGATCATCGATATGAATCCAGCTCATCCACTGATTTCCATTTCCTAGTTTCGCCCCTAGGCTGTTTTGAAACAAAGGAAGCATTTTTTTTAAAGCTCCGCCTTTATGACTAAGAACAACCCCTAAGCGCAGTCTGCAAATTCGAACTGATGAATTTTTTGAAAGTTCAAGCAAGGGTTGTTCCCACTGTTTACAAACATCCGCTAAAAATCCAGAGCCCACTTCTGCCGTTTCCTTAAGTTCTAGATCACCCTGATTGCCATAAATACCTTGAGCTGAAGCGGAAAGGATTGTCTTTATGTGAGGTGGAATATTTTTTAATAAATTTTGAGTTGAGAAAACTCTTGAATCAAGAATATTTTTTTTCTTTTCCACCGTCCAATGCCCATCAATTGTTTCACCAGCAAGATGAATAACTGCAGACACGTTTTCAAATGCTGACTCCATTAACTGAGTCGTATTTAAATCGCAGGAAATTACTTCTGCAGGAAATGATAAGTTTTTTAATGCATTTTTTTTGTTTCTAGTTACGACTTTAATTGAATACCCTAATCGAAAAAGCTTTTGTCCCAAGGTATTTCCGATAAGTCCTGTTGCACCCGTCATTAAAATTGTAGTCATTGCTCTTCCTTTAGTGCCAATTTAAAAGCTGCCAAAGCACGTTCTCTGGCGAATTTATGATCGACGATTGGTTTAGGATAATCTTTCGTTTCTATTTCTGGCACCCATTTTTTTACATATTCTAGATTAGGATCGAAACGTTTTAATTGAGTCTCGGGGTTAAAAATTCTAAAGTAAGGTGCCGCATCACACCCCGTTCCGGCAGCCCATTGCCAGTTGCCATTATTTGCTGACAAATCATAATCCAAAAGTTTTTCAGCAAAATATTTTTCTCCGAGACTCCAATGCATTAGCAAATGTTTAGTTAAAAATGATGCCGTAACCATGCGGGCACGGTTATGCATATGACCGGTTTCATTTAATTCGCGCATTCCCGCATCAACTAAAGGGTAACCCGTGTTTCCAGAACACCATAGACTGAATTCAGCTGGATTTTTACGCCAGGCTACCTTTTCATATTGTGATCTAAAACTTTCATGCTGAACATGAGGATAATGCCAAAGAATTTGCATAAAAAAATCACGCCAAATAATTTCACTTAGCCAAACATCTGAATATTTTTTAGCCTCCCGAACGACCTCGCGAATGCTTACTGTACCAAATCGCAAATGAATTCCCAATAACGATGTTGCATTTTTTAAATAAGGAAAATCTCTGTTTTTCGCATACTGCGCTAACATTTTACTAGAAAGCTTAAGCTGTGGATAATTGGGAATTGCTGATTCAAAACCCAATTGATTTAATTCGATAAAATCTGTTTTAATTTTACTTTTGAAATAATTTATTTCATACAAATCATTTGGATATGATTTTAAGTAGAAATCATTAATCAGACTAAGCCATTTTTTTTTATACGGGGTAAAAACGGTGTAAGATTTTCTGGATTCAGAAACTACTTCATTTTTTTCAAAGAGGCATTGGTCTTTGAACGATTTAACTTCAACATCATGAGCACGAGCTAAACGAATAATTTGTGAATCTCTTTGTATCGCATTTGGTTCGTAATCATGATTTAGGTATATATTCTTCACTTGATACTTACTAAAAATATTTTTAAAAATGTCTTCTGGAGCACCCTGCTCAACTAATAAATCAGAACCTTTTTTTTGCAGGGCTTGCTTTAATAACTGAATTTTTGAATGAATAAAAATAACTCTTTTATCTGTCCTGGGTAATAAATTTAAGATTGTTGTATCAAAAATAAACAGTGGCAAAACCACTGCATTTTCTTTTAATGCATAATAAAGCCCTGCGTTATCATGCAGTCGCAAATCGCGCCTAAACCAAAAAATAGTTATTTTTTTACTCATATAGAGTCCCATCTATTTATTTGTATGTCTTTTAACTTATTCTCTTACATAGAATAACAAAACAGCTTACTATTGTAAGTCACAATGTCAGATAACAACGATAAAAAAAAATTATCAAAAATCAAAAGCTCTGTTTTTTCTAGAACAATGGCTGTGGCTCGTATTGGCTTAAATGCTGGCTTTAAATATGCCAGCACCAAAGTCACAAACTCTTCCTTTGATGATTTTCTAATTTCTCAAGCTGGGACAATCACTAAAGAATTTGGTCAATTAAAAGGTTCTTTGATGAAAGCTGGACAAATGCTTTCAATGTATGGCGAATACTTCCTGCCACCACAAGCCAACGAATTGCTAAAAAGTTTGCAATCGGATTCGCCGCCATTAGCTTGGCAAGTGATTCAGGATAATCTAAGTAAATATTTATCAGCTGAACTTTTGGCTGAACTCGAGATCGACCCTGAACCTATAGGCTGTGCTTCGTTAGGTCAGGTTCATAAAGCTAGAATTATTAAAACAAATGAAATAATTGCTTTAAAAATTCAATACCCAGACGTTGAAAAAGCAATTGATTCAGACATATCTGCTTTAAAAACATTGCTAAAAATGACCCAACTGCTGCCCTCAACATTAGATTTAAATCCAATTATGACAGAAATAAAATCGATGTTGCATCAAGAACTTGATTACGTTCAAGAAGCTAAGCTAACTACAGCATATCGTGCTAAAGTGGGCGAAGATTCTAGATTTATTGTTCCAAAAGTTTTTGAACGCTATTCAAACAAATGTGTTTTAGCCACAGAATTTTTAGAGGGATTTAAAGCAGATCATCATTTAATTCAGTCGTTAAGTGCAAAAAGGCGCAATACTTTATCTGAAAATTTTTTAGATCTTTATTTAAAAGAAATTTTTGAATGGAATTTGGTTCAAACCGACCCCCATCTTGGGAATTACAAAATTCAACTTGATCCACTTGGAAATGATAAAATTATTTTATTAGATTTCGGAGCTTGCCGTAGTTTTTCAGATGATTTCCTTACACATTATAAACGAATGATTAAAGGATCTGTTACCTTTGAAGAAAAACTATTCTTTGAGGCCTCAAAAGGTTTAGGCTTTATTGTGGATTCAGATTCATCTGCTTATTTAAAAGTTTTTACTGATTTCTGCTACGAAACTGTTGAACCTTTTTGGCTTCCAAATGATCCTAGAAATATCAAAGGCAAAGTCAAAGAAGACGGAACTTATAATTGGAAAGAAACTGATTTACCAGGTCGAGTAGCAAAAAAAGTGGTTCAATTTAAAAATTTTGATTTAAGATCTCCACCTCAAGAAATTTTGTTTTTAGATCGTAAAACTGGCGGCGTATTTATTTTCTTGTCTGTCTTAAAGGCCAACATTAACGCACGAAAAATCATTGCTCCCTTTTTAGCTCAAGTCGTATAATTGGGTGTGCTTTTTAATTATCATATACTTATCCTTAGCTACAATCATCCGAACCTGACTGCACTGACAATAAAATCAGTGTTAGATTTAAATTTTCCAGCAGAGAAAATTGCTTTGGTCCATAATGGAAGCCTGCTTCAACATACCGAAGCATTGCAATTGCAGTTTCCGCAAATCAATCATCTAGTGATGCCCGTTAATAAAGGATTTTCTGGAGGTGCAAACTTTGGCTTATCCGAAATTTTTAAACAAACGGATTCTATTCTATTTTTAACAAACGACACTGAAGTTATTCATTTAGCCAAAAATTTTCAGAAAAATTATGATTTTTTCTCAGTGCTTATTTTAAAACGTAAAACAAATAACTTAGATTCATGTTTGGGAACAGTTAACTTAAAAACAGGACGTCTAACTCATATAAAATCTATGCTTATCAAACCTGTTAATTCACTTTTTATAAAAACATATATTCCAGGAACTGCCTTTGGAATAACTAAAACTGTTTTCCAAAGGCTAAATGGCTTTGATGAAAACCTACATACCTATTGGGAAGATGTCGATCTAAGTTTACGTGCACACCAACAGAACATTATTATATCACAATCTAGTGATTTTAAAGTGAAACACAAAATTGGCAAAACCTGCCATAAAGATCGCTTTTATACTCTTTTCTTATTTCAGCGGAATCGCAAACGTATCTTAAAGCGCTACGGCTTAAGCCGAATCACATTTTATTGGGTGTATAGTGTTGATATGATAAAAATTTTACTGCAAATTATAACTAAAGATGATTTTAAGAAAAATCTAAATTTATGGTGGAAAGCTATTTATGACAGAACCGACAACTACTAAAAAAATAAGTCGCATCCTATTTTATTTATGGATTTACACACTAGTTGTTATTTTATGGGGTGCCTGGGTTCGAATTTCTCATTCTGGGGATGGCTGCGGAGATCATTGGCCACTTTGCGCTGGCGAAATCATTCCAAATTTTGTGCAAAAAAAAACTTGGATTGAATATTTGCATCGCCTAATGAGCGGATCATATGGACTTATTGTAATTTATATTTATTATAAAATTAAAAAATCACCTGTATCAAAATTTACTAAAAAACTTGCTTTATCTTTATTGCTTTTAATGATTTCAGAAGCTCTTTTAGGCGCCATTTTAGTCAAAGGGCAATTAGTTACTACGAATGATTCATTTACCAGATTGCTAGTCATGAGCTTTCATCAATTTAATAGTTTTTTGCTTACTGGCACGACTTTTTTGCTTTATTTATCTTTAAAAAATGAACCCAACGATTCGCGCATAACAACTTATAAGCCATTTATTTTTTTTATTTTATTAGCAGTCAGTGGAGCCATCGCAGCATTATCAACGACGCTGTTTCCAGCAATTTCTGTATTTCAAGGTATTGTGAACGATTTCTCAAGCGACAGTCATCTTTTTGTTCGCTTACGCATATTACACCCACTGCTAGCTTCCACAATTGCAGTTAGTTTTATGATCTGGCTTTATTTGCGACAGCAATCACGCTTTGCCCTTGAATTCTTAATTGCTATTTTTATTGGTGTGATAACTTTACTAACATTATCACCTGTTTATTTAAAGTTAACCCATTTGTTAATTGCCCATTTGCTATGGGCAAGACTTTTTTATTTATTTGTTAGCCCACCGGACTCAAGCAAGCGATAAAGAATTTCTATTTGCTGATCCAATGTATGAATTTGCATCAATTCGTATTGAAAATCATAGTCCACTACTAAATAAGCAGCAAATGCAGAAATGACCTCTGCCGGACCGACTAGGCTACGCATAAAAATTTCTGCTTGCGCAGGATCTGAGACATTTTTATTTATCCATCTAGCTAAGACCTGACTTAACTTTAGATACAATGGCTTATTTGTTTCACTGACACTGTTATCTTGAGTAATAACTTCGCCACTTGCGATCATATAGGGTTCAATCGCTTTAATTTTATTTAATTCTAAGTTCACTTTTCCAACACAATTAATAAATATTACCATTGTGCCATCCGTTCGAGTTTCAATTATTTGCGGATACCCATAACCAGCAATTGTCATAATATCGTTTGATCCTTCCGGAACAAAACAAATTGCAACAGCTTTTTTATCAGCAATTGAATCTTGAATCATTTGAATATATCGCTCTTCAAATATTTGAAGAGGCTTTGTGGTACTTGGAAAAAAGTTCACATTCAGCATCGGAAATAAAAAATAGTCTGTTTTTTGGCGCGGCACGCTTAGATCTCCATGACGAATAGTGTACAATAAAGTTATGAAAAGAATTATCTTTTTCGATGGTGTTTGTTCATTATGTAATAAATTTATCGATTTTATTATTCGCCGAGACATAAAAAAACAATTTTTGTTCTCTTCTTTACAATCACAATTTGCTCAAAAAGAACTTAGCTTATCTAACCAAAGTCTAGTTACAATTATTTTAAAGGAAAATGATCAAACTTACACTCAATCAACCGCTGTATTAAGAATACTATTTCATCTTGGTCCGGGTTGGAATATTTTTGCTATTATTGCATCTATTTTTCCACTTTTTTTGCGTGATACTATTTATCAAATTATTGCCAAAAATAGATATTCCTTTTTTGGCAAATCAGAAAGTTGTCGACTGCCAACATTAGACGAAAAGAAACTTTTCTTAGAGTAAGTTATCTCAATAACTTAAAGTAACTTATCAATAAAATAAATATCTGCAGGACTTAGCGGATACTGGCTCATTTCTTCTGGCAAGCTCCATGCTATTTGATCATGGTCGGTTAATGTAAAATCTGGAGTTTGCTCAACAGCTAATCTCCATAAAAAAAGATGAATAAGCCTTCCAGGGTACTGATAGTAATGATCACTTACAAAAATAAGTTTTCCCAAATCCAATTTAAAATTTAGCTCTTCAAGAATTTCACGGCCTAAAGCACTTTTTTGATCTTCATTTTTCTCAACCTTACCACCTGGAAATTCCCAATGACCGCTTCCTATTTGTCCTGGACCACGACGCGCGATTAAGAATCGTAAATCACTTTTTCTTTGCAAGGCTAAGGCAACAACTTCAATAGCGTTAGATGACATAAGTTCCCCGATTTGTTAATGTTAATGTAAATCTTTAAGGAGTACGACTAAAACATGATAGACTTCCAAAATTCACAATTTATTATCTTATTAGCAGGGGTCTGTTTTTTTCTTTATGGCGCAGCAATGGTTTCTAGCAGTCTTGAAAAACTAATGGCTACACGAATCACTTCGCTAATGAATAAAATTTCAACATCCTCTTTTCTTTCTATAAGCGTTGGCGTTGTTTTGACTGCAATCATGCAAAGTTCTGGAGCAGTAACTTCGATGTTAGTTGGACTTGGCCGTGCTCGGGTCATTAAGCTTCCGCAAGTTATGGGCTTAATTATTGGTACAGCTATCGGCTCTACATTAACGGTACAGTTAATTTCGTTTGATCTGTCGCCCTACGCACTTCCAATGTTTGTTGTGGGCTTTATGCTATTCTTTATTTCAAAAAAAACGTCTGTTAAAAACTTTGCGACAGTACTAATGGGATTTGCACTTTTATTCATGGGTCTAAAAATGATTTCAACAAGTGCTTTTCATTTTTCTAAACTTGAAGTCCTTTCCGAAGTGTTTCAGTCTTTGCGCGAAAATGTGTTTTATTCTTTATCGGCCTCGGTGCTTTTTTGTGTATTCGTACAAAGTAGCGCCGTTACAATTGGATTGGCCATGAGTCTTGCAAGCGCTGGAGTCATTTCTATTCACGATGCTATGCTTTGGGTTTATGGAGCTAATATAGGAACAACATCAACCGCAATACTTGCCGCAGCGGGAAGCAATTATATTGGTAAACAAGTAGCTTGGGCTCATTTCTTTTATAAAACTTTAAGTGTCGTTATTTTTTATCCGATGACTCAGTATTTTTTAGAACTTATGGCCACTTTTCAAACAACACCAAGCCGCATGATTGCAAATGCACATTTCTTTTTTAATATTTTCTCTGCGTTGATATTTTTTCCTTTTATTAAAAAAGGCGCTGATATCATTGAAAAAATGTTTCCAAAAACAGCTGCTGATGAATTTGGAGCCGCTTTTTTGACATTAAACAATTATGAAAATTCAGCTTTAGCTATTTCATATTCTCAGCGTGAAATTATGCGCATGGCAGATATTGTGCTTAGCATGATTAAAGATTCAGTTATTTTGTTTGAAACTGAAGATCCAGGCCTAGTTCAATCGATCAAAGATCGCGATAATCAGGTTGATTTTTTGTATCGGGAAATAAAAATGTTTTTATTAAATCATGCAAATACAAATACCACTGTTGTGCATCAAAATATTATGAACATTATTATGTTTATTAGCGATCTAGAGCGTGCGGCGGACTCAATTGATATTAACATTCGTAGTCTTGCTATTAAAAAACATGCATTAAAATTAGAATTCTCTCATGAAGGTTTAGATGAGATCAGAAGTATGCACGCTCATGTTGTTAAAGTGGCATCGATGGGAATTAATGCCTATGACAACCCACAAATGTGCGAACTTGCAATTCAACTTAAGCGTGATCTTGCAAAGTTAGAAATTACTTATCGTGAAAATCATATTTCTAGATTAAACCGTGGTTTACGAGAAACAATAAACACCAGTTCAATACATTTAGATTTACTTAGTGAATATCGTCGGATAGCAAGTCTACTTTGCAATCATGCGTACGCAACGACCAAGATTAAAACCAATGATCAAACACCACGCGAAGATTTATCGTGATATTGCCAATTAGTTTACTTGTTATTTCAAATGTCTTTATGACTTTTGCTTGGTATGGACACTTAAAAAGTTTAAAAGAATCCCCACTAATGATTGTTATCTTAATCAGTTGGGGAATTGCCTTTGCAGAATACTGCTTTCAAGTCCCCGGAAATCGTTTAGGTAGTCAGTATTTTACATTGCCTCAACTTAAAATCATTCAAGAAGTAATAACCATGACGGTATTTGTAGGCTTTAGCATTTGGTATATGAAAGAACCTATAAAATTAGACTTTTTATGGGCAGGCTGTTGCCTGATGGGTGCTGTCTATTTTATATTTAGAAATAGCTAAAAAAATTTAATTAATTTAATTTCAGTAAGGACCATAATGACATCTCAAAAAAAAACTGACGCATTCCGAGTTATTGGCATTTCAATACGAACAAAAAACAGCGCTGAACTTTCTGGTCATGGAAAAATTGGCCCCCTTTGGAACGAGTACATATCAAAATCAATTTCAGAAAAAATTCCAGATAAAATTAATTACGAAACAATTGCCGTATATTACGACTATGAAACAGATGCCACTGGGTATTTCTCTATGCTTATTGGAGCCAAGGTAAAACCAAACACAACACCTCCTACAGGAATGGTAGCCATTGATATACCTGCACAAACTTCAGAAGTCATAACATCTGATAAAGGCGAAATGCCAGCTGTTATCATTTCAGCGTGGCAACAAATATGGCTTAAAACGGAACAAAATGAATTAAACCGTAAGTATTCTTTTGATTACGAACTTTATGATGAACGATCAATCAATCCATCCGCAGGACAAATAGATATTTATATCACGGTAAAATAGTTACACATGCCAAAGATGGCACCAAACATGTAACATCCAAATATATGGAAACTGTTTTGCAATTAATCCGAAAACTTGCGGCATTCATTGTCTATGTCGTATACAGCTGTATACCATTAAAGGCTCAGGGCGCTTTTATGGTGTCGACGCCAGCTTCGATTCAATGTAACCAATTGTTTAGTGCTACCGTAAAACAGTCTTTTAGAACAACCATTTTAAATAAAGTTGATCTAAAAACTTCGACTCCTACCGACTTTAAATCATGGAGCCAAGAACATATTCCAAAAAAAATATCTGCATCGCAACTTCTTCCAATAAAATATCTAGAAAAACTAGAACAGTCCTTAGGGCAAGTAACTGTTGAAATTAATGATTTTACAAAAAAAGGACTGCACCCGAAATTTCTGGATTATTTAACCGAAGCACATGAAAAAAGGCAGCAATTTGCAAAGAAAAACTTTGGCGATGCAGAAGGTATTGAAATAACTTTTTCCGCAAAAGAAAATAAAAACTTTATGATGATAAGTGTGCTTTTTGATCCGACAAATCCAGGCTTAGTTCGCTTAGCAAATTTAGAATTAGTAAACCCAGTGCCTTCTGCTAATTTACCAAAATTACATCAATCTCAAGCTGCTAAAGGCATGCCTTACCCAGCATTTAAGTACTTGCAAAAAAAAATATTTGCATTTTTAAAACAAGGGCAATTTAATACAGTCCATGTTGATCGCGCTCAGAACTACACAGTTTCACTACTTTATCGTAAACTACTAAACTTCAATCCCTCAACAAAAGAATCAGAACGAACTTATTTAAATTTAGATAAAATATATAACTTTTCAAAAAATTTACCAATCTCTTTAAGAACTAATTCTATTGATGAGTTTTCAAAAATAATTGGAGATCAATTTTCGCCAAATGCAAAGTTTTTATCGGACGAAAAATTATGGGAAGATTCTTTGATCAAAAATGAATTTCCAAAAAACATGAAGCTTCTTTATGACAAAAAAAATGAATTAACCGCCATCACTATTCAAAATGAATCAGACGGAAAAACAGCCTTATATTTTATTGATACCGCTTCCTATAGTTATCAATTTATCCATTGGTCACGTTTGCTCATAGATCAACCTATGGATTTAGAGCTATCACTGCTACCGTAAAATGTTACAGTACAAATGCAAGGTATTAACAATCTGTCAAATCGCATTAGATGTTGCAGCTCAGGTTGTATTAAATCCAGAACAATACCGTAATCGATTTCAATTTATTGGCACTAATGGTTCAGCATTTAATGAAGTCTATTTTTATACTCGCGGAGTTCCTTTAAGCTTTGCTGTACGAGTTAATTCAACACAACTAAAAGACTTACAAACCGGAAGAGACTTGCCATTACTACCACCCAAAGAAATTGGAGCGTGCCGAAAGGTAATGTTCTTTAAAGCGACGCCGCTAAATTCATATAGGTTAAAATAACTAACCCAATGGCCGTACTTTTTGCGTTGCTTCCACAATAGAAATATATTCTGTGCTAAACGCAGTTAATAACTTTTCTGCAAAATCTTTTGCATTAATTTGAAGGTCTTCCAAACTGCACGTTAACACCGGCGTGCCTTCATTTTTTATATTCATGGCAAAATGAATCATCGACGAAACTGCAGAAATGGATGCAATTGAAATACTAAGTTTATAAGACTTATTATTTTTATCTAAGTAAAGATCATCACCACTTCGTCTTAATTTATTGTTTTTTAGCTTAATAGACGATGAATTTAAAATTGTTTGAGCCATTGATACAATCAAACGTTGCATGCTGACAGCAGTCATCAAATTTTGATTAAACATTTCTATAATAAAATGAAGCATAAAGTCTGATTTGATTTGAGCTTCTGCAAT
The DNA here is from genome assembly GCA_049301055.1 of Pseudobdellovibrio sp. Lineage (GTDB taxonomy): Bacteria > Bdellovibrionota > Bdellovibrionia > Bdellovibrionales > Bdellovibrionaceae > Pseudobdellovibrio. The sequence goes on along the minus strand of JBAQKN010000010.1, from coordinate 36,344 downwards.
TAAATCTTCGGCATCAACCATTTCTTTAAAACTAACATCACACCCACCACAAAAAGCAAGTATCGAATCGCCATGCAATTTATGATTTTTATAGCCATATAAAGAATTTAATTGCGAGCCATCATAAAATATTTTTTTAGTAATGTATTTTTTTTTCATTTTGGTCTCTTTAGTTTTTAAAATTTCCTAAAACATCAATATGAGCAGCTACAAATGCTCGTTTTGCACGCTGACATGATTCACAAAGTCCGCACCATTTTTCTTCAGCTAAATAGCATGGCCAAATACTTTCAAAGGGTACCATTAAACTTTTTCCTGATCGAGCAATTTCAGTTTTTGTCATTGCTATGGTGTAACACTTTACGGAAACACTATTGGCAGTTGAAAAGGATAAAGCTTTACGAGTCGCACGAATAAAATCAAAACTGTTATCTGGAAAAGTAATCGCTTCTTCAGCATTAAATCCCGGAACAATTGTGTCTGCTTTTAAACTTTCTGCATAAGCCGCAGCAATGTTTAAAAAAATCCCATTTCGGTTTGGAATCCAAACAGCCTTCGCCGTCACATCCGAGGTTTTTTTATCATCTAGAGATATTAACTTTCCTTGCGGAATTACCCCAGTATCACTTGTTAGACCAGAGTTTCCTAAATTTTTAAGCCAAGGCAAATCAATAACTTCATGTCGTACCCGATTAGCATCAGCAATTAATTTTGATCGTGCAATCTCTTGTTTAGCTGCCTTTTGGCCATAATTAAAAGTAATGGCTAGAACCACATCTGTTTCGCGAAGGGCTGAATAAAAATTAACGGTCGAATCTAGCCCTGCCGAAAGTAGAATAACTGATCGTTCTATTGTTCTACCAAGAGGCGGCGTATTTGCGGTCATATGATTTTTAAATCCTTTACTAGTAACTGAATTGATTTCTTTCCATTAAAGTAATTCCATTGCAACTCAGTAAGTACATTATACCGACTTCCAGCTTCAACGCTGTTTTTCATTAGCAAAGTAGGTGAAAAAATCAGGGCTTCGATCGCTTGATTGGCTACTGTTGAATCCATATTCGCAGAAGCCAAGCTTAATTTTAAATGGCCACCCTTAAGTTCTTTTTTAGAAATAACTCGAACATCATTAAATTGAATTAACGGAACCTGAAAACCCATTCCAAAGGGACCAATAAAATCATGCCATTTCATTAAGTTCGAATTAATCTCTGAAATATCTGCAGACGTATCAAAATCAATTTGAATTAATTTTGGCTCTGACTTTAAATCCACAAAATGCTGCTTTAGATGCTGAACCATTTGGGTTTCATTTGTTTCATGCAATTCAAAACCAGCTGCCGCGGCATGCCCTCCGAATCGATTAAGCACGGATTCACACGATTTCAGGGCAGCTACAAGACTAACTTCTGACCCGGGTGGCGTTCGACTACTGCCAACCACAACACCTTCAGAATTTTTGGATCCAACAAATGCTGGACGATTAAATGTCTGACTCAGTTTGGTTGCGATTAAACCGATAATTCCACGATGAAATAAGTCAGAACTAACAAAAACAAAATCAGGTTCTGTCCAATCTTTTAAGAACTCAGTTGCTTTAAGATCTGCTTCAAATTGCAAATTTTGGCGCGTTTGATTATTTTCTAAAATTTCAGAAACCATTTGCTCTGCTTTTTTAAAATCTGTTTCCAAGTATATTTGCGCGGGTAAAATATTATTTTCTAGTCGTGATAAAGCATTTAATTTAGGAGCAAATCGTATTGCTACATCCTGAGATGACAGTTCTCGATCTTCTAATTTCAAAGCTGTTAATAAAGTTCGAAGTCCTGGTTTCTTAGTTTGCGCTAAAGCCACTAATCCATGCTTAACAAGAACACGGTTATCTTCAATTAATGGAACCATATCGGTTACAGTTCCAATGCAAAAAAACTCTAAAACTTCTTTTAAGTCCCAGTCGTTCTGAGGCAATTCTGGGTCTTGAAAAAAGACTCTCCTTAAAGCACGTAATAAGTAAAAAGCAACACCGGCTCCACACAAATAACCTAATCCGGATGTGCAATCTTTTTGATTCGGATTAACGACCACAAATGCTTCTGGAAGTTTTTCAGCAGGTAAATGATGATCAGTTAATATTGCATCGATTCCCAGCTCTTTGGCGCGTTCAAACGCTTTAAAAGAAGTAATACCCACATCAACTGTTATTATTAAAGAAACTCCAAGATTTTTTAATTCGGTAACAGCATCCGCATGAAAACCATAACCTTCACTTAATCGTTTGGGTTGGTAGTAGGCAACGTCTTTAAAACCCATTTTTTCTAAGCCTACTTTTAAAATAGCTAAGCCGCTGGTGCCGTCTAAATCAAAATCAGCATAGATGCATATTTTTTCGTTATTTTTATAGGCAAGGACTAATCGCTGAACGGCAATATCCATTCCTAGCATCGAAAAGGGGTCTTTTAATTCGCTTAATTTGGGCTGAAGTAATGTATCCAAGTTTTCTTGAGAAATTTCGCGCGAGGCTAAAACTCGCGCGATTAAATCGGGAAATGGCCCCAATGGCTTTGGAGTCTGTGTTTGTCTTTGTTTCCAAATCAAAATAAGACTCCTTTATTGATTACGAACGTTTAGGTGATAAATTTAATTTTTCCATAATTAAAATTGCAGGAGCTGCTACGTAAATTGATGAGTATGTTCCAAAGAAAATACCAACACATATAGCAAATGCGATATCCGAAACGATTCCACCAGCAAATAAAAATAAGCACAATGAAGAAATAAAGACTGTTCCAGACGTAATGATTGTACGAACAAACATATCATTAATCGCTTTATTAATTACGAAACCTAAACCTTTATCCTTAAAAGTATGCTCTGTTTCGCGAATTCGGTCAAAAACCACGATCGTATCATTCAACGAGAAACCTATCAGAGTCAGCATGGCTGCTAAAATCGGCACGTTCACTTCTTTTCCAACAAAAATGAAAATTGCTAATGTAATAATAACGTCATGAACTAGACAAATAACCGCGCCTGGCGAATATTTATAGTCAAACCGTAAAGCCACATAAATTAAAATAACTAAAAGGCAATAAAATACAGCTAAAAAACCATTCCGTTTAAGTTCTGCTCCAACCTGTGGACCAACTGTATCTACGCGACGAAAATCAAGACCTGAATCTTTAAATTCATTCGATAAATGCATTTTAACTTCTGTGATTGATTTATTTAATAAATCATTTGTTTCTTTATCTGTAGCGCCTTTTTCTCCTTGAAAGCGAATGATATATTCATTACCTTCGCCGAAACCTTGAACGCCTACTTCTCCTAAACCAACTTTACCAACAGCAGTACGAACGTGATCGATCGTTACACCTTTTTCAAACTTAACTTGGATTTCTGTTCCACCTTTAAAATCAATACCATAAGTAATTCCTTTTACAGAAATATACACTAATGAAATTAACACTAAAATTAAAGAAATTCCGCCAAATAAACCAACTTTTGCAACAAAGTCAAAACGACCAAATGATTCTTGTTGAGTATTTTTATTATTCATTTTTTCCACCTAAACCGAAAGTTTCTTAACACCAAAACGGTGTACTAGATTATCAACCAAAACTTTAGAAACAAAAACGTTCGCAAATAATGTTGTTACGATACCCACTAATAATGTAACAGCAAAACCGCGTACAGGGCCCGTTCCGAAGTACAACAACACTAATGCTGTTGAAGCCGTTGTAACATTGGCATCCAGAATAGCAGACATCGCTTTTGAATAACCTTCTTTGATCGCTGATTTAATAACAGCACCTTTATGGTATTCTTCTTTAATACGTTCATTAATTAACACATTCGCATCCACGGCAAAACCGACGGTTAAGGCCATTCCAGCAATACCTGGCAATGTTAACGTAGCCCCAAGGGTTGCAAGTAATGCAAATACACAAACAATGTTAATCGCCAAAGATAAAGCTGATATCGCACCCATTTGCTTGTAATAAATTAACATAAAAAGAATGACTAAAATGGCTCCGATAAAAGAACCTTTTTTAGCTTGATCCAAAGCATCTTTACCTAATGAAGGACCAACACGACGCTCTTCAAGTTGTTCTAAAGCCGCTGGTAAAGCACCCGCGCGTAATGCTGTAGAAATTAATTTCGCTTCGTTTAATGATTCATCACGATTTCTAGAACTTCCCAAAGTAATTACAGCAACTCCGTTAGGAATTTTGCCATTAATCTTCGGAGCTGTTTTTACTATTTTATCTAAGACAACAGCCATTTGCTCATTCACATGTTTTTCAGTTAATTCACCGAATTTAACTCCACCAGCTGGGTTAAAACGCATAGAAACTTCGGGTCCGCCGTATTGATCAAATGCAACTGCTGCGCTATCTAAATAATCGCCTGTAAGATCCGTATCTGTTTTAAGCAAATAAGGAACATTTCCAGCAACCATTGTTTTAGCGTTCTGAGATTTTTCAAAATAAATTACTGTTTTAGCAGGTAGTTTACTTTTCAAGTCTTCATTTAATTTTGCAACGTACTCTGTGTACTTCATTGTTGCCATTGAATAATTACCCGCTTTTTCAGCATCAGCAATTAACGTACGAATTTCTTCAGCCGTTTTTTCATAAGACACGATCATAAAATCTAATTTAGCTGTTGTGTTGATAAGCTGTTTTGCTTTTTCAGCATCAGCCATACCCGGCAATTGAACTAAAATTCGATCGGCACCTTGCTGAGTAATTGATGGTTCAGCAACACCAAATTCATCAATACGATTACGAATTGTTTCAATTGCTTGACGAATTACATTTTGTTTTTGGTCTAGTAAAAAAGCATCGAAATATTTAATTTCTAATTTCTCTGCGTTAGTAGAAACTACTTGTAAACTACCCGCATGAGTTTTTTGAATATAAGCTTCAATTTTCTTAGCATCATCTAATGATGAAACTAAAACATTAAAGGCACCTTGCTTAGCATTTGTTGTATCAAAATCTTTAATGATAACATTTTCTTTAGCTAACTCTGATTTCAAAGATAATGTCTGACGATTCACAATCGTTGCAACAACGCCTTCAACATCAACGCCCATCACTAAGTGAATTCCACCTTGAATATCAAGACCATAATTTAATTTTTTTGAAGGCCACCAAGCCATGCTTGAGGTATCTACCAAATTTGGCAAAACCAATAAAAAAGCTAACACGATGCCGATAGCCGCGAACCATGTTTTTGAACGAATACCTTCCATGATTAATTTCCTTCTTTCTTAGCTGATAGTGCCGCTTGCGACATTAAAATTTGTGTTCTTAAAACTTTAATTTGAACCGTGTTTGCAACTTCTAAAGTTACAATGGTATCTGTCATCGCAGCAATGCGACCTAAAATGCCCGATTGAGTAATGATTTGATCACCCACTTTTAGACTTGTTAAAAAAGATTGTGTTTCTTTTTGTTTTTTTGCTTGAGGGCGAATCAAGAAAAAATAAAACACACCGATAATAATAACGAACGGTACAAATTGCATCCATGCAGGAGCAGGTGCAGCCGTTGTTGCATCAGCAACCTGAGCTAATACCGTTACGCTTGTGAAAACCAAGCCACCAAAAAGACTTACTAAAAGATTCATAGATATCCCTTCTAAATCGACTTTCAAAAATTAAAATGTCGAAATAAAATTGAACACTTAAACCCGTTTTTGATCAAGACTTATGATTAATTGTTCTTATCCGATCTTACGAATCGCGTTAGGCAATCATCCCGAAAAATAGCCCAGCGATTCTGTTCGATAGCTTCACGCGCTTGCTTCATTAGATTCATGTAAAAATATATATTGTGAATTGTGTTTAGTCTTGATCCTAAGATCTCTCCACTTAGAAATAAATGGCGTAAATAGGCTTTAGAATAATTTTTGCACGTATAACAGCCACATTCAGGATCTAAAGCACTAGCATCTTCTCGGTATTGCAAACGTTTTATGCTAACCTTGCCCTGAGACGTATATAAAGTTCCGTTACGCGCAACTCGCGTTGGTAAAACGCAGTCAAACATATCTACACCCGCATCGATTGAAATAATTAAATCCAAGGGAGTTCCAACCCCCATTAAATAGCGAGGCTTATTTTCTGGCATTAACGGAGCAATATCTGGCAAAATTTCATGCATTAAATGAATCGGCTCACCCACTGAAAACCCACCCAAGGCATACCCTGGCAAATCCACACTGGTAACTTGTTGAAGTGAATATTTACGATGCTCAAGACTTAATCCACCTTGTACGATACCAAATAATAAACTCTGATCCCGGGTCATAGCTTGGTTTGATCGAATCAACCATCGATGAGTTAAATCCATCGATCGCTTAATTTCCTCATGCGTCGCTGGGTATTGCAAACATTCATCAAAAGCCATAATGATGTCTGACCCCAAATCCATTTGAATTTCCATACTTTTCTCAGGAGAAATAAAATGCTTAGCACCGTCTAAATGAGACCGAAACTCGACACCCTCTTCATTCATTTTGCGTAGAGAATTTAAAGAGAAAACCTGAAAACCACCCGAGTCTGTCAAAATGGGTCCATGCCAGTTCATGAATTTATGAAGTCCACCCAATTTTTTAATTAGCTTTTCGCCAGGTCGTAAATGTAAATGATACGTATTCCCCAATACAACCTGAGTCCCGCACTCGATAAGCTCTTCCGGAGTCATTGCCTTTACGGTGGCTTTTGTTCCCACAGCCATAAAACAGGGCGTTTCAAATGATCCATGAGCCGTCATAAACGTTGCCCGTCTAGCATTGCCGATTTTTTTATGAAGTTTAAACTGACCCAACTTTAATTTTTCGTTTTTAATTTCTTTTTCAGACATGCTGGCTGTTGTACTTATTTTTAGAGGGAAGCTCAAATGGAATTCGCACGAATAAGAATAAACCGGCTTTAATAAAACTTTTTTACTATTTTATCTGTCAAAAACTTGGTCAGTATATTTTTTTAAGGATCTAAGCTATATTCACGCAACGAAAAAAACTGCTAATTCGGCAGAGCTTAGGCTAAATAAAGGACATAGATGTTTACTGTAAAAACAATTTTAGCCAGTTTTTTCCTGCTAACCACGCTATCAACAAGCGCTTGGGCACAGTACTCTAATTTTTTTCTTTTTTCTTCGACGACTAAGCCATTTACCCCTATTCAAGATGCCTACCCAGATCGAAAGCTACTTTTAGATCATGCATTAATATTATGCCAAAAAACTTTTTTAAAAGAGACCATCACGACCGAAGCTGTTCAAAATGTTATTCATAACTATTTTTTAGCAAATCCAACTTTTTTAAAAAGAGTCGCTAGTCAAGATGGCGGCTGGACAATTGATTTTTCGTACGCACTAAAACCTGGCGGTTTTTTAAGATTAATAAAAAACACAAACTCATATTTAATCAGCTTTCGTCAATCAGAGTCTACAATTGAAAGCATTGCTAGCATTTCATTAACTACTAATTGCCAAGAAATATCAAATTCGCGATTTACTTTTTATAATTCAGCGCTTCGTCCAATTCTGCGCGTAAAATTAAATTCAAAATTGGAAATACAGCAATCCAATATTATGGAAGAAAGCATTAAACCGGGAATCAATGCCGATTTATCTGATAGTCATTTGATTCGAATTGGAATCATTGATTCTGGAATAGATTACAATCACGCTTCGTTAATTAAAAAATCGCGTCCCATGCTGGGTCTTGATTTAACAAATCCAGAACGCCCACCTTACGATTACACAAACTCAATTCAAAACGAACTGGGTGGCAGTCACTACAGCCATGGAACAGCTGTTGCGGACGTGGCTTCGCGAGATGCCAATGTTTTATTAATTCCAGCACGCACAGAAAACAAATCTTATCTAGACGGACCGGCCGCTGAATACCTGGCCTCAAAAAAAGTGCGCATTATAAATATTAGCCAAGGTGGCACGAAAGAATCCGATTGGCTTTCGCTAAAAGCTGCTATTATTAACCACCCCGAAATTTTATTTATCGCTTCCGCAGGTAATGAATCTGTGAATTTAGACACTGAAATTTCATATCCCGGAAATTTTAATTTACCTAATCTACTTATCATCGCTTCAATTAATCAACAGGACGAACTTTCCAAATTTTCAAATTATGGGTCCACTAAAACTCACTTTGCAGCCATTGGTGAAAATGTTTCTGCAGCCTTAGCCGGCGGAGGACAATGGACCGTCAACGGAACATCTTTTGCGGCTCCACAAGTAACCAATAGAGCAGCTAAAATATTAAGCGCTTCTCCATCCCTAACGGCTGCGGAATTAAAAAACATATTAATTGCACACGCCCGTTCTGTGCCATCCCTGATTGGTAAAATTAAATACGGTGTTTTAGATTAATACCCCTACATTAAAAATTGTGTGTTCTCTTTTCCATGATGTTGACCGTTGGTATACAGCGTTGAATACGCTATACCAACAGTCAACATCGTGGTTTAATACCAAGCTAAGATTTATAATAAACCCTTTATTTTGAAGTTTTGTGGGACTAAAGTATTTTTAGCAAAATATTAAGGGGACCCTATGAACTTAAATCGCACTTATCAAAAAAAATCATTTCTTATAATTTTAATGTTCCTATTTAGTTTATTCTTTCAAGCATGTGCAACGACTCCTGAAGATGCGGGTGTTAGCGAAGAAGAAATTAATGCCGAATCAGCAAAAGCTTATGTCGAATTAAAATCTAGCCCCAAAATTAAAATTTCAAATAACAAAGCTTGGACAGCAATGGTTCAACGCATTTCTCAGCGGATTGCAGCAGCCTCGGGAAAAAACTATCAATGGGAATATGTCTTAATCGATAGTCCGGAGATAAACGCGTGGTGTATGCCGGGTGGAAAAATTGCCGTTTACACCGGAATAATTCCAGTGGTTAAAACCGAAGCGGCTCTTGCCGCCGTATTAGGTCATGAAGTGGCACATGCGACCCTTAAACATGGTTTGCAAAATTATGCGCGCGCAAAAAATGAAAACTTAGCCGGTTTAATCATAGGTGGCGCGGCAATACTCGGAGGGCAAGTTCTTTGCAAAACAGATCAATGTCGCCAATACGCACAAATTGGCGGAGCCGCTGCAGGAATTGCCATTACTTTTTTCAATCGAAAATTTTCGCGCGAAGACGAATCCAGCGCTGACCACGAAGGCCAACTTTATATGGCCCGCGCTGGATACGAGCCCACAGAATCCATTCGCCTATGGGAACGTATGGCTGCAGCTAACCAAGGAAAAGCAGGACCCGAATTTATGTCGACTCATCCTTCCGATGAACATCGACAACAAAATTTAACGAAGTGGTTACCCGTCGCACAGACTGAGTATGAAAAAGCGCCCAATAAATTTGGCCTGGGCGAAGCACTTCGGTAAGAAGTACTTCAAGTATAAAAACATTATGTTACCCAGATTTTCGTCTTAACACAGAAATGCAGTAGGAAAAATAGAACCCCCAAAACAAGGCATCCAGCGCAATCCACTCGTTTGAAGTAAAGTGAAGCAGGGCGAATTTCTCTCCGGACAGGTAACTTAAAGGGCCTAGCACAGCACCCACTATAAATGTTGTTTTCAGTTTTCCTTCAAAGGCAGAGGACATGCTGGGAAGAACGAAGGCAAATAATAACCACATTGAAGCCAACCAAATTGGTGTGCGGACTTGATTTCCAAATTCAAAAAACTGTAATCCACCCAAGCTTGATAGAACGACATCAAATAGATAACCGGCTATTGCAAGTGCAAATAATAATCCGATTTGATTTCGAAGCAGACGTTTGTTGTAAAATTCAAATAAAAGCAAGGGCCAAGGTAACAACACTGTTAAATAGGAAAAGGATGTGTGCGCTAAAAATACAATTGCAAACCAAAGCGAATTAAAAATGAGTATGGGTAACAGAACTGAAATTTTCATGGTTTACTTTGATCGTACTGAATGTCGACCACTTGCGAGTTCCCATTGGCATCATCGATATTAGAAAGCCCTTGGTACCGCATCAATCGACCGGATACTTCTTCATAAAGGACTTGGATTGTTTTCACAAAAAGTCGAATCAAAAGGCTATCTGGGCTAATCTGAAAACTTGACGTTTTCTTTGAATTAACACTTTCATTGTTTTTTTGCGATTCTACGGAAAAGGCGAAAAAATCTAATTTCGGAATAACGATAAATTTAATTTCTTTTTTTTCTTTTTTTAGAAAATCGAAATTTTTACGAATATAATTATCAAAGCCTTGCCCTGCGATCATATTTGCATCAATTACCAAACGCTTTTCTTTAATGGATTTACCTGGTTCTATCGCTTGGATAACATAAGTTTTATCTAAGTCGTCAAACTTCGTTAAAAATTTATGCTTGGATCGCATATCTTCAAAATCTGTAATGGGTAAAAACAAATGACTTCCAAACTTTGAGTTCATTTTTGCAAACAGTTCATTTTTTTCATTAAAATACGATGAAGTGACAGATTGATTAAATCCATTCGTATCTAGTGCAACCTGATGAATTTCGGTATAAGCAAATTTACCGTTATTTGTTGTTGCATGCCCAATGACCTGATAGGCCTGCCCAAATGGACAATAACCTAGACACATAATAATTAAAAAAGATTTCATTTTTTTAGTATCGTTAAAGTGACTTCGCCAACTTTAAAACCAAATTTTGTCATTTCTGTTTTGTTAATAATAACTTTATCGTCGACTAAATACATCCAGTCGTTCATTGAAACATGAATCGTACTTTTCTCTAGCGGAATATCTAATACATATTTCCAATTAAAAGCATTGCCCGCAGTTTCGCCCAGAGCTTCGCCAATAACATCGCCTGCAGTACCTACATATTTATTATCAGCTGTTTTTAATAATACCCAAATCCTTTTACTAGTCGTTCCATCTGAATAGTAAAATGTTTCATCAATAATACCTTTGTTGTTTTCCCACGAGGCTTTCATTGTACATTTAAATCGTTTAACAACTTCACCAGAGCGATTTTGAAAAATTCCGTATGCTTCCAGGTCCCCGTTAAGAAAATTTTCTAAAATTAACTTCGGCTTTTCATTTTCGTAATGATTAACATGAACACCCGCACATGAAGTTATAAAAAAAATGCTTGTTAAAACCATTAATGCAGCTGTAAATATATTATTTTTCAAAATTTCTCCTGAATAAAGTCTAGTCATTATCTGAACGGAACAACCCGCGTCTTGGCGGAGTTATTACATTTGTTAGATCAAAACGTTCTCCCCGCCGAATGCCAAGCTCTTGATACGAATATTGTAATAATACACCATATGGAAAATAAGCCTTACAAAAATCAGCCGCAATTCGATATAATCCAACTGCCAAAATGCCATTCTTATTTTCAGATCGAATTTCAAAATTATTTTTATCAGTACATCCGCCTGAATAAACTTGAAAAACAAGACCATCTTTATTTTGCATAAATCCAAACAATGGTTCAAGCTTCAACTGATCAGCGTTCGCATAAGCTGACATTATAAAAGTCGTAATTACCGCTAAAAAAAAGCTGCTTAAATTTTTCATAATTCTTCCTACTAAATATTTAGTTTAATTCTTTTTTCAAATTCTGTAAATTCTTTTGAATATCCGTTGGTACTTGTGTCCCACTTGTTCCACTGTAGCTAGTGCGAATCGAATCGTTAAGCTTATCAAAGCAGATTTTTGCAAATTTTGATTTAGGGGCCTTACGAACGCAAGATTCATAATAATTTTCATGTAACGACATGATCGATATTTTATTAATCGACTCATAACTTTCTCCCGTTAATAATAAGGCTTCTCCTAACTCATCTGTATTTAATTCTGTTGTTAAAATTTGCAAAAGCGCTGCTATCACCCGCATATCTTCCACTTCGCTTTTGCGATTTTTTATAAGATTTCTAATTTCAGGAAGAGTTCGTAACGTGTCATTTGATCCCCATGAAGCCAATGATTTGATCCATAATTTATTCTTTTTTCTTAATAAACTTGGAAGTGATGAATTCATTTCGATAGCCGCTGTTAGCTTTTGTGCATTTGCACCATCCTGTTTAAACTGTACTGCAATCAATAAACCTAAACGAGCAATTCGATTTGAATCATAATCTATAGAATTTTTTGGCAAACTTTTTTTCATCGTCTTTAAAACCAAATCAAAAGCGGAATCAAATTGCCGAAATGCTATCATAAATTCGATTTGCTCAACAACCGGAAGCTTATCCAAGTAACCAGTTGTTGAAGTTTGTGAATTAAAATCTGGCCCTTGCTTTAGTCGCGTATGACATTCTACACAGTAACTAGTAACTTTAACCAACTGAGATCTTGAAAATTCAAGATGCCCAGTTGAAAAGTTTTCATCGGCACGAGTTAGTTCATCAGCAAATTGAATTGAAATAAAACGAACACTTGGATCCTGCGAAGAAATCATTGGATCATGTTTTATATTTAGCGATTCTTGCGCCAAACTATGAATTTCTTTTTCTAAGAACAGCTTATTCTTAGGATCATTAAATTTTACTTTATCAAAAAAATAAGGTTGCAAAGTAATTAAATCTTTTTTTAAATTTTGCATTGAACTTTTCCAAACAGGAGGTGGTAAAAATCCCTGTTCTGGACCACCTAGCACTAAATCAGTCTTAGTTGGCGAACTGTTGCACGAAACCAAGGCTAAAACAAAAAAACAAAAAACCTTTTTTAACATATAAACTCCCGTAGACACATCTAAGCACTGCATTGAATCATAGTCATATTAAATCAAAATAGTATGATTCCAATCATGTCTAAATATGTGGACGCGTTATAGTATGAATTCAAGAAAAGGAGTCGTTATGAATATCAGTTTAAAAGGCTTTGTAACCCGTCAGTTGATTACTATCGAGTCAGACAATTCTGTCGAAAAAGCGTTAATGATTATGAAAAATCATCATTTTCGTCATTTGCCTGTCGTAAATGATCAAAATAGGATTATTGGTTTCGTTTCTGACCGCGATTTATATAGGGGCCTGGGCACAGATGAAAAATTTGTTTCAGATGTAATGTCGAAAAATATTGTTACTTTTGATATGAAAACAGATGCTCGTGAAATTGTGCGTTCGATGATTAAATATAAATTATCTGCCTTTTTAGTAACCAGCGAGTCAGAGATTGTTGGAATTATAACTAGCGAAGATCTTTTGTACCTGTTGTTAAAGTTTTTGGATGACGATACTAAAACACCAACATTACTTGAAGAAGTTGTGCTAAAGTTTCAAGAATTTACTGAGAACTTTAAAAGTCCAAACTTAATCACAAGCTTGTAACCGATTTAAAAGTAGCTTAAATGAAAAAAATTTCTTTTGAAAATTTAAATACTATTTCTTTAAAAAGTGATGGACTTTCTGATGCGGAAGTTATCAGTCAGCGCAAGCTTTATGGAAAAAATGAAATTGTTGAAGTCACGGGCAACCCATGGCTTGAACTTATACTGGATACATTGAAAGATCCTATGATCTGGTTTCTTAGCGGTATCGGAATTGTATTTTTATTAGTTGGAAATTTCAGTGAAGCTGTTGTTTTATTTGTCGCAATCATTCCTTTGGTATTTATGGATGCTATTCTTCATTTTAGGACTCATCTTTCAACATCTAGTCTTAAAGGACAATTGGCTTCAACAGTTAGTGTTTTGCGTAATGCAAAAGAATTGCAAATTGATTCTAACGATTTAGTCCCAGGTGATCTTATCTTAATTAAATCAGGTTTATTAATTCCTGCCGATGGTTATTTCCAAGGTGCCATTGATCTGCAAGTGGATGAATCCATATTAACTGGCGAAACCTATCCCCTCACAAAAAAAAATATTTACTTTAATCCAAGTGAATTTATTTTAGCAGGAGAAATTTCTATTGATCCTACAGCATTAGGCTTCGCTGGCACCCGAATTCTTACTGGAAACGGTTATTTACGTGTTCTATCAACAGGCATCCACACCGCCTACGGTGAAATTGTTCAATCTGTTGCGGCACTACCGCACGACCGAACACCTTTGCAAAAATCTATCACACAATTAGTAAAGGGTTTAATTATAGCTTCAGGAATTTTTTGCTTATTACTTGCCGCTGTTCGTATTTACCAAGGTCATGGTTGGCTAGATGCCTTACTAAGCGCTGCGACTTTGGCAATTGCGGCAATCCCTGAAGAATTTCCAGTTGTATTTACCTTTTTTCTTGGTGTGGGCGTTTATCGGTTAGCCAAAAAACATGCCCTAGTTCGCCGCGCTGTTTCAGTTGAAAACATTGGTCGTGTTACATATATCTGCACAGATAAAACGGGCACAATCACAACAGGCAAACTTAAGTTAATGGCAATTGAACCCTTCACAAATTTCACTGAACTTGACTTGCTACAGACTGGTCTTTCTGCTTCAAATCCGAATGGATTAGATCCAATGGATCTTGCCATTCAAAATGCGGCTACAAAAAAAGGTCTTACTGCTTTTCAAAGTATGCAAATTTTCCCGTTTACTGAAGATAGAAAACAAGAAACAATTATTGCAAAAGATAATAATGGAATTTCCTTTGCATTTATGAAGGGTTCGCCAGAAACAGTTCTTTCTTATTCACTGTTATCAATCGAAGAACGTAACTTATGGTTAAATAATATCTCCAAATGGGCTTCCGAAGGTCATAAAGTTTTGGCTTGTGCTAGAAAAAAATTAACTCTGCTTGAAGTTGATCAAAAGATTGAACCAAAAAATGATTTTGATTTTTGCGGACTTTTAACATTTACTGACCCTGCCCGACCTGAGGTTGCAGAAGCAATCACTTACTGCAGTCAAAATAAAATTCGCGTTTTAATGATAACCGGAGACCATCCAGCAACAGCCAAGGCCATTGCGAAAGACATTGGCCTTGGTGGAGAGTTTTTAAGAGTAATTTCTGCCGAAGAAAATCTGGAAAAATTTCAAGAAACATGGCTTGATCAAAATCCAAATTTCCTATCCGAACTTGACGTAATTGCACGATGCACGCCCATGCAAAAATTAAAAATTGTAACTGCTTTAAAAAATCAAGGAGAGCTTGTCGCCGTAACTGGGGATGGTGTAAATGACGTTCCCGCATTAAAAGCAGCAGATATTGGAATCGCTATGGGCGAAAGGGGTACGCGTAGCGCAAAAGAAGTTTCTTCGATTGTACTTGCTGACGATAATTTTCGTACCATTGCAAACGCAATTATGGAAGGACGACAACTTTTTCTAAACTTAAAAATGAGCTTCAAATATTTATTATTATTTCATATTCCGTTTGTTTTAAGCGCAGCATTAATTCCCCTGTTTGGATATCCAATATTGTATTTACCAATTCATATTGTTTGGCTTGAACTCATCATTCACCCCACCGCTCTGTTCGCATTTCAACAAGAAGCTTCTACGAAGACTATTTCAAGAACAGAACAAAATAATTTTTTTACTGCTGCTGAAACAACATTAATAATTCTGATAGGAATTGGTTTAACTGCAGTACTTGGATTTATTTTTTATATGGACATTAAAACTAATTTTTCGCTAGTCCCAAATGCCGACTCAAACATGAACCATGCAAGGGCTAACGCGATTGCCCTATTAATTTGTTGGAGCGCCGGCCTAATAGCTTATCTTTCAAAATTAAAGACTCGCGCATCGGTGGTTATTTTGATTATAACTACTCTTACTTCTATTCTTTTTATACAGCTGCCTGTGTTTGCGAAACTATTCCATTTAGCCCAGCTAAATTTGATGGAATGGCTACACACGATTGGTGTTATTCTATTATTCATCCTTTGTTTAAGCCTGGGACGTCGTCTATTTCGAATATTCGGCTAAAACTATTTTATAAAACCCATACTGTCTAAACTTTTTACATTTTGAAAAATAAACCCGTCAAGAACATGACAGTTTAGTTTCTTAAACAAACCGTATAAAGTCGTTAAAATATAACAATTTCATTTTAAGGTTATTAATGAACATTTTAAGGAAAGCTTTACAAATCTCATTATACCTTTATGCAATTACTGCATTGTGTGGATTTACTACAGCACCAGATATCATATTTGTATCAAACAACTACAGTGGCCACGAAGAAATATCACGCCAAGCAATCAATAACACGATCAAGCGATTTCAAAGCTATGGTCTTGATAGTTTAACTTCCTTACCTGACTTTTCAGCGGATCTGATCGCAACACCACGTGGTCTATTTGGTTCTAATTCGAAAAACATGATCATTCATGGTAATTTCGCTTCAGATTTTCCTAATCAAACAAAAGTTTTATCATTAGCTGCATTCTGGAAAATTCCAACTTTATCAAATTTTGAAAACCCAAATGGGCAGGTGCAACACTTTTTGCGAAATTACAAAAATTCAACGACTTTGGTTTCGGCTAATGCAACTTGCCTTGAAGCACGAGAAAACATCAAACACGTCACAGAAGTTGCAATGAATTTTTGGGAAGCCGGAGACAAAACAAAGGCCTTATTCTTATTTGGTCATGTTACACATACAATTCAAGATTCCTTTTCTGCCGCGCATACCATCCGAGAATCTGCTCAAAATAATTATAATTTAAAAAACATTTGCTTCTATGGAAATGTCATGGGCAAAAATATTGAACATAATCCTAGAATGCAAAATGAAATTTGCTTTCATGACGATAGTGCAAATAGTGATATAATTTGGAACCTAAATGCTACAGATCAAAAGACAGCTGAAAAAGAATGGGCTGATGAAAAGTCAATTCAATGTGATCGTTCAACTAATTACCCACAAACTGAAGAGCAAAAACAAAATTGTCTAAAGCATGAAGCCAGATTAGCACGCGTGGCGACTGAAAAATTTTTATACATTGTTTTAGCACATATTAATTCATTTACAAAAAAAACAACTAAAGAATTTGTAGATTCTTTAGAAACAAGACTATTTGATGGACCCGTGGGAGATCCCGAATTGGACAAAAAAATGCCTTCAGGAATCATGCGCTGCGAAGGACTTTCCAATCAAGAAATATATGGCTACGAGCCTATTGGATATTAATTAAAAAAAACTATCAATTGATTTTGTTCTATTCGCATGTGCTTAAAACCAAAAAAATCTTTAATAAAGTCGCATGTGTTTTTGGAATAAAAGCAAACATGCGTGGAATCTCGACGATAAGACCAAGTTTCAAAATTAATTTGATCTGTCACCAGAGATGTCATCACAAACAGTGATCCATTATTTTTTAAATAGGACTTTAGTTTAAAAAATTCAGCTTTGGGCTTATAAAAATGTTCTGCAACTTCGCACACAACAATATAGTCATAAAAGTTTTCGCCAAGAGCCTCTGAATCATTTAAAAAATAAGGATCAAATTTTCTGATAGCATAACCGGACTGACTTAACATATAGGAAATTGCAGAATCCTTACCCGAACCATAGTCAAGACCAACCGATGCAACAGTTACATTTTCTAAAATTATTTTATGCAACCCTGCTGCAAATTTTTGATACCCTAAATCTAAAACATTATTTTCATGCTTAAGATAGCGCTGCTTTTCTTGCTGATGATCAAGCCGTTGCTCTGGATTAAGAAATATTAGATCGCAGCTTTTGCAATGAAAATAACTTAACTTAGAATATTTTTTTTCAATTAGCAGGTTTGAATCACACAGCACACATGAGGAATCCTTATTTAATCCAGACACTTAAATCACCATAACTAAATAATTTGAATTTATTCTGAATTGCCCACTGGTAGCAGCTTTTTACATGTTCTAACCCCGCATAACCTGCAACAAGTGCCAGCAGTGTAGATTCAGGTTGGTGAAAATTTGTAAGCAATCGATTTACAATTAAAAAATCACTACCCTGTTGCAATAAAATTTTGGTACTTCCGCTAAGTTGCTTAGTACGCGCAACACTTTCAAGAACCCGTGTTGAAGTTGTACCTAAGCTCCAGACACCTTTCGCTTTTTCTTTTGCTGTCTGAATTAGGCTCCAACTTTCTGAAGCAATTTGATAATATTCTTCATGCATCGTGTGATCATTTAAATCTTCAGTTAAGACTGGTAAAAATGTTCCAAGCCCAACATGCAATGTTAACTCAACAACATGAACTCCCTGCTTTTTTAGCTGCAATAAATCTGAGGCTGAAAAGTGCAAGCTGGCCGTAGGTGCGGCAAAACTTCCTGCATTTTCAGCCCAAGCTGTTTGGTACCAAGCTTGATCCTGTGCTGTTGTGTGGCGATTATTACGTGCCTTCTGAATATAGGGCGGCAACGGCATTTCAGCGAACTGATCAAAATCTTTCTGCAAGATTTTCGGTGTTACTTCAACTTTTTGCGGACGTCCTTTTTCAATTAATTTCATTTCAAAACCATTCGGAAGCATTAATCTGTCGTTGAGCGCAAACTTTTTTGAAGGAAACAGCACACTCCATTGATTTGAATTTACATTTTCGCCAAGTTCATCTAAAAATAAAATTTCTATATCTTGCTTGTCTTGATTTTTTGCAAATACCCGCCGCTTTAGCACCTTGGTATTATTAATAACAAAAACATCTCCTGCTGGAATTTTGCTTAATAATTCAGGTAAATTTAATTCGATGGGTTGCTTTACGGAATCAACCCACATTACCCGTGTTGGCCGCGAAGGTGACGTTGCAATCAAAGAGTCTGGATATTCGTAAATCAAATCAGAACGTTTCATTTTTAGAAATTAACACATACCAAAGCGGAACTTCAATGAAATCTGAATGTTTGCACACTGGAACTGTCATAAATATCGACGCTAGTAATTTTAATTAACTTAAAACTGCTTTAAATAATTCAAAAATAGCTTAATTCATTGATAAAGAAATCTTATGTACCTTAAGAATTGTGTTAATTCAGCAATGATGTTTCATTTTAAACCCTAAATCTATTTATGATACGGCTAGGTAATTGACTGTTCTTATTTTAAGACGTCGAACTTTTTTATAATTTTAAAAGAATAGACACCCCAGTGACAATTAAAGGCCTACCTATGCCAATTTTAGGGTCAGCACAAGAATTGCTTTGTGTTATTGCATAGCGGGGGATTTATGAAAACATCAATTATGTACAAAACTTTAATAGGCAGCTTTGGATTAGTTTTAATGTTCGCGTATCAAAACTGTTCGAAAGTTACTTCAGGTTTAGCAATTAGCGATCAAAGCCTAAATTTAAAAGAATCTTATATTAATGATCCTCCTGTATCTATTGCAAATGGCGGCATTGATATTCCACCAACGCCAGTGGCAGTTAACGAACCTGCCCCAACCTCAGGTGAGAAAAAAGAAATTCACCCAATGCCTCAGACCTTACCTCCAACTACAATCGCTGTAGGAGAACAAAATCCAACATCAGGTGGAAAAAAAGAAATTCATCCAATACCTCCGACGTTACCGCCAGCGCCTCCTACAGAGACTTGTATGATGCGACCAGTACCTGTTCAAACTGTTGCTAGCTTGGATTCATCAGAAAGCTGCGTGGCCAATAAAGACAAAAAAGATAAAGACGATGATAATAAAGAAATTGCTTCGCATGATTCGCATGGCATAAAATTCTGTAAAGAAGAAACTAGCAATAAAGATTCTGAAAAAATTGATAGCTTTGAATTATCTGAAGCTTTGAAGTTATGTGATGAAAAATTAGAATTTAAAAAGATGTTAGATGTAGATCAATTTCACGGACAAATTGCAGCTTCGGTTTATTTTGTTAAACAGATTAGTAATGTTTATGGATCTGTTATTTTAAAGGGTGCGACTAGCAACTCGCAAATAGAGTTGATCAGCAAAATCAGAGAAAGTAATAAATTTAAAACTGATCGCACGATTGTATTATGTAATTTTAAAGAAATTGCGTTAATAGAAAATGTTCGTGGTCACATCGTTTTAGTTAATTCGCATGTTACCGAATTACGTGATCATGTTGGACGCTTAACTTTAGTTAATTCAAAAATTGATAAAACAGAAAGACAAGGCGGCGGAGTCGTAAACAAATATGCATCAAAATAATTTTTAGACAAAAAAAAGCGGAAGCTCATCGCTTCCGCTTGAAGAATCCGGCGGGGGAACCACCACAAACCCACACACGAATTTTTCGGTAACTTAAGACTTCGCCTTATTCCGATCTGTAACTGTGAACCAAAGGGAGAAGCTCACAACACCAGAATACAGCGCACAAAAAATAAAAACTTCATATAACTCGCCCATCTCAAACTCCTTCTTGAAAGAATTTAGCTTTCACCAAACTCAAAGGCCTTCTAAAAAACTGACCCCAAAAATCATCCTAACCTTCGGGGGGAGACGAATCGAAGCAACCATCCTAGCTGCCTCTTTGTTTCGTCCAGAAGAGCTTCCGTGCTCTTAAAAGTAAGACTCTGACTGGACCCAAAATGGGTTAAGAAATAATATTTTTAGGAATAAATACCGACTATCACAATTGGTTATGCACTAGACCTAAGCCCAACGTTGTTTGATTTGCCCTATAAGCTTCGCTATAACAAAACACTAGACTGCGCGGTTGGTGGAATTGGTAGACACGTACGCTTGAGGTGCGTAAGCCGAAGGGTGTAGGGGTTCAAGTCCCCTATCGCGCACCAACGTAAAATGGATTGATTAGTTAAATCATATAGATAGCTGTTAAGGAATACGCTAGGTAGTAAAGAAGTAGTAAACTGTGCTAAGAACTCTTTCGGTTTTTTCTAACCCCACTAAATACATTCTCATAATGAGAAAACCACAATGATAAAAGTAATTTCAATTTAAAAACAAACTCAATTCAAAAGACTACAGCGATTGCATCCATCTTTTTTTACATATTTAAACAAGTACAATTGAATAAATATTAAATAGCAAAATCAAATTGCTATTTAGCACCAATAACCTTTTCACGAGGTATCATAGTCATCCAAAAACCCGTAAGACTAGCCACTGGTCTACATCTTAGGGATTTTAATATTTTTCTATTATACCAGCTTACAGTTTTAACACCCTGTTTTCGCTGTTGTTTTAAAAAACATGTCTATTAGTTTTCCACTTATCTCAGAAGAAATTTGGAATAATTATTTTAAAAAACCTAATAGTTGAACACCTGCAACCGATAAGATGTTTTAATATCGATTTGTACATTAGTTTAAATTATGTACGCGTCAAAGGAAGTAAAGCATATGAAATTAAATAATCTTAAAAAAATATTCTTTTTAACAGCCAGTCTGATCATTATCCCAGCCCTACAAAGCTGCGCTAAACTTGACATTAAAGATGTTAGTGCCAAGCAAGCTCCGGCAAGTCTTGCTACTCCGGAAACACCAGCACCTCCAACTACACCAGCTCCTGTTGTTGGCGTGCCTCCGGAACAACCCAGTGAGCCAGCATGCCACACACAGCTTATTAACACAGTACGTACTGTTAAGATTCTTTTCTTAATTGATACTTCTGGTTCTAATGATGGATCAACAGGAACTGATAGCGGAAAGAAATGGCGATCAAATGTTCTACAAACTTTTATTAATAGTTATAAATCTAAACCTAATATTTATTATGGTTTAGCTACTTTTCAAGGGGATTCGGTTAAGTCTCATATCTTGGTAAACAATACTTCCGCTTTTACAAATAATTTGTCCTTAGTAGATAAAGGAATACAAAGCTTTCGCACAACACCCGATCAAGATACAACCCCTTATAAACCAGCCTTAATTTTAGCAAAAAAAATGATTTCCGATGATTTGAAAATTACCAATTCAAAAGACACTTTATATTATGTCGTCATGATTTCTGATGGTGGCGCTACAGATTACATTGGTCCAGATTATATTATACCCGACATCAATAACGTAGTTTCTTTAGCGCCTAAACAGATTAGTATGAATAGTGTTTATTATTATGGATCCTTCAACGACGCATCACAGACTAAGTATCTTCAAAATATTGCAAATATTGGACAAGGAAATTTTATTACTGCAAATTCAAGTGAATCATTAAAAATCGATGACATCCTGACGGTACCAACAACGGTCTGTCAGTGACTTTTAGCCGTAATTTACCTCTGAAGATTAAATAATTTTAAAAATAGGTCATATCTTCTATTTTCAAAATAAGACATTTTGTCCCACTGATGTTTTATCTGTTGTGACATTTTGTCCTATCTTGTTTTTTAAAATTTAAAATAATTTTATTAAATTTTAACAATTTTCAATCTTTTCAATATGTTAGAAATTCATTTTTTATTGAAATTTTTACATGATTAAGGCACACTAATTGTAGGTTAACTTTCTTTAACTTCATCACATCAAGGAAGTCTATGAAGCCTAGCAATGTAAATGCTTTTGATGATGTTACCCAGCCTATTAAAACTAATAAAACAAACCGCACTCCGAATGGATTTTCATTAATCGAACTGACTACTTCGACTGGTATTGCATTAATTGCCGCCTTAATTTTAATTTCAATCGGCGGAGTCGTTTTAACCCAAGGAAAAAAAGTAGAGCGTAGTTTTGCGTTGCAATTCGAACAACAACTTCTTTACACCTCGTTAAACGAACGCAATGACATTAAAGAAATGCTAAAACATATAGACAATAAAACTTCAGCATTTACCAATTGTATTTTTGTTGGCGGAACCCCGTGTCTGGTTAGTGATGGCGCCAATTCAGATGGCTGGAAAATATTTAAAGGTTTTAAAGTTAACCGTACGAATATTGGTGATGTTATTTACCCCCTTGCGCCCTTACCCACGGCCTTTGACCCCTTCACCCCGAATACGGATGGTTTCAATAATTATGGAACTAAGTGCAATAGCTTTGATGCTACGACTGGAAATGATGATTGCCCGTTTCGATATTCGTTATGGTGGAAACCCAGTTGTGCAGCCGATTGCACTTTACCAAAGACTGTCCTGATTGAGGCAAGATTAGAATACAAACCTTCTCCGGCTAGTACAAAAACACCACTTAACCCAGCTAACTTTACTTTGCATTTTGCAATTTCAATTGAACCTCCTGTTGGTAATATGCTAGCAGGTACTGCCCAAACAACATGTTTAATTTTAGATGAAAGCAGTGTGAAATGCTGGGGCAACAATGATCTTGGAAGCTTGGGGCAAAATTTTACTGGGCCATTTTTACCAGCCCCTTATCATTTTCCACACGAAATGGGACCGGATTATGTTAAAGGCTTTGATGGCGTTTCGAAACTTTTAGGCGTCGTTAAATTAACCGATGCGCATGGAACTTTTTGCGCACTCATGAGCGACAAAAGAGTAACCTGTTGGGGCGACAACACCTGGGGGCAAGTCGGAATTGGCAAAATGGGCCCCCAGCAAAGTGGCACAGGCAAAGCCCTTTATTTTTATCCAGAAGGTTATGTTAAAGCAACAGATGGCACAGACCTTTCTGATATCGAAGATGTTTTCGGCGGAGACAACTCAACCTGCGCTCAGAAAACGGATGGTAGAATTTTTTGCTGGGGACAAATTCATGAGGCCGCCGATGTGTGCACTGCAGATTTTACTGTTCCTGAATACACCCATTCAATTCAAACCTATGCGCCAGCATGGGGATGGCTTCTGGATACGACTTTCCCACAAGTTACCACTGTGACCTATCCATTTTGGACGGATGCTACACTTCCAGCTATTCGCGTGGATTCGGGGATGCCTTTAGTTTATCCGTACGCTACAGAAATGACGGATGTCTCTGTTGCAAATGCAACAGGTCCTGGTAAAATGTATGACAGTACTACTCGAAAATATGGAGCCTCTGGCTGCTCAAAGCCCGTCAGCTTTGTTAAATACTTCAAAGGAAGAGATATCCAATGTTTTCTAGAATCAAGTCCTGGTAAAGCAATTTGCTGGGGTAGCAACATTAAAGGACAACTTGGCGCAACTGCCGCTGCTGGTAATTACTTATTAATGAACAAAAACTATTACCTTCCAGCGATTGGCTTAATGAATACGTCTTTAATCGCTTCAGATGCAACTGCAATGACTGATATTATCGATCTTGAATTAGGAAATCCATCAACCCCATGCGCGCTTTTTAGTTCAGGAAATGCAGCCTGCTGGGGGGCCGCTGGTGGGAATGTTGCCTTTGACCCTGGCATCCACTTTGGTCGTGGCTATTTAGGAAATGGAGTATCTGTTGCTTTGATACCCGACGATGTCGATACCAATGTCGCTTATCATTTTAATCCACCCGGTTATATTATAGATTCAACAGGCATACCAGGGTCAAAACTTTCTGGAATTAAAAAACTTTCTGCAGGTGGCGGAAATGTTTGCGCAATAAAAATAAATGGCGAAGTTTACTGCTGGGGAGCAAATTCGTATGGGGGAATTGGCAATCCTGCATTAGATATGGATATTGACCTAGATATCGGCACCCCAACAAAAGTTTTACTACCAGAACCCGCAGTCCAGGTTAGAGTCCTAGATTTTCATTCTTGCGCTTTAACAGCCAGCCATAAAGTTTATTGCTGGGGATTAAATTCATGTGGTCAATTAGGATATATCCCGTCCCAAGTCGCCCTAGGTGTTACAGATTATGCATTAGCCAGATGGAGCCTACCGCGCAGAAATACACCTGTAGAAGGCGGAGGTCTTTAAATGCTATCTATCGGCGCAACAGTCAGTATGGCAATCATCGGAGCAATAGTTTTTATGGCCTTAGGCCTATCTAATCAGGTTGATAAGTTTCAACAAATGTCGATCGAGAAAAATAATATTATTTTTTTGCGCGATTATATCAACTTTATGGTTAAAAATCCAACATCTTTATCTAGCACACTTTCTATTGGTGATACTGATTTAACCTGCAACCAAACTTTACAATGTGTTTATCATCACACTGACTGCTCTGTGGCACTTGCTGCTGCTGTTGGCGTTGATGTTGATGGAAATCCACTAACAGGCCCCACTGCTTTTCATGAAATCAACTGCCTTTACGACACAACTGGGACCAATATTGTATTTAGATCCGCGCTGCCCACAAATGGTTTTAATGCGAATGTAATTCCGTGCAATACCTACACGACTAACGATGCGTGTTCGTTTCGCCCTGAAGTACGTTGGCGACCGCTTTGCGCAACTTCGGCATGCGCAAATGCTGGTTTTGAAATTCGCATAGAAATTAAAGTTAGTTCATCAGGTGCAAAAACAAAACTAAACACTGCCAAACGAGTCGCACGCGAAATCATCTATTATTAAATATAAATATTATACATAACCGATATTTATTTACTTTAACCGATGCAAGACGAGTTCGTCCACGACCGAGGGATCAGATAATGTAGATGTATCACCTAAGTTTTCAGATTGCCCCTCTGCAATTTTTCTAAGAATTCGTCGCATGATTTTTCCAGATCTTGTTTTTGGTAATCGCGGAGCCCATTGAATAACTTCTGGAGTTGCAAATGGTCCAATTTCTTTTCGCACCCAGTTAATTAGCTCTTTTCTTAATTCGTCCGAATAAATTTCTCCGGTTTTTAAAGTGACAAAAGCATATATGGCTTGCCCTTTAATATCATGTGGAACTCCAACAACAGCAGCCTCTGCAACCTTATGATGACCCACAAATGCACTTTCAACTTCAGCAGTACCTATACGATGGCCACTTACATTCATAACATCATCCACTCGGCCCGTAATCCAATAATAGCCATCACTATCACGCCGACACCCGTCTCCGGTAAAATAATAACCCAAGTACGTAGAAAAGTATGTTTCTTCAAATCGTTCATGATTTTCAAATAGCGTTGTCATTTGGCCTGGCCAAGAATCAGTTATTACTAATACTCCTTCGCCAGCACCGGTTATTTCGACTCCTTCAGGGGTTAATAGTTTAGGTTGAATGCCAAAAAATGGTAAACTTGCTGATCCCGGTTTCATCGGGATTACTCCTGGCAATGGCACGATCAGCACACCACCCGTTTCAGTTTGCCACCAGGTATCTACAATCGGACAGCGTTTTTCACCAACAATATTAGAATACCAAAGCCAAGCCTCGGGATTAATGGGTTCACCGACAGAACCTAATAATCTTAGCGAACTTCGATTCGTTTGACTTACAAACGAATCACCTTCACGCATTAATGAACGGATTGCAGTGGGTGCTGTATAAAAAACTGTAACTTGATGTTTATCAATAACTTCCCAAAAACGACTGGGTGTTGGGTAATTCGGAACACCTTCAAACATAACTGAAGTGGCTCCATTACTGAGTGGGCCATATAAAATATAACTATGACCCGTGACCCATCCCACATCGGCCGAACACCAATAAATATCATTTTCCTTAGCATCAAAAACATAATGATGGGTCATACTAACATAAACCAAGTAACCACCCGTGGAATGCTGCACACCTTTCGGCTTACTTGTGGAACCTGATGTATATAAAATAAATAAGGGATCTTCTGATTTCATGGGCACCGGCACGCATTCATCGTTTACAAACGCCGCCACATCCTCATACCAACAGTCCATGGGTTCGTTCATTTGAATTTTTGAAGCCGTGTTTTTAATAACCAATACTTTTTTTACACACTCTGCTTTTAGTACTGCGACATCAACATTATCTTTTAAAGGAATTATTTTTCCGGCGCGATATCCCGCATCGGCTGTAATAATAATTTTTGCTTTACAATCGATGGCTCTGTCGGCAATGGCTTCCGGAGAAAATCCACCAAATACGACCGAATGAATTGCACCAATCCGAGTACAAGCTAGCATTGCAAATGCAGTTTCCGGAATCATCGGCATATAGATGATGACACGATCACCTTTTTCTACACCTAATGCATAAAGCACATTTGCAAATCGATTTACTTCTTTAGATAGTTCGCGGTAGGTGATGGAACGATGAGGTTTCTGTGGATTATCGGGTTCCCACAGCAAAGCTACTTTATCGCCTCTTAATTCTAAATGACGATCGATGCAATTATAAGATACATTTAGTTCTCCGCCACGAAACCAATCCACTTGGATTGGCTTCGCAAATGAAGTCTGCTTAACAGAGTCCCATTTTTTAAACCAAGAAATTCGTTCAGCCACTTTGGACCAAAAAATTTCTGGCTTTTCAATAGACTCCTTATACATTGTTAAATATTTATCGTAATTTAAATTCGCTTTATCTAAAAAATCAACGTTCGCATTGAATTTCATAAAATCTTTCGCGCTTAGGCCGCGTCCTTATCGATCGATTTATCAAACCATTTTACATCTTTCTTTTCTTTAATAAAAATAACTCCAATAACTACTGTGACTAATGCCACAACAATGGGATAGATTAAGCCAGAGAAATGATTACCCGTTGTTGCAACCAATGCTGTTCCGATAAAGGGAACCAGTCCACCAAAAACACCATTACCCAAGTGGTATGGAAGTGACATTGAAGTATATCTAATGTTTGCAGGAAATAATTCAACTAAGAACGCTGCAATTGGTCCATATACCGCAGTAACATAAATTACTTGAATAAAAACTAATAAAGTCAACATGACCACATTCGGATTTACTGCAGGCATATCTGGACTCGCTGGATTCCAACCCGAATAAAATTCCATCGCGCGATAGATTGGATAATATGTTAGTGCTGCGATAGTCATACCCGTTAGCATAATACTTTTTCTTCCAATGCGATCAGACAGGGCGCCGAACACAATAAAAAATGGTGTCGCAAAAAGCAAAGCGGTGGCAATTATAATATTGGTCACAACAAAATCTACTTTAAGAACAGTTTGTAAATAATAAAGCGCATAAAATTGCCCTGTGTACCAGACAACACCTTGACCTGCCGTTGCGCCAAAAAGTGCAATTAAAACCATTTTGCGATTTTCAGGATTTGCAAAGCTATCACGTAATGGTGATTTAGAAGTCTTTCCTTCTGCTTTCATCGTTTGAAAAATTGGCGACTCGCTCATGCGTCGACGAATAAAATAACTAAATGCAACTAACAAAACAGACATCAAAAAAGGAACTCTCCATCCCCATTCTTTAAATGAAGCTTCACCAACACCTAAACGCGTCGCTAGAATCACACCTAAAGACACAAATAAACCTAATGTTGCCGTAGTTTGAATAAAACTAGTGTAGAATCCGCGCTTTCCATCAGGGCTATGTTCAGCAACATATGTTGCAGCCCCGCCATATTCACCACCCAATGCTAGACCTTGCAACAATCGAAGTAATAAAAGTCCGATCGGAGCAAATATTCCAATCTGTTCATAGGTTGGCAACAGACCAATCGCAGTTGTTGCTCCGCCCATAATTAGTAATGTTACCATAAAGGCATATTTTCGTCCTACCACGTCGCCAATACGCCCAAATATCAACGCCCCAAATGGTCGTACAATAAACCCGGTTGCAAATGTGGCCAGAGTACTTAGCAAAGCAACAGTTTCATTTCCTTTTGGAAAAAACTGAGCTGCTATGATAGTAGCTAAAGAACCAAAAATATAAAAGTCATACCATTCAATCAGCGTTCCCGCACTAGACGCACCAATAACGGTCCATATTGTTTGCGTACTTGCTTTTTCTTTCGGTGTATTTTCAATACTAGGCTGTGCCTTTAAACTCGGGGTGAACATACGTACTTCCTTCCGTGAGTTTGTTTATCGAGCTCTTGCTCTAATTAATTTTCACACGGAAGACTGTTTAGAACTAGCGTCATAAAAAGATGAGACAAAAATAAAGAGTAAATCAATTTAGAAGGCAAGCCATCTAAAAATGTCTCATTAAAAATTTACTAGTATTTTAATAAGACAAAAAAACGAGACAGGCTGACAATCAAAAAGAGAAAATAAGTCTCAGGGGTAAACTTATATAACTTGTACCCACAAATAAGCACTGGTCTGAGCTTTGCTATGCTTTAGCATGGTTTGCCTATGAAAAAAACCATTTCCAAGGGATTAACAATGAACCTTCCAATAAAACATACAAATACAAAAAATTTGCTTATCTGGGCTTTTGATCCAAATAAAAAACCAGAAAATGCTAAAACCATAATTAAGGAATTGAAACTATGGGCTAAGCATTTACATTGTGACATCCAACCCGTTTCAGTTTTTTCAAGATCAGCAATCGCCTATCCATTAGAATTGGCATTTTCTACAGTAAACGATTTTAAATCTGAAGCTAAAAAGAAAGCTGATCAATATTTAAAAAAATCAGGTGTTAAAGGCTTTCTTCCAGTCGAGATAATTTATATTAATTCTCAATCCAATTTAAAAATGGCCAAAGAGGTAACAAGTTTTGCAGAAAGAAAAAATGCGCTTCTAATTATTGCAAATACACATGCAAAGAAAACTTGGAATCCATTCCAAATTGGTGGTTTTGCTGAAACACTTACTGAGAATTCAAAAATACCGGTGCTTTTACTTAATCCAACAACAATAGTCTCTTCAAAAATTCCGACAATTTTGTATCCCACAAATTTCAGTGCTGAATCAAAAACAGATTTGCTTAAACAAGTAGGCCCTATTGCAAAGTCGTTTAATTCACAAGTGCTGTTATTTACTCAAGTCGAAACTCCTAATGTTTATCCTGCAGAATTTTATGGAGCATGGAGAAATGAGGCCTACAATATGGAATCAATGGTTGAAAACATCGAAAAAAATAGAATGAAAAAAGCGAAACAATGGTTATCGATATCTCAAAAAAACAACTTAAATTGCTTAGCCTTAGTGCAAAGGCAAAAAACAAATCTTGCAGATGAAATAATTTCTGTAGCAAAAAAAAATAAGGCTAATTTAATTGTACTAACCAATCATAATCCAACTAAAAAACAAAAAACACTAAGCCGTGTTGTAAAAGATGTTTTAGTACAGGCTAAATGCCCGGTCTTAATATTCGCTAGACCCAAAGAAAAAGAAAAACATATTCTAAAAATTTCATCCGTAAATAATTTTCCAAAATATATTACGCAAAAAAATGCAAACCAACAATCACGAGAGGTGTCACATGCCTAATCAAATGTTACTAAGACAAAAAAGATCTTCTGCGCTATACAACTTATTTAATGATATTGTAAAATATCAATCAGCTTTTAAGCAAAGTTTTTATCAAAAATATTTGCTTAAAAATATACGAAAAAATGTCAATGCTTTCGAGGCATTCATTTTAAATCTTGAAGAAAATTTGTTAAAAAATCAAACTTCAAGACCTACGCAATTAAATTATAATCCAGAGAATGTTCACACAAGAAGCACCATTAAAAGAAAAAAAAACTTAGCACCAAGAGGACGAACAAGAAATGAAAGACCTGTTTATGAAAACAATAAGCAACTTACATATTCAATTTCTGATACGGATGGGCATTACGACATAGATGGGGTATCATTTGATAACAATATCGGAGTAATAGTCGCCTCGAATGCAGCTACTTAACAAGAATTCCATAGCTAAACCTAATCTAAGTTGGCTATGGATTATCATAATCATTTCCTATATATTGTATTTCTATCTTGATTCTAACCAAATCAGACTACCCTACAATGAATTTTTAAAACTTATTAACCAAGGTGCTATCAAAGAAGTTGTACTTAGTGAAGATCAAATAGCAGCAACAATCAATGACAGTTCAAAACGTTATTACACCTACCGCATCGACGACACCACGTTAATACCGCTATTAAAAGAACGTGGCATTAGTTTTCAAGGTACACCAAAAAGTTCATTTTGGAATTATTTTGTAATATTGTTTTTACCATTATTATACTTATTTATAATCTTTAGAAGTGGCTTAAATAATCAAGGGCGCCATTTTTTACCTATACGAAAATCAGCCGCTAAAACATATGAAGAAAAAGATATTAAAACTAGCTTTGCGGATGTCGCTGGTTGCGATGAAGCCAAAGAAGAACTTATAGA
Source organism: Pseudobdellovibrio sp. (assembly GCA_049301055.1). Lineage (GTDB taxonomy): Bacteria > Bdellovibrionota > Bdellovibrionia > Bdellovibrionales > Bdellovibrionaceae > Pseudobdellovibrio. The sequence goes on along the minus strand of JBAQKN010000010.1, from coordinate 5,429 downwards.
AGTTGTAAATTTTCTTAAAAACCCAGAAAAGTACTCTCGACTTGGTGGACGCGTACCAAAAGGCATCTTATTAGTAGGCCCCCCAGGAACTGGAAAAACTTTAATGGCACGAGCCATTGCCGGAGAAGCCCAAGTTCCTTTCTTCTCAATTAATGGTTCAGAATTTGTGGAACTTTTTGTTGGTATGGGTGCTGCAAGAGTAAGAGAACTTTTTAATCAGGCTCGTAGCCAATCCCCATGTATTATATTTATTGATGAACTTGATGCCTTGGGAAAAGCCCGGTCTTTTGGTAATATTATTGGCGGTGGACATGATGAAAAAGAACAAACTTTGAATCAACTTTTAGCAGAACTCGATGGCTTTGATCCAAGCTCAGGAGTTGTTTTATTAGCAGCAACCAATCGTCCTGAAATTCTTGACCCCGCTTTATTAAGATCTGGTCGCTTTGATCGCCAAGTATTGTTAGACAAACCAGATCAAAAAGGGCGTGCTCAAATATTAAAAGTTCATATAAAAAAAGTAAAAATTAAAGAAGATTTAAAACTAACCGATATTGCATCTATGACCCCTGGATTTACTGGCGCTGATTTAGCGAATTTAATAAATGAAGCCGCACTGATTGCAACCAGAAGAAATGCCAATTTTATTGAACTTACTGATTTCACTAAAGCTATCGAAAGAATCATTGCTGGACTAGAAAGAAAACAACGCTTAATGAATGCTGATGAAAAGCGGCACGTCGCTTTTCATGAAATGGGCCATGCCACAGCGTCATTAGCCTTACAAAGCCAAGAACGAGTTCAAAAAGTCAGTATAATTCCAAGAGGCATCAGCGCACTAGGTTACACTCTACATAGACCACTAGAAGATCGTTATTTAATGACTAAAACAGAATTGAATAAGAAAATTACTTTGTTATTAAGCGGCCGTGTTTCTGAACAATTTTTTTGTCATGAACTTTCTACCGGAGCAAGTGATGATCTGGTAAAAGCATCCTATATCGCTAGAGCTATGGTTACTCAATATGGAATGGGTAATTCTTTAGGATTATTAAGCGAAGAAAATGTGAACTCTAGGTTTTTGCCAATGCCAAATTATCCAAACTACCCAGCAAAAAACTGGAGCGATAAAACCGAAGAAAAAATAGATGAAGAAATCAAATCTATTCTAGAAAACTGTAGAGCCAATTCAGAAAAATTAATTATATCAAATCAAGAATTTATCCAGCAAAGTGTTAAAGAGCTTCTAATAAATGAAACTCTAGATTCTGCAGAAATTGAAAAACTTTGGAATAATTTTGGTAAAATATCCTCCTATGAAACTAACCCGCCCAACCAAATTTAATCTATATAGAATTATTTTCAATTAACCAATGCTTAAAATTTTGTTGAGTCATACTACCCGATCTTCTTGCGATCTCTTTTCCATTTTTAAATAATATTAAAGTGGGAATGCTGCGTATCCCCAGCTGAGTAGAGGTTTGCTGATTGGCTTCAGAATTAAGCTTTAAAAAAACTGCTTTCCCCATAAATTCTTCACTCACTGTTTTAAAAGTAGGAGCAAAATTAAGACATGGGCCACACCACGGTGCCCAAACATCAACAACAACGGGAAGCGGACTTTTATCAATTAAGGTTTGAAAATTTTTATCACTGCCATCAACGACAGCCCCGTGTATAGGTAAGCCTTTCTTACAAGATCCACAAATAGGCTGCTTACCCGTATTAAGTGCCACACGATTGGTTTGACTACAATTTTCACATACAACATACGTTTGATTCATAAACATCCCTTTCTTTTAATATGAAGCCTTTCCGTGGTTTGTAAAGGCATATACAGTTTACCTATTAAGAAATCTAAGGTGGCTAACAAATTGCACTATCTATTTAGATTATCTTAATGACTGGAGACTATATGAATGAAAAGCAAAATCTAGCAACTAATCGAAAATGGAATTTTATTTTAATATTAAGTTCTTTAGCATTTACGATAAGCATCATCAGCTATTGGAGCTGGAATAAGTATACTACATCTGCACAAGTTTTTCATAATCAAATTAAATATGCCAAACTTCCTAAACGCATAGCTCAACAGTTGCCATTTATATCTGTAACAGCGGATGCAAATGAATTATTAGAAAATGAAAAACAGATTCTAAATGATCCAACCACACTGAACCAAATGGATGTAAACACCCTTAGTAAATATCTGTATTATGGAGTAGTTAATCTTTCCCAAGCAAATCAAAATCAGATTGAAAAGAACATTACAATTGCAGAGATTATTTCCAGAAAAAATCCAAACATCTACGCTGCTTATAAATTAAAACTTCTAAATCTACTCATACTAGAGGCAAAATTTGGACAAAGAATTTCTTTATCATCTTATGATAATTTATATGACGTTTTACAAAGCTTTGATGGAAGTGATGACGATTTAATCCATTTACCATTTATAAGATTATCAGCATTAGGAAATATGCAAAATTTAAATGATTTTTCTGTAGACTACATTTCCAATTATCCCGATTCTTATTTAGGCTATTTTTACCTAGCAGAATCATTATGGAAAATGAATGATAAGATTTCAGCTTTTGAAGCTCTGCAGAAAGCAATATTTAATGATTCTAATCACGAGTTAATATTAAGAATGTTTACCGAGCTAAACTCAAATCCGATAGATCGATTATTTCAAATTGCTCATCAAACCTATTTAGTTCCATCAGAAAAAACGACGACGAAATATTAACCATCGTCGCTTTTATAATTAACTTACATGCAAATTATTTTGAACAGTTGTAACTCCTGGAGCGCTCCAAGCTGCCAGCTGTGCATCTTGCATTTCTGCAAACGACCGAACTGCACCTGATAAGATAACTTTGTCTCCTAAAACCTCAACTGCTATCCGACGCGCTTCACGCTCAGCTTCACGCTTAAGAGCCTCTTCAATTTTTAGCTTAATTGCAGCAGAATCTGCTTTTTTGACTTTAATAGAGATATTATTACTAATTCCAACAACTCCTGATAAACCGCGAACGCAATTTTCAGTAGCATTTCTTTGATAATCCCATTCAACTTCCCCAGTCAAATCCACCCAACCGTTTTCAACTTTAGCCTTAACCATCGTATCAGGAACTTGAACACTCCATTTAAATTGATTAAGAATTGTTTTAGCAAGGTCTTGATCATCTTTTTTATACGATCCAGGTAATTTTACTTCAATTTTTTCAACAACAGCTTTTACTCCAGCGACCCTTTGTGTTGCCTTTTCAGCAGCTGATTTTTCAATATAACTTGGGATAGCACCAGATAATGTTACTATTCCATCTGTTACAGCAACACCAATATGTTCATGATTAACACTTGGATCCCATTTTAATTCTTGCATAACGTCACTTTGAATTTGCGCGTCCGTTTTCATTTTATATCTCCTTTATTGTTTCAACAGGATTATAAAATCCTATCATAAATTAACATTGCATCAATTGTACCAAAAAAAAGGCGTGTTTAAAACACGCCTTTTTTTTTAACTTTTATAAAATTTAAAAAGTTGGATTCCAGCCAATTGCTAAATCTAACATCGCAATATCAACATCTTGCTTGTCTGTGTTGATGTCTCTCATGGCACGAAGTCCAACACGCATATGAGTATTTGTAGCCACTGTAAATTCTTTGGCTACCTGCAAACCACCGAATAATGCGTCACCTTGATTTGAATAGTAGTTAGTTCCTACATCAAAAAATTGATTATAAACTGCACCTAATTGCCAACGATTTTCAAATTGATATCGGGCCGCCAACTCCACCATTGATGTTGATTTACTGTCCTCTTTGGCGCCCTTATCAATAAAGGTTTGAGTTAACGCACCAATCCCCGCATCAAATACACCACGTTTATTATCTAAATAGTAAGAACCTAAAAGCTTAACTGCATTAGGGGCACCTTCAACTGGAATTTCGTCCACATTAGCAGTATAACCTGAACTAACTTCTGCAAATCCAGAAAAGCCAATTGGCTGTTCACGTCCAACTGTCTCTGGTTTTGCTTCTGAGCGACCTGTGCTTTGCGCATTTACATTAAGTGCTGTTGCAAAAATAAAAACCGCCAATAATTTTTTCATATATTCTCCTTTTTTGTTTTTAACTAAATTGTTAAAAATGATTTTTGATGCCTTTGTATAAATGGTTCATCTTGAACTTGCTTTTGATATAAGTTGCCAAGTCCATTAATTTCTTTAGCTATCAATCTAAGAATATCGTCTGCAGAAACAAGACCACAAGCATTTCCAAGACTATCAACAACAACCATTCTTCTTACTCGAGCACGCTCCATAGCTTCTACTGCTTCTGCAATTCCGGTTTTGGCTTGTATACTAACTACATTGTTTGACATAATTGCTCCTACCTTTGTATCAAATGGCAATTTATCAGCGACAACATTTAATACAATATCTCTGTCAGTAATAATACCAACAGGCTTTGAAAATCCGTTCGTTTCAACAACTACTAGTCCTCCAACATGATGTTTCTTCATAAGCTGTGCTGCAAATTGAAGTGACGCATTTCTTTCGACACTAATTAATTCTCTGGAACATAAATCTATTATTGGCATAAATACTCCCTTAGTAAGACAAAATGGCTTTCTATATTTACCAAATTGTTTAAATTAATGAATTGGAATCTGTTTTGAAGCTATTGCATTTACCTTTAAAATTGTAACTGTCAAAACGCCATCTTTAAATTTGGCTTCAATTTTTTTATCATCAATCGGTTCTGGTAAAATAAAACTTCTTTGATAATTTCCATATGCAATTTCTGTTAATAATTGTTTAGCTTTGATTTTATTTGCATCTTCCATGCGTTCAGCCTGAATGGAAATAACATCTTTATTAACTTCTACATTCAATTGCTCTTTTGATATTCCTGGCATATCAAATTTCATAATGTATTTCGCGTCAGTTTCTAATATTTCACATGAAGGCGCGAAATCATCTTTTTGTATTTCAGATTTCCCTTGAGCCGAAATCATATCATTAAATAGTTTGTTAAAAGCCGTTTCAAGGCGAAAAGATTCACGTAAAGGATTTACTAATTGTCTATTTTCAATCCATCGTTCTAAAGAATTTGCCATGTCATACTCCTTTGGTTAGTTTGTTAACTGCCTTTAAAGCAAAAATAAGACCAAAAAATTTATATTTTTTTATTATTTTAATAAAAAAATGGTGGCGCATAAGCTACAGTATTTATTAAAAACTATAACTTATGACTCCACCACTTCTTTGAAGAACTGCCCATTGGGATCTACCCAGAACAGCTCAAGAGCTGACTTTTCAAATGCAGCATTCCTTTGGTTTTTTCTTGCTTAAGTCTACTCTTCGGACATGCACAAAAAAAATCAAAGTTGACTACATCCTTCGCATTACCTAGAT
>JBAQKN010000009.1:0-63896 GCA_049301055.1 Pseudobdellovibrio sp. | reverse complement strand
GCATATTTAATAATTAACTTTGTTAATTCGGAATCTGTATTTTTTATTTTAGAAAGCTCTTCCCAAAACTTTGCATTGGAAGCCAATTTTTCATGTCCTAAAATTTGTGATAATTTGCAAGAAAAATTTGCTTCAGCTAATGAAGCTACACAAATTAGTATAATAAAAAGAATTCTACTTTTCACAACTAAGTATTCCATTCGCTAGATCCACGCGGCCCATTTTTTTTAGTTCGCTTAAGTGACTGAATGTAGCCTTAACTATTTTTAACTGAGCCGTTAACTTAACTACCGCACTTGTAATTTTAGCGGCAATGCCTAAAGCACCTGAAGTCAAAAGCCCACTGATCAGGATTTCTCCGGACATATTACATAAGGTATTTAGTATTAAATCGCTGTCTAAATTTTTAAAATTTTCGATCAAAATGCGAGCCTCAGCACCAATATGTGTAACAAAGTTTTTAAACGCCAAAGCTTGCTCAGAAACTTCATCCCAAAGATGTTCTGGATTTGAAACTAAACTTTTTAACCCATCACCAAATCCATTTGCTGCACTTACACCGCCACGATACGCTTGAATTAAGCACGTTCCCAACTTTTGCAGCACCCATTCTTTTCCAGCTAAAACCGTATTTCTAACCTCAACCAAATTTGTTGATATTTGACTTGCTAATACTTCACAATTTGCAGCCTGGGCAGGTGGAAAAATTTGTTTTAAAATCATTTTTTTAAACGTAGACGTAACTTTGGTTTTGCGACAATAAGAAATGCTTTCTGACATTTTTCTATTAGAAAAATAAATAGCAAAATCGCGGCCCATTTGAGTCTTCGCATGACAAACAATTTTATCTTCTTCTAAAGATAAAATTGTTTGTTCGTTCGGAGCAATAAGATCAAAAACAACAACTGCAAATTGTTCTTCGTGCTTTGAGTTTAAAAACAACTGATCAAAAGCCGCAAAAGGAATATGTCCTGCGCGCACTAGATCAACCTCAAACAACGAAGCTTTTTTTAATTCGCTGGCAATCTCATATAAATCAAGCCCATTGTATTTTGATATTGGCTTATATTCATATCCCCAACCCCACGATACAGATGAGAAAAACAGGATAAAAAAAGTATTAAGAATATTCACAATTCCTTATCGTCATGTCTTCTTGCGAATTAACTACGACAAAGGCCTAGATACAGAATGAAATTAAATTTAAGCCCTATTACGTAACTTTGGATCTAATTGATCGCGCAAACCATCGCTAATTAACTGAGTTGATAAAATTAGCAGCAGTAAACAAAAGCCTGGTATGGTCATTAACCAGGGAGCCACTTCAATAAAATTTTTGGCATCACTTAACATAGTTCCCCATTCAGGATAAGGAGCTTGAACGCCTAAACCTAAAAAGCCAAGTGCCGCAGTATTTAAAACTGCGTCACTAAAACAAACTGCGGATTGAACCAAAATTGGAGTTAAACAATTTGGTAATAAATGCTGCGCCATAATTCGTAATGACGAAGCACCCAAGGCTTCAGAAGCCTGTATGTATTCTTTAGAACACTCGACCAATGCTGCCGATCGAACTAGACGGTACATGGAAGGCAAAGCCACAATTGTAACGCTTAATACTGTATTTAATAATCCTGATCCCAGAACAACAATAACAATTAAAGCCAACAATAAACTAGGAATAGCCTGTAATGATTCCATAATTTGGTTTAATGTTTTATCAACTCGGCCCTTATAATATCCAGATACAATGCCAAGACTGGCTGCAATCATAATAGAAAAGACAGTTGATACAATTCCAATCCCTACAGAAAATCTAGCACCTACCAAAAGACGTGATAATAAATCGCGCCCTAAATCATCTGTTCCTAATAAAAATTGAGATTGCGATGCCGACTTCCAAAATGGAGCCGCCAACTGAAAATCAGGAAACACATCTTGATAGGAATAAGGTGCCGCTATAAAAGAAAGAACAACTAATAAAATAAAAAAAGCAAATAAGCTTAAACCAAATTTTAAATTTCTATTTTTTAATAATTTTGAATACTTTGATTTCACTACGACACAACTTTCAATTTTGGATTTAGTTTTTCTACTAACATATCAACAAGAACATTAGTTACAGCAATTACGCACATCGAATAAAACAAACCCGCTTGAACAACTGGATAATCACGGGCTTCGATACTTTTGATTAACCAACGGCCCAGGCCTGGCCAAGAAAACAAAGTTTCTGTTATAATAGCACCCGTCAATAGCTGGCCTAACGCCAAACCAATTGCGGTTACTATCTGTGGCAATGCATTTTTTAAAATATGCTTAAAGATAATTTGATAATGACTAAGGCCCTTTGCGCGTGCCGTACGAATAAAATCTTCTTTTTCAACATCAATAAATGCAGAGCGGGTAATTCGTGTGATCAGTGCAAGTGGAATTGTACCCAAAATAAAGGCGGGTAATATTAAATGCACAAATGAACTTTGAAATGAAGCCCATGGCATATCGCTAAACCAGGAATCTATTAAATAAAATCCAGAAACAAATGGAACTTCAAATTCAACACCAATACGACCAGAAACTGGCAACCATTGTAATTGAACCGAGAAAAAGAAAATCGCAAGCAAAGCCCACCAAAAAATTGGCATCGCAAAACCAATCGTTGAAATTGTTACTGCGCCGTAATCCCAAATTGAATTTCGCTTCATTGCCGCCAAAATCCCTAGAGCTAGCCCAACAATCGAAGACCATAATAAAGCAAAAAATGATAATTCAATTGTAGCTGGCAACAGCACCCGAAATTCACTAATGACTGTTTGATGAGACACGATCGAATCACCAAAATTACCCTGAAGAGCATTTACAATAAAGATTTGAAATTGCTTAGCCCAGGACTGATCCAATCCAAAAAGTTGTCTTAACTCTTGGATACGTTCAGGCGAAGCTCCGCGCTCTCCCAAAATATTGGTGACGGGATCGCCCGGAATCAGTCTTATAATTACAAAACTGACTAAGGCGATAAAGAAAAACGAAATAAATAGGCGTAATAATTTATTTAATATCAACACTTTCAAATTGCTCGTGTCCAAATGGATCTATTGTATAACCAATTACTTTGTCGCTGATTACTTTGTTTAATCTAGAGTGAGCGATATTCACCCATGGCTTTTCTTTTTTAACAATGACTTGTGCTTTTTCATAAAGCGGAATGCGCTTAGCCTGAGTAGGCTCTTCTTTTGCTTTTTGAATTAAGTTATTAAATTCTTTATTACACCATCTAGCATAGTTACTTCCAGCTTCGATAGCAGAGCAGCCTAGTAGCACATTTAAAAAATTATCCGGATCGCCATTGTCGCCCGTCCATCCAAATTCAACAAATGAATGAGTTCCTTTTTTTGTTTTTTCTAAGTAAGTTGGCCAGTCAAAAGTAACTAATTTTATTTTTACATTTATCTTAGCTAAATCAGCCTGAATTAATTCTCCTAATTTTTTGCCGTTTGGAATGTAGGGACGCGATACAGGCAATGTCCAAAGATCTGTTTCAAAACCATTTGGATAGCCTGCTTCTTTTAAAAGTTTTTTAGCTTTTTCAACATCATATTCGTCTTCTTTGATCGACTTATTATATGACCACATTGTTGGTGGAATAGGATTCTTTGCAACAACCCCTTGGCCTTTGTAAATCGCATCGATGTACGATTTTTTATTCATCGCTATGGTTAATGCTTCGCGAACTTTTAAATTATCAAAAGGTTTTTTTTGAGTATTAAAAGCCAAGTAACCAATATTTAAACCCTCTGTTGATATTAACTTCAGGTTACTTATTTTTTGAATTTGTTCGATGTCTTGCGGTTGAGGCTCGCTCATGACATGACATTCGCCCGTTTTCATTTTTTGCAAACGAACTGTCGAATCGGTTACGATTACAAAAACCAGCAGATCTATTTGCGGCTTACCTTTGTAATATTTATCAAATGCTGTGTAACGAATTGTTGAATCTTTTTGGTAACTTTTAAAAGCAAAGGGACCTGTTCCAATTGGGTTTGTGTCTAATGTCTTAAGACCTTTACCCGATTTAACTAAAGCCTGAGCGTACTCTTCAGACAAGATACTTGCAAAATCCATTGCTAGATTGGCAATGAATGGAGCTTCTGGTTTTTTTAAATCAAACTGAACCGTGTATTCATCAATTTTTTTCACATCAGTAATAATTTGATCTAATTCCATTGCTTTAAAATATTCATAATTTGCTGCTGGAATTGCTAAAGGATGTTTAGAGTCCATTTGACTTTTGAATGTGTAAACAACGTCATCGGCATTAAAACTACGTGTTGGTTTAAAAAATTCATTTGATTGAAATGCCACATCTTTTCTTAATTTAAAAATATAGGTTTTACGATCTTTAGAAACTGTCCAAGATAGTGCTAACCCTGGTAATGTTTCAGTTGAACCTTTTTTGAATTCAACCAAACGATTAAATATTGCTTGGCTTGATGAATTCAAACTAACTGAATCAGTTAATAACTGAGGGTTAAAACCAGCAGGACTTCCTTCCATGCAATAGATTAAACTTTTAGCTGCAACAGCATCAAAGCTTAAAATTAAAAAAAATAGCGCCATGAATTTTTTAGACATAAAAACCTCTTCCATTTATTTAATCCAAAACTGACAATCACATAGTCATTTCTTCATGACAACAGGAATTCTTATATTTTTACCATTCTATGGGCTTTATTTTTTTTAACTTAAGCCAGTCGTTGGTTTTCGAAAAAGGCTTCGAACCAAAAAAACCTCTATAAGAAGACAATGGCGAAGGATGCACACTTTGTAAGACTAAGTGCCTTTTAGAATCAACAAATCCTGCTTTTTTTTGCGCATATGATCCCCATAAAATAAATACTACATTGTCACATTTTTCATTCACAACATGAATCACTTTGTCAGTGAACTCTTCCCAGCCCTTTTTTTGATGTGAAGCCGCCATTTCAGCCTCTACAGTCAACACGCTGTTCAACATTAACACTCCCTGCTTCGCCCAGTGCGACAAATCACCGGATACTGGAATTGCAATTCCCAAATCATCTTTTAATTCTTTAAAAATATTTTGCAATGATGGTGGATGACGAACACCAGTGGCTACAGAAAAGCATAATCCATGTGCTTGATTAGGACCGTGATAAGGATCTTGGCCAAGCAAAACTACTTTTACATTTTTTATTGGCGTCAAATTCAATGCTTGAAAATACAATTCTGGATTTGGATAAATGTTTTTTCCGGATGCACTTTCTTTATTTAAAAATTTTAGCAAGCTCTTCATTCGAGTTGTCTCAAATTCAGATTGTAATTCTCCAAGCCATGAATTATTTATTTTAATGTCTGACATATATCGAACTAATACACTGACTTAAGTCGATACACACGTGTTAATGTTCTGCATTTAACTTGAATATATCTGCTTTAAAATTGCCAATAAAAGCCGTAAAGACTTCAGTCTATTGGACTTTTTAGAATGCCGTTAACATGTTATTATTAATTAACACAATGGCATCAGGAAGAAGGTATGTATGAGCTCAAAGGTAGACTTTCTGGATAAAACAGCTGATCTAATCGAGACAAACCCTGAGATTAAATCTTTTATCTATCAACAGGTTCAAGACTTCAATCCATTCATTACTGCTGAAACGATAATTTTGGTTATCGCTCGTGACCCAAACAAAATTGATGCCGAATTATCGGAAGATATTAACTCGCCTGAGGAACTTCACCGTATTGCCATAATTTTAAAAGAAGATGATAGCTCTATCGAAGCAGAAGCCTTTCATCAGGACATCTATGAAGCTATTAAAATGGCAAAAGAAAAACTGGTGGCTGATTTAATTGAAATTCAAAATGAGCTTGAATCGCCAACCGATCGCCTAAAGGCAATACAGCAAGCGAATAGTACGAATCAGATACATTGATTATTTTAAGTCAGCTTGAACTAGTGTACCAATGACGTCTTGAAGTTGCTCGAACACATCTGAGTTCACCGGAAGAGTGTCTTTAAGTTCTGTCGTTAGAACAGGAACTTTTCTTTCAACCCACATGTAGCGACCAAGACTTCCAGGAAAATTGCCTAAACTTTTCCATGGTAAATAGGAATAATTTGGTTTTTTTACTTTGGGACCATCAAAATCTAAAACATTCAATGGCGTATGAATAGAGATAATAAAATCCGGTTTATAGCTTTCTAAATGCTGCATCAGACATTTTACCTCAGGCTCTGATCCCGCCTTATCACCAGGGAATTTTCGCAGCGACGCCTGAGCTTTCTTTTTCCAAAACTCGTGCGCACTTGCATCCCAGTCAACGGTTGGAAAATTGCGATTCAAATCAACTCCTGCAGAATTCGTTCTAGTTTTAGCTGCAACGCCGTCCGGATTTGCAACAGGCATGATTCTCCATGAATTTCTAGCCTGAAGCTTCGAAAGTCTTTCCAACCAAAAACGTCCCAGTGAACCAGCTATTGTTTCGTCTCCGTGAATTAAACTAATTACTAGAATTTTTTTTGGATTTTTAGAAATTCCTTGCTGATCGATGTGGTAAAGTGGTTCACCCTTTGCGCTACTGCAATCAAAAGATTTTTCAGCCTTATCGCAAACCTGCTCAAGCAGCTCTTGTTTAAAAAAACTTTTATAATTTTTTAGCGAATTAATACACGTCTGTCTCAAAGAGAGCGGGTCTGCCTGTGCGGCAAGACCAAAGGCAATAATAAGGATTCCTAATAAACGAAGCATTTTGGGAAGTTCATCACAACTGTGCAAAAAAGTCCTCATGTTTTTTAAAAGACCTCCGAATAGGTAATAGCAACTTACTAGACCAAAGAAGGGGAACCAGCGCATGTCTCAAAAGAGTAGTTTTTTCCTTGCCGTATTATTTGTAGCAAACCCATTTGTTATTTTGCTATTTCAAAACTGCTCAGCATTGCCCAAACCATCAGCATCTCCGTCAAATGAAAAAATCGAACAAAACTCAATAACCGAGACCAAAGATGTGGTTCGCTATAACTTTAAAAATCCACTGTAATTCAGTTTGACTTACACATAAATTACACTGTAACTTATGTGTATGAAAAAGAACCATTCGCCCCTACCCCCATTAACAACAAAAGAAAAAGCAGTTTTGCTGTTTATTGAAAATGAACTTTTAGAAAAAGGTATTTCACCTTCTTACCAAGAAATATGCGACCACTTTGGCTTCGCCTCTTACAATTCTGTGCAAAATTATCTGAAACAACTTTCAACAAAAGGATATGTACAAATTCCGCAAAACCAAAAGCGGGCAATTCAGATATTATTTTCGGCTCAAGATTTTAAAAAAGATTTAATTGATAGGCTTAGTTTATCGGCAGAGCCTTCGATGGGCTCTTCTTCTGGTCAGTCTTCCTACGATCGTGACGACCACTCCAAGGTTCTGCCAATTCCCTTCTTAGGTCGCGTAGCTGCGGGGACGCCTATTGAACGTATTCATGAAAATGAATTCATCAACATCCCCGCATCATTAATTAAATCAGCCAAAGATCATTTCGCACTTCAAGTCGAAGGGGACTCTATGATTGATGAGGGCATTTTTAATGGCGACACTTTGATTGTTCAATCTTTAAAAACAGCTCGCGATGGAGACCTAGTGGTTGCTAGCGTTGATAATGAAGCCACTGTAAAAAAATATTTTTACAAAACAAATTCTGCCCAACCCGAACTTGGAAAATTAATTGAACTTAGGCCTGCTAACCCCCGCCTTCAATCGATGTGGTACAATCCAAAACAAGTTGAAATTAAAGGTCTGGTTCGCGCCTTGCTACGTACTTATTTGTCTTAATTTTTTCTTCAAAGTTGTATATCTAAGTCCAGTCATCAGATATACGACAGCCAACTTCGCATGCTAACATTAACTTGTATGCGAAGCTTTATTTCAATTTTCTTACTATTGATTTCAACAACTGGCTATTGTGCAGCCCTAAAGCTTTCCGATCTAAAAAAAATTTTCATTGAAAAGAATTTAGACAAGTACGTGACATCTGGACTAACTGTAATTAATTTTTTTGATCAAGAATTTAAAATCACAGCTGACCCAATGATTTTAGACGGCGGTTTTGCTGCAGAATATTTTGATTTAGAATACGAAGCAAACTTGCATCCAAACCTACCAGAACCCTACTTGGGACTTTCCGAATTAACCATCGACACTAATAATTTGCTAAAATTACATAAAAAATATTACTCGACGATAAAGGGTAAAATTGCATTACGTAATTATTTTCAAACTGCTTTTATTGGTCTTTTACATTCTATCCAATCCATTAAAAAAGTTCAAGTTGGTCTTCCTTTTGATGGATTTTCAGTTTTAACAAATTTGACTCTTGAGCAGGGTCGCTTAATTAATAGCAATAAAAAAGATTCTTTTACAATTAATGATTTTTGGTGTGACTACATTTGGGCAAGGTACTTAAACTTTCCAATTGATCTTGTAGAATTAGGCAATCAAAAGTTACGTGGCGTTTGGCTGAATGAAAAAAATGAAAATTCAAAAAAAAGTATCGAAAAATTTTTAGCCGCCTATTCTATGCTAGGACTTCGAAAAGCAACAAACCCAGTTGTTTATCGTGACATTACAAATCAGATTTTGGTTCGACTAGCAAAAAATGCTTACGAAATTTACCTGCTTCGCGAAGATCATCAGGCCGCCAGTAAAGCCAGAATATTTAAATTTAAATATGAAATTAAAAGTGGCCTAACGGAAGATGCCGAAAAAACAAAACGCGAAATTGCGAAAGAAGGCCTACTAACACGCATTAAAAAACTTTGGTCAGAACCGCGCGATGTATTAATTAGTGCCGAAAATGCAAATATTTTTTCCGGAATTATCAAAGCCACAATTCGTCTGCTTTTTAATATCTACGCCCTGATTAGATACTTTGTAGGATTTTTATTAATCACATTTCCATTTGATGGGGCTTTCATAGTCGCTGGACTTATAATTTTATCTATTGAAGGTCGAGCTGTTTTTCAAAATAATTATTGGCCATTATTTGAATATACAAAAACATCTAAATACCAATTTTTAAACTTCATTATTTTACTACTTAAAAAAATTCATAATTTTTTTGCGCGCTTTATTAATACTATTTGTTTTGGATTTCATATGCTTTTTCACTACTATACAAATGACAATGCCAATAGAAATGTTCGCCTAGGCAGTTCACTTCTGATCTTCGGATTAGGATTATTTTTCAGCTCTGCGCGCACCATGGTTGAGTCCTTTGTTGCACAGATGTCTATCTAGAATTTTCGTTCTGGACCTTCGCTCAGTATTATACTTATTTTAACTATCTTATGATTACTTTATAACCTTGGTTGGAGAATCTATGAAATTATATTTGATAGCATTTACAGTGATTGTAAGCTTTTCTTGTTCAACTTTTTTTAATAGAACACCTGCAAATTCTAATGCAGAAATACATAAACCCAGACATGTTATTGTAACTGTTCACGGTCTAAGCGGCAATGCAGAGACCTGGGGGCACTTTAGTGAAATCACACAGAACTACTTACCTTTAATTAATCCCAACTATGAAGTGGTGATTTCACATTTTATTTATCCAACGGGAGTAAGTGAAAAACTATCTACTTTTGATTTTGCAAATTTATTAAATCAGCATATTGAAAGTCTATTTCATGATCGCCCCCTTCAACCTGATGATAAAATCTCTTTACTGGCTCATTCTCAGGGTGGACTTGTTAGTTATATCTGGTTTTTCTCTAGAATTTTAAATGACTCGTTAGACCAGAAATATATGAAACAAGTGGATTCCATCATTACCCTGGGTACTCCATTCTGGGGATCTAAATTGGCAAGTATGCTAACTGATCCAGCGAATATTGATTTGGTTCCTTTAGTAAATTTACTTGGATCTCCTGTTACCCGTCGAGAACTTAAAGATATGTCTTTCGGAAGCGATGCTATACATACGTTTCGCCAATTGGCCATTAAACTTGATACGGACCCAGCTCTTCAATCCAAACTTAACTCATTACCCATTCGTCTAATAAATATAATTGGTCTTCTTCCACCTGCTCCAAAAGAAGGGGCAAACCCACTGCTTGCCAACAACAATGCCGCCACAGCAAGTAAATTAACAAAGAAAGCTATTCACTTAGTGTACAAGTACTTTAGTAATTCTGACCCCGATCAAAAGCACATTGAATCTGATATCGCAGTCATGGTTCCAAGCGCACGCTGGAATTTTATTTATGCACAACCGCAAGAGATTACTGCTAATAAAAAAATTGACCCCACAACTTTTCATCATTTTACCAATTTAGTAAAAAATTCGAAATTTATAACCGTTGAATCTTCGCATCTTCCATTTGACGCCGACAACACCCTGAGCATGGCTTATATCAACAAATCTTGCTTAAAAGTAGAGGATTGCAAACATCCAACCTACCGATGGATTCTTAAACATTTAGCTAATTGTGAAAATATAAATTTATCAAATCTTGCTGGAACTTCTGCACACAAACCTGACTGCGACAAAAATGAATTTGAAAAAATAATTCAAAAAATGAAAGTGGTTAATCAAGAGCAGTATAATGCTAATTTAAGTATTACTACTGCTTTACAAACCTATTCAGTTCAAATTGAAATGAAACTAAAGGCCGGTGAAATTTTTAAGTTTCCTGTTAAATATTTTATTAGAGACCCTAAAAATCAAGATGAATTAAATAACTGGAAACTTAATGAGCCTAGTCTTTTAGGTAAAGTTATTAATTTGCATCGCGACAAGTCCGCGAAATCAATTGGATCAAGTTCTGATAAAATTATTTATGTTGGCCCCCGCAGCGAAAGACGTGGCGTTGATATTGTTTCGCGCGAATCAAAAGATATAGCAGGAAATGACATAATCAGATTAAATATTGTTGGGTATATAAAGCAAACTGCGAATCAAGATTCTCTTGAAAATATGACTTCAATACCTATAACAATCAGCTTACCTGGTCTACCGGTTGTAGATATGGACATAGCCATACAGCCAGGTTATTCAACTTATATTCCATTAGATTATACTCAAGTTAAGTAATTAAACATGAAAATTTATTGTTTACGACTTCAACCCAATGACGACTTAAAACTACAACTTGCTAAAATATGCATAGATAAAAATATTTCAGCAGGTTGTATACTATCTTCCGTAGGAAGTCTAAAAAAGTTAAATTTACGCCTAGCGAACTCAAAAGGGTTTTTAAACCGCGACGAAAACTTAGAAATTATTTCTTTGAACGGTACAATTTCTAAGAATGGAATACATCTTCATGCTTCGGTTTCTGATGGAACAGGACAAGTTCTTGGCGGGCATGTGGCTGAAGGGAATATTATTTACACAACATGTGAATTAATTATTGCCGATCTTCAAAATTTCCAATTTAAACGCGAACACGACAGCAATACGGGATTTCAAGAATTACAAATCATTACATCAAAAACTACTTAATAAACTCTTGAGCAGTTCGTCCTATATCTTTTAAATACCCACGAACTTTATCATAGTCACTGTCCTTTGCTTCTTTAAAATCAGTGATGTGGTACATGTTGTGCAAAACCTTCGACCCATCTTCGCTTTTAATATATTTTTTCATTGCTGCAATTATTTTAATTTTCATCTCTTCAGGTATATCTTTCCGAACTATAATTGGATCATTGGGTATAGGCCCCGTTAATTTTAATATTTTAATTTTATCAAATACATCTGGAAATTGCGTCTTTACCAACATCCGTGCATCTTTAGGCGTCCCATCATCATCGGGCGGTGTATAAAAAGTTGCGCCGGCATCGACTTGTTTTTGGTATACAGCACTGACTACGGTATCATGGCGCCCTGAAAACAAGTGCTCTTTAATATTCACTTTTTCTTCTTTAAATAAACGGAAAGGCAACAAATAGCCCGATGTAGAGGCTGGATCGACATAAGCGAATTTTTTTCCATTCAAATCCTTGATTGAATTAATTTTGCTGTCCACCCTAGTAATAATTTGTCCGTAATATTCATCACGGCCTCGGTTAACAAGTTTCAGCTTGGCTTCAACTCCATATTTTTCATATGCCAAAATATAACCAAATGTATTAATAATTGCCGCATCTGCTCGCTTCGAACCAAAGGCCTCAACCACTGCAATAAAACTAACTGGTAATTCAACTGTCACTTCACAGTCTAATTCTTTTTTTAAATACGCTTCCAGAATTTTTCCGTTATCTGCTAAAGTTAAAATATCTTGTGCAGGAATTAAAAAAAATTTTATTGGGTTTTCTTTCGACCCTAATTCTTTTTTATTTGTGCACGAAAATAAAAAAACGCTTGTCATCAAACATACTATTAACTTTTTCATAATCTAGACCTTACTTTCCATAAAGACGTCATTCAACAATAAACAAATAAATATCCATCTGCTGCGAATTGTCACCTTGACAGTTACATATAAAATCTCATGTTTAAATAACTAACAGATTTGAATCTGATAAGGAGTTTAAATGTTAATACCAACAGGATCGTTTCCAGTTCTACCATTAAAAAATACTGTTCTTTACCCAGGCGTTACCCAGGCACTTCGAGTTGGCCGCGACAAAAGCATTCGCGCTGTTGATCTATCAAAAGAAAAAAATAACTGGATTCTGACATTGTCTCAGAAAAATCCAGATCGTAATGTTGAAAATATTGAGGACCTAAATGAAATTGGAACACTTTGCAAAGTGGAATCTATTAAAGCAGCAAGTGATTCAGGCTATTTCATTGTTGTGCGTGGCTATTACCGCGTTAAAGTAACTTCGTATAAAGCCGAAAAAGATATTTTTCAGGCTTATGTAGAACGTATTGATGACATCATTGATTTAGACAAATCAACAGAAGCCGCTTTGCTTGCTAGTTTAAAAGATATCTCTAAAGATGTTTTAAAACTAGTTCCAGGCAATACGGATGCCGTGCAAGAAATGATTGATGTCGTCGATGACATTTCATTATTGGGGTACATGGCTGCTGCAAATGCAGAAATTTCTCTTAGCGAAAAACAAGTTCTGCTTGAAACCAGTTCTATCAAAAATAGAACAATGCATCTATTGGGTCTGCTTTATGACTTAAAAGAAAGCTTAAAAATCCAAATAGATATTCGCAACAAATTAAATAGCAAATTAGGTCAAAACCAACGCGATCATATTTTACGCGAACAGTTGAAAACAATTAAAGAGGAACTTGGTGAAAAAACTGAATCCACTTTAACTGATAATTACCGTGCAAAAATTGCGAGCTTAAATCTAAATCCGGAAGCTTTGGAATTGGCGAACCAACAATTAGCAAAATTAGAAAATTCAAATTCGCAATCCCCAGAATATCAAATGATTCGTACTCATTTAGACTTTCTAACTGCTTTACCTTGGAATAAAACTTCAGAGCATAAAGAAATTGATTTAGATTTTGCTGAAGCAATCTTAAATCAAGACCATTTTGGCTTGGATAAAATTAAAAAAAGAATATTGCAGCATTTGGCCGTTATGAAATTAAAAAAAGATAAAAAAGGCTCTATCCTACTTTTTGTTGGGCCCCCTGGAGTTGGCAAAACTTCTTTAGGGCAAAGCATTGCAAAAGCCCTTGGAAAGAATTATCAACGAATCAGTCTTGGCGGAGTTAGGGATGAATCTGAAATTCGTGGTCATCGCAGAACCTACATTGGCGCTCTTCCAGGCCGAATTTTATCCGCTTTAAAAAAGGCTGAACAAAATGATGCTGTTTTTGTTTTAGATGAGATTGATAAATTAAGTCGAAGTTATGGAGGCGACCCCTCTGCTGCGATGCTTGAGGTCTTAGATCCAGAACAAAACCATACTTTTGCTGATCATTATTTGGATACTCCATTTGATTTATCAAATATTACATTTATCGCTACTGCAAATTCACTAGATACAATTCCACTACCCTTACTTGATAGGATGGAAATTGTAGAGCTAAGTGGTTATGCTACAGCTGAAAAACTACATATTGCAAAAAATCATTTATGGCCAAAACAACTAACTGAGCACGGACTTAAATTAGAAACTACAGCAATCACCGACTTAGCATTAATGAAAATTATTTCCCATTATACACGGGAAGCTGGCGTCAGAGATTTACAAAGAAAACTGCAAGAAGTTTGCAGACATGTTTGCCAAATTTCTTTAAAATCGTCAGAAAAAATTATTATTGATATTGCTCAGATTGAAGAAATTTTTGGTTCCGAAAAATACACTTATGAAGTAACTGATCAACTGAGTGTCCCAGGAGTAGTTACAGGATTAGCTTGGACACCTGTTGGCGGAGACATTTTATTCATTGAATCTGCATTGATACCTGGGAAAGGCGATATGATTCTGACAGGCCAATTAGGCGATGTTATGAAAGAATCTGCCCAAATTGCAAAATCATTAATTAAAGCAAGAGTTGCCGCACTAAATCCAACTTTTGATTTTAATAAATTTGATGTGCATATCCATTTGCCAGCGGGTGCCATTCCAAAAGATGGACCATCTGCAGGGATTACTTTATTAACATCATTGGCGTCCTTGATATCTAGAACTCCTGTGAATCCTAGACTAGCCATGACCGGAGAAATTAGCTTACGTGGAAAAGTTTTACCTGTTGGCGGAATTAAAGAAAAGGTCATTGCTGCCCATCGTTCTGGAGTTAATAAGATAATAATGTCTGCTCGCAATGAAAAAGATTTGAAAGATATTCCTGAAGATGTAAAATCACAAATAGAGTTCGTATTTGTAGAACACATTAACGATGTGATCTCAAATGCTCTAAAAATTGATTTATCTAACTGGAATGAGGATTTATTTTATGGTCAGAATGTCAGCGATTTACACCGGGGAAAAACATTGCCAGGCATTACATGAGCCATCTCAATCAATAATTGAAACCGATGCGCCCAAGGATATCCAAGGGCGCGGAGAAAAATTTTCTCCAACTGATTTAATGGCTACTGCTTTAGGAACTTGCATACTCACAACCATTGCAATGGTAGCTGAACGCGATGGTTATGATCTTAAAAATTCCAAAATTAGTGTTGAAAAAGAAATGAGTGCCAACCCAAGACGCATTTCTAGTCTTAAAACTGTGATTGATTTACCTAAGTCAATTCCAGAAGAATACCGTAATAAAATTGAACAAACAGCAGCCGCTTGTCCGGCAAAAAAATCATTCCATCCAGAGATCTTAATACCCATCGAATTCCGATACAGCTTGTAAGAAATTTATTATGATTACAGAAATTCCAGGTGGAATTCGTATTGCACTTTATGTTCAACCCAATGCTTCAAAAACTGAAATTATTGGGCCCTATAATAATTCGCTAAAAATTAAAATTCATGCTCCACCAGTTGATGGCAAAGCGAACGATGAAATTATTTATTTTTTTTCTAAACTTTTAAAAATACCTAAAAAAAATATTTCTTTGTTGCACGGTGATCTAGGAAGAAACAAAGTTATAGAAATTTTAGGCTGCACAAAGACTTTGCTAGAAAGTTTTTTTTAAGTCTTTTAAACTCCCCCATAGAAATGCGCTTGGGACAGTTTTGAAGTGGTAAAATTAGTCTAATTTCCGGATCTTAGCATGGTTTAAATGAATTATACGTACTTAGCGGTGCGCCTGGGCTTTGCAAGTCTGTCTTGAATGAAAGAAATTTTCGCAATTCCTAAACATTGCCCGGCTTGTGAAAGTTTAAATTTTATTCGAAAAGGGTATTATTTTGTTAAAATTCTTCGCTCTAAAAAAAGACGTTATCAATGCAAAGAATGTAAATGTTATTTCTCGAATCAAACTTTTCATAGTACCTACTATCAGCGAAGACCTGATCTTAATGAAAAAGTTTTTCAGTTATTAGTTAGCGGAAATACCCAGCAAAGAAGTGCTGAGTTATTAAAGTGCTCACCAACAACAGTTGCTCGCAAACTTCAATGGCTTGCGAAATATAAAAAAAATGAACTGATAGCGAACCCAATGCATATTCAAATCGACGAGATGGAATCGATCGAACATACAAAACTAAAGCCCTTAACGATTCCACTGTGTGTAACCGATGATTATAAAATTCTTGGAATAACAGTCGGAAAAATTCCAGCAAAAGGACATTTTGCAGAGCTTGCCAGAGCTAAATATGGCCCCAGAGAAAATGAAAGAGAAAAAGTTTTACGTGAACTTTTCGATCATCTTAAATCAGTACTAAAAATTACTCCTCTTTCAATAACGACGGATGCACATCCGCTTTATCCAAAATTAGTTAAGGAATTTTTTCCAGAAGTAAATCATGTCATCGTAGTATCTAGGAAGATGAAAGAAAAAAAGAGAGAACTCATTCATAATAAAATCGTAAAAAAGATATTTGATCCAATGTTTGCACTTAATCAGCGTTGCGCTAAAATCCGAAGTGATATCCGTCGCATGACCAGGCGGTCTTGGTGTACGACAAAAAACATAGAAAATTTAAAAAAACATTTATACTTATACAAAATTTATAATAACAACTCTATTATTTCTGGAAGTTAGAAATAAGCAAATCCGTATTAAATAGTAAATTTGAATGTGTGAAATAATACTATCTGAGCACTTCATACTAGATTAACCCAAACAAATCTCAATTTTTCTACTTCAAAATTGTTTCAAGAGCATTTCTGTAGGGAAGTTTCTAATTCTTTCCCATTGGCAAATCTACAATTTGCATATTTTTTAAAACTGTTTGTGGAATCTCTTTTGGTAAACTTTTTTGTATTGATTCTATCAAAGAAGCTTTAATTTTTTCTTTTCTAAAAAATTGATTATGTACCAAACTGACTTCACGAGACGGCGCAGGACTTGCGAATTCTTTAAGTTGTTTTGTATTTTTAATATCCATCGTTGCAAGCCATGGCAATAAGGTAAATCCACTTTCTTGATCAACCATTTTTTTTAAAGTTTCCAGGCTTCCACTTTCAAAAAGTAAGTGCTTATTTTGATCGGTTGTTTTCTTACGGTTGCGACATAAAAGCAAGGACTGTTCCCTAAAGCAATGGCCATCCGTAAGCAGCCATAAATCATTTGAATTTAATTCTTTTTGGTCAATTTTAGCGGCCTTAGCTAAAATAGAATTTACAGAAACGTAGGCGATAAAGGGTTCGTAAAATAATGGATAAGTACTTAAGCCTGCGTGCTCAATCGGAGTAACCAACAAACCCAAATCAAGTTCGGCATCATCAATTTTTTTTAAAATTTGCCATGTTTGCAATTCTTCAACAATAACTTTTAAGTTAGGATTACGACTCATGAAATTTTTTAAAAACAAAGGCATCAAATAAGGTGCAAGTGTTGGAATAACACCTAATCTTATTTCACCACGCGTTTCATCTTTATCTTCTAAAACAAGTTCATTAAATTTTGAAGATTCGCGTAAGATTGCTTTTGCTTGCTTAACTAGTATTTCGCCAATTTTTGTTGTCTTAATGGGTTGTTCGCTGCGATCAAATAAAATTAAACCAATTTGTTCTTCCAGTTTGTGAATTTGCATACTTAAAGTTGGCTGAGTTACCTCACAATTGTGAGCAGCTACACCAAAATTTTTATGCTTATCAACGGCTACAATATAACTTAATTGAGTCAGTGTCATAACACCCTTTATTTAAACAGTAATGGAATAGTAATTGAAGAATCTTTCTTAGACGAATAAAACTTGGTTGATCCAAAAATTAACTTTAATTCTTTTTGTAAATATTTTTCATCTGCTAAATTATTTTCAATGCTTAAAACACTATTCGATACTAAAGTATATTTTTTTACCTTACCCGATCGACTAACGTTTAAGCGACAAGACAAAGTGCCATTCATTAAATCCACCTGACTTAATAAACTATTTAATAATTCAAATTGAGGATTTAATGCTTTTTGAACCTGCGCCGTTGATAATCCACCTACTACGTATGGGCGTGGATTTACAAACCAACCATGCACGACAAGCCGACTTTTTAAAGGATCACGTGTGCCCTTAAGTTCGGTCACACCATGTGGAAAGCGCGGGTCAAAAACAACCAATTGATTCATTTTTGATGGTATGCGATCAACAAAGTTTTTATATTCATGATCTTTTTGATCAACAAAGTTGGACCAATAGTTTAAAGTATTTGGTTTTAAAATTAAAGTTTCGCCGCCACGAAATTCTTTTTTATTTGGCGTCAAAGAATATACAAACGCCCAGGGTCCATGTGGAACATCTGAATGCAAATTTTGATAACATCCTTCGACATAATAACTTAACCACGGCGGAGAAATATCATGACATCCTAAATTTTCACGCCCCCACTGAACAAGGTGCGAATGAAAATTCTGATAATTTTTTTTACTGAAATAATAAAAAGCAGGAGTTCGTATTAAATGATACTGGTCCTCATCGTACCAAAAATCCCAAACAAACCGTTTGGCATCCGTAGCTTTTGGATTTTTAAAGTTATTTTCAAATTCGCCACGCAATGATTTGTAATCAGGATAAAAATTTGGATACGTTGTAAAGTTTTTCATTTATTCCTAAAGACTAAACTTTAATTACTTTTTGAAAAATGCGTCCAAATAAACTTTCGCCCTTTTCATTTTTCATTTCCATTTCGACAGTATCGTTTTCTTTCATAAATGCTGTTTCAATTTTTCCTGTATTGATCTGCTCGATCATACGTTTTTCAGCTAAACAACTTGATCCCATTGATGGGTCTTCATTAGCAACTGTACCACTTCCAACTAATGATCCTGCTGCTAAATCACGAGTTTTCGCGGCATGGGCAATCAGCTGACCAAAATGAAAATGCATTTCTTTAGCATTCGCTTTTCCAAAAAATTTACCATTGTATTGAACATCTAATGGCAAATGAATGCGACCATCCTGCCATGCAGAGCCTAGTTCATCAGCAGTGATCGCAAAAGGTGACAATACTTTTGTTGGCTTACTTTGAAAAAATCCAAAACCTGTGGCCAGCTCGTCTGGTATTAAACCACGTAAAGTTAAATCATTAAGAATTACAAATAGTTTAATATGCTCTAATGCTTTTTCTGCACTAATTCCCGCTGGAACATGATCAACAATAACTCCAACTTCACCTTCAAAATCATTCCCATGTGCAAAATCAAACTGAGGAATTGGGTCCGTTGGAGCTAAAAATCGACCACTTTCTGCTTGGTACATCAAAGGCACAGTAAACAATGTTTCCGGCAAGGGTGCATTTCTTGCTTTTCGAACTAACTTCACATGGTGAAGGAAGGCTGAACCATCCGCGAAAAACCAAGTACGCGGTAAACATGAATGAAATATTTTTTCATCCATTACTTTTTCGATGGTGGGGTAAGAGCCCGCGTTTAATTCATCAGATATTTTTTTTAAATTAGCTTCAACCTGTGGCCACTTTTCAATAGCTTCTCGTAATGAGGGCACAACATGAGCTGCGCGCGCAAACGATTTTAAATCGCGGCTAACAACAACAAGTTCTCCGTCTAAAGAGTTTTTGGATTTCAGTGAACCTAATTTCATAAAAATATTCCCTTTTTAATCTAGTCAAATGTTACAAGTAAACTTGCGCCCACTGCACGTGAGTTTTTAACACCCAAGGCAAGATCACCAGATACAGATTCAAAATAAATATTCATACCTAAATTTGGTGCAAATTTAAACTGAGCACCAACAGTGATTGGAACAACCATTCCTTTGATATCTGTTAATTTCCCCGGAGAAATTTCATCCGACATTTTCATAGAAATAGATGGACCAAAGTAAACTCCTGCATAATCTTCAAATTTGAACATTAACAGTACTGGCACATCAAAATAAGTAATTTTTCCTTTTGTATTAACAGCTCCTGCCGTTGTCGCTTCAAATGGTCTTTCATTATAAAATAAACCCGTTTTTAAACCAAAACTTGGCGCAAAATTAAATACTGCGGATCCACCAACTAAAAAACCAAGAACTTGCTTACTGGAATCTGTTCCCGTTATATCTGCGCCAGCCCATTTAAAACCAACCTCTAATCCCGCCATAGAATAAGAAATATTTGGTGAATTACTGCCTTGTGCAAAAACACTTGTTGAAACTAAAATAATAAACAATGCGATTAACTTTTTCATAATAACTCCTAGTGTAGAAACCTTAACATATACCCAAATAAAAACCAGAGTGCATTTTTGCCAGCAGACATAGCTCAATAATATCACTAGAAATCAAAGACTAGCCGCAGCAATAACGTCATAAACATCACATCTTGAACTTTAATCTACTTAGCTTCACTATTTTCAAATGCCTAAATTAATTCTTTATAATTATTTCCGAAGTTCTACTTCTTACCGCGTGCGCGCTGCCCTTGAAATCAAAAAGCTTTCGTACACCTATAAACCAATTCATCTTTTAAATAACGGCGGCGAACAAAATACCGAAGCCTATCGAAAACTTAATCCTGCGGGCGGTGTTCCAACATTAATTCATGACGATAAAATCATTGCTCAGTCGATGGCAATCATCGAATACCTAGACGACGCTTTTCCACAAACTTATCAACTTTTTCCAACGGACGTTTTTCAAAAAGCAAAAGTTCGTCAATTTTGTGAAAATATCAATGCAGACATGCATGCCCTAAATAATTTAAAAGTACTTAATTATTTGGTAAAAAATCATAACTTAACAGACGATGAAAAACTTAAATGGTCACAACACTGGATCGATCAAGGTTTTACAGCCTTAGAAAAAATGGCCAAATTAACTGCAAAAGATTACTGCTTTGGCTCGGTTCTTACTGCCGCTGATGTTTTGTTAATTCCGCAAATGGTAACCGCCGAACGTTTTAAAGCAGACCTATCTGGATACCCCACATTAAATCACATCTTTAAAAACTGTATGCAATTACCTGAATTTAAAAAGTCACATCCTTTTGTTCAAATGGATACGCCTGAAGAGTTAAACCCGATCAAGAAGTAAGAAACTCCATTTATCAATGACTGGGACGAATGTAAAAACAAGTAGACTTACATTCGTCCACATAAAAAAAGCAAACCATCGCTCTGTTGCATCCGACTTATAAACACGAAAAAATTCTTTCAATAACATAAATGTAAATGGAAAAACCAAAGCAACAAACACCCAGCTAGCATGAAGAAAAAATGGAGCTGCAAGCGCAACGCCTGCATAGCAAAAAGTGTACAAGCCTACATGAAATAACGTTTTCTTGATCCCAAGAGCTGTTGGTAACGTTGGAATTCCACCCAAACGATAATCTTCTTTAAATTTAATCGCTAGCATCCAAAAATGCGGCATCTGCCATAAAAACATAATAAGAAATAAATAAATAGAATCAGAATTAAAGATATTTTGATTATTTACCGCGTAACCAATTGTAATAGGCAAGGCTCCTGGAATTGCACCGGGCACTGCTGCGAATATCCATCTTGGTTTCCATAGATAAGTATAAAAACCATTATATAAAACTACAGATACTACCGCGACAAGACCTGCCGTAGATGAAAGCTGGCGTAATAAATTTAAACCACAAAATAACATCGCTGCAGCCAAAATAAGCCCCGCGGCAGGTTTAATTTTTCCTGAAGCTATTGGGCGTCCGGCAGTACGTGGCATTTTTTGATCTAATTTATATTCTTGAACTTGATTTAAGGCCAAACTGCCAGAACTTAGAAAATAAAGACCACCTAAAAAAGTGATCAAGTGTTTCCAATCAAAAGGGACTTCAACTTGGTATCCTGTTGCATAACCGGCAAGACCGGTCAGCAACACAAAAATGACAATTCCAAATTTTGTTAATGTCGTGAAAGTTTTAAACACAAATTAAAGAACGCTGCTTTGAGCTACCCTTGTCCAAATGTCTATTGAACACATAACAAACAATAAGGCTAAAAATAAAAATCCACTTACAAAAATTGCTCTGTTCATCTTTGTTTCGTATTTTAAATGCATGAAGTAAGCCATAACCAAATAGGCCTTAACAGCAGCAATTGAAAATGCAATCAATGCAGCAAATGGCTGCAAGTGTTCATGTATTGAATGCGCAGCAACGGTTAAAAAAGTTAATCCAAATAAAGCAGCAGCAACTTTAACATAAACGTTAAATGGAGTGATATGAACTTCATGATGTTCGCTGCTAACTGCTTTCGTATTTGATTCCATGTTATGACTACTCATATGTGCCTCTTTCGCTGAAACGAAAAAATTAACCAACTAGATAAAGTAACGGAAATAAAAAGATCCAAATTAAATCGATGATGTGCCAGAAAATTCCGACACCTTCAACTGGCGTATAATACTTAGAATTAAATTCACCCTTCATATTGCGAATTAAGCACCAAGTAATCATTCCCATTCCAATTAATACGTGAATACCGTGAAGACCCGACATGCAATAATAGAAACCAAAGTATAAACCAAGATTTGCATGTTGCGGTTGAACTTTTGCGACATCTAGCATTTGGCCAGGAAATATTCCTAAATGAAATTTATGTGTGTATTCGAAATACTTAATACACATAAAAATGGCACCACAAAGTACGGTTGCTGCAAGCGCCACTGTTGCTTTTTTAGATTGATTTTTTTGGTTGAAGTAAATTCCTAAGGCCATAGTAAATGAAGAAAGGATAAGAACTAACGTATTAATAAATCCCATTTTCCAATCAAGATAACTAGCACCTTCAGCAAACATTTCGGGATACATCGTGTGATAAATTGTATATCCCACAAACAATCCACCAAACATCAGAATTTCTGTGGTCATGAATAACCAGATTCCTTCTTTGTTCGATGAATATTGGTGCACATCATCTTTATAATGAGATGCAACTTCAACTCCGTTAACTAATCTATTTGTACTCATAAGGCCCCGCTGTCACGACTGGCTCGTGTGTAAAATTATCATGAGGAGGAGGAGACGAAGTCGTCCACTCTAAAGTTTTAGATCCCCATGGATTATCAGGAGCTTTTGCCCCTTTTCTGATTCCTTGAATAATTGTAACCAAACCAATTATAAATCCGATAGCGATTAACCAAGAACCAACTGTTGAAATTCTATTTAATTGTTCAAATTCAGGAACGTAATCAAAATAACGTCTAGGCATACCCTTCGCACCTAAAATAAACTGCGGAAAGAATGTAACGTTGAATCCGATAAAAATAAAAACCCAAGACCAAATTGCAGATAACTGGTTATACATTTTTCCGAACATTTTTGGAAACCAGTAATAAAAACCGCCCATAATCGACATTAACGTACCACCCACCATCACATAATGGAAATGGGCCACAACAAAGTATGTGTCATGAAAGTGAACGTCTACAGGTACAACTGCCAGCATGATTCCCGTGACACCACCGATTGCAAATAAGAATAAAAATCCTAATGCAAAAAGCATCGGTGCCGTAAATTCAATAGATCCACGGTATAAAGTTGCAAGCCAGTTAAACATTTTAATTGCAGTTGGTACGCCCACTAACATTGTAATAAATGAAAACAAAATTCCTGCTACTTCTGATTGACCGGAAACAAACATATGATGTCCCCAAACAAAAAATGAAACGGCTGCAATACCTAATGATGAATACGCAATAGCTGTGTATCCAAAAATAGTTTTTTTAGAAAATGTCGTTAGCAATTCAGAAACCACGCCCATCGCAGGTAAAATCATAATGTAAACCGCGGGATGAGAATAAAACCAGAAAAAATGCTGAAACAAAACCGGATCTCCACCAAGTTTTGGATCAAAAATGCCAATTCCAAAAACGCGCTCCATCGCAAGCAATAATAAAGTAATTGCTAGTACAGGAGTCGCAAGAATTTGAATGATTGCTGTTGAATATAACGCCCAAACAAATAATGGAATACGGTACATTGTCATACCAGGTGCTCTTAATTTATGAACCGTAACAATAAAGTTTAATCCCGTAAGAATTGAACTCATACCCATAATAAAAGCCGCAACAACCATCATAACAACAGCCGTGCCCGTGCGAATAGAATAGGGAGTATAAAATGTCCAACCTGTATCAACTTTACCAGCGAAAAAAGTTCCGATAGCTAAAGCTGCTCCAGTCATGAAGCAATACCAAGATAATAGATTTATTCTTGGAAAGGCCACATCTTTCGCACCAATTTGTAATGGTAAAAAGAAATTTCCTAAAATGGCAGGGATACCCGGAATGATAACCATGAAAACCATGATTGCTCCGTGATACGTTAAAACCTGATTATAAGCATCACCAGTTGGCAAAACTTGTCCTACGTTTGCTACCGTATTTACTGCGAACAATTCTGCTCGTAGTAATAAGGCCATGATTCCGCCAACTAGGAAGAAAAACATGACGGATACAAAGTATAATATTCCAATTCGTTTGTGATCCAAAGATGTTAACCATGACCACAGACCCGATGTCTCATTTAAATAATTTTTTCCAGATGCTGCATGACTCATAATTTACCTCTTACTTTAAACTTTTAATGTATTCGATTAAAGCTGTTAATTCGCTTTCAGATAACTGACCTTGATAAGCTGGCATTGGTGATGGTTTTGTAAAACCCTTTACAATTTTAGCTTGCGAATCCACAATTGATTCTCTGACGTAATTTTCATCAATAGTAACTTTGGTGCCATCAATTAATTCTTCCTCAGCACCCCATTTTTTAAATAATGAAGGTCCAATTTTTACTGCAGGATTATCTACATTGTGGCATGAAGCACAAGCACGAGTTTGAAAGATTTTAGCTCCACGTTGAGCTATTGGTAACAAACCAATTTCAGATTCATTAACTAGCCACTTATCAAATTCTTCCTGCGTCACAACTTTTAATCGAGTGATCATACCCGAATGAGATGTTCCACAGTATTCCGTACAAAACACATGAAAGTTTCCTAGCTTTTCAGCACGAAACCAAAGTGATGTGTACATTCCAGGAACCGCATCCTGCTTGATACGAAAGCTTGGAATGAAAAAAGAGTGGATCACATCTTCAGAAGCCAAAATTAACTTAACGTCTTTATTTACTGGAACAACTAGTTCCGTCGATCGAACACCATTTTTGTATTCAACTGTCCAAGCCCACTGTTTACCAGTGACATGAATTTCCAAGGCATTTTTTGGCATTGCTCGCATGTCGTGATAAATGATCCAACCCCATGCAAAAACAAATAGGAAAATTATTAGCGGAATCACCGACCATAAAACCTCAAGACGTGTATCATGAGTTATATAGGGTGTTTTATCATGAGCTGTTTTGCGTTTGTACTTGATCGCAAAATAGATCATTCCACCAATTAAAATTGCGCAAGAAATGAAACTAACTACTAGTAAAAATCCGTAAAGATTATCTACTTGTTTAGCTATTTCAGTTCCTTGCTCTGGCATAAAAGTGCCAGCCATCGCTTGATTCATCAACATCCACAAGGTCATTAACTATTCTCCCTTTTCGCTCGTATTATAACAGGTATCAACCACAGAGCCAGCATAACAATGGTAGCCGCTCCACCTAACTGCATGACTCGAAAAACTTGCAAGCCATACTTCGATTGGTGGCGATCATATTTAAAACAAAATAACATAACAGAGTCCGCGATATTTCCCACTTTTCCGTCAGCCGCTTCATTTAAAGCTAATTTAACATCACGTGATTCAAATTGTATTCCATGAAGGTATCTAGAAATTGTTCCATCTGGCGAAATAACAATTGCAGCCGAAGCATGCGACCATTCTGATACTTTATCATTCCATTTAAATTTAAAACCAATTTGCTCCGTGATTTTTTTAATTGTCGCTTCGTCCGAAGTTACAAAATGCCAACCATTTTCAGTTCCTGGTCGTTGATAAATTTTTAAATACATTTCTTTTTTCTTAGCTGCATCTAAATAATTTTCTTTAGCGTCAAAACCAAATGCCACAACATCGAATTGGTTTCCCGGTGACCAATCTACCGTTTTTAAAATATCCACTACAGCATTCAAATGAAAATTGCATAAACCCGGACAATTAAAATAAACAGGACTAAAAATGACGGGATGATGAGCTTTAAAAAAAGAAGATAACGGAACTGATTCGCCCTTTTCATTTTTAACTAAAGTCGTTAAATCGATTTTTTGACCAATCTTTTCTTCAATTCCAACGCCTTCAAGTTCTTGAGGTATTGCTGTCGATGTTTTCGCAGGCTCTAAAGCTGTATAGTTATCTTTCATACCTAAGGCAGCGTTCGACTGAGCCCAGCCAATACTAGCAATAAGTAAAATTGAAGAAACTATGAACTTCACTTGAATCCCTTACTCAGCTGTTTTTGCAAATGCAGCAATGTCGTCAGATTTATCAGTCGATTTATTTTTTGTAATTGTATCTAGGTAATGAGTAATTGCCCAAAGCTCAAAAGTTTTTAATGAACCCTTGAAAGAAACCATTTGCGTACCCGGCAAGCCATTTTGTAAAACCTTAAAATGCGCAATAGAACCGTTTCCAGCTTTCCATTGTCCTTCAACTAAATTTCTTGCATTTGGAATACCACCAACAAGATCACCTTTTTCACCATGGCAAACTGCGCAGTTAGCCTTATATAATTTTTGTCCAGCAGTTACAACTTCAGGTACTACAACCCAAGGCTCTTTAACGCTTGCTAAATCAAACGCGGCAACACCCGCAGGAGCTGGATCAGATACATTTTCATCTAAGGTAACGCCTTTGTTTATGAAAACGATGTAGAAGAAAAAAACAAAAACAAAGGCAACCGAACCAAGTAACGCGATTAAACCACCCTGATTATGATGATCGTGATTTTCAGACATGAGCGCTAACTCCCGTAAGTAATGAGTAAGTAGATTAACTAATAATTTCTTTTCAGCAGGTAGGCTAACTTATTTATACGCTGTGATCAATGCTAAGCTATTAATTTTGCTTTGCTTTTTATGCATAACGAATAAGCAGCTACTCAACTAGCCCCACAAGAACTCGACTTCTCTAATTCGTCCAAACAAGCGATACTTAAGGTTGTGAGAAATTCAATAACCTCTTCCGCATTTAAACTATTTTTTTTAACCATTTCTTGCTGCCTACTTACAGCCTGCAACAAAGGAATGACACTTAAAATTGGCGATCAAGATGTTTACTCTTTTGGATCTCAAGAATCTTGTAATTTTATAACTTCGAACAATTTACGGATTTCTTGGAAGTCATCCGTTCCCGTAAATATTATCATAACCGCCAGCATTCCACCTGAATATGATTATGAAATATCAAAGGCTGCAACCGCTTGGAATATTTCACGTGGCCGACAGATCGTTAACGTTTACCGCGATAATTCATTTACAAACCCACCCGGAAACGACAAAACAAGTGCAATTTATTGGTCGACCGATTGGGATGCCGACCTACCCAATCAGCAAGCCCGAACTGCGGCCCGCTGGGATATTAGTAAAATGACCGACGCTGATATTCGCATTAACGCTAAAAATTTTTCTTTCTACAAAGCTTCTGATAAAAATGACACCTACGGAAAAGTTCACCTGGAAAGCTTAATAATACATGAGATGGGGCACGTCTTTGGTCTGGCCCATATCGAAGAAAGTGATAGTGTCATGCAAGCTTATTTAAAATCGCAAACAATCCGCGACACACCCGGAGCCATCGATATACGCTCTATGAACTGTGAGTACTGATGAAAAAAATATTATTAGCTTTTATGATTGTTGATTTAATCTTTGTAGGACTTGTTCTTACAATATCAAAGCAAAAATCTAGAACCGTGGCTTCGGATGAAGTCACTGATCCAGCGGAAATTAGTACTTTCACCGAAGGCCAAAAAAACAAGTGGCATCTGGTAAAAACTTTTCAGTTTCAAAAAAGTGCTGAATCTTTAGAATTTACTACTGATAAATTACAAATGATTTGCGAAACAAGCAGTTTAATCGAATTGCATTATTTTGCGCAAAACGTAGCTATAGCAGGTGTTTCACCAACCATTTCGCATATTTTTTCTTGTGATCCGATCAGAAAAAATAGCTCTCAAACTTCACTACAAACCAGCCTTTCGGATTTTAAAAAAATGCATCAACAAAAGGTTTTAACTTTGGATGGCAGCGAATTACGCGCATCACAAGTTTATGCGGATGAAGAGTTTCCACAAAAATGGAAACTCGCCGAAATAAAAATTAGTGGAGCTAATAATTTTACTGTTAACCAATTTGAAATTGAAAAAACATTGTCTAAATTTTTTGATTTTGAAGTTACTTCTGCAAAATAATTTGATCCGTAACTTGCACGTCGTCCTTTGTTTTTTTATCCTCAGACATACCGTGCGGTGAATGATTCTTTTTTTGAATCACAATAACTTTTGTTTCCGAAGGCTCTTCAGATGTTAAATATTGTTTTTTAATTTTCTTTACCAACCGCTTTAGACGACCTTCTGCGGTCATTTGGCTTTCTAACGTTTCAATATTATCTGGATTGATGCGTTTGTAAATTCGCCCAACTGCAGCGCCCTTTTCAGGAAAGCGGTTTTGAAAACTGGTATTTAGTGTATTATATTCTTCGATCATAACTAGCCACGCGGCATGTTCTTTTTTTAATGTTTCTGTATCATCGCCACCCGCAGCTGGCGAAGCATGTCCACCCGCATGAGATTTTTGTGCAATCAGCCCTTCCACTAAAGCCTTTTGCGCGTCCACTTTACCTTTAAGTGCGGTTAACTGAGCTTGAACTTTTATCCAATCTTCACTTTGACGACCTGAAAATGGTTTTTCTGGAACGGGAGCACCCGCTGCTGCGCCATTTTCACCACCCGCGGCGGCGACGGGCTTTTCTTTGCCGTGTTCGTTAGCAAAAACAACTAAATTAAATATAATAATTAATGTAAAAAAAATATTTTTATTCCAAAGCATGTTGAGTCCATTTGGTTTCTAAATCTAAAAAATGAATTCGCTTCGCCAATACATACGCTTGCACTGGATTTAATTTTTGTAGAAAAAGTTCACCGTTTTTAATTTGTTTGATAATGTCCAAAGCATCCCAACCAAATCGCGAATCTTCTATGGATTCTTTAAACGCCAATAGATCTTCTTTGGTATCAAGACCGATAATTTTTAAATCATAATTTAAAGCAGATATTTGCGTTTCTGAATTACCAAAATTCGAAATATCAGAAGCAATTTCAGCAAATCCAGAAAGTGCTTTATTTTCGAATTCGTTCAAATCTGCGAATGAATTTATTTCCGCAATCGGACTATTATCATAGGCTGGAAAAAATTGATTTTCATTAGCAAGGCTGCTTGAAACCTCGTCCAAAATCGGCTCTGGCATTGGCAATAGGTCTTCATCGGGCAAAAATAAATCAGAAGGCTCTTCATTTGAAAATTCAGGCTTGCCATCAAAATTAATAAAATAAGCTGCTTGGCATTTGTTACATGTATACAACGCCCCAAAATCTTTTTCAGTCACAGCAGCTTCGTTATGACAATTGGGGCATATCATTAGTTATTAACGACCTTTTTGTTTGCGACGATCTGCGCGATTTAAAGTTTTTTCATTATCAGAACGGGATGGACCAGCAACCAAACGTCTTTTTTGTGGTTGCTCGGATTCTACCGTAGCTAGTTCTCCTGAAAAATCATTTCCTGGCTCGTCAGGCGAAGAGTAATTTAGTTCGTCCATATTGGGCTCTACTGGCTTTAACTTTTCGACAGCTTCTTCCATTTCATCCGCAACCAACTGAACACGCATTATTTTTTCAACAGTTTCAGTTTTTATAACGTTATTTAAATATTCAAATGCATTAAATGCTTCTTTTTTATATTCAATTAACGGATCTTTCTGGCCATAAGCGCGCAAATTAATGCCCTCTTTAACTTTATCGATCGTATACAAGTGCTCTTTCCAACGAGAATCAATAGCAGTTAGCATAATCATTTTAGAAATTTGTTCAAAGAAAGGACCCATGGATTGTCTTTGATGTTCAAATATCTTTTTAACTTTGGTAGAAATTTCCGTCTGAATATTTTCTGCTGTTGCAGTTTGATTTGGATCTAATTTAAAACCAAATAAACTCATTAATGCATTATTTAAACCGTCAATGTTCCAATCTTCTTTCTTCATATCTGTTGGCACATGAGTATCTAAAAGCACAGATACCACATCACCCAACATGTCTAAGATAGATCGTTCGATGTCTTTGCCTTCAAGAATAATTCGGCGCATTTTATAAATCGCATTACGCTGCTGATTCATAACATCGTCATAGTCTAATAAATGCTTACGAATATCAAACTGATGACCTTCAACTTTTCTTTGAGCGCCTTCAATGGCGTTGGTAACCATTTTATGAGTTATTGGTTCATCTTCAGGAATATTTAACATTCCCATAATTTTTTGAATACGTTCACCATTAAAAATGCGCATTAAATTATCTTCTAATGATAAATAAAATCTAGATTCGCCTGGATCACCTTGGCGACCGGAACGACCACGTAATTGATTATCAATTCGACGCGATTCATGGCGCTCGGTTCCAACAATATATAAACCACCAGCTGCGATTACTTCTTTTTTCTCGGCATCACATTGAATTTTAAATTTTTGAATTGCCGCTTCGAATTCAGGCCCTTCATCAACACCCACAGCTTTTTTAGCCATGACTTCAGTGTTACCACCCAACATAATGTCGGTTCCGCGACCTGCCATATTTGTTGCAATTGTGACTGCACCTTTACGGCCCGCTAGAGCCACAATTTCAGCTTCGCGTTCATGCGCTTTAGCATTCAAAACATCATGCCGAACGCCTTCTTTTTTAAGCCATGCTGAAAGTGTTTCTGATTTTTCAATAGAAGCTGTTCCAACAAGAACCGGTTGGCCTTTTGCATTTCGCTCACGGATGTCTGTGGTGATTGCTTTGTATTTCGCTTGCTCTGTTTTATAAACGATATCTTCAACATCATTTCTGCGAATTGGTTTATTTGTTGGAATCACTGAAACTTCCAAGCTATAAACTTTTTTGAATTCAACAGCTTCGGTATCTGCGGTTCCTGTCATTCCAGAAAGTTTTGCATACATTCTAAAATAATTTTGAAATGTAATCGTCGCTAACGTTTGATTTTCATTTTTAACTTCAACTTTTTCTTTGGCTTCGATGGCCTGGTGAAGTCCATCACTCCAACGACGACCTGGCATCAAACGACCTGTAAATTCATCAACAATAACAATTTCGCCATCTTTAATCATATATTCGACATCAAGGCGATATAAGTGATGAGCCCGCAACGCTTGATTCACATGATGCAGAAGTTCTATATTTTCTGGATCATATAAGTTTTCAAGTTTTAATAACTTTTCAACTTCAAGATTACCTTCGTCAGTTAATGTTGCTGATCTAGATTTTTCATCCATTGTGAAATGAAGATCTTTTTTTAAAAATGGAACTATAAGATTAATTTCGTAATATTTATCCGTCGAAGCTTCTGCCGGGCCCGAAATAATTAGTGGAGTCCGTGCCTCATCAATTAAAATGGAATCACATTCATCGATAATCGCAAAATTTGGAACTCGTTGAACATATTCAGACAAATCAAACTTCATGTTGTCGCGCAAATAATCAAAACCCAATTCATTATTTGTACAATAGCAAATGTCGCAATTATAAGAAGCACGTCGCTGATCATCTGTTAAACCATGTACAATAACTCCTGTTGTTAATCCCAACCAATTGTACAAACGGCTCATCCATTCACAGTCGCGCGTTACCAGATAATCATTCACAGTTACAACGTGAGCCCCTTTACCAGTTAGAGCATTTAAATAAACAGGTAGTGTTGCAACTAATGTTTTACCTTCACCCGTTCGCATTTCTGCAATGGCTCCGCGATTTAAAACAATTCCACCAATTAATTGCACATCGTAATGTCGCATTCCCAAAACACGTTTTGAAGCCTCTCGACAAACAGCAAATGCTTCTGGCAAAAGATCATCAACTGTTTCGCCTTTTTCCAAACGCGCTTTAAATTCTGGCGTTTTTGCTTTTAATTCGTCGTCTGACAAAGATTGCATTTTCGTTTCAAACGCATTGATCAAATCCACCACAGGTTGAATCTTTTTCATTTCGCGTTCGTGCTTCGTTCCGAATACTTTTGCTAATATTTTTTGTACCATAGCCCGATAGGATAGAACGTGTATCGCCCTTGGGCAAGACCAGCCAAGTTACGCAACTTACAGTGTTATTTTTAGCTGGCTGTTAGTCCTGCTGAATGGTTAAGCGTTACCTTACTTCAGAAATTCAATTTGGCGAAAGCCCTCGTAAATACTAATTGCTACGGCAGTTGCTAAATTTAAACTACGCACCGGCCCCGTCTGAGGAATTGTAACAGCTTGATTCGGGTTTTTTTGAATAATTTCCGGAGGCAAACCTTTAGTTTCTTTGCCAAAAACTAACCAATCGCCCAATTGATAAGGAATTTCGTAATACGTTTTTTGAGTTTTAGTGGTAAAGTAAAAAACGCGCTCGGGGTTAGATACAGTCTGAAACCAAGCTTCGTAACTTGGATAATAAAACCATTTTAAATGTTGCCAATAATCCAACCCAGCCCGCTTCAACTGAGTATCGTTTATCTCAAAACTCATGGGCCCAATGATATGCAATTCGCAATTGGTACCAACGCATGTGCGACCAATATTGCCCGTATTCTGAGGAATCTCGGGCTCGACTAATACAATTTTAAAAAGTGTTTTTGTTTCCATCAAACAAGATGGTTATAGACTTCTTTCCCTAAAGAACTCAATGCCAAACGACGCCCTTTATCAACAATAAGCTCTAATTTCATTAATTCGCGGTACAAACTTAGATCGTTTATTGGAACAATATCGCGACCTTTTACAGCACCTAATTTTAAAACATATGTTTTCTGTTTATCCGTAAGCTGAGTCGTAACTGGTGGATTTTTTGTTAACGAATCCTGCCATAAACCGTCTGGAATAAGCTCTGCTTTTTTTGATAATTTTTTTGGATTAAAAATATAAACCTGAGCTTGTTCGATTTGCCCAGACATTTTTTTTACTGTCTTCTGAATGCGGCTATGCAAACCTTTTGCGGCATCTACAAAGTGAACACCATGAAATGAATCCATCAAACCAATCAAAGTTTGATCTAATTTCAATTCAATAAGCTGTCCCATAACCTCATCAGTCCCATGATCTAAATAAACTGGAAATCCTACAGGCAATCTATAAACAGAGCCTGCAATTGAAGCAGTTTCATAAGATACGATAAAATTTTTAAGTTTTTCAAAATGGAGCATGCCCTCGGTCCACGAACCGATAGCAAAAAACCGCATTGTCATCATGAATCCCCCTCAGAACCAGACAGCATATAAGTTTAAAGCGAAAGTTCGGTTGTTCTAGCAAAGCTTTTCAGAATTCGCAAATTTTTAAGCTTGCGTTAGCGTGACAAACTTTGACGCTCTATAAAAAATCGTTAAAATAGATTAATAATAAAGTATAATATAGAATTCGGCTTGACGATTTTTTTTATTTAAAAAACAGGCAGATTTAAAAACTGGAGAAACTTATGGAATCAGACATCAAGAATTACAATCACCACATGTGGTACACCGAAGAGGATGGAATCATCACAATCGGAATTAATGACGAAGGCTTAGCTGACATTACTGAAATTACTTCACTCGATTTGCCTTCAGAAAATGAAAGTGTTGCCGAAGATGTCGCTATCGGAACAATCGAAACTGATGATGGCCCCCTAGAAATTTTTTCTCCGGTAGCCGGAAAAGTTGTAGAAATTAATTCTTCAGTTCTGGAAGATCCAAGCTTAATTCAAGAAGATCCTTACGAAGAAGGATGGATTTTAAGAATTGAAGCAACAGAAGATTTGGATGATGAAGATGAAGACGAAGAAGACGATGATCTTGACGAAGATGATGAAGAGTCTGACGACGAAGATCAGGAGTAATTATAATTTACTTTACAACCTGCTCATTAATTTGGGGCATGACCTGGATTGCTATTAAGCTTCAATTTCACGCCCTAGATTCGAATGTTGCTGTATTTTATAGATTTTTTTTAGCTAGTTTAATTTTATTTAGCATCGCACTTATAAAAAAAACAAATCTGCGCTTTAATAAATTTGATCATCTACGCTTTTTAGGACAAGGCTTCTTTATGTTTTGTCTTAATTTTCTTATGACCTATTGGGCCTCTCACAAAGCGCCTTCTGCTTTAATTGCCCTAGCGTTTACAGCAATAATTTATTTCAATATGTTTTTTGGTAGAATATTTTTAGGTATTCCATTCGAAAAAAAGGTTATCTACGGAGCCATCGTCAGTTTTCTTGGAATGGCATTGATCTCATCCAACGAATTGGTACAGCTAAATAATCACCCCGGATATTTATTAGGCTTTT
The DNA here is from genome assembly GCA_049301055.1 of Pseudobdellovibrio sp. GTDB lineage: Bacteria > Bdellovibrionota > Bdellovibrionia > Bdellovibrionales > Bdellovibrionaceae > Pseudobdellovibrio. The sequence goes on along the minus strand of JBAQKN010000009.1, from coordinate 29,419 downwards.
TAATTAGCTTAGCTGCAACAGTATCTGCAAGTATTGGAAATATTATTTCAGCTAAATCACGTCAAATGAAAGTTCCAATTATTTCAAACAATGCTTGGGGCATGCTTTATGGTAGCTGCTTAAGTTTAATTTTCTGCTTAATTACTGAAAAATCTTTTGCCGTAAATTTTGATTTAAAATTTGTCTTGGCATTTTCTTATTTAACTTTATTTGGAACTATTATTTCATTTGGTGCCTATTTAAAATTAATCGAATTAGTTGGCCCAGCAAAAGCAGGCTTCACTAGCGTCATTTCTCCGGTAATTGCGATTACAATATCTATGTATTTCGAAAATTTAGAATTTAGCTGGATCATGAGCCTAGGAGTTCTATTTTGTTTGATCGGAAACCTAATCGTTTTATTCAACAAATCCTGGTTACTTCTTCGCCTAAGACCTGCCACCTAAAAACAAAGTTATTTACCTAGACTAGATGAATGACTTTTGGCTAGAATTCGCTCGAGCACCTGGCAATCAATTCTTTTCTTTTGATACTATCTTAATATGACAAAACAACGAAATTTGTTCCTTTTAATTTTAGTCACATTTTCAATTTTACTAAATAGCTGCGGTGGCCCCGATCCAATGGATTCATCAATTGCAGCATCAACAGGCCCATCAAGCCCAGCAGAGCTTGGACTTGCAGGAACCTTTTATGTTGTCGCCTATAAGGGTGACACAACTAAAACTTACCAATCTCATAAACTTGTCGGCGGAATAACTGGTGATACAGATTGGACCCAAGCCTGCTCTGTAAATACCGCCGATTTTGGAACTGCTGCCGCAGATGTTACGTGTTTAGTTGAAGCACATGAGTTGGATCTTTATTTTAATGGAGCGAGTTTAAGTGTAAATCTTCCAGCCGGATACTGCGATTATATGGTCCAAGAACCATATTACTATTTTAAAACCTTGCCAGGCATTGGCCCGCCAACTCCAGCCTATTTTACAACAGGAAGCCCTCCTTGTTCATTTGATCACTCCGCAAGTGAAGGACCAAATTGCTGCACAGGTAAATATATATCCGCCCCTAGCGCTACCACTGGAGAAGTAAAATCAGGTTCTTACGGCGGAAAATATGAAAATTGTTTAGACGGTCCAACTTATGCAACTGACAATAAAGATGAGAATGGAAATCCTAAATATAGTATTCAAGATACAACTGCTGCAGGATTTACAACTTTATTAAAACTTAGTTCTCCACTATCACGCTCTGCGAATTCAAATGCAAGTGTTGCAAATTATTTTTCTCCGCCAGAACATACTCATGTTTCAAGTGGTCTAGCAGCAACTGATTTGTTTGGCTATACAACTGCTCCGATTGCCTTTGATAAGCAAATAGACAATTCAGATATTGCACACATTAAGACATACCGACCAAATCCTTACTACGCCTATACTTGCTATGATCAGAACCAAGAAGTTAAAGCTCGAATTCGAATTATGATCCGCGAATGGAATATAAATTCAGAACTTCATCAAGGCGGAAACCCGGACGTGGGTGGAACCGAAGCAAACGGCTCGCCAATTAATGACTGGCTAGATTGGAAAGATTTCGGCGATATCTCTAATACTTTGTTTCCAGAATAATGAATTGATCCGTGTTTCTTAAATTAAACCTAATTATTGCTTTGATTTCTTTTTCTGCTTTTGCGGCGACGCCATATCGTGCATATATTGATAATATTGAAGATGATGATCAGCCAATTACTGTTTTTAAAACGGCTGGACAAAATTGGAAGTATTGCACACGCAGTAAAGATAATAAGGACTGTGCAGATGCCATTGGCTGGCCTAATCGCGATTCGAAAATTACTGTTTTAGGCGAATCTTTTAAAGCTAAGACAAAAGATCCTATTACCAATGAAACTGTAATTGAAGAGTATACACAAATTGAATTTGAATATGATCGTGTAAGTAAAGTTACAGGAGAAACCCTTCATCAGACGGGTATTGGTTATGTTGAAACTTCCTACTTATCTAAGAAAAAAACCAGTGGCTTCTATAAGGCTGTAAATGCAAACCCTAAAGTTATTTGCCCCCCTGGAAAAGATGCGCAAGCTAAAATAAAATCTGATACACAACCCTTCAAAGATTTAACTGCAAGTATCGAAAATCTAACCTTAGAGAAAAAAGCAGAAATCCTAGCTAAGACTGTTGGCTTTTGCCCGCTTAAACCCCCGACAAAAATGCCAAGTAAATTTACTGCCGGAGTTAATGTTTATGACGAAAAAATTCTACCCACACTAAAATCAGCACCTTTGCCAAAAATAAAAAATGAAAATAATAAAGATATTTCGCGCGATGAACTTATTCAAATCGATTCTTTAGCCAGAACACTATATGGCGAAATGGCCCTTTGTTTTCGTAGGGGCTTGCAATACCCAATGGCTGTTGCACGAGTAATTATGAATCGCGCAGAAAACAAATCCAGGGCTAGTGAATTTATAAAACCTCCCCATGTTGCGGACGCACCTGACTTAACAAAAGTTTGCACGACTCCTTCACAATTTTCTATGTGGTTAAAAAAAATAGATGGCGTGCCCAATCAAACATTACATCATGGACTATGCCCACCTATTGAAAAAGGCGCACCATTTTGGAATTCAAATCAAGCCCCGGGTTATGAATACGATATTTGGAAAAACACCATGAGAATCGCAACGGAAGCCATCCTATACCCAATTAAATTTAAAAAACGTACGTCTGAAATTAATGGCTACCACTACACATCTGGGATGGGTAAATTTTTTAAGATGAAACAAGTTATTCCATCGATAGAAGGAAAAGCCTTAGATCGATCAAGCTGTCTAGAGATTTGGAAATAAGCAATCAACAAATCTATAAAATAAATTTTATAATCACTTACTATTTACTAGTTCTATGCAGCTTTGTTGAATTCACTGCGAAACTGTTCGGCTTGCTTTTGTAAGTACTCATTCAAAAGTTCTGAAGCGTTTTTTTCCATTTCTAATTTAAATTGAGGACTATTGGTTACTCGAGCAATAAATTGCTTAAGTATGTCTTGTGTCCAATCATTTAACCACTCATTCAAACCTACTGGAATTTGCGATATTGCAGGCTCAGAATTTAATACATTTTGTGTTTTCTGTTTTATGTCGTTTGAAAAGTTGCTATGCATATTAAACTCCGTTGTCGTTGCTTGAGCTGTCTGTTTAAACTGGGCCTCTTTAGCCCCCTCTAACATAGTTTCAGAAATTACTTTGTAGGCCGCAGTCCAAGTAGATTCTAATTCAGGACTCCACTGCTCTTTAAAAAAATAACGAAATGTTTTCATTAAAGCATCACCTACAACAGGATAATGTTCTACAACTGTGCCATAGTTTAAATGACGTGCTCCCATATTTTTTAAATAAGGCATTAGTTTATCTGGCTTATCTACATTAGCAACAATTGTAACGATGCTTGCGATTAACATTGTTTTTTGCTTTTCAAACGATGTTTTTGAAAACAGCGCACGCGCCTCTGGGCTAATTTCGAATAATTGCTTATAAAATTGAGTCGCAAATTCATCAGATACAGGCTTAACTGCCTCGATAGATGCTCTTAAAAGAATAATATCTAGACCCACAAAACCTCCACTAAATAAATTATGTAATGCTATCCTTGTTTATCGGAAATTCTTGCATAAACAAGAGTCTAGATATTTTAATTTTATGACAATTTATCCTATCTAAATAAATCAACGTGCTTTATTCTTGTGGCAAGTTATCTTTAATAAACGTTATATCTTCTTGTTTCACATAGCAAAAAAAATTTAAACTTGCATATTATCTGAGGGTCAAATGCTGCTTAATATTTTAATTAATGATGATGAGCCTTTAATAATAGAATTATTTTCTGATTTATTTGGCTCTTCAGAAGTCTTTATAATGGCAACAACATCTCCGCAAGAAGCCATTACCTATTCGCAAAACAATCCTATTGATCTTGCTTTTCTAGATTATCGGATGCCACTAATTACAGGGGACACTGTTGCTCAAAAAATGCCATCTGAAATACCAAAATATTTGGTAACTGGCGAATTTGATTTGAGCCCAATCTACAAATTTAATAAAATTTTAAAAAAGCCATTGGATATTACCGAAATACAAAAAATAATTGATCAGGCTTTAGCTTATAAAAAATCACAGATAAACTAAACAAGCCTGGTTGGCACAATACCTCAACCTTAGGCTTATCATTTTATATTATGCTTCAATTTTTGTTTTAATTTGTCTTAGTAAACTTCTTTGAGAAATTAATTCGGTCATTTCTTTCTCAAGAATTAAACGCACATCATCTTTGCCAGTAGATCTTAAATAGTCATCAAAGTCCGTATATTGGTACATTAGTAAATTAATAGTTTGATCCATCATTTTAGTTAATCTTGATTTTCTGGCCGCATTTAATGTAACGTTAGCCAAAAATTCATAATCAAAAGGCTTTTCTATTACGCCTTCTGCTCCATTATTAATGGCATTAATTAGTATCGTTTTATCAAACGCACCACTGCAGAAAAGTACAGGATATGTTGATTTAAATTTTCGAATACCTTTAAGTAAATCTAAGCCAGTCATTCCAGGCATCATCATGTCGGACAATATGACATCGGGTTTAATAGAATCAATTTCTGCTAAGGCTTTCTTGGGATCAGAAAAAGAATAAACTTTCATTCCAATATCTTCAAGTGCTTCGACTAAAATTTCTAAAATTCCAATTTCATCATCAACACAAACGGCAATTAGTTGTTGAGAACCTAATGATGGCTTTTGTGCAACAGTCGTTGCCACTACTTTCTTAAGCTCAACTGCGGGTGCTGGTTTAGCGACAATAACATTTTCTACGATTTCTTTTCCTTCAAAAAATGAAATTGAGTTGCCAATTACATCTAAAAGCATTTTCAAATCATCTGCACCAATATCTGACTTACCTTTAAATCCAGAAAAATTTGTTTCTGCCGTATGAAGCTGCTCTTGTATTTTTGTTAATTCAAACATCGAAGCGCCACCCTTTACGGAGTGAAGAGCTCGAAAAACAGAATCATAGACTTCTTTCAGGTCTTGTCCGGCCTCTACCTTTAACAAATCAGACTCAGCTGATACAAGAAGCTCTAAAGCCTCGACTTTAAAAGCTTCTAGAAATTCATTGTCAATTTGCACTGCCACAGGGCCTCCATTTAAAACCTATCCTTAAATTTATCTAAATCAATATTTGATTGCAAATCTATTAGCTTTTTTTGCTGATCACTAGACTTAATAATCAAGCCTAATATCTGCTGCCTTAATTCAGATTTGTTCCAATAATTCTCTTCAGTTAAGTCATCCTCTATCGAACAACGAATTTTCCATAAAATATCTAGTCCCTGTAAAAACATTTCTTCTAGACTAGCTAGTATTTCTACATCGTCTTTTAACTGATCAGCGCTACGGATGGCTTCAGTAACTACATTTTCTAAACAGTGCACAATATGCTCTGTCATAAACGCTTTTAAAAATCTAGATGTACCCTTTAATGTATGTAGATCTCTGTAAAATTCGCGCATTTGTTCAACATTAGCATCTTTGGTCCAGCTTAATATTACTGTTTCTAAATCCTGCCTTTTCGTCACATCAAAAATTTCTAAATATTCATGCAACATTTCTGAATCTAGTTCTGAAAAATTAAAATTTGGAATTTCGTTTTCTATAGAGTTAGGCTCGCTTTGCAACTCTTTAGATACTTCATCAAGTTTTGATTTTTGATTTTTGATTTCTAAAAACTGATTTAAATTATCCGTTATGTCAGATAATTTTAATATCGACTTTTGTACTAAGATATTGCCTAAATTGGGACGAGCCTCGCTTTGTTTTTTCAATAAGAATTCGATTTGCGATTCTTTTAATATATTTTTACTTCGTATTACCTCTAATAATTCTTTCTGTCCTTGTATTTGCTCTACAATTATATGCACAAGCTGCTCTTCACTAAATACTTTGGCCTCTAGGCAAACTCTTAATAAAGGTGGCGTCATTTCAAGCTGATAGGCAATAGCTTCTAAAAGCTGCCCACTCGTAACTAATTTTTTAGATAAAAGAAATTCGCCAAAAAGCAACTTACCCTACCTTAGCAACAAAGCTTCCACCACTCATTACATGAGCTAAAACAGCTTTCGTTTTTTCAAGCGTATACGGCTTGTGAAGATAGCCGTTAGCACCCAAGTGCTTAGCAACATCAAATGGATTTAAATGTAACTCTTCACACGCATCCAATATAAAATTAATTTTTCCTGCTTCAAGTTTTTTACTTTCAATACGATTAACAACATTTTTTAAAAGGGCCATTCTTTCAATTACAGGCATATCAACAACTTTATTGCTTTTTCTTGTAACTGTATTTTCATCTTCACTAGAAGCCATTATAACTTTAACAGATTTATCAATTTTTCTAATCAATACCAAAGCGGATAATCCATCCATTGTTGGCATTCGAATATCCAATGTAATTAAATCAATCTTAGTACCTTTTTTTTTCAAATCTTCAAATCCCTGTGCCCCCAAAGCCCCGTTTACGAAGGTGCCAACAACTGTTATTGGATCACTTGGACTTAAGCTAGAACTTTTAATAAAATTCTGAATTAATCCCAAGTGCATTGAATTATCATCACAACAAATTACATTCACTTTATACCCCTAAGACAGCGTCTTTAATTATTTTTGAAATTTCATCTAATGGCACAATGCTATCAAAAAGATTCGCCGCAAAGATCGCCCCTGGCATTCCCCACACAACCGAACTTTCTTTATCTTGAATTACAACTTGACTGCCTTTTTGCTTTAAACATTTTATACCATCCAGTCCATCATCACCCATTCCAGTCATGATGATTGACAGCACTTGCCCGATATAATTATCGGCGACAGATTTAAATAAAACATCTACAGCCGGGCGAACTGATTTAACTTTTTCTTCCTGATTAAGCTGAATTGCATAACCATCTTTTCCTTTAACTAATTTCATATGATAATCGCCCGGAGCAATATAACAGATATCTTTTTGAAGTAGATCACCTTCTTTAGCCTCTTTAACGGACCAGCCACTGGCTGTTGTTAAAAGTTTTGCTAATTGCTCGGTAAAAACGGGAGGCATGTGCTGTACAATTAATATCGGAGGACCCTTGTAACCAACTAAATTTTTAAAAATATTGCGAAGCGCTTCTGGCCCCCCAGTAGAACATCCAAGTACAATCAAATCAGATCTTTTAATTTTAGAATTTTTTATATTTAAATCTGGAATACTATTTATTGAAGTCTTAGATACTGTTGGAACAATGCCCGTTCTTTTAAACAATCTATCTTTAAATTGATTAATTTTAGGTACCAATTCTTTTCGAATTAGCTCAACACTATCGCCTTCACCTTTAACAATTGATTTCGGTATAAAATCATCTGCTCCTGCGGCCAAGGCCTCAAATGTTTTTCTAGCTGCTACTTCTGATTGATCAGAAAAAACAAGAATGCCCAAATTTTTATTATCTTTTCTTATTTCTTTTATAGTAGAGATGCCATCCATGATGGGCATCTCTAAATCCATAGTAATAATATCTGGTTTTAACTGTTTGATTTTATCTAAAGCAATTTTTCCATTTGCCGCACTTCCAACAACTTCAATGCCCACTTGACCAGTTAAAGCTTTCAGAATACCCGATCGGAAAATAATTGAATCATCCACAATTAAAACCTTCAAAATTAAACCTCTACTTTAGCAACCAAACTTTTTAGTGTTTCTGCTAAAGTTCCTAATCCGGAACTGGCTTCATTTACACTTTTAGAACCATCAGCAGTCGCTCTTGCCGCATCCATCACGCCAGTTACAGCCTGTGAAATACTAGAAACTCCTTTAGAACTTTCACTTACAACACGTGACACCTCATTAGTCGTTGCTGCTTGCTCTTCAACTGCGGCAGCAATTGTATTTGCTGTTTGATTTAAACGCTCAATAGTTTTTGTGATTTCTTCAATCGCTTTAACAGCTGAACCTGTATCACCTTGGATAGTTTCAATACGTTTAGTAATATCAGCAGTTGCTTTGGCAGTTTGCTTTGCTAATTCTTTAACTTCATTAGCAACAACTGCGAAGCCTTTACCCGCATCACCTGCACGAGCTGCTTCAATTGTCGCATTCAATGCTAACAGATTTGTTTGTTGAGCAATAGAATCAATCAATTTAATGACATTACCAATATCTTGGCTAGAAACGCCCAATTTGTTAATAATCTCATTGGTAATTTTAGCCTTCTTCATTGCATCTTCAGACATTTGTGAAGATTCGCTTGTGCTTCTTGTAATTTCTTTTATTGAAGCTGCCATCTCTTCCATATTTGTAGATACAGTGCTCATACCTGCAGATAATTCTTCAGCTGCTGCACTTACCTGTGCTGTTTGTGCTGATGTCGCGGTTGCTGATCCTGTCATTTCATTTGAAATAGCCATTAACTCTTCTGCAGCTGCAGATAAATCAGTCGAAGTTTTAGATAAAGTATCCACAGTTACAACTTGGGTTGTAATTACAGACCACGTAACCATTGGCCCCATGTATTCCCCATTGGGTCCCATAATTGCTGAAGCTAATAGATCCAAAGTTTCTGGCCCAACGCGAATTTTAGCACGAAAAGGAAGATTTTTTGGGTCCCCTAAAATTCGTCGCTGAACTGAAGGGTTCTTATGAAAAATATCTACATTTTGTCCGACTGTTTTATCTGCTGTTACCGGTAGATATTGCTCTAGCGTTTTTAATGTCGCTAATGAACGTGGATTCATATAAATAATATTAAAACTTTTATCCGCAAACATAACATTAATTGGAGCTTGCTCAAGCATACTTTGAGTTCGAGCCATTTCTACTTCTGTTTTACGAATCGTAGAGACCTCATCCCAATTTACAATGTAACCCAAATTTTCTCCGCCGACTTTTGAAATCTGAGATATTTGAAGTGCTAGAGTAAGTCCCGCAAACATAATATCAGATCTTACTGGAAAGTTTTTTGGGTTTGACAACATATCACGGATTTCTAATTTGCGACCCGCATGAAAAGAATCAATATTGACACCAATCAATGCATTTACATCAACATTAAAAGCCTGACGAACTTGTCTTGAAATTATATTTAATGTTTCAAGCGCTTTTCTATTTACAAAAGTAATATTAAAATCTGAATCAGCACAAAACACGTTTGTATTGACTGCATCCATTGCAATCATGAATTCAACTTTATTTTTTCCTGTTTTCTGATCTAAATCTATTTTCAGTGATTCCATTTTTCTAATTCCCTTTTTTTGGTTAGTTAAATTCTAAAACTTTTTGCAAATCTAAAATAATTAATAATTGGCCTTCAAGTTTATGAATACCTTTAACAAAGGGCTTCATGTATTTACTTAAAGTAGCAGGAGCTTTTTCAAATGACGTGATTTCAATATCCATAACATCATTAATTTCATCGACGATAAGTGCCGATAAGGAATCATTCGATTTCACCACGACATTTGTAGAGTCAATATCTTCTATTTCGGGCATGCCAAAAAGTTGCCTAAGGCCGATTAATGTTACAATTTGTCCACGTAAGTTAATCAAACCACGAATTTGTTTTTGACTAAGCGGAACCGGCGTTAACAATTGCTTTCTAATTACTTCTTGAACCTCAAGCACGGGAACACCAAAAAAGTTTTTTCCAACTTTAAAAGTGCAATACTGAACTATTTGCTTATTTACACCTGTTTTAAGATCTACATCATTGCTCATGCAACAGCTCCATTCTTTCCAATTAATTCAGTTACAACAGCAAGAATTTCATCTTTTTTAAATTTTTCCAAATATCTATCAAATCCAGCTTCTAATCCATTATCGATATCTTGCTTACTAAATCGCGAAGTTAAAGCTATACAAGGTGTCGTCGCATACGCAGGAATTTTTCGAACAGCCCGAACAAATTCTAATCCATTCATATTTGGCATTTCAATATCTGAAACAATTAAATCAACAGTGCTACCTAGTTCTTTTAGTTTTTCTAAGGCAATTACACCGTCTTCACCTAGATGCACCTCAAAACCAAGTGCACTAAAAGTTTGTATTGCCATACGCCGAAACAAAGGTGTGTCTTCGGCTATCAAGACAACAGGTTTTTTATTTTGCTTTGATTTTTTCAAATATGTTTCATCTGCTGGTTGCGTTAAATTCATTTTTTCAGCTATCCAAAAAACATCTATTAACGATAATAATTTATCATTAACGGAAACAGATCCTAGTAAACCTTTTTTATCTAAAGCTGTTGTTTTAAGATCAATTCCAACCATTGCAATATCCATGATTTCTTCGACAACAAATCCAAAATGTTTTCCAGAAAAACTAGTTACAAAGACAGGTATAATTTCTTTATCCTTCTTATCTGTTAATGGATGCAAACCTAATGTTTCCTCAATTCGAATAAGTGGCATAGGTTGTCCGCGATATTGAATTACTTGGGTTTCCCCGATGTATTCAATAATGCCGACTGGGAATTCTTCAAGACGGTGAACAACAACTAAAGGCACCCCGTACAATCCCTTAGAATTTAAACGAAAAGTTAAAATTTCTTGAGTATCAATTGAACTGTTCATGTTTTCTAAATGCTTATCATCTGATTTACTTTTTTCACTTTTTAAAGAGAACTTAGTTCCCAAACCCAGTGCATCTAATATCAAAGCGACTCGGCCATCACCCATAATCGTTGCACCCGCATATGTTCCAATTGCTTTTAATTGTTTACTTAATGGTTTAACTACAATTTCTTGAGTATCTAAAATGGAATCAACAATTAAACCATAAACCAAACCTTCAGCACTTAGTATTGCGATACTTTCAGCATCAACAACCACATTCTGATCTTTGGGTTTAAGCTCTAAAACTTCGCGCAACCGCATTAATGGTATTAATTCGCCACGCAGTCGAAAAAATTCTGCTTCATTAATTTTTTCGATTAATGCTAATTTTTCGCCCTCTAAGCGCACCAATTCAACCAAATTAATTTGCGGAATTGCAAATGCTTCGCCTGAATCTTCTACAACCAGAGCTGGAATAATTGCCAATGTTAACGGAATTCTCATTTTTAAAGTTGTGCCGACTCCATCTTCAGACGAAATATCTACTTGCCCACCAATTTTCTCAACATTAGTTTTAACAACATCCATTCCAACACCACGACCGGAAATATTTGTAACTTGTGCTGCAGTAGAAAATCCAGGGTAAAATATAATTCCTAATATTTCACGGTCCGTCATTTTCTCAGCGGCATCAGAAGTTAAAATTCCTTTTTCTAATGCCTTTTTTAAAATTTTCTGTCTGTTAATTCCACGGCCATCATCACCAATTTCAATCGTTACTTGCCCGCCTTCATGATAGGCGCGAATTTGCAAAGTGCCTTGTTCTGGCTTACCAGCTTTTTTTCGATCATCAATTGTCTCTATTCCATGATCTACTGCATTTCGAACCATATGAGTTAAAGGATCTTTAATTGCCTCAAGTAAGGTTTTATCTAATTCAGTATCCTTACCTTCTATTTTTAAACTAACCTTTTTCCCTAAGTCTCTGGCCATGTCGCGAACTATTCGTTCGAAGCGCGTTAAAATGCCACCAATTGGCTGCATTCGCGTTGTCATAATATCGCCCTGAAGTTCTGTCGTAATTGTATTTAATTGCGTCGATAACCGCTGAAGATCTGATGAATCTGTTGAGGTAGCATATTGAAGAATTTGGTTTCTTGTTAAAACTAGTTCTCCAACAACATTCATTATTTTATCTAAAAGATCAACATTTACCCGAACAACTGAATCTGTTACATTTTTTTCAGTAGTTTCTGAAACCTTAACCTCTGCAACCAAATCAGTCCTAGGTTCAACTTTATCTTTTTTAGCAATTTTAATTTTAACTTCTTCTTGTAGTACAGGCTCTTCAATAATAGACGCGAAATTATTATCTAAATCTTCACTAGATGCAGAATCAAAGGGAATAATTTCTTCTTTAGGAACAATAGGCTCAGATTGTTGCTGCATAAATTCAGCAATACTTAATAATAATGATGTAGGATCCAATTCGTCTTCAACGCCTGTATTGTCCAAGCACTTTAAATGTGCTGTCATAAGATCCGCACCAACTAGCAAAACATCAACCAAACCAGACGTAACAAATAGCTTTCCTTCGCGAACTAAATCTAAAGGATTTTCTAATGCATGCGCGATAACCTCAAGTTTATCTAATTTCAAAAACCTGGAACCACCTTTAACAGTGTGCACAGCTCTGTACAAAGCGTTAAGTAATTCCGAATCTGTTGGATTTTTTTCTAATTTAGTTACACATTCAGAAATAACACCCAAACTGTCATTCGATTCAAGAATAAATTCTTTCAAAAGCGCATTAGACTCTGACATCGATAACATCTCCAAATTTAGAAGTATTTTTATATTCCGTAAACAACTATGATGTTATTTGTTTTGGAAATAAAGTCTTGTTTGTAATATTAATTTACTTTATGTTAAAAATCTTTATGCGTTAGGACGAAGGTGTAATGAATAATTATGCACTCTAGATTTTTGTCTAGCTAAAAATAAAGTAGTAAAGAAATTTTATTAAATCGATTAGTTAACATTATAGGAGATTTTTATGGAATTATTAATTTTAAGCGTTTTGATTTTCGCCTTATTACTTTTGGGAAGATCATTTAAAGCAAAAAATAAAAAACTTCATGTTCGCATTACTTCAATTGCCGTTTTAGCTGATATTAGTTTGGTTTTATATTTGGCTATTCATCGTGGTGTTTTAACAAAAATTAATTCCAACATGCCAATTATATTAATCATTCATATTTCTTTGGCGCTGATTGTTGTCTTTGCATACTTATTTGCAATTTATTATGGAATTCGCCTTGGCAAAGGCGAAGAACAATATCGTAATAAAATGAAGTTCGTAGACAAACTAATAATACCCTGCAGATTTTTAGTAATAGTAACAATGCTTTTCCTAAAGTGGAATTCATGATTAAAGAAATAAAAAAAATTGCGACATCTGTTCAACTTGGTCTTCAACTTGCTAAAATGAATTCTACAGATGAAATAAAAAAAAACCTTGCTGCCCACAAGGCGGCAAAGCTTTTATCCGAAAATTCTGGCTTTTTGTTAAAGATTGGACAATATCTTGGCTCATCGCCCGATGCTCATGAAGAAATTCAAGCACTGTCTAGCGCAAGCCTTTCCGACTCGCTGGAGTTTTCGATCATTGAACAAATTCTTTTATCAGAATATAAAATTCCACTTGAAAAATTATTTAACCATATAGAACCAATTGGTCATATCGCATCAATTTCGCAAGTTCATCAAGCGACTACGACATCTGAAGAAAAAATTGCCTTAAAAATAAAGCTGCCTGAAATAGATAATCAAATGCGGTCTTGGATAAAACTTCTTGGCTATATTCCAAGTGCTGGTCCTGTAAAAAAATGGGATATTCAGTTTAGTGATTTTAAAAAAGAAATATCAACTTGCTTATTAAATGAATTAGATTTTCCATCAGAACAAAAAAAAATAAAGCAAATTAATTTGCTTTGCCAAAATACTACATGGATAAACTCGCCAGTACCACTTGATCTATATTCTACAGCCAATATTCTAGCCATGAGTTGGATGGATGGCGTTAGTTTTAAAGAAGTTCAAAAACAAAACGAAGTTAAAAGAAGATATCATGCTGACAATCTGATACGTTTTTATATTAAATCCATTTTTCAATGGAATTTTTATCAAGCTGATCCAAATCCAGGTAATTTCTTATTTGAAGATGACTGTCTAAATATTATTGATGCCGGAAGTTTTACGAAAATTTCTAAAAATGATGCTGCCAACTTGTCTTTACTAATTTTACAGAAAAACTTAGATTCGCAACAAATCCTTTCAATATTAGTAGCACTAGGATTTGATGCCTCAAAATTGCAAAAAATCCAAAATCATTTGATTGATTTAATTAGCATTCTAACCGAGCCATTTCGCTCAAACGAATTTAACATTCTAAACTGGGATGCCAAACACCGAATTGACCAATTGCTCGGTGATAATAAATGGTGGTTTAGATCTTCTGGGCCAGCAAGCCTTTTTCCGTTAATGAGATCATTTGGCTTATTTACAAGACTTGTTGCCTCTTTAAATTCCAATTCAAATTGGAATTTGTTATTTCAAGAAGTCTTTGCAAGTGTAAAAATAGAACCAATTTCAAATTTCATTAAAATTAATATTCAGACTGAAATCAGTCGATTTATTTCAATCAATGTCAAAGATGAAGATGATATTGAGCTTGTTAGTATGCAAATTCCAATACACAGCGAAACAAAATTTGAAGAAATAATTCCTGAAGATATTCTTGAAAAACTAAAATTAGAAAAGATACAAAAAGAAAAGTTAAATTTTGATATGCAATCAAGAACGGACACACCGTTCACACTATTTGAATATCAATCAAAAAGTCGAAAAGTCATTGTCCGTATTGTAACATAGCTTCTTTATGCCGCCACAGCTTGACTATTGTCAGGCTTGCGATAAAAGCAGCATCCATTTTTTGCAATTGATTCAAACCGATCATTAATTCCAATAAGATTTTCAGCATTACCGAGCACAAAAAAACCACCTGGCTTAAGTGCAGAATAAATATTATTAATAATTTCTTTTCTTTTTTCTACTTCTTGATAAATTAATACGTTTCTGCAAAAAATAATATCGTATTTATTCATTCCGTAATGACTTGATATAAGATTAAATTCCGATGTTGTTACATTTTTTCTTAATGGCTCGATTACTTGCCAACTATTGCCTTCGACTTGTTTAAAATATTTGGTAAGATCCAAAATGGGTAACCCGCGCTGAGCCTCTAAATGTGTGTAAATTCCTTTTTCAACTCTTAATAATACACGTTTACTAATATCACTTGCGTGCAGCTTAACTTCGCAACCTTCTTTTTTTACTAACTTTTCCCAAGTCATTAAAATTGAATATGCCTCTTGTCCTGTAGAACTTGCTAAACTCCAAATATCAATTTTTTGTTTTTTTTCTGAAATTAGTTTTGGGAAAACATCACTTTCTAATACTTTAAACACAGAAGGATCACGAAAAAAATAAGTTTCATTATTTGTTGCTAAATCAATTAGAATCATACTTTGTTCTTGAGTCAGCCGTCCATTTAGTATCTTATACAAATCCTCATCCGAGGCACATGTAAAACATTTTTTTAATGAATCAATCCGCGAATCCAATTGGAAATAAGTATTTTCTGTATACTTTATACCGCAATTTTCTTTTACAATTTTAGATATTATGTGATAAAGATTTTCTCTGCTCATAAACTAACTTGCCTTTCTTGATTCAACTATCATTTGAATTTTAGATAGCAGAATATCGCCAGTAAAAGGCTTCATTACATATTCAGCAACACCTAGGTTTAGTGCACGCTCAATATAGGCAGGGCTATTTTCAGTAGTCAGCATCATAATTGGCATATCTGATATTTTTTTGTTTTTAAATTCTAGTAAAAATGTTGGCCCATCCATTACTGGCATATTCCAATCTAATAAAATGATATCAAATTTTTCATCTGCATTTAGTAAGTCCATTCCAAGTTTGCCATTCTGAGCCCACTTAAGTTCGTATCCACTTTCTTCAAAAATTGCAGAAACTATTAAATAAATTACTTTGGAATCATCTATTAGCAGAATTTTCATTTCTTGCTCCTAATCTTACGATTAATTACTTCTTATCGTGTGCTTTGCTTTCGAATCTCATCAGCATTTGTCTTTTTGTTATGTCTTTAAATTTTAAAGCTTCTTCAGGATTAAAACTTTTACTGGCACAAATACTATTTATCTGCTCAGCAATTTCATACTGATAAAGCCCAAGAGCCGAAGCATCTTTAACTTTTTTTAACAACTCTTCATATTCGTATGGCTTATCTAAAAAATCAAAGGCTCCCCATCTTAAAGCCATCATTGTGTTTTGCCGATCTCCGTTTCCGGATAAAACTATGAAAGGAACTTCCAAACCATGTAATCTAATACTTTTTAAAAACTCTAAACCATTCATTTCTGGCATTGAAATATCTGATAGTATCATTGAAAAATTGTGCTTTTTTGCAAGCTCCAAACCAATCTTTCCATTTGTAGCTGTTATAATTTCCATTCCTAAGTCTTTTAAATCATCAACTAGCACTTGCAATAGCTCAACATCATCCTCAGTAATTAATATTAATTCTTTCATGCTAAAACTCTCCTAACAGACAAACAATCGGATGTTTTTATAACCAGCTTTATGATGAATTTTAATAAATCCAATTTTTATGTCTTATTCTGAGATAATGAAGAAAAAATGTTTTTTACAAATTGAATTCATAATATTAATTTCAAATTGATTTGATTTAATAAAGAATTACGCGCCACGAGCAAAGACTCAACAAATTATATTTTAATTCTTTAGCTTTAATCCGATATGGGAATATGAATAAAAAATTGCTAGTTGGCCTTGGTTCAATAATTTTCTTACTTAGCCTTCCAATTATCTTTATGACCACTCAATTATTAAAAATTACTTCCGAAAAAATTAACGCGAATAAAATGGAAATTTTAGGGGTAAATTTGCTTAAGCCGACTCTTAAGTACTATTTATTATATTCCCAAGCTACTACTCGTGAAGAAAAAGATAATTTATTTTTAGAGTTAGAAAAAATATATCAAAAACTAAAGCCACTACAAAGTGTATCCGAATCAGAAACTAATTTTTACAATACAACCTTTGTTGAACTAACAAATTTAGATAAAATTTTAAAATTACAGATGAGTTCTGAAAATAATTTCAAATTTATATTTTCATTTATTCAAAAATTGATTACTAATTCAAATTTAATATTGGATCCAGAAAAAAAAACATACTTTACAATTAGCGCAGTCGGCATTCAAATTCCCTCATATGTAAATGCAAAAAATTCAGCAGCACTATTAAAGCAAAATATGAATACTTTATCTATGTCACAACAGTATGCCTTAAATCTTATATTTGACCTTAGACTTGCCTTACAAAATCAAACTAATTATCCAAACACACCGGACGATAATAAAATATTATCCCTAACCAAAGAACTTGAAAATATTATTTTTTCAGAAATTCCTATAAGTATTTTTGTTAATATTATCGATGCTACTACGGAAAATCTTAATACCGATCTAAATGATCGTCTTAATAAAAATCAACTTTCTATGCGTTATATTTTATCAAGGTCTCTGATCTTTTGGATGTTTTCTGTCTTTTTAGCCTTAATTATATATTTTAAAATTTTAAATGTTAGCGCCTCATTTCAAGATACAATTCAGCAACAGAAAAAAACCTTAGAAGCTTCTCAAAAGCTTTCTGCATTAGGCGAAATTTCTGCAAATATTGGGCATGAAATTGCAAACCCATTAACTATAATTCGCGCTAGTGCTAATTCTTTAGAAAACTCAGCTGACCATCCACTAAGTCCAAAAACAATTCTTAAACTCCAGCGAATTGTTAAAATGACTGATCGAATTACGCAAATCATAAAATCAATAAAAATTTTAGCACACAATCAAGATGGTGACCCTGGCTCTGCACAAAATTTAAAAGCCTCATTAGAAGAAATGACAATATTATTGCAGGATAAAATTAACCTTAATTCCGTTGTTTTAAAAATTGATATATCAGACGACCTTCCAAACTGCATCAGTACTGAATCAGAGTTGGTGCAAGTCTTATTGAATTTAACAGGCAATTCAATTGATGCTCTAGACAACCAATCTGAAAAAATTATTTCATTCAGCACTTCGATAGAAAATAACATGTTGAAACTAAGTATTTTCGATAATGGTCCTGGCATACCTGCTGAAATTCAAGATCGAATTTTTGAATCCTTATATACTACTAAACCAATCGGCAAAGGAACAGGCTTAGGGTTGTCAATTACAAGGCAAATTATGGAGCGCCATAAAGGCCGCATTACAATTGATACCAAATACACTTCCGGAGCAAAATTTGATTTATATTTTTGTATTGCTTAACAGATTGTTAAATCAAAGCTGTTAATTATTTTAAATTATTAATGAAGAAAAGTTTAAACTGATGTTCTATGTCTGATCGCATGAAATATATCAAGCAGTCTTAACCTCTTGCCATTTTATTTATTACAATGATTAATCCTTTTACTTGCCACGCACTACAAAAAAACTTAAATTTATTTCCTACTTTATTATTCTAATTTTTTTCGATTCTAAGCCTTTTGGCAGGAAAATTTTATTTGAGCAAATCTGTACAGTTCCACATTTTAAATACCCTATCTCAGGCTTTGATTGAGGTTTTTGAAAAGGGAAAGCATGCGGACCGCATGATCGATAAATACATGCGCACTAATAAAAACTGGACACCAGATGATCGTAGTTTTTTTGCAGAAAGTGTTTATGGAATTGTAAGACACAAAAGAAATCTAGAATTTATCGCTGATTCTGAAGAGCTATGGCCGCTTATTAGTGCCTACTTAGTTACTAAAAATCTTAAACCCGTCGCGCGACCTGAATTTATAAATATCGATATCACAAAGATACAAAGCCGAATTAAAGCTAAAAAAACCGCAGCCATTGAAAACTCGTTTCCAGATTGGCTGTTTGAATTGGGTCAAAAAGAATTTGCTGCGGAATGGCCAGCCATCATGCAAAGCCTGAATAAAGAACCTGAAATTTTTCTACGGACGAACACTTTAAAAACGAATGTTGATAAACTAACTAGCGCCTTAAAAATCGAACTTATAGATGCCGTCAAAATTAAAGGCTCTGTTTCACTTCCAGATGGCCTTCATCTTAAACAACGAAAAAATGTTTTTGCTACCCAGGCTTTTAAAAAAGGTGAATTCGAAATGCAAGACGCTGGTTCACAGTCTATTGCCCCTTTACTTCAAGTTCAACCCGGGCATCACGTTGTTGATGCTTGTGCAGGCTCAGGTGGAAAATCATTGCACCTAGCTGCGCTTATGCAGAACAAAGGGAAAATCGTGGCCATGGATATCCACGATTGGAAACTGCAAGATCTTAAGCAACGCGCATCACATGCTGGCGTTACTAACTTAGAAACTAAATTGATAGATTCACCGAAAGTGATTCAGCGATTAGAAAATTCTTTCGACCGAGTATTACTTGATTCACCTTGTTCAGGACTTGGAGTTTTACGCCGCAACCCAGACTCCAAATGGAAACTGAATCCAGAACAGATCAACGATGTGTGCAAACTGCAAAAAGATATTCTTTCCAGATATTCGGGAATGTGTAAATCCGGTGGAATCATGGTTTACGCCACGTGCAGTATTTTAAAATGCGAAAACGAAGAACAAATAAAATGGTTTTTAAATTCTGCCGCCGGAAAAAAATGGTCATTAATTTCAGAGCACCGCATCTGGCCACATACACATGGATTCGATGGCTTTTATGCGGCCGTATTAAGAAAATCTTAATCTGATCAGGCTGACTGACAAAAAGGTTAGCATTGGGCAATATTGATCTTATTTTACCCGGGTGTTATTATTGCCAGCAGGATAACAAAATTGCATTAAAGGAAAAATAAATATGAGCCATCCCGTGGACGAATTTATTCAACATGTTTCTGATACTTCGACTTGGGTCGCGCACTATCGCGCGATTGAATCCGAACGTCCCGACTCCTTATTCAAAGATCCTTTTGCTCGAATTTTGGTGGGTGATTGTTCTTTAAGTGTCGAAAAACTACAGTCTGAAGCGACCAGATGGACCCGTTGGACAGTCGTGATGCGCACTTACATCATCGACCAAATGATCAATGATCTCATTTCAAAGGGCGTCACTACATTTTTAAATCTTGGCGCCGGACTAGATAGCCGTCCTTATCGGATGAAGCTTGGAGTGGAAATTCAGTGGATTGAGGTGGACTTTCCGCACGTCATCGAACACAAGCAAGAGATTCTTAAGAAGTTCAGCCCAAGTTGCAAACTGGAAACTATCGGTCTTGATCTGTCGAACCGGGCACTGAGGCAATCTTTGCTTGAAGAGCTTGCGCGCAAGTATCCGCAGGTGGCTGTCCTAACTGAAGGAGTTTTGCCTTACTTAACACAGGAACAGGCTTCAGAACTGTCGGAAGATTTGATCCATCACTCCAGCTTCAAATATTGGATTTGTGAATATATTTCGGAGAAATCCTATCGATATTTAAAAGATCCAAAACGAATGAAAGCTTTAAGAAATGCTCCATTTCAATTTTACCCAGACGACTGGATGAAATTTTTCGAAGAGCGCGGATGGCATCTAACACAATCGCAATTTTATACCGAAATTTCTGAAAAATTTGGACGTCCAACGCCATTACCGAAAGTTTTCAAACTTTTTGAATTCGTAATGGGAAAAAAATGGGCCGCCCCATTTAAGCGAATGTCTGGCTTTTTGCTTTGGGAAAGATAATTCAATGACGGAATTAATAAGAAATATCTGTCCTACCGAAATAATTGGTAGGGGCCAGTCTAAGTTAGTCGAACAAGCCGAGTTAACCGTAAAGCGAGACTACTTGGTTTTGTGGAAAAAACAAATAGTTGATCCAAATAAGCTGGCAAAACTTTATTGGGATCAGGGTTTAGCGTAAACTGAGATTGCTCATCGGTGTAGGATTCGGCGAGCTACGGTTTCAGTGGCGGTTAAGCAGTTTAAACCGACTTGATTAGAGTAGGAGCTGTATCGTGGGTGCTATAAAACTTGTTTCGTTTGTTGTGCGCTTAGGATTTGGGTTAGCGCTAATTGGCCAACTTAAATATTGTACTTTAGTTATGACGGGGAAGGCTGCTGAGAAATCGCAAAAAGGGATTATGTCGTATTCGAAGTACACGCGGATGCTGACGTCGAATCAGCGGAAAAAATAAAGGCTCAGTTTTTTAGGCTGAACCTTGTTGATTGCTAGGGTGAATTTTAGGTAGTATTATTGAACCAACTCTAACTGATCGCCGTTGTGCTTAAAGAAATATGAACCCCAGTGGCCCTTTACTACAAAAGTATTACCGTGGACTTTTGTTTCATAAATACTACCGATAGATGAGTTTTCTGGGATATAGCTTTTGATCGTTTTAATAAAGCCAAAGGGTAAAGGTTTTTCGATATAAATTCTGTCAGGCAATTCTTTGCTTTTATCAAAATCAAATTGCTGAACGAGGTAGACTTGGCCCAATCGAGTTGCGAAGCGTCGGCTTTCAATTGTGTTTTCATCACCAATGAAAAACATCCATAGCGCTGCAAACGAAAGAACTGTGGCGAAAGATACTGACAAAACTCGCTTCCAGCCTTGCCCTAGAAAAAAGAACCAAATTGGCCACAGGAAAAGTGGACTTGCCAAAATACTTTCTGCAATCCTCGATCGGTGATAAATTCCTGCTATCGATGGAATCAGATAAGGTATCGATAGAATCAGAACATTTAGTAGAAAATGGATTAACATCAATCTGGGTATGCTAATTTTAAACATCTTCATAGGATGATATGATATCAGCCCAACCATTATTGTCATCAAGGGAATGGATCTGGGGTCCCAATTGGTCGGACTCTCAAGAACCTTTTGCAGCTTCAATAGATTAGATCTGAAGGCGAATATGCGGAACCCTGTTAAGAAATACTAAAAGGATCAGACTTACTGACTGAGGCCGTAGTTTCGCGCAAAAGGTTGGGCTCTAATCGAATATTAGGCGTCGCATAGGATTTATTTAGTGACCAGTTTTTCGCTCATCTTCACCAATTCATTGCAAATTGCCGTAGCTGGTTTAACAAAGTCTACAATACCTCTCTTGTTTTTCATGTACTCGTCGACAACTGGGAAAAGCATCTTTCCATACGCACTGATCCATGGGTCGTTATATGCTTTAGCACTTAAATCCAATCGCTTTGGCTCAACTCTTTTTAAATAAAGTAATTGGCCAATTGCAACCGCAAGTGGTTCTTCAAGAACCTTGAGCTTTTTCATCCTATATTGCACCGGACAAGCTTTAAGAAATTCCTTGGTGAGCGCTTGCTTTTGATTAAGTCCTTGGCGAGCTGAGATCGTATGAACAATTTCGTGAAACACGATGTCTGCATCTTTGCCAGCAATATCAGCATGCTTAATTGGATTGTATCTCATAAGTAGAAATTTGCCTGTAGGAGATGACTGTGATCGTTCAATCGGCGGCCACCATACATATAAAACTCTGTAGGAGAGGTCTTCTTTGACGCCATAAAATCTAGAGGCATCGTCAAAAAGAACTTTAATTGAAGGCTTTTTGAAGGCTAGATTTGCTATCTTTGCGATTTTTTTGAAGCTAGCGCTCTCTTTTAAAAGGACTGCATAGTTATCTTCAAATTGCTTGTGGAATTTTTTAAGAAAGCCCAATTCTTCAACAGTAAGAATTGCTTCCAGATTTTTATATGCATCAGAAAGTTTTTCCGAGGAGTAAAATGCCTCTGCGACAGGGTCAGCTGTGACTGAACTTAGAGTAGAAAAAAAGCCATTTCTATTCTTGAGTGGATCTTTCTCTGCTTGATCGGGGTCTTTATAATATTTTTCTCTTAAGATCTTATATTCACTAAATAACTGCTTGTCGCTTTCAGTAAGGCCAAATTTTTGGCTCCAAAACTTTTGATACTCCTCTTCACAAAAACCTTCCCACCAATTTGAAACATTATCCAAAAGATCAAAAACATTGGCAGCCTCAGAGTATTCAACAGATACAGCTACCGAGGCGACCGATTTATTGGATATAAGGCCAATAATAATTGTGAAGGTAAAAATTAATAGTTTTCTCATAAGCTTAAGCTAACGACCTAAAATTACAGATTTCAAGTGATTATTGTCGGCTTGGAATTATGCAGTTGTTTGCTGCTACCTAATCACTTCTTTCAAAATGAAGTGGCGTTCGATTTTACGGGTGCCACTGATCCATTTGTTTTTTAAATTTCAATCTGAACAAAAAGCTCATTCAAATTTACAAAGCCATTCAAAGCCTAGAGCCATCTTTCCGCAAATCGAACCACGTATTGATCAGGATGAATGGCATTTGAAATACTCGCTATCGGAATAGCTGATTTTAATTCATTTAAAGCGGTCATGACGGATCTTTTAGAAAATGAAGCTGATCCTGTCGTGAAGACATCAATCATTCAAAAAGTGGTGCATAAGATCGTTGTGAAAACAGAAGAAGTTGAAGTTTATTTCTACGTCGGTGAAAAACATTATAAAAGGGAGCTTGCAATCGCGGGCTCCCGCCCTTTACCTGAGCTTGCTACATCTGATTTTAGCCAAAACAGTGTCATAGCAGAAAAAAGACATAGCTCGGCACTCCCTGTTTTTCACGGGAACCCGAAAACTTCTGAAATTTTATTTTTAAAACCGAACTTTTTTTATGACGCTGGTTCGAACAGCTTGATAATTGGTAGGGAGACATTTCTCTCCTTCTATCATAATGATTTCACATATTTAACTTATGATGAACTACAAATTATTACTAACGACCCGTATAATACCAGTGCCAGGGTTCATAAATAATTCCCTGATCATTATTTCTTGGATAGCTCAATCTAAACTCAAAGCGAGATGCATTTTCTGCAAGCCAGAGAAACTCTTTTGATGAAGATAAGATCTAAAACCAGAGAACGGCTTAAGCTGTATTTGATCTTTTTCAGCAGCATCCTTCATCGATCGCCACGCTTTCGCGGCAGAAGCCTGCAAAATAAAAGGTTTGCCTTCAAAATCAATATCAACAATTTCCAAAGAGTCTAGATTTGGTTGCGGCTGAAATTTAAGTTTATTCGCGTTAATATGAATTTCAGAAATACCTAAACTTTGATGAATATCGACTAATAATTTATCCATCAAATTCTAACCACGACTCTTAGCTGCTACAGGCGCCAGGGATGCGAATCGCTCACGTACTTCTTTGTATTCAGGCTCAGCTTCATACCCATTTGGATAAAGCAACACGTCAGGGCTTAGCCCCATAAAAGCCGCAAACTTTAGGGCGATACGAGGGGACCAACTTCACGACGATTTTTTTCTATCGCAGAAAAATTAGCCTGTGAAATCTTACAGGCATGAGCCATGTCATCTTGTTTAATATTAAAATTAGTGCGGAAAGCTTTAATTAGATCGCCCTTTGTTTTCGCGGCCTTGAAAATGTCGATAGGTTTTTTAGATGTCTTTTTCATTTCTTGCGACCTTTCTTGTAATCATGTTCATCAGTAGTTCGAGCGATCTTAATAACAATTTTTTTATCTACAATTCGATAAATAATTCTGCCTCGATTGGAAAATGCTGAAGATCTGTATCCAGCCCATTCACCTAAATATTGGCAACAAAGTGTTTCAAATTAAAACTCTAGCCAGGGTGATATTGAAAACTTCTAAGGGCAGTCCTCTTCTTTTGCATAAATATAATTTCTTGATTTATTCATTGCTGCTGAAACTGTTACTTTAATTGTGCCTTCTGGTATGCAGCCGCCTACATACTGCTGCCCTGCCGACAACATCGGCGCAGGACATGTACAGCTACCTCGACCGCTACGAGAAGCTGGTAAAAAAGTAGTACCATATTTTCCAAAAGCCTCTTTTGCATTTATTTTTCTGCCTTCGATTGAATTTTGCATCCGAACAGCGATTTCTTCAGTCGTATAAGCTGAATTCATCCAAATTGCCAATGCAGGATCGGATTCTTTATACGTGTACATCAAATTTTGATAAAGTATCCGTTGACTATGGCTATTAATCCGCATTTCGCGAGTACTTTGGCCTTTTGCTGAAGCACGTAAAGCAGCTCTAATTTGATCCAACGATCGGGCATCAAGCAGTTGCGCTGCAGTTAGTGCTCCTGAATCAACCTCTAGCTCCTCAAAATATATCGCTTTAATAGCGTCTTGGCGATTAGGGTGATTTAAATTATTCATTTCGATTTGTCTTTTTTTATATTCAGCTGAATCTCGAAGACTAAACTTTATTTGGCCAAAAACTGAAGAATCACTCATCCAACGCTCTAAGCTTGCGCTATCAACTTCGCGTCCCAGTTCTGTTTTGTATAAATTATTGATCTCTCTTCTAGTATAATCTATTGAAAACTGGATTTCAGGAAGAACAGTATTCGGCTGGGTAATTACGGGTTCTATCTGTGGATATCCAAATAAACAATTTGGAACTATTTTACAAATTACAAAAAAAGCATGATTCCATTCAGCCATAGCTTTTTCATTTTCTGCTGGCGTCGTTCGTTGTGCAGGATCGACGCTAGTCATGCGGCGATTCACATCATTATAAATTGCTCTTTTTGTTTTTTCATCAGCTTTTTCAGTTACTGCTCCTTGATAACTATCAATTAAAACTAACTGTTCATCACGATTCAATGCACGCAGAGGACCAGACGGAGTTACTACAACAGGTGGAGTTACTACAACAGGTGGAGTTACTACAACAGGTGGAGTTACTACAACAGGTGGAGTTACCACAACAGGTGGAGTTACCACAACAGGTGGAGTTACCACAACAGGTGGAGTTACTGCAACAGGTGGAGTTACTGCAACAGGTGGAGTTCTGCTAACTTGACGGTCAGTTTGCGAAGAAACAGCTTTGGTGTCAGTTAGGTTTGTTTTTAGCTTGGAACAGCTTTGAAAAGCAGTCGCTAACATCAGCGTAAAACCAAATGCCAGCATTCGTCTCATTT
Organism: Pseudobdellovibrio sp.; assembly: GCA_049301055.1. Classification (GTDB taxonomy): domain Bacteria; phylum Bdellovibrionota; class Bdellovibrionia; order Bdellovibrionales; family Bdellovibrionaceae; genus Pseudobdellovibrio. Next base: position 3,603 of record JBAQKN010000009.1, on the reverse strand, counting down.
TGTGATTCAAGATTATTAGTTTCAATTTGTTCCCCCAGCAAGACATTCCCTGACTTATTGAGTAGCAAAACAGATACCTGCCCAAAGTTAACTAAAACTTTACCCTACAAAAATTTTGACGAACTTTTTGAATTCGCATAAATTTTTAACACATTTAACTAAGTTCTTCGTTTATCATAATGACTCATTTTAAAACGATTATTTCTAGATCAAATATTTAACTAACTTTTAAAAACTTCAAAAGCACAAACCCAAAGCACGTCTCTTTGATCAAATGGAGAAGTTATCGATCACTAAAACTAGATTAGAAGAAGAAATAAACGAACTGGGTCATGCGAATCAAAATAAAAATATTGTTTCAGTCGGTGACTTCAATTTGTTCAAGCAGACGATTAAAGATTTACTAGAAAATGAATCAAGCCCCGAGATCAAATCCCAAATCATTCAAAAAGTAGTCGATAAAATAATCGTGAAACCAGAATCAATAGAAATTTATTTCTTTGTCGGCGAATCGCACTATAAAAAAGAAATCAACATCCACAATCAACAGGGGGCAAGCGCAAATAGCCTGTCCCTATCAGAAAAAAGGCACACGACTCCACTCCCTGTTTTTCACGGGAACCGACAAACTTCTGAATTTTTAAATTTAAAACCGAATGTTGCATCGAACAATTTTTATGACGCTGGTTCGAACAGCTTGAAAATTGGTAGCCTGAATCATAGCTTACCCGAACATTTGCAAATACATAAAAAGATTGAACTATCTTCATTTGATCGACAAGTCATTTCTGAAACTTACTCCGAACTTTACTGCAAAGGCCTCTCGCTGTCTGATATTTCAAAGCAGACTGGAAAATCCAAATCAGTCATCCAGCGCAGCTTAACTCGTGCGGGAATAGAATTACGTAGCAATGTCGCAGTACCAATTTCAAAGATGAAAACCGAAGGCGGCAAGACAAATATTCGCCCGCCATACGGCTTTTGTTATTTTCGAGGTCAAATCGTACCCGATCAAAACGAGTATGAAAATCTGATGCTGATCTATCGACTGTGGAAGGCAAACACCAATCCCAATAGAATTTCAGACCAACTTAACAAGAAAAAAATTGCGCCCAGAATCGCAAAATATTGGAATAGAAACTCGGTTGCAAACATCATAACCCGATTTGAACAAAAACAAATTGTCTTTAAAGGTGGTCAACTTGAACTTCGATAAATTAACTGATTTCGCAATCACTATTGTTTTAGCAACGGCATTAGCGGGGAACTTAGATTCTTTCACCAAGTGGGTCTATGTGGCTCGTGCAAAGCTTTTGTATGATTCGAGAACCGGATCTTGGGGATCACCAGATTTCTTCTCAGGCGTTAAGATCAATCCCTCTAAATTGCAAAAGAGGTTTTCTCATAGGCATTCATGTAATAGATGAAATCTTAAAAACGAAAATCCATCCTATTTTCGAGTAGTTATGAAGTCTAAAAGGGATGCTATTATACTCAAATAGTTGAAAGGTTTTTATGAACACAGCGGTTAAAATTGGAAAAAAAGGCGGAGCCAAGCGGATCGCCAGCGAGCTTACTAAAATTCGCAAGACCCCTATCTCAAAAGAGGTTCTCGAGATCGTTGAAAACTTTAATAAAAATAATAAACAGACTGATAAAAAGTCAGCAAAGCCTTCAACTGATTTAGGTGTCTAGTGTCTGAAGTTTTAGGATACAGCGAATTTCTTACGACGCTCAATAAAAAGCCTTCTCTAAAACATGGTCTGATCGTAGATACCAACGTCTTGATTTCGGCGACGTATGATAGTGATAAGTTTTTTGAACCGACGACGCAGTTTTTTGACTATCTAGCAGAGCACGAAATCCCTATCTACTGTAACGTCAATGTTCGCGCCGAATTTTTAGAAATCCATCGTAGAATTATTTTTACCGAAGCACTTATTGATTTCTTTCGAGAAGTTGATCGAACACTTTTGCCAACTGATATTTCTGCTCAACTAGGCAAATGGTCAGCTAATAATAAAAAACGTGTCGATGAACAGCGCTCACCACTTCGGCTTTCGGAAGCAGATATTAAAAAAGTAAAACTAGGCCTTATGCAAATAATCGATGGTGAAAAAAATCTGTGGGCATCTTTATGTGAAAACAAAATCGGAAATAAGCTGGAAAGTTTATGGAATAGAACTGAAGATGAATTGGGTCTTAATTTTTTATCAACCCGCAATGAAGACTCTTCACCGCTATTTAATTCATCGCCAGAATGGTCGGATGCGGTGAGGCTCATTGAAAAACATGGTTTATCAAGTTCTGATGCTATGATCGTTAATATGTTTTTCTGTTCAAATTTTGACGCTATTATTTCTAGTGATCAAGAAGTTGCGGATATTATTGGTCAGAGTGGATTGCATGAAAAAATTTGCTTTGTTCCTGATTCGTTAAAATTGAGCATGCGAAAAGCTTAGCCGCCCCTGCGATTTATGTATGAATCAAAAAATTCCAGCCTTATAAAACGAAACTGGAATTCATTTTATGTCGTCAAATAATTATTTAAACCCGTAGTCAGTTGGTCAAAAATAATTTAAATCGACGATCTAGCGAATGAGATACATCCTTAATAACTCCGTCAGACTCGTGTAGGTCGCGAAGCGAAAATCCAACAGTGATGTGCGGAAAAAAGTGATTTGGGTCCCAAGCATTTTCTGGGCCGCCATTTGCTAAATATTCACGATATATTTGTCGGCGAATTCTTAGCAAATTTCTGGATTGAACGATTAAAAAATAAGTCTCTTCAGCTTTACTATTTATTGAAACTGCGCCTTTGCCAATTCCCAATATAGAAATGTCGGAATCTTGAATTCCCATATCCGCAGCAATCTGCTCCATCCTTTCTATGCTTACAAATTTCTTAATAACATTTGAATATTCTGGCGGAGTAATAACAGTAACATGGGCTTCGCCATTTTTTTCCCAGCCATCAAAAAAATGTAGATTAACTTTAAGAGCTTGAACAAGATTTTCTCGAATGATCTTTACTGGTTCGTATTGAATGTTCATTGCTAAGGTTGTATCAAATGGCCCGCTTCCTTGGTGTGGCTCGAAAGGCAACTGTCTATTTGCAAAAATAGTTCTCGAAATTGGCAGGTATTGAACGGCTTGAGCTGTTGAATTCACGACAACAAAAGAGGCCAAGATCAAAATTGCATAAATAGATTTATTTAAAAATTTCATTTTTTACTCCTATTTGGTTAACTGGAGCCATTTATACGTTCATTTATACATAATAAAAATTGAATTATTTTGATATTTATATTAAGTATTATTGAAGTATGAAAAAACCATCATTAGAACTTCTTGAATCACTTATCGTGTTTGCAGAGTCTGGATCTTTATCCAAAGCATCAGATCGACTTAATATGACTCAGCCGGCGCTTTCTATGCAATTGAAACGGCTAGAGGATTTTTTCGATTTTCCTATTTTTGCAGAATTTCACCAAACGGGATCCACCCAGTTGCATAAGTGGGATCCAGTGAGTTGCATGAACGGGAGCCACCTAGTTTCATAATCGGGAGCCACTTACGGAGCAAATGTTATAACCGAGCCTT
>JBAQKN010000008.1:0-26316 GCA_049301055.1 Pseudobdellovibrio sp. | reverse complement strand
AGCTAAGCGACTCAACAAAACAGAACACTACTCTAAAATAATGAAGGATATTGAAAAAATCGAAGCTTTTTCATTAAGAAAAACTACGCCAGAATACCTAAACCCATCATATAAAAATGTATCCGCTTATGGATTAATTGTTGCGATGCTCTGTTGTAGTAATGAAGAAGAAAGTGAAAAATACAAAGACTACTGGATTAAAGAAAAAAATGATAATAAAAATAATTTGCATGCAGAACTAAAAGATAATTTTGAAAGATTAGGTGATGGAAATCCAGTAATATGGGCAGAGCCGGTTTGGGGCTCTCGAATACCAGAATATGATATTGTTGGTGAATATTCAAAAAATAGCACCTATGGATATATTTTATTTTTTCTTTTCAAAAGAAAATCTTTACGAGGATTATAAAATTTTGCTCTTGTAGTAATGACATGTCTCAATGAATATATCTCCCACACGCTATAAAAGGGGTTACGCAAAACAAGTCACACCTTTAAAAGCTCGTTCCACCTGGTCGTATAGCAAGGCGACTTCATACCAGATAGCATTTCCCAAAAATGATTAACACCACAAGATGCAAACTTTGCGGTGTTTGCTCCGTGAAAACGATTGATTTGATCAATGACTTTCATCAGATTTTCTTCCCTGATTGTGTCGTGCTGGTTAAACAAATCCGTTTGCAAGAAATCTTTTTTTACTAAATTATTAAAAATAACACCGCATTTTTTATATTCGTACTGATCTTTGTAGATGGCGTTTAATAATCGCATGGCGTGATTAATTAGTTTATTCGTAATAGCACTACCACTCATTAAATCCATGCTAGCTGAGTTGTAATATTGCGGAATATCTTTAAATGGATTTGTTTGAATAAATACAGTTATATTTTTACAGATCAAATTTTGCTTACGCAGTTTTTCAGCCGCTGTTGTTACATGGTTTGATATCGATTCTTGCAGCTCTGTAAGACTTTTCACTTGTCGGCCAAACGAACGACTTGAAATAATTTGCTTTCGATCATTGATATCAGTTGCTAGGTCAAGGCAAGAGATTCCGCGCAGTTCTTGCGCGATACGACTTCCTACAATTGTTAAAAGTTTGCGAATAAATTCAGAATCAGAGCTCATTAAGTCATGTGCTGTTTTAATTTTATGAGTGTGAAGCTTTTTTGCTGATTGCCAGCCAATACCCCAAATATTTTCAACAGGAAAGTACTTTAAAATGTCATGCCGAAGTTGTTCATCGCAAAGATTAAAAACTCCGTCAGTTTTTATTTTGTTTTTCTTAGCTACATGATTAGCAACCTTAGCTAAAACTTTAGTGGGACCAATCCCCACGCACGTAGGGATACCTGTATATTGCAAAACAGTACTTCTGATTTCTTTAGAGTATTCTGTTAAGTTAAATTTATTCATTCCTGTAAATGATAAAAATGCTTCATCTATAGAGTAAATTTCAATTTCGGGCGCAAAAGTTGAAAGCACTTGCATGACTCTGGCGCTTAGGTCGCCATATAAAGTATAATTAGAAGAAAAAACTTTAACGTTATGTTTTTTAATTAAATCTTTGATTTGAAAATATACGGCCCCCATCTTAATACCGATATCTTTTGCTTCATCATTTCTAGAGACGGCACATCCGTCATTATTTGATAAGACGATTATTGGTCTTTTATTTAATGATGGGTCAAAGACCCGTTCACATGAGCAGTAAAATGAATTACAATCAACCAAAGCAAAAATATTTGTATTACTATACATGAAGATGCAGATTACAAGTTAAGACACCAAACACTTGAAAATCCATTTCTTTGGTGATTGTCAGAGCTTTATACTTTGCATTTTCAGCAATAAGAATAGGGTTGCCAAAATGATAGGATAATCTTTTTAAAGTCATTTCACCATTTAAAGCTGCAACAATTATATGGCCACTCTTTGCTGTAATTGATTTATCAATGACAAGTAAATCATTGGGGTAAATTCCAGCATCAATCATTGAATCACCTTTGGCTCGCATAAAAAATGTTGCAGCAGGCTTTTTTACAATAAAGTCATGAAGGTTTAAACCCTTTTCAATATAATCAGCAGCAGGCGATGGAAAGCCGCATTGTATATCACCGAAATAAAATACTTCGATGTTTTTTTGGCCATCAGAATAGTTACCATCGCATGTTTGCGGAGCACTGAAAGTTTGCTCTAGGTTTTGAAGCTGATGTTGATTAAATGACGTCATCTATAACCTTAAACTTTTCAGTCGATTTGTAATCTGAAATAAATTCTTTTGTGTCAGTATAGTCAGAAAAATTCACCGGTTGAAGCGTAAGCTGTGCAGAGACTTCACCATAGCGTTTGAAGTATTGAATGATTTCCAGCAGCCCAGCAAAAGGTGGCTTGGCTAGCACAGGATTTTCTTCTACTAATGACGTTGATTGCGAATAATAAGTTAAAGTTTCTTTTATTTTTCCCATTTAATACCTCGTTTGGTGTTAAATTTAGGATTAAATTAAGTTATTGACCTTTGCAATATAATATGTAAATAATGTGTAAATATAGACGTAAGTGCGCATATATTAAATTCTATTTTCTTTTCTCCCACCCAGCCTTGAGTGGTCGATCTATTTGTACAGTTAAATTAGGTTTTTGGTTTTGATCCAATAAAAATTGAACCAATCTTTTTGGTTCATCAGACATTACTGCCCAACTCTTAGCGTCTTCAAAGCTTAAAAAAATGGGGGATCTATCATGACCATGATCTAAAATAAATTTTGTGGGCTCACTTGTTAATATTGAAAATGAAAATAACGATTTTGAATTTCCATCTGGTGATTTCCACACATCAAATATAGCCGCAGCAAATAATAATTCTTTTTGCGGTCTGCTGAATTGAATTATATGCCCAGCTGCAGGTCCTTCATATACAGATTCATAAAAACCAGTTAATGGAACAAAACAATGATGCCTTATAAACGGAATTTTCCAAGTTGGTTTTTCAATAATAGTTTCAATTCGCGCATTGTGAGTAGCAAATTTAACTTTTGGTTCTTTTGACCAATGTGGAACAAGCGAAAAATTCATTGAAACTAATTTCAAACCACTATCATTTACAATAACTGGTGAATTTTTATATGGGCGAAATATTTCATTAATATCAATCAACAGTTCAGGAATTTTTATTCCATATTTAATTGAAAGTTCGTTGGCTTTAATTTTTAAAGTGAATTGTGCGCACATACAAGTAATTTAGAATATTAAATATAAAAATGGAAATACTAAATAGCATGAAGCATATTGAATTAAAAATTCATGCTTATATCTCAGTTTTGCATTGTTCGCAGAAAACAGAATCATTTTAAAGGAGCGCTCCGAAGTTTTTATTAACAAAATGAACCGACAAAAATTTTAGAAAAATATTTTTGGTAGGGATACTATTTATAATAAATAAAAAATGGCGGAGAAGAAAAAACTCGTTTCCTCTTTTATTAAAATTACTAAAAAACTGGCCCTAAAGTTTTAAAACATTTACACCGATACGTATGTATATATACATACGTATCATATGACTCATTTTTAGTCAATAAAATACCTGTTGACTTTTTATAATTACATAGTTATACTTCATATATATATGAAGTATAATCCGCATGAGTAAATTAGAAAAAATAAAAGAAGGTGTTATAAAAGACCTTCCATTAGTTTTTACAGAAGCTTTGGCGACAAAGATATTTCAATCAGTTACAAAGGAATATTCCGTAGTAAGTGCCGCTATTGAAAATAAAGTGCTGGCAAAAACAAAAATTAAAGTTCATTGGGAAGACAAATCGCACGAAAATCTATTCACTCTGAAAGCTAATGAAGATTTAGTAACTCCAAATTTAATGTTATGTGGATGGACAATGAACAGCAGGCAATACGTATCACTTTACACGGCCATGTATTTTCATGGTTTAGTGGATCAAAGGCCAAAGGATTTTCACTTAACAAAAGAAATTAAAAACTCTAAGAGCCAATTCACAAGTCTCATAAATGATCGTCTTTTGAAACAGACTTTCATGAAGGAACCTAAAAAAACAAATCAACTTGGATATTTTAAAGGGTCGACTTTTTATTTTCATACTAAAGTAGATACGGCCTTAGCAGGTATTGAAAACTTAAATAAAGAGGCTTTTTCTTTTCAGATTTCAAATATTGAGCGTACTTTTATTGATGTCTGTTTTGCACCAGGATACGGAGGCGGACTTCCTACGATTTTAAAAGCGTTTGAAAACGCAAATTTAAAAATCGAAAAAATTATTGAATACTACCGTCTTATGAATCCAATATACCCAATGTGGCAACGAATAGGACTTTTTTTAGAACTTATGAAAAAAAGTGAGTCAAACTCAATTTTAAAATATTTTGGAAAACCTGAATCAGTTTTTTTTGCAGATCATGGCTATCGGGACACCTGGGAATTTAATGATAAATGGCGCGTCTTTTATCCAAAAGGAGTTGAGTTATGATTTCGATAGATGCAGTAATTACAATAAGTTTAACTGCCATCTATTCTAACGATTTACTTAAAGACAAACTATACCTAAAAGGCGGGCAGTATCTACGAATGGTTGCCAAAATAAAAAATAGATTTTCTGTCGATACTGATTTTTCAACTCCGAATGAAATTGAAAACGAAGAAATATTTTTCCATGCCTTACAAGAGGCGCTTTCACTTGAATTTTACAAAAATGGGTTTTATTTATTTTCTTTTAAGTTTAGTCGAAAACCAAAAAAGCGAAATAGTGACATTCCCGACCATTGGTCTGGTTGGGCAGTTGAATATAAAATAATTGAAAGTTCGAAGCGAAATTTAAAACAGGAAGAACTTGATCGTAGTGCGATTATACCTGATGGGGCTCCTAATCCAAAAATTACTTTAGATATTAGTGAATATGAATTTTGTGGAAACACTGAAAAAGTTAAGCTTGCTGGATCAATTGAGATCCTTTCGTATTCCAGAGTCCTTGTAGTACTAGAAAAAATTAGGGCGATTTGCCAGCAACATCCAAATTATCCGCTAAAAAAGGGCAACGCACGATCGAGGGATTATTACGACATTGATATCCTTTGGAATTTAGCATTAAAGGAGCCAGGGGCCGATCCTGAACTCTTTATACAAGAGTTAAAGAAGTATTTGCGCCCGGTCTTTGAAGCGAAGGACGTAAATCTAACTCTATTAAAAGACATATTTGAAGAATCATTTATTGAATCTCAAAAATTAGGTTGGCCTTCAGTTCTTGAAACTGTAAGTGACAAAAATATTCAAGGTTTCGATTACTATCTTGAAAATTTAAAAAACATTGTGAATGAAATACGTACATAAATTCTATTAATGGATTAAAATTCTTTTATCACAATAATAATGTGCTGGCTTGATCAGCCAGCACATTATTATTTTAGCGATAATAGTTTTTGTTATAATCAATAAAAGTTGAACTTTGACCTGTTCGAATCATGTTGAAACTACGAGTTGCATATTCAATTGTAATTACATTGTTTTTAAAAGATAAAACTCGGAAAACCATCAAGCCAGAAGTTGTACTGTTGTTAATAATAACTGAATACGACATGTTTTCTTTGATTGGTGCCACGTCACGATAAATATAACTTTCACCATCGACCTGTATTGCTCGTCTAGAAGAGTAATAATCTAAATTTTCAAGAGGAATATTACCTATCTCCGCAATTACTGAGTCACCAGCTCCAGAAAAATTTTCGAAGCTATCGCATGTAGCCTCTGCTTGAAGTTCAGCATCGCTACTTCCGTTCATATATGTATCTCCATGCAAATTTAAATAAATATGTCGCTCCGGTTGCTCACCATAACAACTAGTCCCTATGCTAAAAATGGCAATATTGATTTTCCCATTTATAGGAAGTTTAAAGTTTGGATCTAAATTAGCGAAGGCATTTAATCCAAATACCATCGTAGCGCACAAAATTAAGCATTTCATTTTTTCCCCTTTGTTGGAAGTTGTTTGTATAGAATCTAATTGCAATATGAGTAGCAACCTCAATTCAAACGTATTGATAATAAGGGGCAAATCGACAAAAAATTATCAACTTAGATAATCCGTTCTTAGATTTAAGAATCTAAGAACGGGCAGATTGAATTTTTTATAAACAATCTAAGTTATATCATGGCTTTCATTCAGATTTTAAATTGTTTGTTAGCTTAAAAAGTTACATCTCAGTTTTTAATTTGTCCGTAGAACTTAGAATATTTAATATATAATCTTTCTTTAAGTAATCTCTTAAAAAAGCTGCGGCGCTAGAAATAGTCCAGTCTTCAAGTTGTGAAATATCATCGTTATGAAGTGGGACCATTAGATTTGCAATAAGTGTTGCTGGTTCTTTATCAGCCTTTAAAATTATTCTAAATATCAGTTCAAAAATGTCCATTTCAGTAGCTCTTTTAAGATCATCATTATTAAATTCTTCTAAAATAGTTTGCACCCTGGGGGTAAGATGAGGCTCTAGTCTTTCTAAATTCAATTTTATTAAGTTTTCAAGCATCTCTGTAGCAATTTTCATTTGAGCACTCCATTTCGATATGCATCAATATATACTCATAACTAACATTATATAGCTAGTTATATATAACTAGAAACAAAACACGTGACTCGTAGTAGTATTTTTTAATGGGTAAAGAAAAAAAAGAATGGCTTACGAATCTAGCTAATAACGTTAAGGCAAGACGAAAGCAGCTTGGGTTTTCTCAGCAGTTGGTTGCAGAAAAATCACGCTTATCTGTAGGTACAGTAGCCAAGCTAGAAGCCTCTGCTGTTGATAATCCGACCTTAGATACGATTGAAGCACTTGGTGTAGCACTTGAAGAGAAAGATAGCCTTAGATTACTTCGTAAATAACAATTGTTTTAAAAACTAGTGAATCCCTTATTAAAATGAAAGTGATAACTTGGAACCTATGATTAAAAAATCAGATATCGACCCCAAGCAACAACACGAAGTCAAACGAAAGACTACTCTAGAATTTTAAGTGAATTAGGAATGACACTTTAAAAGTATTCCTTGAAGAAACGGTACGCAATAATGTTAGCTTTTCCAAAGGGTTCTGCCATTGCAGCCAGAACCAGTGCCTTCGATGATCCAATCTAGTTTGTGAAATTTGCATTTGCGGTTTATTCTTAAAACAGCGCTGCTAATGACTGCGTTCGGATCAATAGGATTTGTTGAATTACTAAAAAAACTTTTAGTTAAAGAGCTAATCGTAATTTTTTCTGATCCAAGTAATTCGATAACCTTTAATTCTGTTTGGCTAAATATTTCAGCGTTGTTCATTTTTTTAAATCTCCGTTTCAGTGCATGTTAGTTGTCTAATTTTTATACCTAAATAAATCCAATGTCTTTCGCATATTGAACTACTCTGCCTAAAGCCATATATAGGTGCGGAGTTAGTTTATCTGCTTTGCTGTATTTTCTTCTAAGTCGTTTCATATCAAAAACGAAGACTTCATCCGTACTAAAAAGAATTGCGACATGAATATCAAGTCCGTTTGCAATTTTTAATAATGTCTGAATGCTGGGGTCTTTCTTTCCGTTCTCTAGATTGGCGATAGTACTTTGAGTTAGCCCAGTTGCAAGTCCTAATTCATTTTGTGTCAGCTTGCGTGCCTCGCGAATAAACTTAATTCTTTCTGCAACGGAATAATCTAATGGTTTCGCCTTCTTAGTAACTGCCTTTGTTTTTTTTGCCATAAAATATACCTTTTCATTAATGTAATATATTCAATAATGTATCGGTTATTTCTATTAGACATTAAATATTGTTCCAAATTATGACAATGTCTGGACTTTGGTAGAAGATTTTGGTTAATGGGGCTATATTATACTTAGTAAGTCGCTTTAATAAAAGGGTGGGTGTATGAAAATAAATAGTCAGTTCCGCAAATACTTAGTTAGTTCGATGATCAGATTTATAAGCTTAGCGGTAATGCTAAGTATTGCTTATGTTTATAGTGGCGGGCATCTTAAACAATTAATTCTGATAGGCCCAAGCGCACTATTGTACAGTCTTGCGGGGGTGGTATTTTTATTTTTTAAATCCGGCAGACCCAAAGATTTTTCTTCTGTTTTAGAATTAGAAGCGTTTCGTGTTCAAATCATACGGGTGATGTGGTGTTTAAATTTCATTATCATTACTTTTGGAATTTTGAAAACAATGGGCCATTTAGCAGAATCATCGGATCTTCTTGGAAAATCGATAGCGGACGTTATTGTTGGTCCGATTGTAAATACGATATTTTATTTAAGTTTTCTGCTTACGCCAATACAAGTTGGATCAATTGAAGAAGTAGCCATTTTGAAAAGTAAAGGTAGCTGTCAATGACAGCAAAACTATTTGGACTATTGGTTTTTGCGTTATTTATGACGTACGCAAGAGATTATCAAAAAGAAATGCAGGTGATGCGTGATAATATTGAATCAGAGTCTAAGGCTAGATATTTAGAAATATTTAACTATTCTAAAATTAGTGATGAATTTGTTGTTATTAATTATAATTGGATTATTTCGTCAAAAGAACAGATTGATAAAAACAGATATCTTGCAAGGTAGATAACTAATATTCAGAAATAACTATTTAAAGAAGGTAGACATGAAGAAGGCAAAAAAAACTTCAAAAAAGAAAAAAGATATTAAAATGTACATCAAATCAAAAACAAGAATGAAATTAACTGTCGGAAAAGCTATACGAATTGGTCGGGATCTTATGAAATGGTCTCAAAAACAATTGGCAATAAGAACGGGTATATCGCGATCAGTACTATCAAGGTTAGAAAACGACAAAGTTCATATTACGAAAAAGCAGGCTTTAAAGTTAGCATCAGTTTTAAAAATACATAGGAATCTAATTTTAGAGAAATAGAAGCAATTTTGTTGTGAATGAAGCACATTGATTTATTGTTTAGTCCAGGTGCTTTTTGGATTATGAAAAAGCAGTATAGTTTATAAAGTTGGGACCTTTAACTAGTATATCACTATAGGTAAATATTGTATGTACTCAGAACAAGCTCTTGGGGAAAATTAGTTAGAAAAAATGGAGTGGTATTATTAAAGATTTAAAATCTAGCGATTTAAAAACTATTCAGTGTAAGTACGTTAATATTTATTTGAAAGGTAATATATGAATTTATATTTTTATTCACTAAGCTCTTCTGGAATTCAGAATTCGCACTCACTTACGCGAGAAGCTTTTGATGTTCCAAAAAACAAATGCGCTTGTTATCAATCTGGAGACTTGCTTATCGTTAAGTCGAATGTTGAGCCAAAAAAATTTAAACCAACTTTAGTAATGCCAACAAATTTGCATGATAAAAAGAATAGTTTTGTTAAAATTAAAGCTCACATTGCTTTTGACAATAGAGGAAGGGCTGGTGGTATCCCAAAGCGACTTACACAAGAAGCTGCACTAGCTAAATTTCTAGATTTAACTGGTCTTGAGAGAACAGATTCATCGAAATCATTTTTTATAGGATGCCATTTAGAAAAGAAATTTAATATTCATAATGCCTTTAACTTTGAAGGTTGGTTCAAAGTTAATAATTTTGAGAAGTTTAATGTTTCTATTGAAAATGGCGTTGGTAGTCGAAAAAGCTATGGATATGGGTTGATTTTAGTATCTGAACAAAAATAACAAAAGGAGATAAAATGTCAGGAACAAAGTTTATAACAATTGAAGGAAGCCTAGATGTAATTGGAATTTATAATTTCAATAGATCAACTAAGAATCCAGAGAATCCTATCTACAAGAACCATAAAGAGGCAAAAAAAGATCTTAATGGAATTGATTATACATCTTCGAGATGTCTGAGGCATGAGATGTTTAAAGACATCCAGCCTATTCAACCAACAGATGCCGAATTTGCGGATTCATTTATCGATTTTGTCGCTTCTGAAGCTGGTCTTCTTCGTGGATTTGTGGCAATGGACGTCGGATTCAAAAGAGCATCGCCAATACATTTTGCGGATGCTTACACTCAATCAATAGATGGGAAATCAAAAATTTTTTATGATCAAGGGTCAAGCTCTAAGCCAAAGGAGTCTGATAAAAAAAATAAAAAAGGAGAAGACATTGCTGATAATTCAATGTTTTCTCAAGATAATTCTGGACCTAGAAAACAAACTTTAAAGGCAGCAATAAATATTAAAGAATTACAATTTATTCACCTAGATAAAAAAGACGATAACTTTCGAGTTGTTAGTTTAGACGGCGAGGATCTGTTAATATTAAAATTAAACCAATTCTTTGAAATTAATGGCGTTAAGGAATCTGTTGAAGTTAAGGAATATGATGATATTTCAGCAGTATTGAAAACAAAAAGGCGTGGAATTTTGTTAAGTCAAAATCAAATAAAATTACTCATAAAGAAAGTAGTATTTAGAATTGCAAATATAAATGGCGCTAAGGCAGGTGCTCGAATAACAACAGATAAGAAGAGCTTAGACATTGTTTTTTCAGATGGTATTGAAGGAAGTGTGGCTGCTAATTTTTCTGATTTTTCATCAAAATTAGAGAAATCATTAATTCATAATTTTTTTGAAAGTAATCAATGAGTTTTCTTGAAATAAATATAAGAGGTGGTGGTATTGTAGTTAATAATGAAGACTGGGGACTACAGATAAATTCATATAATTCTAATATTTCTGAAATTGGAAGCCACGGTCTTCAACTAATTAGGCCGTCAGCAATCAAAGGTATGTTTTCATACCTGCTTGGTTATACTACTAAATCTAGTGATATTTCAACAGATGAAGATTTGAATTATTTAGTAAAAAATTATGAAATAAATGTTGCTCGAAAACCATTTGTTTCAACTTTTTTTGCCAGAAAAGATTTTTTTCAAAAAAAAACAAATTACATTCAAGATAAAAATGTTAATTTAAATCCGCTTAAATTTCTTGACGCTGACTCTAGTATTCAGCTTTTGGAACCTGTTCTAAGAGGGATTTTTAAAACAACTTCTATTGGTCAGATTAATAATTTCTTTAAAAACTCTTTGTTTTTGAAAATGAATGATTTAGATTCTGAAATGCTTTTAGCTATTAAACCAGATACAAGTGGTATTCCTGAAGGTTCTAAGATGGGTCGTGCAATGATCTCATATTTTGATTCTCAAATTAGTAAAAATGAAAATGGTAAGTTCTCAGAAGCAATTATTCTACTAATTGAGGAAACTTCGAAATTAGCTAAATCAGATAAGAAGTTTCGAAATGATTTAATTAATTCTCCTGTTGGTAAATTTAGTTGCTTTACAAGCCCTGAACAAACGCGGCACTGGGCAAATAAAAACAGTGTTTCCTACGTCCGCGGTGAGCCACTTAATTTAATTAATATCGATTATGATATTATTGTTAAAAATCCAAATGTAAAACTAATTGAAAGACTTGCAAATGGACCTTTTGTAGTTAAGTGGGCTGAGGGCGGATTTGGAATTCTTAGAATAAACAAATATGACCAATATCAAAGCGAACTGCGAAATGAAGCTAACAATGATTCGACTATTTCGATTAGTGATTTACGTCGTGGCGGATTAAAATTAAAATATCAAAGTTGGGAAAACAGAAATGAATAAATGGCTTGCAAATTCACATAAGCAACCATTATCTGATCATTTGTTGGGTGTTGCAAAAAGAGCAGATCAAATTTTATTAGAACTTTCTTTTGAGACTAGCTTTATAAAGGACTTTAAGATTAGAGAGTGTTTGTTTTACAGTTCTATCTTGCATGATATTGGTAAAATATCTTCTGATTTTCAAAATTATATTCAAACAAAAAAAAATGATGCGAATGCCTTCGAGACGGATGCAGAATATGATCGAAATCCAGTCGTTGGCAAAAAGAAACAAATTACTGCTTTTGATGGTCCATTTCATAATGAAATTAGCTGGGCGATCTTTCGCAGTTATTTTACCAATTTCTTAGATAAGCAGATTTTAAAAACTGCAGGATATTCAATTTATTGGCATCATCCAGCGAATATAAAAGAAAATGGGGATTTTGCATTTAGTGATGCTGAAAAAATATTAAATATAGCAAATATATCAAATTCTGATATTTCAGATTTAATTGATGAGTTAAATAATCGCTCTAAGAATCTTCCATTTTATAAAAAGTTAGTATTAACGGAATGCACTGATATTCTTGAAATAGCAAAGCCGGATTATTTTGATTCACCCAATACAGAGTCAGCAGTAAGAAAATTAGTTCTAAATATTTTAATTGAAGCTGATCGTGAAATTTCCTCGTTAAGTTCTGAACAACTTTTAGTCTATATAGATTTAAATTCTAAATTATCTGAAAATGTGCATACCAAAGTCATTCATTTAAAGAAATTAGACCGTTCTGATCTGCGATCAAATGCTCAGCATGAATTAGCAGTAAAGATTAGAAAATTTCCAATTTCAATTTGTGGCATTGATCCTGGTGACGGCAAAACAAGAATTACGTTAATCACTTGGATTAATAATAGTAATAATGAAAGAAAACTTTTATTTGCGCTACCAAGACAAGCACAAGTTACTGGATTGTATTACACAGTTAAGAAGGATTTAGAATCGATTCTTGCACCCCAATCTAAAGTTGAAGTGAATGCTATTTTTAATGGAAAAGTTCAGCATTCAAATTGGAATCATGATGACATTAAATTACTTCAGGCAGATATTAATATTTTAGTATTCGATCGTTTATTAAGCCCTAGCTATGAAAGAAAACAAGTTTCTGAATTTATGACTATGCTTAGGTCTGATTTAGCAGTAGATGAATTCCATGAGTTTTCTTATTCAATCAGAATGCTTCCTGCTTTAAAAGAAATTCTTTACTTGCGTCAAAACTTTTCGGAATCTGGTCCGAAAACTATTTTGCTTAGTGGCACGCCTGATCCTGCATTGGTAAAATTATTATCTTTAAATCCAGAGAAGTACCAAACTTTAAATCGAAATGAACTTGATGTTTTCGTAGAAAGAAAATTTAAAATTAAATTTGGGGGAAATAGTGCCTCTGAAGAAATTAAGCCGCGAATGCTTATAAGCACTTTGACAGTAAAGAAAGCGCAAGAAAACTATATTGCTTACATAAATAGTGGTGGGACATGCTATTTAATTCATTCATCATTTACTGAAATATCCAAAAAGGAAAAGATAGAATTACTATTAATACATTATGGTAAAGATGGATTGGCAGAGGGGGTTGTTTTTGCGGCAAGAATGCTACAATCTTCTTTCGATTTAAATTTTCAACACGGATCTATTGCTACGTCTGTTCCATCTGTAGATATTCAAACTTTAGGAAGAATAAATCGTTTTGGTAATCAAATGAATTCGACTATTCATTTCTATTCGAGTGATGAAGATAAAACTGGATATTTTAAAGATAATAAATTCGGTTATGAAAATTTGCATATTGATTGGAATAATTATTTAAATGAGAAAATATTAAAAATTCAAAATAACTTGGAAATTACCTTTCGTGAGCTTGTTGAAATTTTGTATGATGATTTCTGGACAGAAGAAAGAATTAAGAATGTTGCAACGAAGATGCTTGAATATGAAAGTAAAGAACATAGTTATCTTAAAAATTGGTTTCCAAAAAGATTCAAAGTTCTACAAACTAAAAACAGTTTGAAGAAAAATAATCTAAAACTTTCATTTCGTGAGGTCTCGCTTCTTGCTTCTGCAAGAATTGTAAACGATCACGGGATGCCTATTGGGATTTTAAAAGATGAAGAGCTAATATCAGCAAGCGGGCTTTGGAAAATCAAATGTTTGAATGATGTTTTAAAAACTGTTCATAATTCAACAGGGATGAGCACGCTAAATAATTCTGATAATTGTTTCAATTATTCAAAGTACAGTCGCTGGTTTGGTTCTGTTGATACACCATTGTTATTTAGTCATCAGTGTGACGCTGTTAATAGTAAGCTTTTGCGTGAATTCAGAACACCCATTGGGGGCAATCTTTATAGAGTATATCATAAAGATTTAGGTTTAGTTGATCCAGAAGTGCTGAAACTTCTTAAGGCTTCTGTAATAAATTAATAAGGCAATTGTTAAATCATGAGTAAATCATACACGCAAATAGATGAAAAGCAGCCACTGATACCACTATCAAGACGTGTACCCATATATTATGTCGAATATTGTAAAATTATAAGAAGCGGCAGTGATGTAAGAATAGTTTCTGAATCATTACAAGAAGAGTATTCCGTACCTGTCGGTAATATTGGATCTTTAATATTAGGTCCTGGTACAAGTGCTACAGCTGAAGCTATGAGAATTATAACAAGTCGTGGTTGCTCGATTTTAGTTGCTGGCGGGGAAGCTAGTCCATTATTTTTATCTTCCACGCAACATCGCTCGCCAATAAGTCGGATTAGGCAGTTTAAAACTGTAATGTGTCCAGAGCTTCGGCTTCGCGCAGGCAAGAGGCTATTTAAAAAAAGGGCTCAGTTTATACAAAAATACTCTAATTATAATTTGCCTAAATTTCCTGACGCCAGCGAACTTCCAAATATAGAAAGCTTATTAGCTTATGAAGGTGTTTGGGCTAAACAATCATACAAAATGTTAGCTAAACATCATGGTGTAACATGGACGACGAAACAAAAAATTGATAAAGAAAAGCATCCAATCGTTTTTTTGAATTTTCTTTCATACTCAATTGCTGATATTTGTATTCTTCATTTGGGTTATGACCCCAATATTGGAATATTACATGGTCGTACTAAAGGCGGCGGGCTTTGTTATGATCTAGCAGATATAGTAAAACCAATTTTGGCCTTAGAATTATCATTTGAATCAATGTCACAGCAATTAAATATGAAGGATTTGAAGTCTGAATTTATGGCTAAAGTTAGAGAATTAGATGTAATTTCATATTTGGTTGATTCTTTAACATATGCTTTTGGCGAAGATTCATGATTGTAATAATAAATGACTCTTTAAAATTGAAAAGCTTAAAAGTCCGACCAATAATAGGCCGCTATGCATGGCGTATTGCCAAAGATGTTTGGATTTGGCCAAAGCCAATAGTTCGGGAAGAGATTATTAAGGAATTGGAAGATATAACATTAGATATTACTGTTATTTTTATTTGGACAAATAAAAAATCAGAATTTGGATATGATCTACATATTCATGGCAATGCGACGAGTAGACAAACAAGCTTAGGATTCTTCAATTTTTTATCTGAAAGATAGTTAGGGACGGCGTCTTCATAAGTGTATGAAATAGTAGGTTAATTTTAATAAGGGTTGCGCCCGTATGCGGGCGGTAGAAAGAACGTGGCCAATGGAATGAAATACGCTTTCCAGTTGCGCCCGTATGCGGGCGGTAGAAAGAAACGCAGGATCCCGTTGAATGGGAATAAATTTGTTGCGCCCGTATGCGGGCGGTAGAAAGGCAAAGCTTATTTAGGTGGCAGAACGGAAATTGTTGCGCCCGTATGCGGGCGGTAGAAAGAAGAATATATTCTTGTGATTGCAATTTTACAAGTTGCGCCCGTATGCGGGCGGTAGAAAGTTGTACATGAACTACTGAATCTTCATTTTCTAGTTGCGCCCGTATGCGGGCGGTAGAAAGTTAATGGGATGCGCGGACAATGACCGGGTATGGTTGCGCCCGTATGCGGGCGGTAGAAAGTAGCATGCAAAACTCTAGTAATAAATCTTTAGGTTGCGCCCGTATGCGGGCGGTAGAAAGTACCAAAAAATGATAAGTCGCAAGGCAAGTATGTTGCGCCCGTATGCGGGCGGTAGAAAGTTGAATCTTTTTAATTTCAGGTTCGGCTATTCGTTGCGCCCGTATGCGGGCGGTAGAAAGAAGACACCCGAACTAAAGAAATGATTTTATTTGTTGCGCCCGTATGCGGGCGGTAGAAAGCACGACAAAACTTTAAATCACAATGATTTATAGTTGCGCCCGTATGCGGGCGGTAGAAAGACAAGCTTGCCGCGAGCCTAGGGTGCGAGGAAGTTGCGCCCGTATGCGGGCGGTAGAAAGGTTAGCTTCGTATCTTATTTGTCTGGTATATGGTTGCGCCCGTATGCGGGCGGTAGAAAGTAAACACTCTTGGATTTCATCACACAGTTCTAGTTGCGCCCGTATGCGGGCGGTAGAAAGCTAATCGAAGGTGCAGACTTAGTTCAAGTCGGGTTGCGCCCGTATGCGGGCGGTAGAAAGAGTTGCAAGAAGTCGTTCGTAGGGTTAGTTAAGTTGCGCCCGTATGCGGGCGGTAGAAAGAGCTTGGTTTCGACATTATCCCCACAGTACTCGTTGCGCCCGTATGCGGGCGGTAGAAAGAGTAGTCGGGTAGCCGCCGCGTGATTCTTTTGGTTGCGCCCGTATGCGGGCGGTAGAAAGAACTCATTCGCGGCTTGGAGTTTGGTTTCAGCGTTGCGCCCGTATGCGGGCGGTAGAAAGATCAATGCTTGGCCTTTAGTTATCTCTTGGCCGTTGCGCCCGTATGCGGGCGGTAGAAAGATAATACCAGTCATAAATGCCTGATAATAATGGTTGCGCCCGTGTGCGGGCGGTAGAAAGAAGATCAGAAGTTAATACCAGCGCGGCACTTCCTGAGACAGGAGGGTTTTGAACAATTCGTTTGAACTCATGAAGACTCCACCAGTTGAAAACACAAATCTCCTCCTTAAGTCGTGTTAAGCATTGGTGAATTAAATCAAACCCAGTTGAGGGACACAATCGCTTAGAACTAAGAAGGAGACATATTCGCTTAGATAATATAAAGTCGTGTATCAAAGTCGTGTATCAAATTTGGATTATCCGATAAGTTTTGTTATGTTACACTAAAAATTTTCCTGAATAATAAGATTCCTGAATAATAAGATTTCTATTTTAATATTTTTAAACTTTGTGATCTGATTGTTTCTCTAATTTTTTTAAGTTTTTCTTTTCGCACTTAATTGGTGTTTTAACTAATTCTGCTAATTTGATTTGTTTTTCTAAAAAATTAGCTTTTTTCTGATTCAATTTAAATATTTTTTTTGCTAAGTTTTCCTGATCTCTCAATAATTGCTTATTTAAAGTTTTTAAACTTAATTCCTCAGCTTTTCCAGCTTCAAATTCTGCGGTAATATATTCTGTATAGTCCTCAATTAATAAATTTTTTATTTTTTCTTCTGGCAAATTTAAAATTACTATTAATTGGCCTAACATTAAAAGGGGAACTCTTGAGTGATGTCGTTCAATTAAAGAAAAAAACTGATACGATGTCTGCCCTATTTTAGATGAAATCTCTAATTGAGTTAAATTTGCCTTTAAGCGATTTTCTTTTATCATGTCGGCGATTGCGTAAAAAGCTTTATTCATACGTTTAAAATCGTAGCGAAGTCCTCTTACTAGATCAATTATTTAACGCTAGTCTTCGTTTGCTCCGTGCTCAAAAAAATTGTGATGCCTCTTTAAATTTTCCCAATCCAACCAAAAGTTGAACTCTTTGACGATATGGAATAGATTCTTGTTTGCCATCAATCGTCTCCCTAACCCTTCATCAACGTGTAAACTGAAATTATCAGGGAAAGAAAACTCATCAGCAGTGCGAGAAAGGCCGCGCGCATATCAATTCGTCTTTTTACTATTTCCTCAGCTTCAAATTCGGCGAGCGCCTTTCTAACTAACAAGCTTGCCATCAGCTTGTGCAATTCTTCTTTTTCGGCGATCCGATCCATGGGTATGGACGCCTTAGGCTTAACTCCAAGGCAAGGTATCATAGCGATAATTTTCTAATTTTGTCTTCGCATTGATCGCTGATTTTCATGGTGGCATATCGGAAAACATTTGAGTGTTCGTAACAAGTAACCACAGACCACCTTTGCTCCGAAACGTAAACCATTGTGCATTCAAGGTCCTGTTCTTTTGGGATACGAAATCTAACCGCAAATTTATAGCTTTCGTGGCTATTGATAGAATCCGTCAGACTACCTTGCGCAACAGGCTCAGGACCTTTTGAATAATCGATAACGTATATAGGTTCTGATCCGATTTTTTGCACCTCTCCGTCACAGTTGATCTGATATCGCTCCAGTACCCCCTCTTTTCCTTCAAATCGAATTGCCCAAGCTTGGGGATGAACCAAATCTGCCTCTGATGTCGCTACATGAGTAAGGTACTTGCCGACATGCTCTTTAACGATCATATCTCTCGCGGCAAGTAATCTAAGAGCTAAAGCTCCAATAACGACAAACAGAATACCAAGTACTATGAGCATTTTTTTAGAGAAAAATCCTACTTTCCGCATGCTCCCCCCAAACCTAAACCAGATCTTGCAGCTCCAATTCCGGTAGCGTCTTTTTTTTTGTGTCTGCAGGTTTAATGTATAAGATTCTCTAATACATCTTCGATTTGGTTTTTATTCTTAATGCATTCTAAGATGTACATATCCATTTTTCTTCTCAAATTTTTTCCAACGTCTACACTCAAGCTCCTCTGTTTTTCAAACGAATACTGTTTTGAAAAGCTACGTTGAGATAATAAACTAAAATTTATGAATTGCACTTAATCGTATTTAATATGTTTAGTATCTCTTTAGGAATATCAAAGTTTTTTTGATTAATTTTTTTTAAAACTGCTTCATCTGTTTGAGTTTCTTCCGAGATAAAGCCTCCCACAACGTCAATTCTTTTCTTTGAACAATAATGCAATACTTGCCACCTAAAAAGCGGATTTTTTTCATCAGAATACTTTTCAACCGAATAAGTAATATAGTCTTTTGATGGAAATTCGCTAAAATAAACAAACCTCTTAGAACCCTTCTCAGCAGCTATTCGTTTTTTAAAATTTGATTCAATCAACGAACGATTTAATTTTTCAGAATATATTTCAACTCCAAATCCTTTGATTTTTGATTCTAAACAGCTCTTAGCAGAGAAATATAAGGCATCTTCCTTAGTTATATCTTCGGTGCCGTCATTAGGTCCATCAACGGATATCTTCCAACAACTTGGCAAAGTTATTTCATATCCATTAGAGTTTTTAAAAATCTGATCTTTTGCTAAGGAAACATTAGTAAAACAACCTAAACTTATTAATAAGAATATTAACTTCAGTAACATTTTCTTTTTACCCCTCTTACTTTTTCATTACACAAGAATACTTCTGACAGCGCAAACTAATCTCTGCATTACCAATATTTGAGCCAAATCCAAGTTGAAGAAGTCCCCATTTCGATTGGACGATATCATCTAAGTTTACATTGTTTATACTTATTAAGAAATTTCCGTTCTTATATAAATATACAGCAACGCCATTTTCAGCGTAGTAACTAAAACCTAAAAAGTGACGAAAATTCGAAATTGGAACCACCTTATTATAGTCCGCAATACTTCCGATGCTAATGTTAAAATTAGAAGAAGAACTAAAATCATTTATATCGAAATTTTCTACTTTTCCAATAAAGTAAACTTGTCCTCTGTTTTTCAAACGAATACTATTTTGAAAGATTGCAGCAGCCATTGATATTTTTTTATTAGCTATTGGTGCGACAACATCACTAGCAATATGTCGAAGTACTTTAGTTTCACCTTTTAATATTGTTCCAGAAAAATTAGTGCCATTATTTCGATTACCATTTTTATCATCAGAATAGATAGTCAAATTATATGGGCCATCTTTTACTCCAAATATTTCAAACTTATATATTCCATCAACAACAGACCTTGTGTTTTCAAAATTAAACCCTTCAGTCAAAGTGAAATCGGCATCCACTCCTTCTTCTGAAGCCGGATTACTTACTGATTCATGGTAATACTGGGAATCTAAATTTTGGTTATACGAAATATTTGTTAGTGGATTAAAACCATTCATTTTTCCTAATGGATCAGTTACTACATATTGAATATTATTACTACCATAACCAAAAATCATCGGTGGGTCTGCAGCTTGCTTATATAGACGGTAACCAGCTAAGTTATATTTTTCTAAATACCACTTGTTTGTAAAATTTTGATCTCTTCCACGATCTGCGTCAGTTCGCCCAACATCATTAAAAATAAAACTCTTAATCTTTTGTCCTGGATTATTCGGATCATCAAAATAATCAAAACCAGTTGCAAGAACAAAATGCGTCTTAGAACTGTCAATGGTCTTTGTAAGACGTAAAATTACTGGATTACCAGCGCAAATTTCATCCTCAATTTCTTTTGTTTCTTTTAAAGACATTACATTAACAGCTTTTGTTCCTTTATAAGAAACTTTACTGTTCGCTTCTGCTAAGCACTCTTCTAATGTAAGCAAGCATGTATTCAGCCATCCCCTTCTGGCAGTTGCCACGACTCCATCGTAAACAACCTGAGAACTTGGCGTATAGCCGACACCATATGGATAAGCGACTCCCTTTAAATATGTTGCTAAATTTCGATTTAAAGTACCAGGATTTGTTACTGTTCCATCTGGCATTGTTTTTAAGCCATAAGCATCAAGCAACATAGCATTCACTGATGTATTGCAACCCCATGAACTCATTTTTCCTGGCGCAACATTTGCGTAGTATTCGCCTGGTTTATTCCATTCTGGATCTAATTGCGACCAAAATTTAACAGATACGCCCTTGTCCGCAACTTTACACGTCTGCGGTTTTAAACTTCCCTGCACAAAGACATCTCTATTTATGCTGTAACTAGGACCCGCAGGGCTTCCGTAGGAAATTATATAATCTAAATTATTATTTAAATCAAATGCAACGGGGAACCGCATAACTTCGCCATTAATAATATCACCCATTTCAATTATTTTATCTTTTACTAAATCTGGTCCAATAAATATTGCGCTTGAAGTAGGATTGTAAGCTGCATTATAGGCTGAAACAATAAATCTTTTATCTTCATTCGCGCTGAATGAAAGAATTGGCCCATACGCTGTGGTATCCATAACTAATCCGTCTTGTGAACTAAAAAGTTGAAATTGATTCTTTAAATAATATAAAACACCCTCTGGATTTTCTTCGGTGACAATATTCGTTGCCCACATTGTTCGAGGCAATTGGTACCAAGATCTTGCATTCATTGGACCTATTTCTTTATAGACGCCATTTTTATCAATAGAAATGGCAACATTTGAACCCGGATTCCAGAAAAAAAATGTTTCAAGATCATTGAAATCAACCATATTTTTATTAGGCATAAAATTTAATTTAAATATAGTTTTCTTAGATCCATTTGGATATATAAGAGCGAACTCATCACTTAACTCAACTGAGTTCGTATAATCTTTTTGCAGATAGACAAGCGCTACACCATTATTATTTACCCGAAGAACCTCACTGCCGTCACCAAATCCGGTTCCAACTAAATCAATCAATACATTTCCTAGCATCGGACCAGACTGAATGCTATTTTTAATAACTTGTTTAAAATTAATATTATTGTGCACTCCTCCTTCGTAAACAAAATAGCTATAATAAGCATACTTTCCATTGGGACTAGCGGCCATACCCCAACTATTCACAACTTTATAACAATAATAGTAATAATCTAAAGGATCTTTAGGATTAAATTCACAGCTTGGACTAGATCCACCCGGCAAAGCTAAATAAGATGTTTCAACTTCATGATCGGCATTTAAATTTAACTTTAAAAAATTATAAACCTGACCACTTGGTTTATTTAAAACTTCTCGTACGAATAATTCATTTGCAGACGAATAGGATAAAAAATATGCAAATTTTTGATTATCTGCCAAATTACTATCTCTGTAAAGTTCCTCACCCGTCATCTCTTTAGCAAAAACTGATGTAAATGAAAAAAAGATTATATAACCTACTGCAATATTTAATTTAACATTCATGATCACTCCTGATAACTAGATCATATCTAGTTGATTTAGTTATCGGACCTTCGGCTTGAAACTTTAAAAATATCTAAATAAAACACGAGGACTGGTTAATGTATTCAAAAAATGCCTTTATTTGAGACCAAATCAAATCTTGCAACACGCTTATGGTGTTGGAATTTTTTTGACCAATAATTTTTTATAGGTCAGCCTATAAATATAAAAACCTCAACAAAAAAAACTTCGAGACAACTTAGAGGTTGTTCTAATTTTAAGACATAGAGGAGAAATTAATACTATCGAAGTCAAATCAGGAAGAAATAATAAAACTACTTAATACCCAATATCGATCTTACCTACTCCTCGTACTTAAAAAGTCTAAGATCAGAAACTTTTTCTTCGACGTCAATAATTTTAAAATGATTTACCCCTGCCCAGGCAAAGCGATTTCATGCCGAACACTTTCAGCGAAGAAAGTAATACGTAATGCAGAAGTATTCCTGGCTCAAACAGTATATTTTCGATTTAGCAATTCCCATATTATGTTACTTACGCAAGTAAACATGGCATATCGATGCCACATCATAGGCCTAACATAAAAAATTTAAACTACGATTTCGCCCGAAGCCCAGCATTGTATAACAACGCTTTCTGGTAAAAAAGCAGATAAATCTGTATTGATATTTTTTAAAGTTTTATATTTAGAAACTAATTCACTTAAAACTGTTTTTCTAATTTCTATATTTGAATAAGCCGAATTAAATTTCGCTAATGCCTCTGAATTTATTTTTTCTGATTCACTTATTTGCTCACTAACCGCTTGCTGAGATGACTGATAACTTTGAGAATTCTTATTGTTCCGCTTTCTTAAATCATCAAATATGCGACTACCCGCCTTTGATAAATATGCAGCTGGATTATTTGGAATTGAATTTGTTCCTGGCATACCGCGCTCGCGAATAATTGAAATGGCTTCATGAATTTCTTCCTGACTTATTCCTGAGTCGATCAATTCACGCACTGATTTCTTTTCAATTTCTCTTTGTGCTTTTACTAAAATTGAACTTAGGTAAGTCTCAATTTTTTGAATAAATCCAGTTTCTTCCTGAGTATAATCAAGGAAAGAGTTTTTTCCATCAAAAAGGACTCGGTATTGATTCGAGGAGCTTCTTCCATTTTCAGAAGTTACTTTCTTTTCAATCAACCCTTTTTCAATCAATCCCTTAATACATTTAAAAATATGATTTGAAGGTATCTTAGTTAAATCCACTAAATAGTTTGCAGAAACAGATACCCACATTTTACCAAAACCATTCGATAATCTTAAAATAGCAAGTAGAACGCGAATTTCTCGAGGCTCTACATCACCAGACATAATTTTAAATAAAATTTCGTTTGGAGTTCTTGTAAACCCTTTTGCTAAGTTTTTTGCCGCATTTGAGTATTTTTCTTCATACTCATCAGTAGCATATTTAATTTGGTCGTCATTTGGCTCTTTAGATTCTATAGGATTCGTTACTTTCCTGTTTTTATGAATAGCAGCCACATCTATATTCGATTCAATCACAACAGGCTGAGCCTTAAATGCCTGTTCAGCAGATACTTCGTGTTTAGCTATTTTTGCTGTGACGTTAATAGGATTTGGCTCTATCTTAATTTCTTCAATTTCTGCTGTTTTCGAAATCAAACTTATTGGTTCAATTTTTATAGGTGCAGACTCTGCTTGAACTATTTCAGTTATAACTGGATTAACAACTTCTTCAAGAACAATTTTAGGCTCAGATACAACTTCAGAAGCTGGTTCATTCACGTAATTATAAGGGCGCACGCCCTTAACGATTTTTTTAGAAATTTTAACTTCGTTTTTCTCATCACGTAGTTTTTGTTTTTCTAAAGCAGCTTGTAAAAAGTCATTTACACTAGCCACAATTACAATCCTTCAGGCTTTTCTTTGTCGTGTTTAAATTCTATTCCTAAAAATAATTTAGCTACTGAATCTAAGTCTTCCCTTGCTAATGCTTTAGGGTATTCAAAAATTGATTTTTTTTCATCAATAGCATTTTTAATATCTGCAGATCTTCTTACAAACACAGGGATCAGCTTACCTTGGTAATACGTTCCATAGTGAATTAAGTATTTCTGGCTTGAGGCCTCTCGATTATCAAAAAGAGTAAACAAAATTTGATATTTAATTTCTTTATTAAATTGCTCAGAAATATTTGCATATTCTTCAATTGTTTTTTTAACACCTTTTGAAGAAAACTTATCTGGATTTGCTGGAATAATAACTTGATCCGAGGCTAATGCAATTGAGTTATTTAATTTTGATAACGATGGATTGCAATCAATAAAAACAAAGTCGTACTTTGAAATGATTGGTTCTAATTTCTGTCTAACAAAGGTTTCTAAATTAATACTTTTCACCGCAAAAAAATTATCTAATGCCGCATTATCTAAATCCGAAGGAATTAAATCTAAATTTTCTGAGATATTCACAACTGTATCTTGAATCGTACATTGCCCATCTGCTACATGATAAAAAACTGGATCATCAACAACGTCATATGAAAAAGCATCTGTTAAATTCCCCTGCCCGTCCATATCAACGCATAAAACTTTTGCTCCATAGGAAGCAAGCCTTACCGCAAGATTAAACAATGTTGAAGTTTTTGTAGATCCGCCCTTTAGGCACTGAAATGAAATTACACGAGTTTCACTTGGATACTTGTACCCTCTTGATTCTAAAAATTTTCTAACATTTTTTGGAGAATATGCGGCTTTCGATCCAATTTTAAATGAGTCTACGCCCTTTTGCTTCGCTTGCATTGATATTGCTTGAGGCGTATTACCCATTAAATTTGATAATTCATTCTGGGTTAAATAAAAACGTGGCGTTTTTGGAGCTTCAACATTTTCATGCGTGGCTACTTTTATTGCAGTTAATTCCATTAAACACCATCCTTTGGCATTGCTTACGAGAAAGTCGATTTTCTTAATAAAAGCGTAAGGTGTCACATGTGAACTGGTCAACACTTTTTACTACAACCCTAGTCTTGATCTACTTTTTGTTTTGATCAATACTTTTAAAAAAACTCAACTCAAGCCTTTAGAGTTATATTTATTCTTCTATATATATATTTATAAGTAGTACGTTTTCCGTACTCACACAAATGTGCCTACCTTTACTTTATATTAGTCATTACTAAAAATGTACTCACGCTAATAATAAGCCCTAATTACGTGAGCACGAAACTAGGGCTTACGGAATATGTAATCACGTAATCGGTGAGCACATAAATAGTGAGTACGAATATTGTGATCACAGATTTAGTAACCACGGAGCATGTCACCACGGAATACGTACCGACAAACAGCGTGATCACATAGTTAGTCCTCACTAAATTCGTGAGTACGTAATAATGGCTCACGCAAAACGTACTAACTAAACATGAGTTAAATCAATAACTTGATGAAAAATACTGATATTGAAAAATTTAACTGACAAAATTAATAAAAATTTAAGAGAAGAGTAGTAGTCTATAAATCTTTAATAAGGCCATAGTTAAGATAAAATAAATTGGATGTAGAACCATTCATAAATGGAAAATTAAACATTAGGTCTAGTTCAATTAGAATACGTAACATAATTTTTTAAATATAAAAATAATAGTAATTAATGAAGTAGTACAAAATATGAAAATAAAAAAATAAAATGATGATTTTGCTACTATTACTTAAAGCGGGTGATCATTTTTTAATTTATTAGAATTTTCTTTTTCAAAATTTGCCTCAAAAGAAGTCGGGAGGTCCTTTGATTTGTCCAAATAGATTTCAAGTTCAGAGGCGGGGATTCGGCGATGCCCGCCTTTAGTCTGGTAGCATTTAATCACGCCGCGCTTAATTTCTCGGCGGATCGTGTTTTCACAAACGCTCATGTACTTATTTAATAATTGAGTGAAGGCGGGGACAGAGTAATCCTTATCTGCTTTTTGTAAACTTTGTTTAAAGTTTGAAGCTTCAGGTACCCATTTTTTTTCTGATACATGTTGATGCGCACTAATCCAAGCCGCTTTTATTGAACGTCCAAGCATCAAACAGTATTCATCGTTCATTTCCGAAACGGTTTTTCCATCACGAGATATTTTCGGAGGAGCAGGTATTTGTCTCCAAATATTTAAATCAGGAATAGAAATCACTAAGTTTTCTAATACTTTACGAACAACAAGCGGATATTCTTGGATTGCAGTGGGCTTTCGCATAGGCCCTAATTCTTACAAATCTTCCAATTAATACAATGGGCTTTGGTCTAGTAAAAACCATGCATGATTATTGATATAGTCGTGCGTGAAATTCGAATTGCTGGAGAATTTCACTGATCGGAGCCACCCAGTTTCACGTTTGGGAGCCACTTCGGATATAGAAAAAGTTTTAGTGATTTAAATCCTTACTGTCAAGTTTCTTTGCTTTTACTTTTCGATAACTTTCG
>JBAQKN010000007.1:0-107292 GCA_049301055.1 Pseudobdellovibrio sp. | reverse complement strand
AAACCTGCGGCATCAGTTGCGTTGGTCGAACAAATACTCAAGTAAATTGCACTGGAAATGATTACTCAAATTGTGATTGTGGAGTTAATGCAACCTTTAATACGATAACAAAAATGTGCGTTGCTACTTGCGGAGACATAGCAAAAACAGAAACACGCGCGTGCTTAGCTGCAGACTCTCATGGAACAGATACTTGGAATATTATTTTAAATACATGTACGAATACAAAAAGAGACATTTCGATTGTTGTCGGAGCTTCAACATGCGCTTGCAACAGTGGCTTTACATGGAATGGCACGATTTGCGCTAAAGACGTTGTCCAAATTTGCACACCAAACAGTGTACAAAGCTGTCCTATCACAAATGGAACAGGGCAAAAAAAATGTAATTCTCAAGGTTCATCATGGGATGCTTGTACTCCAACAACCTGTCAGTATGGATACGTAAAAAGTGGCAACTCTTGCGTACTTGTTACATGTGGCCCTATGCCCAGGACAGAAAGATGTCGAGTTTCAAGAATGTGTCCAGCAGGTGGAGGTCGATCTGACACAGATATCGTTCCAACCTATCTGAATATGACAGGAACCTTCGGACAAGTTATTGTTTCAACACTTGCAAATGAAAATATTACTGATCCGAAATATCGCGATTTAAGTACTTGGGGTGGCTTATCATACCGATGTGATGCAGATGGTATTTGGAAACAACATACAGATGGGTATTGCGGCTTATCTGCCGATTTTGACCCAGGCGATCTATATTGTGATTTTCAGAACGCTGGTGGCTAAATATTTATTTAAATAAGCTTCAAAAGAAAGTGAAAGCTTATTTAATTTTATCCAAATCAAACATTGGAACTAAATGCATTTCAAATTGATAGCATTTAGTTCTATTTAAAATTTCAGATTTATTTTCTTTTGTAAAACTAATAAGTAAATCGCGAAGCTCAAATAATTTATCACGAACTTCAGGCAAACGATCAACCGAAAAATCTAAAAAACTAGAAAATGTAACTCCCTTGCCTGGATTAAATTGCATTAAACGTATTAACACCTGAAGTTGCTTTATATGATTCCGGGCTAGAGCTTCCGGATCCGTAGGAGCCTGAACGCCTTCATCATCTAAGGCTAGAGCATCCTTATTAAGTTTAACAGCTTTGTAAAAAGATGGTTTAATTTCAGTAATTAAATTCTCTTTCATTAAATATCTTAATGACTTACCTAACTCCAATGGATTCAAAAGATCTGGATAAGCAATTTGACCTTTTAACAAAGTATCTATTGATTTCTTACCTTGACCCCAAATAATCAATTCTCGCAAATAAATCGACCTTAGATCTTCAACCGTTTTTAAAAAATCAATTAATGAAGAATTTTTTTCTTTATTTAAATCTTTATTTTTAAGAACAGATTTGAAATATTCGCCAACTCCTGAATCATCTGATTCTGCTAAACAAAGCGAAATTAAATACTCAGTATGAGACGCGCTAAATTTAAAAACATTTGAAAATTGTAAACATCTAGACAAAGTAAGCTTTTTTCGACCTTTAATTATATCTAATAAATAAGAATTAGGCCAGTTTACTTTTTTTGCAAAAACTCGATAGCTAAAACTGGACTTATTTTCTTTATTTAACGAATAAACTTTCGAAAAGAAACTAACTGTAGAATTAAAACGTTTAACGTTTGGAATTTTCATAACCTTACAGTAATTGATTTTTAATACTTTTCGTAGTTAAAAATGTACTCACCACGAGTTCAAAAAAATAAATAAATCATGCTTTTTTAAAAAGCAGGACATAGGCTTAAAAAAGACTAAAAAACAAATCAGAATAAAAGAGGTTCTATGTTTAGACGAAATTCAGGTTACATATCTGTTGAATCTCAACAAAAACTAGCCAAGCTAACTGTGCTATTTGCTGGATGCGGAGTGGGCTCAGCGCCCGCAGAAGCTGCCGCACGACTTGGTATAGTTAATTTCATTTTAATTGATGGCGATGTTATCGAAGAGCACAACTTAAATCGTCAATCATTTGATTATGAAGATATTGGAAAAGCAAAAGTTTTAGCTTTAAAAAAAAGAATTTTGCGGATCAATCCCAAAGCAAATGTTGAAGCGCGTGAAGAACTAGTTTCAATAGAAAATGTTAACTCTCTTGTTGAAAGGTCCGACTTTATCTTTGATACAATTGACTTTCTTGATCTTGAAGCAATCGTTGCAATTCATGACGTTGCAAATACTTTATCAAAACCCATGGTTTCCTTATTCACTGCTGGTTTTGGCGCAGTCTGTCTATATATGCCTGTAGAAAACAGGACACGCTCTTGGATTCGTGATTTATTTCAACTGCCTGATGGAGATATAAAAAAAGAATCTTATACAGCACATTTTTTTAGTTTTTTTGATCGCATGGAAACATATTTGAATCCACAAGTTCAAATTTCAATGAACGAAGTTTTCAAAAAAATGAAAGATGGCATCCCCTGCCCAGCACCTCATGTTGTTGCCGGAGCTTTATCAGCTTCAGCGTTGGGTATGCATATTTTGGCAAAATTTGTTGCCGGAAAAAAAATTACAAGTGCGCCTGAATTCATTTATTTAGACTTATTTAAAGTAGAAAAAAATCTTATCTTTAAAATAGATGAACCAATATAAGACACTAATTAAAAATTGCTCACAATATATACAAAAACTAAAGCTTTATTTAAAACCATCCGATGAAAGAATATAACAATTTTTACTGAATATTTTAGGAATAAAAAAACTAATAGGCGTTTATCAATATAGTATTCATAATTCAAACAATAACTAAATTCATATTTTAAAAAATCAACGCAAAACATTAATAAAGCTTTTAACTTTATTAATGTTATACTTAATATATGAAATCAATTTTAGTTTTAGATGATGAAACGGATCTAGCAGAATCTGTATCTAATTACTTAGAGGATCAGGGGTATAAAACCGAATATTGCTCAACAGTTGAAGATGCCATAGAAAGACTTTCAAAAAAAGACTATAACTTAATAATATCAGACATTCAAATGCCTGATAAAGATGGTTTATTCTTTTATAATCTAATAAAAGATGACTTAAAAATGAAAAAAACATCTTTTGTTTTTATGACTGGTGGAACAGAAAAAATAAATTTGCAATCCGCCTATGATATGGGTGTTGACGAATTCGTTAACAAACCTTTTGATTTGGGCGATTTAAAACTAGTCGTAAATTTACTTTTAGATGGCAGCTCAGATGAAGCTTATAAAAATGAAAAATTCTTTAAAGTTTCGTTGCAAGAATTTTTAAATTCTACTAGCAGCCAATACGACATCTTTTTAAAGGTCAACGAAAACTACTTGTGTTTGGTAAAAAAAGGCCATGATCTACTACCAGAAAGACTTTTGAATTATCATAAAAAAGGAATGAATTATATCTACTTAA
Organism: Pseudobdellovibrio sp.; assembly: GCA_049301055.1. Classification (GTDB taxonomy): domain Bacteria; phylum Bdellovibrionota; class Bdellovibrionia; order Bdellovibrionales; family Bdellovibrionaceae; genus Pseudobdellovibrio. The sequence goes on along the minus strand of JBAQKN010000007.1, from coordinate 103,851 downwards.
CTACTGCAGATTTCTCGAACTACATTGGCATGCAGGCGAATATATCTAGCCATGTACTTAAAAGTGTCCCCATTCAGAAAACAAAAAAAATTCAATTATTTAATCACTTCTGTAAAACAATTTCCGAAAGTGCTTTATCGAAACACTTAAGCGAAGATTTGTACAATCGTGCCTACAGCAGTTTTAAAAACTACACCCAAATAACGTTTGAAAACCAAGATATATTTAAATTAATTTCATCCTTAAATAATTTTGATAAAAATGCGTCGTCAAAATCAGTTCTTGTTTCCTTTCTTGCTTTAGCTGTTTTCCAACAATGGAATTGGACAAGTCCAAAGAATTTAAGTCGCATATCATTAGCCGCATTACTTTGCGACATTGGATTAAATGACAATATTCATTTAGCTACAATAGATCCTGCTGCAATGACTGCCACAGAACTTAAAGCTTATGAACAACATCCATTACGAAGTTATATGGAATTATCAAAAATTAAATCCATTCCTCCAGAAATATTATATGTTGCACTTCAACATCACGAAAATGATGCAGGATTAGGCTTTCCCCAAAAGCTTCTAAAGCTTCGATTACACCCTTATGCTCGAGTCATACATGCTTTAACCGAATTTGCAGATAAAGTTGAATCTCTCGATTCAAAAGAAAGCATTAAAAAATGTTTAGACCAACTATTAGGATTTGAAACAAAACTAGTAAGTCATCAGATGATTAAAACTCTATATATTATCTTTGAACTTGAAATACCTAACGATTTGAAAAAAGTGCTTTTACCAACCGACACAGCCCGCTTGAACTGATTCTTACGCACTAATTAGCAAAAGTTTTAGCTTCTTTTCCTATTATGTGTTATTAATTTTAATATGCGTAATAAAGAAATATTAAAACTAATTATTGGATTTCGTCGATTCCGCGAAAAATTTTTTAATTCTGATAATTTACTTTTTGATAAATTAACTACTGGGCAAACTCCAAAAACTTTAATCATTGCATGCAGTGATTCTCGTGTTGATCCTGCACTGATGGCTTCCGCTGATCCTGGGGATTTGTTTGTTATTCGAAATGTTGCTAACTTAGTTCCCCCTTATGAATCTGCTCACTCTGGACTTCATGGAGTCAGTGCTGCAATCGAATTTGCAGTAAAGGGCTTAAAAGTTGAAAATATAGTGATTTTAGGACATCGACAATGCGGCGGAATTCGCGCCTTGGTTACTGGGTCGCATGAAAGTCATGAAAGCTTCGTTGGAAAATGGATGTCTATTGCTGAATCAGCTAAGAAAAAAGTGCTAAAGCAATTTGCTGATGCCGATCTAGACACTTTATGTCGTCATTGCGAAATGGAATCAATATCTGTTTCATTAGATAATTTAAAAACATTTCCATTTATAATTGAAGCTATCGCTTCACGGCAAATAAATATTGTTGGAATATATTTCGATTTAGAACAGGGTCAGCTTTTTGAATATGATGAAACATCAAAAAGTTATTCCATAATTCAAGTTTAGTATTGATCAAATATTAAATCGTCTGTTTTAAACCCTTTGCTTTTTAATAAAACTAAAATTTCATCAAGTAATTCCTTTTGCATCGGAGCTTTTCTAGATAAAATGAATAGTGATTTTTTGGCAGGACCACTTACCACAGCCCATTCATAGTTTTCATCTAATTCTGAAATCCAATAATCACCTTTTGCAAAAAAATTAAATCGTACTTTTAATTTTGCAGGTTCATTTAAGTTGGTAATCTTAGCAATTCCCTTGATTTCAGAAATTTTATTATCACTCTTATAACACGTGTTTTTAACAGAAATCGAATCATCATCTATAACTTGGTATTCAGCGGTAGATCGTAAACAGCTGTCTTGAAAAAAACTAGGCTTGCGAGCAATATCATACCAAACGCCTGAATACTTTTGCAAATCAACTGATTTAACAACCCTCGGATCGCCCGAATCAGCTAATACAGCCGAACCAACAAGCAATGATCCAATTGTTATCATTATTAATTTTTTCATATAATTCCTTTCAAATAGTTTAATTGAACTAACCTAAGGTCTTATTTATCTTTTAGTCTTTTTTTTTGGAAGAATTAAATTTATAATTTATTGAAATCAAATATATCGTTTATTAGTTGCTTTAAAATGATTCTAATTAAGTATTAAATGTATTTTATCAGTTTATAAAATCAAGGCGTGTTAAATTTAGTGCAAAGCAATTGTAATACATGATCGAATTGTTCCAAACTAACAATAACAGTATTTGCATATTTTTTTGATGGCTCGACAAACTCATCATGCATGGGTTTAACTTGTTTATAGAATTGGTTATGTACACCAGCTGGATCCCGTCCGCGCTCTTTAACATCACGCTCTAATCGACGTTGAAAGCGTAAATCTTCAGGGGTATCAAAAAAAATTAATTCATCAAATAAAAAACGTACTTCTTCCGCATGTGAAATTAAAATTCCATCCACTATAACAATAGCCTTAGGCCGAATACAGATCGTCTCTGCTTTCCGCGAATGAGTTACAAAATCATAAACTGGAATTTCTGTTGAAAATCCTGCTTTTAAAACATGAATGTGTGTTGCAAGAAGTGAAAAATCAATACTACTTGGATGATCAAAATTTACTGACCCACCATCAAAATCAAAGCGCTTGGATTGATCTATATAGAAATTATCTTGATAAATAATTTCGCATTTCTCAATTCCCAATTGCTGCTGTAAATTTCTTGCAAAATAGGTTTTCCCAGAGCCGCTTCCGCCAGCAACTCCTAAAAAAAATGGCTTTACAAATGGGGGATTATTTTGTTTGGAAAAGTCGGTCACCCGCGTCTCCTAAACCAGGAACAAGATATCCAACTTCATTAATTTCTTGTTCAATATTTAAAGTAAAAATTTCAACATCTGGATGACAGCTTCGAATTTTTTTTAATCCAAAATCACTGATTAAAATATTTAACACCTTAATCTCTTTTACTTCATAACTTTTCAAACGATCAATTGCTGCAATCATTGTATCTGCTGTTGAAATCAATGGATCACATAAAATCGCCATTCGCCCTTTTATGTCTTCAGGCATTTTAAAATAATATTCGACTGTGTTGTGAATAAATTTATCTCGATAAATTCCAATAAACCCAGCTGAGGCAAAAGGAATAACTGCCAAAATTGCATCTAACATTCCATTTCCAGCACGCATAATCGACACAACGACGGGTGGATTAGTAATGCGCTGAATTTTGGCCGCTGAAATAGGAGTCTGCACTTCAACTTCAATTAAATCTTTCCAATCACGCATGGCTTCATAGGCCAACAAAGTACTAATTTCTGCAGTTAATCTTCTGAATTCAGAGGAATTTGTATTCTTATCTCGTAAGTATCCAAGCTTATGTTTAAATAGCGGGTGATCAATCACATGAACTTTGGTATCTTTTTTAAAATTAGTTTTAGTATCATTTGCAGATTGGCTCATTTAATATTCCTTTTTATAAAATTAAAATACAGTTCCATCACTTTTAATTTGCACAGGCGGCTCGCCACTTGCGCGTTTTTCTTTGGCTAGGAAACGTCCAGCCCACCATGTTCCGCCTTCTAGCACCTTAGCTAAAGGAAACTCTTCAGATGTTTTACCCAATGCTTTTTGAACTTCATGTCCTATTATATCTAGAAAATAAATTGTTAAGGCACGCCATTCAATAATAAAATCAGAATCTGGAGTCCATTGTTTTTCAAGATTTAAAGGATCTTTTACAGTTAATAATCCTGAATCAATAACCAATCCGCCATTTCGATATTCAGCTAAACCAGTTAATTGATCAACACCAGTAACCTGCACACCTGCTTCTTCAATAGGTTCAATGAGTGAATAGGTCATCCACTGTGATAATTTATGAAATACCACTAACGAATCAAGCCCATCCGTTCCAAGTTTTGAATGTTTCCAAACATCACCCAAATTAATATCACCTGATGACAAACGACCTGGCCAAATTGGACCAAGTCCATCTAATACCGCACGTAAAATGGCGGTCGCAGGAATTACTAATCCATGTTTTTCGATTAAATAATCTAATATATTTCCAGGACGGTTGTTTTTAAATATTTTTGCATTTTGCAAGGCCTGACCTAAGTTGTTAAGTAATTGCACACGCCCGTCGACACCTAATAATGGATTTTTATCACTGACTTGGAAATAATTTAGTATATCATCTTTAGTTAAACTTTTTAATCCTAAGCTATCCGCGCGTAATGTTTTTTTATCAGCGCTCATGGCTCCTGATAAAAATAAATGAAAACTTGCAACGCCTAAGCCTTCTGATCTTGAAAAACTTTTATCTGATGATTTTTCAAAATAAGACCATGCTGCGCCGGCTCCAGCATCTAATAAAACAGAAGTGATCACTAGATCTAACTTGATTCTAGCTTTTTCTAATTTATCAAATTGATTTAACTTTTGATTCAGATCAATTGTTCTATCAATCCCACCGACTCGAAAATGCCCCCATCTAGAATGAAACGGAATATTTAAATCGGGGTAATTCTTTTTTATAACTTCTAAAACATATTTAATTGTTGAACTTAGTTTATCAGTATTAATTTGAAAATAAGATTTGCCAGATTCTGCATAATCAAAAATTCGTTTCGCAGCCGCTCGTATCGCTGGCGGAGACAAAATATAATTTACTTGCTCAGATGTTAATTTCAAATCACTCATCGATTTTTCTGCCTTGTACTTTTTGTAGATCTTCTAAATTTTTCTTTGGCTCTGTATTAAAATAACCAGCTGCTTTTTTTGCTTCCATTTCAACTTGTGCATCAATGGGAATCAAATCATCAGGAATAGAAATACGGTTTACAACTTCAATACCAGACCCAACAATAGCATCGTATTTCATATTGCTCATCGAATGTAGATTATGAATTTTTTGAATTCCAAAGAAATGCAAACAGTCCGGCATTAATTCTTGAAAACGTGCATCTTCTACTCCGGCCACACATTCTGTGCGCTTAAAATAAGTCGCAGCAGAATCCCCGCCTTCTTGGCGTTTGCGAGCATTGTAAACTAAAAATTTAGTTACTTCGCCTAAAGCACGACCTTCTTTACGGTAATAGATTATTATACCAACTCCACCGCGTTGAGCTGTTCGCGCAGCGTCTTCAATGCCGTACATTAAATAAGGACGACACGTGCAAATATCAGATCCAAAAACATCGGAACCATTGCATTCATCATGCACCCTTGCTGTTAATTCAATATTTGGATTTGCTAGATCTTCTGGATTTCCAAAAATATAAGCCGTCGTGCTTCCAATGGGTGGTAAGACAACCTTTAAATCACGACGAGTAATTAGTTCCGTAAACATTCCGGTCTCTTGAAATAAAATGCGACGTAATTCGCCTTCATCAATTTTTAAACGCTTCGCCATTCCTGGTAAATGCCAAACAGGATCAATCGCCACCTTCGTGACCTTAACATCTAAATTTTCTTTTATGATTTTACCATCTGGCTTTAGGCGACCTTTTGCAATTGCTTCTTGAATTTCAGGAATTTGTAAATGAGCCTGAGTCACAGCAATCGTTGGTCGGATATCATAGCCTTCTTCAAAAAGTTTTCCAAAATGTTTTTTTGGATCCAATCCCCACGGATCAACAGCCACCATTTTATCTGGATCCGTCCATGACGGATAAGGGCCAATTTTTACTGGACTTTCTGTATTATGCAAATCAGGCACATGTTGTTGATTAAATTTGCCACTAGCAATCGATAAAGCGCGGTAAACAGTATAACTTCCACTGTGGGTACCAATAGCATTTCGTGCTTTTGAATTTGTACTTGAGGCCACAACAGGACCGCGTTCCAGCGCCGTTTTTGCTCCCCAATTTATAGGTAATGTTTCTTTGTATTTTAAATTAGTGTGTGATGCTAAAATAACGTGATTCGATCTTTTTTCTTTGCTTAACATTTCTTTCTTACTCCAACTTCATTTATTTATTTTCTAATTATTTTTTAGAACGTTATCCATTAACTTATTTACGACATCCAATTGGAATCGTTCTGAGCTTCCCACTTGACTGTTATTTTTTTTATATTCGACCAAAAATCTAAACTGTGATGTCCCGTGATATCACCATGTCCAAATTTCGAAGCATTGATTCCGCCAAACGAAAATGGTTCACGCGGCACAGGCACCCCAATATTTACTCCGACCATTCCAGTTGTTGCTTCACGAACAACTCGTTCAGCCATGGCTCCGTTAGATGTAAATACGCTGCAGGCATTTCCATATTCAACACTATTTTCAATTTGCATCGCTTCTGATAAATCTTTGCAGTGAATAATACTTAAGATCGGCCCAAATAATTCTGAAGTTGCAGCTTCGGAACCTGACTTTGCATGATCTAAAATAGTAGGACCTAACCAATTTCCACCTTCCATACCCGCAGGAGCTTTTGCCAGACGTCCATCTAATAAAATTTTAGCCCCAGCACGAACTGCTCGATCGATAGCCGCTTTTAAAAACTCAACTTGGCTTTTGGTGATAATTGCACCCATTGTTTTACCTAATTCTAAAGAACTGGCACGCGCTACAATTTTTTGAATATGCCCATCCACATTTCCAACAGCCAATAAAACCGAGGCTGCCATACATCGCTGACCCGCACATCCTGTAAACGAATCTGAAATTCCGATCCCACTTATTTCAAGATTTGCATCCGGCAAAAGTACAATGTGATTTTTTGCTCCACCTAAGGCTAAAACACGTTTACCTAAATTTGTTCCACGTTGATAAACTAATTTTGCAATTTTTGTTGATCCTACAAAACCAACCGCTTTAACCAACGGATGGTCAATAATTTGATTAACAGTGTTTTCACCACCATGCAGAACTGTAAAAATGCCATCTGGTAAACCGGCTTCTTTTAAAGAGTTCGCAATAGCAAAAGCCGTTAATGGTGTTTTATCGGATGGCTTCCAAACGTAGGCATTACCCAGTGCTAAGGCTATGGGAATTGTCCACATCGGAACCATCGCCGGAAAGTTAAAGGGGGTAATATTCGCAACAACTCCAAGTGGTTCACGTCTGAATTCACCAGACACGCCTCTGGAAACTTCTAACTTACCACCCACATCTAGATTTTGAATAGCCAAAGCAAATTCTAAAACTTCAACGCCTTTCATCAGACCCGCTTTGGCCTCATCAAACGTTTTTCCGCACTCAGAACTTTTTAATTTTGAAATCGCATCTTGATCACGTAATAAAATATTTCTAAATTGAAATAAAACTTTGCTGCGCTCTTTAATGGGTAAACGTGCCCAGCTTTTTTGCGCAAGATCCGCTGTGGCAATAGCGTGATCAATTTGTTTTGTTGAAGCAGCAGTAAAGTCGCCAATTTTTTTTCCATCGACCGGAGAAATTACATCAAATTGTCCAGCCTCGCCAGCTATCCAATTTCCAGCAATAAAATTCGAACATGTTAACATCAAGCACCCTCTAGAAATAGTGAACTATGAACGATAACCACTGAATAGAGTTATGGCCAGAAAAGGCTTGCAGTTGACACAGATAGATAAAAAAAGGCTCGCTGATTTCTCAGGAGCCTTTTAATTAATAATAAAATAAGACTGAACTAAATTATTTAATCTGACACTTAATTGAGATCGAATCACCAATAGAACCCATTGCTAAATCTGGATAAAGCACAAGACCATCTTTTTCGCTACAAACCACAGAGTGTTCTTGAGCAACGCAAACAGCACCTAAGATCGACTTACCTGAAGAATTTGCATAAATCATAGCACTAACGTTGTTTCCGTAATAAAGTCCGATATCCACAGAACCTGTGACTTGCTGTTCTGCCAATGATTTTTCTATGGTTACAGTATTCCCGCCGTATTCATCAATTGTTCTAACTGTACAGGCAACATCAACAGCAGCGAATGCAGAACTGCTAACTAATAACATAACAGATAAAATAGCTTTCATAAATTCTCCTTAATAATTATTAACTTAATTAATAGGAAAATATAAGTTAACCTGAATTAAATTTCCATAGCTTTGTTGAGCTCAGAAAAAACAACTGGTTTGTCAAAAAGATCGCCACTATTTATTTCTAAGGTTGCTTCTAATATTTGAGGCTTAAAATGCATCCGACATCTGGCCTCATAGTTATCTTGAGCACCAATTTCAATCTGCGAGCCCGTGCCACGTAACTTCTGACTATAAGTCGCTAAATTACCACACACCGTGCATATCGCACGTGGTTTCGAGACATCTTCCGCAATTGCCATAAGTGTTGGAATGGGTTCAAAGGGCTGCCCCTTCCAATCCATATCTAACCCAGCCACAATCACCCGCAATCCACGTGCCGCTAGGTCTCTGCAAACTTGCACCAGTTCCACCGAAAAAAATTGGCCTTCATCAAAGCCAATAACTTGCGTCTTATCATCAAGATGGCTCCATACTTCAGAAATATCTTTTAAAGCAATAGCTACAATTTGGTTTTTATCATGGGATGCAATATTTGCTTCATGATAGCGATTATCTAATAAGGGCTTAAACACTTGAGTTTTAAGTCTTGCATATTCAGAACGACGAATTCGCTTAATTAATTCTTCGGTTTTACCACTAAACATAGAACCCGCAATGACTTCAATCCACCCAGACATAATAACCCCTGCTAAAATACAATTTACTATCTAAATCAGATCAAAAAAATGGGACAGCTGTCTAGAAGTTTGTGCTTATTTATTTTCGTTGTGCGGAAATTTTAGCCTAATTTTGTTTTAATTTGATAAACCATTAAGAAAGTTTAAAGATGCAAAAAAACAAGAGGCCTTAAATGACAGAACCTATCGAATTACCCATGATCGACATTTCAATATTAGCTAAAGCAAAACCCTCAGAAATCTGGCAAGCCTTAACCGATGAAGATGATCTTGAAAACTGGTGGGGCGAAGGTGTTACGCTAGAGCCTATAAAAAATGGAAATTTTCGCGAACCATGGGAAGACGATGAACGCAATCCGCAAATGGCCTCCGGAAAAGTAAGATCTTTAGAAATAAATAAACAAATCACTTTTACCTGGAAAGAAAAATCGTGGCCAAAAGAAGCCAACACCGAATGCCAGATTACTATCGAAGAACAAGGCAAAATGTGTTTGATTCACTTAACTCATAAAGGTTGGGAATCATTGCCTGAAGAGATTCGAAAAAGCACAATGAAAGATTTTAAAATTGGATGGAATTATCATCTGAAAGAATTAAAAGCTTATCTAGAAGAATAGTTTTTACCTGTTCCAAAAAAGTAGTATTTAGTTTAATAATTTTATCGTGCCTAAGTTCATTTGCATTATCAAGAAAAACACCATGCACGACTGTCGCATGTCTAGCATCAATCAAGAGACATGTCGATTAACGGGCTGTACCGAAGAAGCTCATCGCGTTCGCTAATTTAAGTTTTTTTAAAGTCTATTTAATTCTAATAAAGCCAATACTAAAAAAGTTTATGTGACACCTTTATAGCATTGGCTTTATTTTTTTAAAACACTTTAATGAATAACACTTGGTTCTGGTTTAAGCTCCATCAAAGCTTTATTGGTTTCCATATCAATTGGAAAGGATAATTGCTCATGAATCACTAACCATGTTCCATTGATTTTTTTTAAGCCACCAGTATAGCGCATCCAAGAGTCCATTTTTTTTCCATCTTTAGCCCCTGTGCAAATTGAATGAGTCAAACAATGAAATAAAGCCAAATCTCCGCTGGTATGAACTTTTATAGCACTCATCTCAAATAATTCCGCTGACTTCATCATGGGCATTACGTCTTCCCACGACTTCTTATAAGCCGCTTTTCCAACAATCTGCAATGGAGCCGCTACATCAAATGCAACCACATCATCCGCATAAAAAGACATAATCTTATCCACATTCATACTTTTAAAAGCTGTAACAAAATCGTTCATGCGTTGTCGCACTTCAGTTTCAGCAGCTGTTTTTGGTGCTTGTTTTTTTTCAGTCGTATTTGCTGTTTGAAGTCCCATATTTACTCCTTACCCCATAAGCCATGAGAATTTATTTCTCATTATTACTTATGCGGGTTCTTAATATTTCAGGATAGCAAGACTGACGCCAATTTTTTGTAAATTATAATGTTTTGTGACAACTTAAGTTGTTAAGATTTTTTCGCTGGAAAACTTTTACCACGTACTTTTGTGAATCTTCGCTTCATTGATGATTTTGCAGCTGCAGCTTCGTACTTATCATTTCTAGGTTTCTTAGCTTGCACAGTTTGCACTGCCGCAGTTTTTGTAACTGGAAATACAAATTTAGGATCCACTTTAATTTCTTCAGCTCCTGCTAAGTAAGTTTTGATTTTTGCATACATATTTAAATCCGCTAGCGTAACAAAGGTAATTGCTGTTCCACTTCGACCAGCGCGTGCGGTTCGTCCAATACGATGCAAATAATCTTCGGCTTGAAATGGCAAATCAAAATTAATTACGTAATCTACATGCGGTACATCAAGCCCACGTGCTAATAAATCTGTAGCAACCATAATACGGATCTCACCTTGACGAAATTCGCGTACGACACGATTACGATGACCTTGGGTCAAACCACCGTGAACAAAATCTGTTGAATAGCCATATTCTTTTAGAAATTGCCCTAACCGTTCACAGCTTTGCTGACTTCCCGTAAATACGATCACACCACTGTCTTTATTTAGTTTTGCAATCGTATTTAATTCATCTAACAAACGATCATCTTTTTTATTGCGATCAATCATTAACACAATTTGTTTTAAACTAGTTACTGGCTTTTCAGCTTCTGCAGAACGCACCATGTGGGGATTAGGTCCCATGAATACCTGCGCGATAGATTCAATAGATTGGTCAAAACTTGCTGAAAACATAAGTGTCTGCTGCTGACTTCGCAAAGTGGCTTTAATATTTTTTAATTGCGGAGCAAATCCCATATCCAACATACGATCAGCTTCATCAATCACAACGATTTCTACATTTTGCAAAAGTAATTTGTTTGTCAGCAAGTGATCATTTAATCGCCCAGGCGTTCCAATAATTAATCGCGGATTTTTTTTAAGCTGGCTGGCTTGCTTAGCTCCTGGAACTCCGCCAATGGCTAAACATGATGTCATCGGCAGATCAACACACAATTGCACAAATACTTTATGAATCTGCTGAGCCATTTCTCGGCTTGGAGCCAATATTAATGCACGTGAATTCGATTTTTTACTAAGCGATGTTAAAATAGATAAAGCAAAAGCCAACGTTTTACCGCTGCCGGTTTGTGCAACAGCAATCATATCGGCGCCACTTAGACTTAAGGGAATCGCCTGACTTTGAACTTCGGTGGGTTTAGAGATGGCCATTTTTTCTAAGGCTGCAATTAGCGGCTGGACCAAAGCCATGTCTTCAAACTGATTTATGCGAAGGGCCGAAGTTTTGAATTTCATGTTTGTCGTAGTATTCATAGCAAAGTTTCATATCACGCGAATTGATACAGTGACATCCATTTTTGCTTTGTTTACAATTTTTTTTGATGAAACGCCTACGATTGAGTGTTCAATTTACAATCCTATTCCTAGCATTTACAAGCTGTACTCACATTTGGGTGGCCCCACAGTTTATAGGTCGCGTGATCGATATGGACGGAAAACCTATTGGTAACGTTGTCTTACAACGTAATATCAATGACAAAATTGAACAAGTTGCTATTAGTTCAACAGATGGCCGCTTTAGCGTGCCGGCCGTTCAAGAAAAACCTAAAAATGAAGACGCTTTAAAAAATGCCAAAGCGTCTTTTACTTTTATGAAGAATGGCTATCGTCTTCAATCAAAAACGTGGTTGGCCAAAGACTCGGAACTTCAACAAAAAGAGGCTCCAGAGTTTAAGCAGAAGGATATTGTTTTGCAGTTTTCAAATGAACCCAGCGATGACCATGTTGAAGACTGCGGATCAAAAGAAATTCTATTTAAAAAATATGCCGTTATCACTTCGCTAAAAAGTAAAATTAAAAATACACCAGTTAAATCCACAGATTGGCAAAATTGGTTAAAGGGAAAACACGTCTCTATTCCGAACAAACCCAATTTTGCAGGCTACTATAAACTAATTCGCTGGGCTTGCGGAAAAAGCTGCGAACGTTTCGCCGTCATCGATTCACGCACCGGAAAAATTATCAACCTAGACGTTACTGCAACAGTAGGAGCGCAGTTTCAACTAAAGTCATCCTTACTAATTATTGATCCTGTAAAGAACGTAAAGGCTCAGCTTAAGAATAAGAAATTACTTAACCCTATAGATACAACTGTTTATTATGACTGGAAAAAAGATCGCCTGCAGCCGATTTGCAAAACGACTACTTTGAAAAGTTCAAAGTAGTTAGAAATTAAATGCGTAGTAATTAAATGTTTTGAGGTTATTCAAAATAAACAACAGACTTCTTGTTCTTAATTTTATCATACGCTTTCAAAATACGATCCGTATGCCCATCCATCATCAGTGGCAATTCATGGACCGAAAACCAACCCACCGCAGTGGTTTCGTTAGAAATTTCGGCAGCGCCAGAAACAATCTTGCCATAAAAAAGAATATGAACAAATTCATTCTCTTTCCACTGATAATGCACGTATTTATAATTCAAAGAACTAAACACACCCACGATATCTAGAATCTGAACATCATAGCCAGACTCTTCCTTGAATTCACGTATCGCACATTGCTTCGGAGTCTCACCAAGATCCTGAGCTCCACCCGGCATACACCACGTGCCATTATCCATACGCTTAACCAAGAAGACCTGGTCCAGCTCATTTAACACAAATGTTTCACTTCCCACGTAGGGAGTAATTGGTTTTGCCATAAGAAATTTTCACTTTTTCCAAGCAAAGTAGCAATTGGTTATTTTGATGGGTTCTGTTTTTTTGCGTGGGCGACTTGTGGATTTTGGGTGGGTGGTTTTTGAAAACAGACTGTTCAAGGTTTGGATTTTAGTTCATGCTACTTAAATGCTATCCAATAATACAATCAATAATGCTTTATATGATGACTTTTTCTTAGAACAAACTTTCAATTCACCAAAAATGATAGCCCATTCAAAAAATGAAATCGCATGGCTGACTAACAAACTAAAATTAAAAAAAGAATCTTCTATTATGGATGTGGCATGTGGGGCTGGTAGACATTTAAAAGCATTTGTTGAACTAGGCTATATGCCAAATGGAATAGACTCCAGCCCTGACTGCATACGTTTGGCAATTAAAAATTGTCCAGAAATTTCAAATCAAATCAAGGAAGAGAACTTTTTAACAAATAACCCAAATTTATTAATTAAATATGATTTGGTATTTATCGCAGGAGCAAGCTTTGGATATGACCCATCTATTCAAACAAATATACAGCTTTTAGAAAAACTATTGCTCATAACATCTTTAAATGGGCACATCGCTATTCAATTCTTAAACAAAAGCTGGGCAAATTCTTATGTTAAAACAAAAATAACATTTTGGAACGAAAACCCTGAATACTACATTTTAGATAAACGCGAAATTCAGGATTGCATTTTAAAAAGTGATAAACTATTCATAAAAAAAACTGAGCTAATTCAAAAACAATATTCTGACAAAGTCTATATGTTTACGGCACAAGAAATCATTGAACACATAAATTCTTTAACCCTAAAAAACGGCCAGCAATTTGAACTACTAAATACCTTCGATTCGTTTTCAAGTATTCCTTATAACGAACTTACCTCGGCTACGCCGGTAATTATTCTAAAGCGGGTTCGCTAGGGTTAAGGTAATCATTAACTCTAGAATGACAGGAATTAATAGCTTAAATGCTAATTTTTTAAAAAAAGTCACTTAAGCAAATTAATATCACCCAAATGAAATTGATTAAGTATAAAAATTGCATAGGTGTTTTTTTATACAAAGGCAGCTCTATACATTACGAGCCAATGTCTCATCTTAAAGAATTATTCCTAAAATTAAAGCCATGCAATATCTATCTAATTATCTCAAGACCGTTAAATTTTGGTTTATCAATTTAATACCAATAAGAAGTTTACACTCAAATCTATTACATCTTTTTTAAAATCAATTTTAGAATAAAAATCATAAATTAATGTAATATATATACTATTAAACTTTAGCTATATTAAATAATCGAATTTCTTAGTAATATCAAATTTCACCACTGGAGGATTTTATGAAAAAAATGCTTTTATCATTTATTTCGATTGTCATTTATTCTTTTTATACAAATGCTAGCGTACTTAGAAATGAAATCCGCGTATCTACTTATGATTTAAAACTTGTCAAATATTTGATACAAAAAGGTATCATTTCAAAAACTACAGAAACACCAACCTATGTAGTAGACCCAGATACATTTAAGGAACAAATTTTTTATGATCAAATTGAAGTAAAGCGAAGTAATGAAAGCGATAACTGTGGTGGCGGCGGCGTAGGCGGTCTACAATAAAGAGAATATCGCTTGTTAAAATGAGGATAGTTATCATTTTAGCAATAGCCACAGCTTCCTTTGCTAGCTATTATTTAATAAAAAATGGTGATACAATGATTTTAAATACTCCAAGAGTTGCGTTAGATTTTGATCATCTTTCTAAAGCAATAGATCCATTAAATATCCCATCACTAAGTGATGCGTTTTTTATTAATCACCTATATTCAAATTTGGTTGAATTAGATGAAATTCAAAATATTAAAACATCCTTGTCAGAAAATTTTTACTGGCAAAATAGTAATACATTAGTTTTCGAATTTTCTAAAAATAGCCCTATTCAAGCTGAGGATGCCGCATTTAATTTACACCGTATAATTTTTAATGGAAATAACTTACATGAAGATCTAAAACAACTTTTATGCAAGGATGATGAAACTCGTGACGAATGTATTAGTAGAATTCAAGTAATCGATGGTAATTTAAGAATTACAGTCTATAATGCAGAATTAAAGCCATTCATTCTAACATCATTAGCCTCAATAGATTACAGAATGATTCCAATAGTTGCGTTCGATTCGCTCGACTATCGGAAAGCAAAAATTATTAATTACAAAAAAACATCTGGTCACTACTTTTTATCTGATTCAGAAACGCTTACACGAAATAATTTTTCGCATTTGGACTTTAAAAATAATATACCCGAATTTAAAATAGTAAATACCAATTATAAATCAATAAAAAAACAACTAAAAGAAGGCAATTTAAATATAATTACTACGACAATAATATTAGATAATGAAATGGCGCAAGACTTAGAAACGAGTAAATATCGTTTATTTAAAACGCATCCAATCGGGGTTCTAATGTTGGTTTTTTCCGAAAATGCGAATAATACATTCTCACCGCAAGAAAAAGCTGCCGCAGGAAACTTGGTAATGTCTTTTTTAGGAAAGATATCGCCTGCAGAAAGCATTAAAACAACACAATTTATTCAAAGCTTTGGACAAGGCTACTTATCAGACAATCAATTATCAGAAATAGATACTTTGCGTAAAGATAATATTATGTTCAGAAACAAACTTAAGCGGAAAATTAAATTAGGTGTCCGGAATGCAGAAATGTGGAAATTGTTTTCGAAACAAAATCCAGAATTCGAGATTGTGCAAATAACTGGAAGTGTTTTAAATATGCATGAAACAGAAAAACCTGATTTATTTGCTGTTACAAATGATGTATCATTTGAAACAAACTTTTCGCTTCTAACCTTTGCTCTAAAAAATAATTTTTTGAAATTTAATAATCTATCAACTTCTAAGATCTTAAGTATTTTCTTAAAACTAAGCAGTGATCAAGAGAGAGTGAAGTTTATTAATGACCTCCACTTCTTTAGTTTGAAAAATGTTGTTATTTTTCCAATGTTTGCTTCCCCGTATATTACTGCAACAAATTCAAACCTGTCGCCAAACCAATCCAAATTTAATTCGCGAACCTTATTATGGCAGATTCAGTAAAACTTGATAATTGGATTAACTCCAATATTAATAAATCACTAACTTTAGTTGAGTTTATTTGGGCAAATGAGCTCAACTTCAACCTATTTGATATTGAAGCAACTTTAAATATAGAATCTGAAGTCTATATAGGGAGAGGCACTGATTCCAACAAGCATTCTGCTATCCATAAATCAGTATCAGAGTGTATTGAACGTTATTTAGTTAACAGATTAAATCTTCAAACCTCAAGTGGTCTAGCACTTCATACAAATGCAAAATTAGCAAAAAAAAATGCTCAATTTGAAATTTACGAACGAGATCAATTTTTATGTCATTTTCTATCAAACACTACGTTTTCAAAAACAAATAATTGTAGCCCATTTGTTGAAAAAGTTAAAGCTTTAACACAAGCAAAAAAATGGAAAACTGATACTTATATTCTAAATAATAAAAACAATGTTTTCACAGTAGCATGTGCCATCAAAAAAAATGGTTTATTCTTAGGGCTATCAACTAAAGATAATTTAACTGAAGCATTAAATCAGTCAACTATTGAGGCTTTGCGAAATTGGATTCATATAATTTATTTTAAAAATAACTATACTGCGCTTAAGTTAAAAATGGAAAATATTAAAACCCCCAAGGAGCATGGTGATTTCTATCTAAATAATCAGAATTATCTTAAAATTCAACATCTTTTCGAAGACAAATATATTTCCATTAAGGATGAAATATATCCTTTGGTCGAAGCGCACGAAATAGATTTAAAGTCATTTTCGATATTAGAAAACATTGGCTTATCCTGCTTCCTCGCTGAAAGTAAATTCGCACAGCCTCTTTTTTTTGGATTGCAAAATGAATCAAATGTTAACTTATCTAGACTACAACACTTTACAAAAAATATTGAATTTAGTTTTAAAAATATTCCAAATTTACCACACCCATTCAGATGACCATAATATGAATAGATATCAACAAACTTTTTTTCGCAGCAAGTCGAAGATTACTATAATTTATATTTTATTTTTAACACTCATAATGTCAATAAATATATCCATCTACTATGCTTCAATATCTAAAATTGCAGATATGATTACTAACGAAATTAAAAATTCTATATTAAGTGAAGACTACACTAGTGTTCGAAATAGTACATTAAAATTAGTTCCAACCATTTTTGAGCAAATTAAAATAGTTAAAAATAATAAAGCTGTTTTCTTAATCAGCAATTCCCAAACAATATTTTTTTTGGAAATTTCACGACTAATTACTCCCTCTGAAAAAATAATAATTGGACCAGCGATTAGTAACGTAATATATCGAGTAAATATACTCCCTCAGATTATAATATCTATTCTGCTTTCTCTTGTCGCTGCCCTATTGACACTTCCCTTTATAATTCTTGAGCACCGCAAATTAGAGCTTATCAAGCAAAATTACATATTTTCATTTTCTAAAAAATTAGCTCACGATATAAGGTCACCACTTTCTACCTTAAATTTAATTTCAAGTAAAATTGAAAGAGAAGATATTAAATCACTTCAGCTGGCTGTAATTGACCAGATTAATAATATTGCAAATAACCTACTTATTGACTCTAAAAAAACCAACATATTAAATTATTCAGATTTATTTATGCAATTAAAATCAGAGTATAAAATTAAATCCTCACATTCAAAGAGAAAAATTTTATTTAAAATAGATAGAAAACTAATTACTTTATCACTAATTGCACATAACTTTCTATATGCTACTATTAATAATTTAATTCAAAATGCAATTGACGCAACTCCTGAAAATGGATTTATTAAAGTAACAGCCTCTTTTAAAGAAAACTTCATTGAAATTTTAATATCTGACAATGGTGTTGGCATACCGTCAAATATTATTAAAAATTTAGGAAAACATGAGCTAACTTACGGCAAAGTAAATGGAAATGGAATTGGATTATTCAATGCTTTCCAAAATATTCAATCTATCTCAGGAATAATAAAGATCAATTCTACTGTTAACATTGGAACAACAATTTCACTTCAAATTCCCGTTTAAAAAAGAATTTGCATCGTTGCTAATGAGTCATGAATTGTCTTTTTGGCTAAATCAATATTTTATAAATTTACCAAACAATCTCAACATTCAGCGATCATATTATGTTAAAAAAAACAATTTAACTAGAAAACTTTAAAATTCGTGCAATTACTGCATTTCTTTTTTCTCTAGCCAAATCATAGCACCTAAGCTCATAGGATCTTCACTCATGTTATCAGCTAAAGATTCGGCATCAACCCAACCATCATCATGAGCTTTCTGCCAATCCGAGCACAATGCTGCTTCAATTTTTATAATTCTTTTGCACTCATTATCTTTAGATGTTGCAGTTTTGCAAATTTTTGAATAACCAGTAATAACAATATGATGATTACCAATGCATTCATTGGTCTCTTTATTTCTAGCTTCGCAGACAGCATTTAATAGAATTGGCTTATCAGTCATTAATATTTCTTTACTTTTCTCAATCATTGCTGACTTAGGTGCAGTTTCGCCAGCAACTGGAAAAGCTCTTACATTAGGTTTTGGGTTGTACGGTTTATATTCACAATTATCTTTGAAAATAATTCTAAATAAAAACTCTTCAAAAGTTTTTCGCTCTAAAGCTTTTTTAAACTCATTTGAACTAACCTCAATACCCAAACCATCTTGTATTGATTTAATCATACATGATTCACAAGCTTCGGTTTGAGATTTATTTCTAGCAAATAAATCTTTAAGCATTGTTAAATATGATTCCATTGCTAAACTATTTCCAAATTTATTTTGAATTCGATCTATTGGAAAACATGATTCTGGTTTAAATTTAAAGGCACTGGACGAATTAATAATAGCTTTTGCTGCAAAAACGCCATCTAGGTTTATATTAGTAAAACTTGTAGCAAGTGTGTCCGGAGCGTTATCTGCATTTTTTCGCGCCCAAGCCATCATCCCCATTGACGACACTTGCTGATCCTGAGTAATTCCCTTGCAATTTTCAATATTATTAGTTCGACAATTGTATTCATCAATTATTGTAGCTGTTGAGCTACCACCGCAAATTGGCCAGGAACCATCACATCTTTCAGGAGGCATATTTTTTATCACTTTTTCAAATGCCACAAAAGGATAGATCTTTTTGCGATCTTTGATCACGGTAAAAGCTGTAGACCTTACAGCTTGAACATTACTTTTCTCTGCCTTTGCGAAACCTAGTAAAACACTAGACGAAAGAAGGAAAATGCAAACATAGTTTAAATATTTCATGCTTTATTGATATCCTTTATTTAAGAATGAAAAATTACCTAAACATAACTTTGAATTTTATTATATCATCATCTATAGCCTATGTTTCAATTACTTGTGATGCTTCATCCAACTTAAGTCTAGTTACCGTAAGGGATTTTAATTTTTATCGTATGTATGAATCCCCTCAGTTTAAAATCATTATTACAAAAAATATTGAGAAAAAAAAAGTAGTCGCATTAACTGGTGACATTACTGCAGTTTGGGAAAGCACTAAAAAAAAATCTACCGTTGAATATAAAGTAAAAACTTTAGCAGGCACCCATTATATCCATTTTAAATCTGAAACAAATAAGAAATTAAAAATAGGCTATCATATACAATCTAATCAAAAATATTATTTTTCTAACCCAGATGCTAAAGATTGCCCTCTTTTTACTGAATCAATAAACAAAAACTATCTCAAATCGTTTAGTGATACAGTAAATTTAAATAGCATTAAAAAAATAATAGACCCTGATACTTGCAGCAACAGTAAAATTGATAAAGATTCTGTTGATGTTTTATTAGATAGCTTAACAACAGCATTAAACCCCATAACTTCACCAATCATTAGCTGTTTTCAATCACCTACAGTATTTGAGAAAATAAAAGATGACCAGCGATTAGCTTATTTTGCAGCAATGACAATGAGTCGATATATATTTTTAGTTAAAAATATAAGCGACAATAAAAATTTAATTAAAATTAAATGCACAGTTGATGAACCAGAAATACATCAAGCATCGCTAAATCAAATAACAACTCCGGAAATAATTTCATTTAATTTATTAAAATTGAATAACTTTAACATGCAAGGCATTGTTGGATCAATGAATCATGAACTTTTTCATTCTGGCCGCCAATTGCTTCCATCTGTTGAAAACAAACTCGATGAAGACTTAATTTTAAAATTAAGTTGTTTATGTAACAATGCAGAAAAAAAAGATATTTCAAAGCATACTGAAAACTGCAAAAAATCAGAAATAAATGTATTTGAAAATAAAAACAAAGGTGGAAAAGGCTTAACTTATGTTGCCGAAGAGCTCAAAACTATTGAAAAATCAAACATCACCGCAGCAACCGTAATCGCAGCGACACCTGCTGGATCAACTTTTCAACCGCTTGATTCTGCGACGATTAATCAATTAGCTAATACGATTCTTACTGATAAAAACGGTTCGGTGATTCCGCAGGATGGTTCTGTGCATGAGGCCTTCTTGCCCCCAGATATGGCTGCTAATTTTAGTCAGGTTACAAATCGGATAACTAGCGTGGTTGCTGCCAATACCAAATTATTGGGTACTATTATTTCTAATTCTTCAACACCTGCACTTGCGGCCACTTCGAATTCTGCGACAAGAAATCCAGCCAGCGTTGCTGCGACTAAAGCTAATTTTGAGAATTACACTATGAATGAATACGCTGCCGACAGTATGTCGAAATCGTTTATTCAGCCCGACAAAGAATCCACCGCTTTAGCTAATTCGATGTTCCCGCCAGCAGTGGGAGCAAATCAAAAACTATCTACCTTTGGTGGAGGCAACACCCTTTCTAAACCGACCACTAATACTGAGTCCGTGCAAAATTCGCAAGGCAGTTTGGGTTCTACTAATTTTGCATCTGGAACTTCAGCGTCGAATACTTTTAATAATACTAAAAATGTTTCTTCTAAAACTTCTTCTTCTGATTCAACGTCTTCACTAGCGACATCGACTGACGAAGAAGTTTCTCAAGAAACACCCGCTAACGCCCCCCAATCGCGCACTATTGCATCGATCGATTCGGCTCAAGCAAATAATCGGGCTCCGGTCGATAACGTTGCTTTACGAACTTTAAGTGCAATGAACAAAGTAAGTGGTAAAGAATATGTTAAAATTCGATCGTTTTACAATGACCCTTCTTTTTCTAAGCAGTTAAAAGAACGTGGCATTCGGATTCTTGTTAATACCTCAAACGGTAAACAGATTACATTAGGATCCACACTAAATACTGCGACTGCGTTTGTTGATAATGGCCAACGCTTAGAAAAAATAAAATAACTACGACATCAGCTGGAGTTCACCATGAATGCAAAAACTTACTTACTTACTTTCATTTATTTTTTTTCATCAATTAGCTTTGCGAATTCACCTACTGCAAAAGTCAGCGCTACAACTAATAAAACTGCACCAGCTGGTAATACGAATAAAGCGATACCCAATGCAAAAACTGAATCAACTGTCAAAGTCTACGAAATCGACAGCAAAAGCACCACACCTCCCAAAATAAAAGCCGGTGAATATTCTATATTTTTAGATGAAACTTATAAAATATTTAAAACGAAAATTTTTAATCATTTAGAATTAACAGAGAACTGTTTCAAAACCGGAAAACCGTCTTGTATCGCATTTGAAACGTCAGAGATTACTCCAAAAACATCCGCACTACAAACGGCCGGAGGCGGCAGTGTTGCTGCTGCAAATTGCACGAATTTAGGTGGAAAAAATTATATCGCGATTGCTTCAAATAATGATCAATCAAGCTTTTGTCGTTTCAATGATAGTTCGATGATTACATCTTGGTCCTTGTATACTAAGCATTCACCCGTTCCTACCACAAAATGAAATATTTCAATGACCTATTGCGAATTTCAGCGTTCGTCTTAATTTTATACACCCCCTTAGAATGGCTATCTATTCAAGATAGCCTAAATAGTCTAAATGCAATGGAGCAAACAAAAACTTTTGATCGCATCACCACGACTAAAAAAGTTATTTCCACGTTACTTCAGCAGGGCCGAATCTTAGAAAGTTGCCAGCGCCTTAAAGCCGAACAAGAGGCTGGAACAATTACCACTTATTTATTAAAGTCACCCGATGCGGATTGCCATTACCCAGATGGCCTAGCTGAAAGTTTTCAAAATACCAAGTCTGGGGATATTACTCCGTTGCTGTTGCAAAATATTCTTTTATTTTACACACAAGATACTACCTTTGAAACGCAATGGGCTTTTTCCGTTAAGGCTCCAATTAAACTTACTTTCACAGAAGGTCTAAAAAATCCAGAATTGCGTGCTTCCCTAATTAAGGATCTACTTCTTGCTATATATATAATATTTGCATTTATATTTTGTGCCGTCTTAATTTTAGCTAAATCCATTCAGAATCAGTATCGAAAAAAAGGCAAAGACCCACTTTGGCTTAAAATTATCAATTCAACCTTTGGAAAAATTCAACTTCATGATTTAAAAATTATTAAATCAGCCACATCCATTTTAATTCAACAAAATGAAGGCTTAATAAAAGACAATGACTTATTAGAAACTTCTTTAGAATACAGTATTTTAAATGAAGTTAAAGAGAACAACCATATCATTCCTTACACCTTTTTTGGCACTGTTGCTAAAGTAGATATTAACGGATTTTCAAAAGTAATTTCAGCTGGAAATTCTGTTCAATCCCACAACTTAACTTTATTTTTAGAAGACTTTGGTTGTGAAATACTTCAACGCTATAATGGACTCTTTGAAAAAACTGTTGGAGACGAAATCATTGTTATTTTCAAGACAGAAGACTCGGCCCTGTTTGCTACAGCTTTTGCTCGTGATCTAATGACTGAATTTTCAAAATTAAAATTTGATATTGCTAACGAAAAAAGAAATTTCACCCTAAAAGGAGCAATTAGTAGCTCAGATATCACCTTCAGCAAGCGTGCACCAGGATATGGTTTCAATGGTAACGCCCTAACCTATTCATCACGACTGATGGACATGGTAACCCTTAAAGATCGCAACATGCTAAGCTGCATGAAAGAACAAGGTTTACAGATTCAAAAACTTGTTAACTTACCCACTGAACTTAAAAAATTTGAATTTAAAAATATGGATACTGCTGAAGGATATTTAATCGATACTTTTCTTACCATCGACACGGCCTATGCTACTGATATCAATTTAATTAAATTTTTCCGATCAGACAGTGCCTTTATTTACCTTCTAAAAACAATTCAAACAGAATCTGATCTTAAGAAAATAGATCAAGTTTTTACACTGCTTAAACAGGTGAAAATAAGAAAATGCGCCTTAGAATTGATTGCCGCTTGGATGGAATCATTAGAAATTATCGAATCTAAAGTTCAAAATAATAATGACTTTATTATTTTATTAGCAAAACTGGTTATGATTGGATCAAACTTAATTCCACAAAACCAATGGGATTCAAATTGCACACAGGCTTTATTAAATATTCAACGTGATCTTGATGGTCGAGTTAATGCATCGATCATTGATGTTTTAATAGAAAAAACTTTATATTCTGTCGCTAAAGATAATGAATCTTCGTTCATCATTAAATCGGATCATTCTTTTAGAACTCGAGGAAATCTTTTAATTAATCAAGCCTATCATCATCTAGACAATAGTGTATTTAATAAGATTGTCGATATGGTTAAATCGCCTAATCCACTTGAAATCAGTACCGGATTATTTTGTGCGTGCAGTATCATTATTCATTATCAAAACGTAAATCCCGCAGAACTGGAAACTTATTCATCCTACCGCAAACTTATAAAATTACTTCGCAAAGCTCGTGGTGCTGATAAAAGCCTGTCTCCTCGCTTAGTTAACTTGTTAGACATCACATTAGGTCATGATGATAAATATACTAAAACTGCAGGTTTAGAATGAAAATAGAAGCTAGCCCGGTACAGTTCCACCCAGCCTGCCAATTTGAAAAATTAAAACTATCCCCCTTACAAGTGCAATACTTAATTTTTCTGCGTATGAATAAATCAATCTATGAACTTGTTCAGCATAATCTAAAAAATGGGATGCTAGTTAGTTTCAGCGAATTGTATTTACTAATTGAACTTTTAGCGAACCATCATTGGATCATAAATCCAGAAATTAAGGATTATTTTGATAATCAAAAAATAGATGACACTAAAAAATCATTTCACTTTTCGTCGACTACAGATACAGAACCAAGTTCAAAAAAAACAAAATCAGATTATCAGCAATTTATGGAGTTACCTTTTTTTAGATCTCTAGATCCCAAACTTTCAGAATTTTTATTTCAAAGTGCTAGAAAATATCAACTTATTTCAAATACCTTTATCTGTAATGCAAAAACTAATTCAAGAAATTTATTTGTTTTATTAAATGGCCAAGCTGGAATTTATAAAACCAATGGCAACGTGAAACAAATGATTGCACTTTTAAACAGATCTGCCGTATTCGGGGAAGCTGGTTTCTTGCTGGATCAACCACGTACCGCTGATGTATTAACCACAAAAGATTCAGAAATTTTAATGGTCCCGTACAATGCTCATGTGTTAGATCCCTACTTAAACAAAGAAAAAGCAACCCAACTGCAATATCGATTTTGGGTACAACACGCCTTATTACATTCAGAGATGTTTAAAAACATTCCACCCGATTGCTTAGATGCCCTAACTTTTTCAGGTAAAATTGTTGAAATAAAACAAGATAAAATACTATTCAAGCAAGGCGATCAAAGTGAAACAGCCTACATCGTGATTCAAGGCGCATTAGCTGTAGAAAAAAATAACAAACTGCTGACCTCATTAACCCAAGGTGCCTTTGTCGGAGAAATTTCATTAATGGCATCCAAAGGCATCCGCACAGCAACAGTCACCAGTCAAAAAGATACCTTGCTACTAGAAATCCATCGCGACGAATTCTACAAGTTATTGAGTCAAAATTTATTCTTAGCTAAAGAGTTAGAAAAACTTGTGAAACAACGTTTGAATGCCGACATTCAGCGCCTAAAATAAAAAAACTCGCAAATTTCTTTGCGAGTTTTTTTGTTTGGCAACGCCTCTTTTAAAAATTACTCTTCTATTACTTTTGGCACAATAGAAACTGGTGTTGGTAAAATACTAAGCAATCGTGAATAAAAAGAAGTTGGCTTAATGATACTATTTAAATAATCAGCCATAGGTTCAAGCGCCAAACCCCAAGCTAACTTATCTACAGCAGTTGCATCTACTGGCATTTTCTCTTTACCAACCTTAGCATTAAAGATCTTAATAATATCCGCTCTAGTCAGCTGGTCCAAAATATTTGATACCTTCATATTATCCATAATTTCGTTTGCTAATACATTTTCTTCAGTAGAAACAACATACCGTGCACCTTCAAAAATAACAGACTTAGCATGAAACCCAACATCTACTTGTGGATCTTGCTTATGAACAATCATTGCTAAAGCTAATGGATTATCATCCGCATGTGCACCAGATTTATCCAACATACCTTTTGAAAACTCTAACGCTAACACTTGTTGTAATTGTGTTTTATAATTTTCATCAACACCTAAGGCTTGAGCCGTGCGATTATATAATGGGGCCTCAATTACTTGAGAATCATACAAATCATAGTTCAATTCAAGGCTCGCAACAGTGCCGTCCTTTGTTGTAAACGCGATATCGTCAACAATATTATTCAGCATTAACGCCTTCATTGTCGCAGCAATACCATTGCGTAACTCAGGTGTATTTAAAAAATTATCTGAATTTCTATCGAATGTAAATGAACCAATCTGTCTTTGAAATAAATTTTTAGCCGCAACAATTTTGTCTGGCCAGATACCGCGAATATCAATTTGATCAACATAAGCGTTTTTACTTTTTGAATCTTTCAATGAATTAAACATTTTTCCAGCTTGAGCAACAATTGTATGATCTTTAGCAAACGCTTCAGATAACTTTATATCAAAACAAGACATTGAAGTTGGATCAATATCCTTTAGTCCTACGACTTCGGTAACAGTCGTTAAATCATTATTTTTTGCAATTGCACAAATCACATCTGGAACTAATAAAACTTTAGTTAAAAATACTCCTGATAATACACTAGCCTGCTTCAAATCAGCCAACCAAGCATATTGTGTCCATGCTGGATGATTAGGATCAGCTAAAACTGGAGACCTAGCTATAATACGTTCAACAGATTCCATCATAAGTCTCAAACCAAGGAATCTACTATTTACAGCTGAAGCGTATCCTAAATCATCACCCATTGACATACTGATACGACCATTACGAAAATTTCTTCTTTTATACCCATCTTCATAATCCTTAATAATATTTTGTGTGATTTCGGTCAGGCTTGTTCCCAAATCAAATCTTTTGCAACCCGCATTTGCCCCAACGTGTTCATCTGTACAGTAGCCATATTTTTTAAGATCAACTTTAATTTGATCTTTATCAGCATACGAACTTTGCATTTTTTCAATAGCATCTTCTAATGTTGTATCTGTCAAATCTACAGATTCTGACTTAATAACCATATTTGTTTCATCATTAATAGTTTCAACAACAGCAGTTCGTAAATAACCAAATCGTAAAGCTGCAATGTCATACTTTCCTAAAACAGGTAGCGCTCTTAAATCATCGATATAATCCATAACTGAACTTGCTGGAATATCGTGATCTACATTTACTTTCGCTAATTCTTCAGTTGAAAAAAAGTTTTCTTTATCTTCAGAAGCTTCAAAATTATGTCGTAACCCCAAATTATGACCTAACTCATGAATCAATGTAGCAACCCATACTTCAGGTAATATGATCTGCATAGCATGTTCTTTTTCTTTGTCATTTAATTCAACCCAAGGTTTTGCATCATCTGGAAATTGATCCATTAATTTTTTACTTATACCATATGAAAAGCTATCTATGCCGGGACTTAATGCGCAGTTTTTAACTTCTTGTAAATACTTAATTTTTGCTTTTATTTTAGAAGCAGTATCTGTTCCAACATAGTCGGAATTACGCTGACCTTTTAATGATTTTTTAAGAGCTTTAAAATCGATTTCTTTAATGTTTGAAACTTTACTCGTGGCTGCTAATGGCTTAACAACTTTGCCCACCGGATCTACTTTAGTTTTTTTAGCCTCTGCTATTGCTGTTACCATTGCTGAAATTCCTGCAGTCTGGCCTGACATCTTTATTTGCTTAACTTTGGACGTAAGGCTTTCAGCTAGTTTTAATTTGGGTCCAATAGCTTTCATCGTTAAAGAACTTCTTTTTTCTCGAATAATGTCATTATATGTTCTTTGGACACCTTGCTTAATTGTTCCTAAAAACATAATTGTTCTAGCTGAAATAATTTCGCCAGTAACTGGATCTTCAGTTTGTGGTCCATACCCAATTACACCTGAATTTATTGGATCTTCAACAAGCACAATCATACTATTTCTAATATCGCCAGGGACTTTTCCTTCTGGATCATGCAAATTAATTTTGAAATTCACACCAGCTTCAACAAGTCCTTGGTTAATATTTGCTACTGTCTTATACGTTAAATCTTTTACTAATTTATTTTCTGGCTTAGCAAATTCATCACTTAGATAATATGGCAATTCTGTGCGTCGTGGGTCCCAATGATTCATAACCTGAACTGTAGATTTTTCAGTTTTACTGTTATCAACATCAAGTACAATTCTTTTTGTAGAGAAAAAACCAAAAGAACTTTCATCTTTTGAACCATCTGGGTACGAAACAACTTTAAAATCTTTCGTCAAAACTGAGCTCAGTTTGACAAGTGAATAATGATACACAGCTGTAACTGTCGCATCTTTTAACTTATCTAACTCTTTAACGCATCTGATATTAGTTACAAATGTTCTCTCTAAAGAAAAATTAATTGCGTCTGCAGTAATATCAGAACTTATTAATTTAGTAGACACTTCTTCATAACAACTGCCACCAAAAGTTTTATCTTCTAAAATTGGCAAAAGATTAAGCTCTGTAGTTTTGGCCTTATCTAATTTTACCTTAATTCCAGTTTTAATTTTCCAATCAATGTCTTTTGCTTCTTCTTCTGAATTTGTGCATTCTCCAAATTTATCTTTAGCACATTGATATTGAACGTGCTCAATTGGAACTTCTAAAACCAACTTATCATTTGCAGTATTTGCAGAATATCGCGAATCACTTTCAGTCTCAATAATATTTAAAGATTCTTGATCAAGTTTAACCTTAACTCGTTTATTTTCGCTTGATGAAAATGGCAATGCATCTGATGATGACATGCTTGCATTCTGCATAGACACAGACATTAAATATTCATTCTTGGTATCAATTAAACTTTTACTAATATTATGTTCTTTTTCAGAAGCCGGAACATCTTTATAGGGGATTGATTTTGTACATGCTGAAAGTATAAAAATACCTAGTGTTAGCAGTGTTAATCCTGACTGTTTCATCTGTTGTAGTCCTTTTCTCATGAGGTCCCCTTTTATCTTTTGAAAACTTTTAAAAACTTAAAACTAAAATAAAATAAAATTAATATGTGTAACTTAAACCTGCGCGATATACTGATGTGTTTTCGTTATAAGCTGCAATATTTGAATCGACTCCGTTTGCCTTTAATCCTGCGCCTTCGTTGGAAGTACCCAAATTAACACCAAAATTTTCGGTGAAGTCGTAATTTAAATCACCATGCAATTCAAAAGCCGATCTTTCAAAGCCCCCATAGGTACGCGCATTCTTATACTTACCTAGAGCAGAAATAGAAAACTTTTCAGTAACTGGTATCTTTATGTCCATTGAATTTGATAAACTGTATTCAATATTAGCCGAACCTTCTGCATTGAAATTGTACTCATGAACGTTCTTAGATAGGCCTAAGCGATATTCAAATGACCCAAAGGGTATAACGTAGCGAATTCCATTACTAATGCCTACAGCACCTTTTAGACGGTCTGTCTTTTGCGAAGCTTCGCTGGTTGGTAAGACACCTAATATAGAATGAACAGTAATAAGTTCTTCATTTACTTTATAACCCTTAATACCCATAGCAACGGCTGTGTTCGAAGCTAGTGTGTTTCCCGGGCCTGTGTTTTCTTTGGTTATTCCACCCTTAGCAGAAAACGAAACTAAATCAGAAACTTTATATCCCAAAGCTAATACATAATCCGTGCTTGATTCACGTTGACCACGTTCGTCTGCCGCAACTTTTTGTGAATTCTCTGCACCTATTGAAAGCGTGAAAGGTTTTTTTTCTAATTCGTCCGCTTTAATCTTCGTAACACTTGTTTGCGAAGCTGCTTGAGTAGTAACGCTTTTACCTGCTGAAGGGTTTACAGATGAGGACTGCCCATTAGCAATAGATAGGAAGCTTAAAGAAATAACTAAAAAATTTACGTACATACTTAAATACTGTCTTTGCTTCATGGTAAGCCTCCAAGCTCATGAGAATGTAATGCATGAACAGTTTTTTAACCAATAGCAGTTATCTATCGGTGTCATAAGTATTTCTAATGGTTAGCTTTTTGGGTGTTAAACTTTTTTACACTTGGAAAAAATATACAATTTTTTGCGCGCAAATTTTTAAGCATATAACATATTTTAAAACATTTTTTTAAACGTCTATCTTAATTAGAATATAAAACATTAACTTCAATTCGTGCTCCGAGGCCTACACACGAAGAAGTCCATTTATTTAATATCTTCAGTAAGTAGATTTAAATTTAATTTTATTTAAAACTTATAATCTGAAAAAAAATATTTTCGACAACAGCCTAACCATTAAGTGATAAATTCTAGAAAGCTAGCTATCCCATGGAACTGTTCTGTAGCTTATGATTTGGGTATTTTTTTCAGTGGTGTCTAATACTTTTACACTTTAAAAAGCACCGCCATCATCGGCGACATCCTATATTAGTAATTGCACTTCGCGAAATCAACATGAACACGACAGGCATCATCTCCAGACTGCTCGCAGGTAATTTGAGTCACGATTACGTTTTGCAACCCTAGGTAGTCAGGCAAGTTTGTAAACACTTCCGCTTTTAATGGACAATTGTTGATAGTTCCTAACGATCTTGCAGTAATTTCATTTTTTCGTGCAGAGCACTTTTGAATACAAATTAGCACTGTTTGTTCAGATAATTGCTGATAATCAACTAAAAAGTTTTCTTTAAATAAATTTCGAACCCTTTTAAGAAAAAATTTCTCTAAAAAATCTAACCAATCTGATTTGCCTAACGTAGATAGCGCTCTAAGCTTTTCAATATCATCAAGTGTTGTTATATTTTCTATAATTAAATCATTTTGCATATGTGATATCATCCTGCAGAATGACTTCTTTTTTCAAGCTAAATCACATTACTTTATATTAAATTCAAAAAATAAAGTTTAAATAAGCTAGAAACTTGGCTAGTAGGACTAAAGCATGAACTCATTAAACATTAAGAACAGGCCTAAAGCCTAGTTATGGAAAATTAGCTCAGCAAATTTCTTATTCTCAATATGCAAATAATGTCCACCTGGCTGATTTCTAAATATTTGAACGTTAGGAAATCTAAGCATCCAGTCATTGCTGTTCTTGTCTTCCTTTAGCAATAAATCATTAACAGATTGGTAAACTTCAACGACACCAAGCCAAGTTGTTTTTTCAGACTTTATTTTTTCTTTGTAGGTTAAAAAATCAGAAAATACTTTTAAAAAAGTATCCGTATTCATAAAATCAAATCTAGAAAACACTTCTTCCCAATGGACTTGGCTTTCCTTTGATGTCCAATATAGGTCTTTAAAATTAGGAGATGATGCTACTTCAATCACAAATTTCATTTTCTCAGGTACTGTAAAGTTTCTGATTAAATCTAAATCTAATTTTTCCTTAGAAGTATATTCAGCCAAATTTACAAAGCATTCAAATGGGTCAGCATTCGAATTAATTAAAACAATTTTTTTTATTATATCAGGATGCACTTTAGAAATTGCTTCAGCAAGAACACCTCCAAAGCTATGCGCAATAAGGGTAACCTGCTGATTTGAAGTACGATATATATCTTGAACTTTTACACAAGCCGAATTAACTAACTCTTCGAAACTAAGGCTACAAGGTTGATCCCAGAAATCAATTGACGAATATTCATCCCCATACAGATACCTTTCTATTTGGGCGTGAAACCCTGGCCCCATATGCAGAAATAATGTGTTTACCATAAATATTATGCTCTCTAATGCTCAAGCTTAGCCACTTTAAATTCGAACGTTAATGGGTCTAATACAATAAACTCAGGCAAACAAGGCGTTTGTGGAATATTATCAGAAGAGTTAATTAGTTTAAAATCATTAAGAACCCGGATGGCTAATAGCGACTGCCCCAAATAAGTGCTAGCTCCAAATATTGGAACGTCTCCTTTTTCAATTTGCTGTATAAATTCGGCCAAACGCGCATCTTTCATGTAGCTTGGCAAGGGTTGTCCAAATTGTTGAACCAATTTTTCTGCACTCTTATCAATAAGCATAGACCCTAAAAAGTCTTTCGCTTTAAAATTACTATTAGGACAGTATTTATAAAGATGAATACCCAACCCAACGACCAGAGATGTATAAACTGGAATTCCTCTTCGGTGGGCTGCCTCAATTAAAAGAATTTGCTTATCAACATGGTAGACATCAATCTCGTTAATAACTACATCAAGGCCTTCAACAAAAGCCTCTACATTATGCGGCTGTATCCCCTCTGTTGAAACATCAAGAAAAATATCTTTTGATATTCTTTTAATATTCTGCGCTGAAGCCGTTGCTTTTTTTACTCCAATTGTATCTTCGTAAGCAATTACTTGCCTATTAATATTAGTTCTTTCTATTGTGTCTGGATCGGTAATACGCAAAAAACAAACACCAAGCCGCGCAAATATTTCGGCAATATTAGAACCCATTCCGCCAAGACCAGCAATACCAATTTTCATGTCTTTGATTTTGCTTTGACCTGCTACACCGCCAACCCAGTAGTGATTTCGCTTTGTACGTGTTTCATATTCCATCATTATTTCAATCCTTGTTTGTAATTTATAACTACAGTATATTACTATAGTATAGTGCCGTAATTAACATTTCTACAAAAAAATGTTAACGCATCAAATCCTTAAAAAACAAGCTTTAGTTTGTATTTAACTAGAAAAACCCCACCTCAAATAGCATAGCTCTAATATAAAGCAGCTTTAGTAATATTATTTATTGCCGATAACTATTTATCTGCTTATTTCATAAAGGGGGAATATTTAAATGAAAAACTTTCGTCTTGTTATTTTGGATTACGCAAAAAATCAAATTGAAAATCCTGTCAGCCAAAGATTACTTAGTGATTTATTTACTGTTCGTCAGAAAAATTTTGAAAGAACAGATCCGAATTATATTGTTTTAGATAAACACGACATGACTGGAACTCATGCTTTAATATTTGATACAAATAATATTTACGAACCTAAATTAATTTTTGCAATGCGTGTTACCTTTCAAAATCGCGCAAGACAACATAAAATTAATACCCCTGTTGAGGATTTAACAATTCATTTAAATGATTCTTGCAAAATGGATCTTCAAGATTACATTTCTAGAAAAAAAAATCTAATTGAAATCAATTCGTTATTTGTTGATGAAGCGTATTCATTTAAAAATTCAGGATTACGACTTTCTGATATTGGTTCTACGGCTGCATTTTTACAAATCTCAAGAATGGGCTACAATCACTTTGCTTGCTGTACCAATGAAAAATATAAAGCTCATCGGTTAGTCGAAAATATTGGTCGCTATGACAAAAGTTTTGAATTCGTTCATCCAACAGTACCAAATCCACATTTGCTGATGTTGGTTGAAGAATTTAATATTCCCTATTTACAAACAGTTTATTTGGCAAACAAAATTTTATTTGATTCTGCGCTAGAACTTTCACCAAAAACGGAAGGCTACAAAACTATTCAGGAAACAATTCTGGATGCCTTCAAAGATCAAACGAATGTTAGATCGATTGAATCTTGGGCAAAGGATAAAGCGAGTTAGCACTTTGGTCTTTAAACTTAACCACATATAATGCATCAATACCCTGCTTAGTAACTTTAACTGTGCACTCTGGAAACAGCGGGGGTAAGTTTGATAAATACGAATACCAACCTATTAATAGCTGACGATAGCGTAGTAATCGCTGTAAGCGCTCATGCGACCACTGGGTATGTGAATGCTTTTCGAAATCCAAATACGCACTGGCTCTCATTTGATTACGATCAAATTCAAAAGTATACGAAAAATTACTATCAAAAAGATGAACATTGTTTGCCAACACCTGGTAACATTCATAGTGATTTTTAGCTTTCTTAAACTGTTCTCCGAGCAGAGTCCCTTCAATGCTTAAGAATAATACGCACGCTAAATTATCTAATTCGCTTTGAGTTAAACCATTTTGAGCTAAAACTTCTAATAAATCTGTAAAATAATTTAAGCTGATCTTATTATTCAAATTACCATAAATGATTGGTGATATGTTCATTTTTCTCATGATCATGTCACTAAAATGCTGACCTCTTGTTAAAGTTAAAAACTTTACAATATGAGCCGAAGACCTAAGAAAACTAAATTGATTTTGCGAATACTTTTGTGGCAGTGCGGTTCCGCCAGAAAACAAAATAGACCTGACAAATTCCTTATCATAAGTACCACTCATAATTTCATTTTCATCCAGATTCAAAAACTGGCTTAGCTGAATTAACTGCTTGGTATTAACTAATTTAGATTTACGTCCCGACCACCAGGTCATAAACTCAGATGCCGTAACACCCAAAGCTGATGGCGCCTGATTTAAAGGAAGCCCAACATCTTTTATAAAGTGCCGAACCTTATCTGATTTTGTTTTAATAGAAGGATTATCTAGGAAAGAATTCATCGATCTCCCGATACACACCCATAATATGATTTACTTGAGTAATTTTACACATATTATTTAACTCCGCAGAGTCTAATTTCAATAGGTAACAAAAAAGTTCAAATTGCTTTTGAGTTAATGCCCGAATACCTGATTCAATAGATTTTATATCTTTTACTGATAAACAAACTAACTCAGAAACTTTCTCGATGGATAAGTTCAATTGCAAGCGTCTTTTATTAATATAAACACCAAGGAATTTTTTAAAAAGCCTTTTATTAAATTGGCCTAATGTTTCCAATTCCATTGCAATTTCCTTTAAGTCATTCGTTTAAAGAATTAAGAGATGCTTCGCTTGCCTTCGCTGATTTGTTCATTGATATCTGTAGTAAAAACATCAATTAAACTTTTAGTGATTTTTTTTTCAGGAATCCCCAAAATAATAATTAACTTACCAATTACTTTCAAAGGAATTTTAGAAATACCTCTTTCAAATAATGATACGAATTGCATAGACTCATAGCCAAGCTTGTTAGCTAGCTCAAGTTGAGTCATATTAGCCTTAATTCTATATTCTCGTGCTAAAGCACCTAATTCGCGATTGATTTTGCTCATGTTGTTACCTCTGTCGTGTTATCTGTTAAAATATCTTATTGTGCCGGATAACACAATATTTTTTTGTTACATCAAATTTTCTTAACAGCAGTTGTACTCACCTCTTTCATTAATATCAACTGAATAGAATAACTTTAGTTGAAATTAAAAAACTTGTAAATAATATTCCTACTTGTCGAAATCATTTACAGTCCAATTCCATCTGACTTCTAGAGTTGAAAACCTAGTTCTTTCAACTTTAATATTAAAAATTCAGTAAATATTTTTATCCGCAGGGTCACCGCAACCTGCTGTGGGGTTAATAAATACAAGGGAACGCGTTCCGTACTCCACTCTTTAAGTATTGGAATCAAATCGCCATTTTGAATCTGATTCTGAACTATAAAGGCTGGCAAAAAGCAAAACCCAGCACCTTGTATTGCCATTTGTTTATTTACAAAGAAATTGTCGCTAGAAAATTTAGAATCCAGCTTAAGCAGCACTTCATTTTTTTGATTTGTTAGTTTGACTAGGATTTTCTTATTTTCGTTTTTTTTAAAAGAAATAAACGGAATATTTTCAAGTTCAGTGATTTTTTGAACAGGTAAATAATGATGCAATAGCTTAGGGCTAATAAACATTCTTAGCTGAATATACCCTATTTTTTTTTGCTTCAGCGTGCTATCTTTTAAATTGCCAAAACGCAAAGCTAAATCAATCCCTTCCCCAACTAAATCAATATTCTTATTGTCGACAATTAAATCAATTTTACAAGACGGATTAATCTGTTGAAATTCATAAATATATTTTCCCATCCATTCAATTCCGATGTCATTCGGGACAGTTAAGCGGATTAGACCTGTAACAGAGTTTTCATTACTTTCGATAGCCTTTACCGCATTTTCTAAAGCATTAAAGTGTGGCAATACTTTTTGAAATAAATCTTGCCCTGCGCTGGACAGTTGAAATTTTCGCGTTGTTCGGTAGATCAGAGAAACCCCAAGCTCTTTCTCTAGAGCCATTATATTTCTTGAAATTCTTGATTTGGGCTGTTTCAATTGGATTGCGGCTTTAGAGAAACTGCCTAAAGAAGCTACAACCTTAAATATCCCAAGACGATTCAAATCCAAATCTAAACTCATACTGCTCTTCCCATCCGACCTGTAAGGCTATTTTTAATTATTGCATTAATTGCAACACTAATTGTTGATTTTGTCTACTTTTGCAACTTTACTTAATGAACAATACTAAACTTAACTACCAACAAAGGAAATTATATGAACTTATTTAGCACAAGCTTTCTTACAACTGGCGCCTTGTTTTTTGCTTTAACAGCTACAGCTGCAGAATCTAAAATGGCTGCTGGAAAATATGAAGTCGATGCTGCTCATTCGTCAGTGGCTTTCGAAGTACCACATCTTGTGATTTCGACCGTAGAAGGCAAATTTACAAAAATGGAAGGCACTATTGACTTAAATGAAAAATTTGAAAAATCATCTGTAAAAGCAACAGCTGAAATAGCATCTGTTGATACTGGTAATGAAAAACGCGATGGACATCTTAAAAGTGCAGACTTTTTTGATGCTGCTAAAAACCCAAAAATGTCTTTTGAAAGCACAGAGTTAAAAGGAACACCTGAATCCTTCAAATTAACTGGTAATTTGAAAATCAAAACAACAACAAAAAAAGTAACTTTTGAAGGTAAATACTTAGGTTCGGTTAAAGATGGTCAAGGCCAAGAAAAAGTCGCCTTCAAAGCAACTACAAAAATTAGCCGTAAAGATTTTGGTTTAACATACGGAGCTATGGTTGAAGCTGGTCCGGTTATTGGTGATGAAATTACTATAACATTAAAAATTCAAGCTGCTAAAGTTGTGGCTACAAAGTAATTTTATTTAATAATTAATATTATCAAAAGAACGCTTATTTAAAAAGCGTTCTTTTTTTTTATTTTTGACACGTTTTGCACCAAAAAGTTGATCGCCCACTTATTACCATAGCTTGAATGGGATCATGACAAATTCTACATAATTCATCTTTTCGATCATAGACATAAAAACGATTTTGAAAATCGCCTTTTTCACCATAACTATTTTTGTAATCAGAGATAGATGATCCACCTGCTAGAATTGCCTCCCGCAATACATTTTGAACTTCTAACCAAAGCTTAGCATATTCAGATGTCTTAATTTTTATAGAACTTTTTTGGGGGCGAATGCCAGAGCGAAATAATGCTTCGCTAGCATAGATATTACCAACTCCGACAATCCATTTTTGATTCATCAAGGCTACTTTAACAGGGCCTTTTAATTTCTTAAAAGATTTTGTTATCTGCAGCCAATCTGTTGTTTTATCTAATGGCTCAGGTCCAAAATTTATAAACCGACTTTGCAAATTATTATTTTTAAATAAATCAAATTCACCAAAACGCCGCGGATCATTATATACCAAATACTTATCCTTATTAATCTTCATCGCGATATGATCATGAGTTTTCTTAATCCAATCGTGTTTTTCTAAACGCCAAAAACCTGTCATTCCTAAATGGCTAACTATACTGTAGTCTTCAAATTCGAAAATGATAAACTTAGCGCGCCGATATATTTTTTTTATTAGCATTTCTTTTAAAGACTTAATATTTTTTATTGGAATCGCATTTCTTAGATTTTTTCTATAAAAAATCCACTCGGTAATTACCGCAGGAGGGTTGATAATTTTATTTAATGTTTGAGTGGTAATTTCAACCTCGGGCAGTTCTGGCATTAGGCACTTAACCTATTGAAATTACTCATGTTAAAAAGTGCCGTATGACCTAAATCACCCCAAATCACCCTATTTGTATTGCAGTAGAACATCTTAGCCTCCTTTTGCTCGTCTAAGGTGATAAACATTGTCACCTAGATCTTCATTTGTTTCACTCAAGCCCAGTCGATTTATGTGCTCTAAAATTTTTAGCGAAGTTTCTTTTTGAACTTCTCCGTCGATCTTAGAATAGTGATCTGCAAGCTTAAGATCTTTGTGTCCAGTCATAGCGATCACAGAATCTAAACCCATACCACCCACTCGTCGAGCTAATGTTGCCATACCATGCCTCAAGCAGTGTGTCCCTGTGTAAGGTATGCCAGTCTTTATTTGTGCCATACGATAATTGGATTGAATCGTACAATAATTTAACGGCTTACCTTCAACGTGAAACAAATAATCACAGCCTGGATATTTCATTTTTAGCCTTCGCTTAATAATTTCTGCGAGAGTTACATGAATATGTACGCGGCGTGATTCTCTGTTTTTAGGAAATGGCTTTAGATATTCAAACATCTTGCTGGCGTTACACCAGATGATTGCATTTTTAATCAAAATATATTCTTGATCTAAATACAAATTAGAAATTTGAATGCCTGCAACTTCGCTAATTCGACCAGCACAAAAAAACTGAACCATTGCTAGATCACGATATAATTCTGGTAATGCTGAAAAAAATTTAAATGCAGCATCTACAGGAATTTTTTTATCGTCAGGTTTTCTAGGCGTATCTTTGATAAATGCCATGTGCTTGTGACGTGGACGAAGCGGCGTTGTAATGTCTTTTGATTCTCCTTCAAACTCATCTTCAGCTTTGTACCAATTGAAAATTGTCTGAAACAGATTCAACTCATTATACAAGTTACACCGTCCCGCGCAGCCTCTACCGAGTGCTGCGTACTCATCAGAAGCAAACCACTTTTTCTTTCTCTCGATCCAGCGATTTATCACCGTAGAAGAAAGATCTTCCATGTGATAATCAGCCAAGTCAGACAGATGCATCCATCTTCTTTCCCAAATCCTACGTGTGCTCAACTCTAGTGAAGGAAAGTGCAACTCCTTCATTCGATTCCAAACAAACCCTAACGTAGCAGTTATTTTTGGAACTTCTACAACTTGGTGTTCACCGTTAAAGGTGTTACGCCATGCTTGGGCTTGTCTGACAGTATCGAATGTTTGAGAAAACTGCTTACCATTCACTTTTTTTAAAGCTTGAAACCTACCCGTCACAACATTTTTTCTTAGGCCAGGTTGTTTCGGGAGGCTTACATACTTATCACTCATTTAATGTCTCCTTCGTCTATCCAGTTAAGGATTTCGACCGGAACAAAAAAAAGTTTCCCGCGCTTTTTTCTATGCGGAATTAAATTTCGAGATGTTAAGTTGTACAAAGTTTTTATTGAATACCCTGTGAACTTTGCTACATCTCGAATGAACCATATTTTATTTTCAAAGATCGGAAAGTCTTCGCTTTTCGCATCGACTTCTTGAGCTTTCATAATACTCCAGAAGCCTTGATCACTCAAGGCCGTAAGTATAACAATGCATCTCAATTAAGAGGTAAATTTGAATTTTCTTAAGTTATTTTTTTGACATTTAGATGTTATCCACAAGCGACTCTGTGGATAACTCACTCAGCGCTTTAGAACTACGTTTTTTATCTTTTTCAAGCAAACCATAGGCTTCTCGAATTGCTTTTTTAACAGCCTCTGGAATACCTTGTTCACTCTTGCCAAGTGCTAACAAAGCTTCTTTATCATCGAAGCATTTATGATGGATTGCTTTGATATCCGAATCAGACAAAAAGCTTTTAAGATTCTGAAAAACATAATTAGCAACTATTGATTTCGTTGCCGTACCACCACGAAAATCTTTATTTACCTTTTTAACAAATTCTTCTAAAACAGCATTTGTATCTTTATTTAATACTAATCTAAATTGTTCTTGCTGAATCACTTCACCAGCTTTTTCAGACTTTACTTTCTTCTTCCCGATCCCGTTCTTTTTCTCTATATCTATATTATCCATATACCTACCCCAATTATTACCCCCGCCGCCTTATCTCTTGTCACCAGTAGGAGACCCCATTCACTCAACTTGTTGGGGGAGTGGGGTCTCCTACGATCAGGGGACAAGAATAAGATAAGGCGGCGGGGGTAAGTGTTTGAAACTGCACTCAAGTTCTATTTTTGTATCGTATTTATTTTTTCAAAACATCGTATTCGTAAAATACGACACTGATACTATGTTTTCGTTTCATTTTTTTTTAAGCTACAGATTGCAACTGCACTAAACTTGTTTTGAATTCAGAAAATTCGATCAATGCCGCTGCTGGATTCTGCCGCCAATCACTTAGCTTTGCAAAGCCTACTGGCTTTTCCCATTCTGGAAAATACGTGTCTCGAATAGCCGTCTTAATATTATTTTTAACAACATCTAAATCTGTAACAAAAATAATTTTTGAAATATCCTTAGCGCACATATACGAATTCATCATCTGCCTGTAGCGCTTAGGTTCTTTTCTAGATAATTCAATCTCAATCGCAATTTGACCACTGAGTTGAATCGAGTTCAACTGAATCATTAGATCCGGAAACTTAGTTTTATCCGTCGGATCAAAGTGTCTTTTGTTTCGCAAATCTTCGCGCTTAAGCTCAGTTTCAAATTTTGCGGTTTTTAAAATATTCATATTTTTTAAAAGCAAGAATGTTTTAACCACGGCTTCGTCATGATCAATAACGGCAATCGAAGGAACTTGTGGTAGTTTATCACCAAGCATTTTAACAACTAATGGGTGCTTTGGGTTTAATCGAATAACGCTATCCGAAGCTAGCGTTGCGTAATGGGGTAAGAAATATTTTCTAGCAACAAGGTTTTTCCAAGTTCTATTTCTCCAAGCTATTTTTCCCGATGCAAAGAATTCATTCCAAATTTTTTTACTTAAAAAGCCCGTTCTGGCCGCTAATTCAATTTCACGAATGGGTTCGCAAAGTCTCATTTTGCATCCCAACGCGAGGGCTCTTCGATGACATACTCAAAATGTCCTTCGATAAAACGATTCCCTGAAACGCGACTTTCGATCCATTCAGTACGAACTTTCACTTGGCTTAAGGACGGAATCACGCCCGCTTGAGGCGCTGGGGATGATGCCCGCCCTTTCAAATAAGCTTCTTTTTTCTGCTCATCCATTTCTTTATGCAGAACAGATCCTGTGATCATTCCAGCCATCCCGCCGAGTGCCGTGCCAACAATAACATTTCTTGTGCGATACTCTCCATCTTTACCAGCGTCAGCAATTCCACCCAGCACAGCACCTGTGCCAGCCCCGATTGCTCCACCAAGTCCGACACTCTTATTTGCGGTTACACACCCAGTTGATAATATCATTAATATGAACGCAGTTAAATGAATCACGGTAAAATACAAGAATTGTTTTCTTTCTTTAGTCATTAAACTTTCCTTTAAATTTTGAAATCTTTAAGCAGATCGCATAGCTGCGGCTGCTAATTTTTCAATTTTAGAAATAGGCTCAACTGGTAAATCATCATATTTTCTAAATTTAATTTTAATCGTCTTACTTCCAGCCTCATGGGGAATAACCATCACAGCTTCGCCAACACCCAGTTCATTTTTAAAAGTATTTGGATGCACAATGAATTCATCAACTTCGCGTGCTGAAGCGTCGCCAGTTTCTTCAGGAGCACCAAAACCTTTTTTAGTTCTTTCCGTATATTTGATCGACTTGACCGTACCTATGACTTTCGAGAAGTATTCGGCCGAGTCTGGTTCGTTTCCACGCATCACAATTTTTAAATTTGAATTCGTTAAAATCGAATTTGCAATCGCATCACCAAGCGTTTTTAAGTCTCCTAAGGCCTGATGAGCAAATACAATTCCGACATTAGCACTACGACTTTTATTTAGAACTGAGACAAAACCCTCATATAAATACTCGGTAAAGTCGTCTAGAAACACTGAATAAAATTGCGGGTTTCTTTTTTCGCCGCGATGTCTATTTGCAATGGCCGCTTGCAGGCTTTGCAAGACCATTTTGCCAGTCGCTTTCCCTAAGAATGGCGTAAGCAATACTGGTAACTGAAAATAGATTATCTGATTTTTACTTAACGCCTCTTCAAGATTAATCATCGGATTTTCCGTATTGTACAAGATAGATGTCCGACCAAAGGCAAAGTGACTTAGCGCTGCCGTTAGACCACTGGTACTATCTATCCGATCACCCGCAGGAATTTCTGAAAAGTTTTTTAGCCACTGTTTCATTGGATCGTTTTCTTTTTTACTCATCAGAGCATAAAGCTTTGCAGGCTGACTAATCACTTGATGTAGTTTTAAAAAAGTTGGAACTTCTCCAAGAATTTCAAACAGTCTCAGAAATTGCGAAAAGACTTCAAACTGAACACTTCGATAATGGGGGTTATCAAACTCAAACGAATTAAAAACACGTTCTGCAACTTCTTCTGGCGATCCACCAATTAATGGATTGAACTGATAAGACTCTTCAATATTTCCTAATGAAAATAACCTAAAGTCTTTTTCGCGGCCTGACTTCACGGCGTAAGACCAAAGCTTATCAAGTAGTGACCGATCAGATTTGCCGTCTATTAAAATGAGCCCACGCCCTTGCTCCATATCTTGAATAGCCCAAGGTAAAATGACTGATTCAGTTTTACCAGCATTCGTGGTACCGATCACTTGCGTATGCATTGCTCGCTGCCTCAGTTTAATAAAAACTTTTTCAGACCTATCCGTTACTCCACAAAAGACGGCATCTTTGTCATTCCCAATAATTGCTTCTTCTTTTTTTCTTCGTTCTGAAAACATTTGATGTTTATGCGAAATCAGCACATAAAATACAAACACTATTGCGCAAGCTGAAATTGAAAACATAATTTGATGTAACGGTGATTTAATCCAAATAGTCCACCACTTAAAAAATTTATCAATCATTGCAGCTAATAAAAATAAGCCCGCACCTACCATCAAACCATGATCTGAGCCGTTCAAATTCGGATTCTCATCTGCCATAAGAACCCGGATCTCTAAATAGAAATGATGAGCTTAGAACCATAAAAAATTCTACATTTGAATTCAGCTCAATCCATTTTTTCTCTTTTTGCAGATCATGCGCCCAAGCATCCGCGCGATCTTTAGCAGTTTCTGCAACGGCATTTTTCATGCCGTTATCGTCGCCACCAGCATTTGCACCAAGTGCGCCTTTTTGCATTGACCCTTCAGCGTATGCGCCCACAAAACGCGTAAGCGTTTGACCTATGGTATTTTTTAAAGCCTCTGAATGCACATTTCCTTCGACACCGCCTTGACCATCAGGGGAAACACCAATTCCAGCAAGATGACGTTCTCGACCATCGGGATACTGCACGGATTTCCAAGAAATTTGCGCTCTTTCAGACGAATCATCATACGAAGCTTCTCCGAATATTTTTGCGCCCTGAGGAATTGCAACTGAATCTTCATGAACAACTTCTTTTGTAACGATTCCGATCACTGGAATAGCTTGGTTCGAAACAATAACTTTTTGTAAAAGTTTTACAGAAATCCGGGTCCCCGCAGGCACTTGATTTTTTCCGTCAACACCAGACCTTGCAATAATCATTGAACTATTTCGATCCTTTCCAGTCGACCCACCATTAGTATTATTCTCATGAAGATAATCCGTTGATGACGGCACTGTTTTTAAATTCGTTCGACCTTGTTGAAGCTGAGCCCACGCATCGTTTGCAGGGTCCGCTTCAACAGGCTTAACTGCACCAACAGAGCCGATATCTGCT
The DNA here is from genome assembly GCA_049301055.1 of Pseudobdellovibrio sp. Lineage (GTDB taxonomy): Bacteria > Bdellovibrionota > Bdellovibrionia > Bdellovibrionales > Bdellovibrionaceae > Pseudobdellovibrio. Next base: position 60,681 of record JBAQKN010000007.1, on the reverse strand, counting down.
TTTTCGTGAAAGTCAGTTGTCTTAGGCTTTGTATCTGGCAACATTAACAACACAAGAACAAGCACCACGACTGAAACAATTCCAGCATGAGTCATTCTTTTCCAATTGATATCACGCTTAGAAATAAATGGTTTTTCTTCTTTTAAAAACAAACGAGAAAACCAATTCTGATTTTTAGCTATTTCCATAATTTAGCCTTTGGCAAAATAACGTAAGACGTTTTTTTAAACCTCAACTCAATTTTTATTTGCGCTGCTTCATCAACATCTGATCGCAAAATTTGAATCAGGCCTGACACATTTTTATTTGGCTTAATTTCAAGACTTGATAAAATCAGATTATGAATCGGCATTGTTTTACCTGATTGCGTAACCCAAAAAGAAGACGGATCAATTTTTGTTTTGACCGAAGACTTTATTTCAAAATCAATTAACAATAAATCTTTCGTCCGACTTAATCGTTTTGTAAAAAACGTTAAATTGACATTACTCATTTCTTTTTGATAATTCATCCAATTAATAACTGTTCTGACTTCTTTTGGTTTTTCTTTTTGATTATCAAGATACACAACATAGTCAGCTATTCCCTCAGCCCCAGTTATCAGCTGCACGTTGAATCTTCGCCAGTCTGTATAAACATACAAATTACTTTTAGCTCTCCCATGTAATGGCTTGATCGTAACGGCTTGATCGAGGTACTCAACTTTAAATGCCTCCTGATCACCAACAACAACACTGTTGGGGCGATCAGGAACTTGAATAATGGTCGCAATTCCGATTGCTGTTCTGACTGTAATAATTTGATCTTTTTGAACAATAATATGTCGAACACGTTCTGCAGCGAACGATGCAAAAGGAACTACGACCAAAAAAATCCATAAAAATGAATTCATTTTGGCCTCCAAGATTTGGAGTTAGAATTTACTCAGATTATTTTTTAAAGAATTCTTTTATATCTTTTTTAAATTTTTTTAATACTCTTTGTTTAACAAAATGACATTTTCCTGTTGAGTCTGCGATATAAAAAACAGCAAAATCATCCCATGATTTTAAAGCTGTCTTTATGTCATCTTTTTTTATTGGAATTGAAACTGTAATTTTTTGCCCTTCAAGTAAAGTTTTGTATTCACCCTTTTCATCAATCATCTGCTTATTAACAACAGGATCTGCTATAAAAAATCCAACAATATCAAAATAGTTTGGCAGCAGTTGATTAAGTAACTTTCTCAATCTCCAAAAGTTTGGAAAACCACCAATTGAGTCTATAACAATTGGCCGACGTCCTGAATTTACAGCCGATATCCTAATATAGCTTTCCCCTGTGTACTCGGATGTAGCCATATTAAATACATTCCACTGCCCTATGCTTACGTCTAGCCTTCCGTAATCACGGCGAAAACTGAGAATGCTTACCAGTAGCGATGACGCCGCAGTAACGAACCCAGCTATCGATATTACGAATATTGCATTAGATTTTAGCCATTCAAAAATACACATTAAATTAGCATCTAATCAACAGTAGTATATTTCAATAGAAAATTCTATTCTTCACGCTCTTTAACGACATAAACGCCCCAAGGATTTAACTTTGTACGCGGGCCACTATCGTAAGTAAGTTCAAGTTTAAGATCACCAGCAGCTTTTAAACCCTGAATAGCGGTCACGCGGTCCCCAACAAGAGCTACAATCCTCTTTTCAAGGTTGATTTCAATTTTCTCAGGATAAACCCGCTGCATGACCTGCCTATCTGTGGAAAACTTAATTACATTCGTCGTTGCCGCCTGATAGGCAACTAGACTTTGCGGAGCAATAAAAACTTCAGCAAATTTAAGACGGTCTTTGACCGTCGCTGGCTCCCATTTGTATCTAAGCTCAACGTATTTTTTGATGGCAGCTTTGATTTCATCTTCGGGCTTTGGAACATCACGCTGCTCAAGTTGTTTTGCATCTGCCGCTAAGGTTAAAATTAGCGGTGGTCTAGTCATCATTACAATATTTAAAATCAGTGATAGCGCCGATACACCCACTGAAAAAATAGAAAAGAGCTTTAAGAATTGATTCGAGTGTAATAATTCTGACATTGCTTTTGGCAGCCTAGACACTTCCAATTTTATTTTTGTATTCATGATTTTCCTTTAAATTTACTAATTACATTTTTGGCAACTATTGACGTATTACTCAGTACTTCTGATCCCATTGCTTTGACCATTATAGCTCGAGCCGGAGTCGCAACTACCGCTGCTGTTGCAACAGCCCCTAATGCTGGTGCATCCGAATGAAAACCACCGCCGACGATTGAACTTACTATTTTTGGTGTCATTAGCATCGCGACCGCAATAATAAAATTCATCGCAATGAGTGTGATATAATTTCCTTCAATTTGATAAATTTTACTAAACGACAGGGCCGTTAGCATCGCACCCAAAACAGCCCATACAATTTTCCAAGATGCGACTTCAATCATTCCCTTAAATAAGTTTGTCGTGATCTGACTAGTTGATGAGAACATATTAAACAGTAACAAAAGTGGCGCAACGACTGTATAGAAAATCCAATAGAAGTGATACATCGCAATCGTTAAAAATCTTGCAATATAAACTACCAAGTAACTCAAAAAAGCAAGAGCTGCTATTATCAAATCATCAAATTGAAGAATTAAACTTGTCGTAGAAAAAGAATAACCTTGTGATTTCTCTTGCGCCATTCGCATAAAATTATCAATGCTATTTACTGCATCAATTCGTTCTACAATTCCATCGGCTACAAAAACAATTGCTTTTGTAATTTCAGGAAAAGCTACCAACAGCAAAGTTGAAATCACCGCACGCTTGAGTACATCTAAAAATTCAATACTACCCTGTGGATGCCTAAACCAAGTTACTGCAACAGATAGCGCAAAAAATACCGGAAGCATCAAGTAATAGATCCTCACAAACTCTTGATGAAGCTCCGTCATTAACGAACCCAACACATTCCAATCAGGCATCAGTCGCCTCCTGTGTTTAGCGGCTTGATATTTGTCTCTTTCGGAAGATTCCCCAACGCTGAAGAAATTCCGTCGTACTCAGTTTTAAAATGTGCTGAATTTAATTTCTCTTTTTTATTTTGCAGTGCCATATTTTCGCCCATCATTTTAAGCATCATCGAGTTCGTTCTTAAAACCTGAGTCGTCACACCAATTAATACGGCTACACTTTGCGCCGTTAGCTTAGCAGCGCCTTGTGGATTTACAGATTGCGAGTGATCAAAAATTCTCTTACTTTCATTGTCAGCTTGATCCGCAAATTTAAAAAGAGTTCCGTTCATTGCAATACTTTCAGAAACCGATTGATCTTGCGCTGCTTGTAATTTTGCTTCACCCGTTTGCGGAATCTGACCATAAACTGACTGAATCACATCAAGCACACGATCTGCGGTATCTAAATTACCATAGAGACCCGGATTAAATTTAGGATTAATCATTTGTAGGACGGTTAATCCGTCCCTGATTCCTCTATTTATATCCCTCATGAGTCCTAAAGTATCGTCGCCAGTGCTTAATATCTTTTGAAGTTGTGCTAATTGCTGAATAGCTTGTGCCAAAATTTGCACTAACACAGCGACATCGCCTCCAAACAAATCCGCTTTCGCAGGATTTGGAAAAGCGAAGATAATTGCCATTACCCCAGCTACACACAAAGTTTTAATTTTTTTCATCATGCCGCCTTTCTTCCGACAGCAATTCCTTGAGGAAACTCAATTGCAGCTTTTTCAATTGATTCAACGAGCGACAGGTTTTGTTTTCTGAGTTGATCTAGATAGTTATTGTCCTGAGCATCACTTGTCGACAACCAATACTCAAATGGGCTTGGGTAAATTCTAACAACTTGACGTCTATCTCCCTCAATCATAAAGCCTTCAGAAAACTCACCTTTTCTTTGCTCAAGCGAATGAATAAGTGCAATCTCTTGTGAATTAAGTTTCAATGCATTTCTTAGAATCTCAGTGTCACCACGCTGTAACATCACAAATTTTGTTGCAGTATTATTTAAAATAGCTGGTCCGATTGCACTTGCTACGATTTCCTCGACCCCTTGTGTGATAAATGTGATTCCAGAGCCAGTTTTTCTAAGTGTGCGCGCACAATACTCCATAAAATTTGCTGATGCAGAAGATTTTAACAGTGCCCATGCTTCATCAAGAATAATTCGTTTTTTCCGAGTAAGATCATTTTCAACTTGCGACAAAATAAAATCTGTCAAAATCAAAACCATTACACTTTGAAGATCTGGGTAGCTTGATAGCCCCTTCAAATCAAACGTGCAAATCGGAGCATCAGTTCTTAAACTTCCATGACCATCGAGCAATCGTCCATAGGGGCGCTCGCCAGTCCATAGATAAAGCATTTTTGAAATCGCTCGCATATTGTCCTCTTCAAAAGCCGATAAATATTTTGCAAGGTCTGTCATCGTTGGAACTTCGCTCTTAGCACGCCTTGATTTATAAAGCTCAATAATGGCTTTTTCTAATAATGCGCGATCAAGTTTTGGCAGTTTCGATTTTTCGTCTTCAGCAACCATCGTTTCAACCACAGCAAGAAGTGATTTCAGTTTTTGATTGCTCGGTTCTTCATTTGGGTTAGCTAGATCAAATGGGTTAATCTTATATTGATCAGATAAATTAATTTCAAGATACTGGCCGCCAAGACTTTCAGTAATTTTTTTATATGATCCTCCAATGTCGATAATAAACACACGAAGATCACGAGCTAGCTCTTGCATCAAAATACAATTGTTCAAAAAACTTTTCCCAGCCCCACTAGAACCTGTTACTAACGAATTAAAATTTGGCAAGCTCGGATCAAAGCTATTAAATCCGACCAATCCATTTAAGCGATTTCTGAAAATAACAACTGGGTCTTTATCACCCTCCTGAGGTCCATACACAGGTAAAAAATCAGCTAAGTTATTAGTTTTCATTTTTCTAGCGCGCTCTAAGCTAATAGGTGCCGCAGGAAGATTACCTTTAAGCACCTTCCATGCACCTACAGACTCCTCAAGCCCTTCAGCACCTTGCAGTGCACGAAATCTTGATAAAACTTCGCGCACCTCACGGTTTAATTTTTTATTACCGTCAATATTCGCTTCAGCCTTTAGCACAATCGTCATCTGGGCTGCATAAATACGCTGGCCAGTATTTAAAAGTTCGCGAATCAATTCTTCAGTGCTTGATAGCTTTGATTCGCTCTCTAAATCACTAGCTCGACCTGCTTGTGTAACAGCAAGTGAGTGAGCCATGTTTCGTTTGTTATTAAGCTTCGCCATCTCATTACTTTGAGTTGGAACTTCAAACGATAAGATCAGGTCATAGTGAAATGGCATTCGTAAAAAACCAGCAATCTGCCCTGCATAAGTCACCTCAGGCAAAGTTTTTAACGTAATCAGCCTGTGGTAATATTGATCTAGTGTGAACTGATCAAAACCTAGAATCAGATCACCAAATACAATCTGCTCACGCGGGGATGAATTAGCTAGCCAATTTGCCTCATCAATAATTTCTTCACTTAAATCTGGCTCCGACGGTGTTTTAACAACCGGAGTCGGTTCAGTTTTTGATCGTTTAGGATTTAAAAACTGATAAATATTTGATAGCATCTCTTGTTTTGTAAGAACTCGTGCTTGAATTCCGATTGAAGCAAGTGAAGAAACAATATTTTCTAGATTTTGATTTAAATTTTCAAGCGTTTCTAAATACGCATCTTTCGTTGTTTGCGAAAATATTTCTTTCTTTTTGAAAATGCTCACTTTTTTAGATTCAACAGGACTTGTTCGCAAATAAACCCGAAGCTTTGGCCTATACAATTCACCGGAATCTTGCGAAGCAAAAAGCCGCTTCTCACGAAAATCTGCAATTTTTTTAACAAGATCATGCGCTTCTTGATTTTTACCAGCGACATGATTATTAATTACATCCGAATAATCAGATCTCACCGACAAAACAAATTGTAAAGACACACCTTCTGAAATCGAATTCAAAGCGGAGCGAAGCCCCATCGTAAACTGATTTGTTTCTCTTTCATCAAAACATTCAATATCGGCAAGACTCATTTCAAGTCCTGCTACGACCGAACCATCAACCAAAACTGCATGAGGTTTCGGTTCATCATAAAAATCCCAGAAAGGAAGCTCCTCTGAAAGAGAAGCTTCCTTTTGCTTTTGATTATTCATTTAACGTCCTTTGTAAATTTTCGATATTTTAGATCTCTAGCCGCTGCAACCTTATGGGCACTTTGCGAAATGTATTCGCCTAGGTGCTGAAGGTAGTTGTCTGGTTTTCCGCGCTTTGCAAAAAACAGAAACAGTGCCAAAAACAGAGTTGTTCCCCAAACAAGGGGATATCTAAAACTCGTTGTCCCGAAGACAAGATTCATCACTGTCATGTTCACAAAAATAATCAGAAGATCAGGTATCTCGAAGCCGAAGATTTTACTCTTCATTTCAAGCGCGCGTGGCACACTTGAAGTCAGTAGCTCATTTTCTTGCATACATTACCGCACAGTTTGCGCAATAAAGTCCACAATAGCTTGTGCTCCGAATCCAAAAATACACCCTAAAACGGCATACAAAATATGCTGCTTCGCTTGTGGATTACCTGTAAAAAATGAAACTGCGGCAATCGCAATTCCAATGACAGATAATACAGGCAAAATAACGCCTGTTAATTTTGATTTAAGACCAAGAAGACTTGATTCAAGACCTGCATGAGCTAACTCAGGCATCAAAAGTCCAATCGTTAAAAACAATCCGAGAACTAAAAACATATGTTTATTTTTCATTTGTGCTCCAAAAATAAGTGGAACGACTCAAATGAACGCGCAAAAATTTAAATTTTATCAACAGCTTTAAGCTGCGACTGCATCACCAAAATCAGGTTCTGGCATCTTCACAGAAAATGCTGATGTCTCTGGGTGAATATTCACATAGATCGCCTTACTCAAAAGATCAAAATCAAGTTTAATAACCCCAAGCGTCGAATCGGCCACGCCGTTACCAACAATATTCCAAAAATATTTGTTCTTAGCGACAGGGCTTTTATTGGGCTCTCTCGTCATAACTAAATATTTTGAAGCGTCAGTTTTATTAGGAATAAGATAAAACTTCTCATTTACAAAGGTCCACAGCCTTAATGTATAAGTGTTTTGGCCATCTTTTAGGTAAGCCATCCCGATACTTTTTGTTTTCTTAATTTTTCCATCAGGTCCAGCTTCACCCTGTAGAACCTGAAATCTGAAATACTGTTCTTTATTTTGCGTAACGCTTTTTAATTGTGTATCCATAATAATATCCCCCTAAGTAGTGATTCAAAAATTTAAGCCGCTTGAATCGTCGGCATGTGATCTAATTTTTCTTCGAGCATCAGTCGAAGTTCACTCAGTGTGTATTTAATCAGTTTATCTGTTTCATCCCATGTCATACCCAATACATGAGATATTTGACCTATCGAAAGCCCATCAAAAAAACGCATTTGTATAGCCTGCTGCATTTTCGAGGGAAGCTTTAAAAGTGAATCGTGTAATTCCTCAAAATTATTTTCAGAAAATCTTTCTATTTTTTCTTTTGTAAACATCTCTGTACTTTTCAAAAGATCTCCTCAGTTGAAGTAATCATTTTCAGATTGAATCGTTTTTTTCATTTCAATTCGGTCAAAAGTTTCTAAGTTTAAATCATTCGTTTCAAAAATTGATTTCACGAAGTTTTTAAACCAAGCTTTGTCTGTATTGATATCTGCTGAGTCTAGAACATCAACAAGTGCCAGCGATCTTTTTTCATAATTAATAGTCTCTTTTTTAAATGCTAAGTTTTTCATTTTATTTCCTTTATGCTTACGCAGCGTCTTTTTTTTCGTTAGATTTGCATTTCTCTTCAATTTTTATATTTTCTTTTTTTATTATCTTTTGATTTTCAATTGCGTCAGTAGCCCATTGTGGAATAGGCAGATCATCTGGCTTCAAAATAATACGCCCATCTAGATCTGGACTATAGTTACAGCAAACACAATAAGAGTGTGTTGCTAGTTTCTCGTAAGATCTATCACCGCATCTTGGACATTTACTAAAATACATCTTTGGCTCCTTTGTGATTGAGAACTTCTTGTGGTCCTCTCACCTTTTAGAATTGCAAGGCATGCCAAAAAATTGTGGAAACACAGTTAAGTATTTAAAATATAAAAACAATTTTCATTTTTTAGTGATTTGAAAAAACATAAATGTATTCAGAGTTTCTGAATGATTAATACAAGAATTTTGTTTTTTCGTTTAAGAATCGGCAGCTTACAAGATAAGTAAGGAAAATTGTATGAGTACAGAAAAACTGAACTCTAAAGTTTAAATCATTTTTTAAGTATTTTTTTAAATTCACTGTTCATAAAATATTTGTCATCTTTGTGGGTAGTTTCACTTATAGAATATTTTTCAAATACATACAGATTTCCTGAACAATCCGCACCACTCACTCAATTTCTATAAAATCCAAGTAACTTCAAATATTTAGGTAAGTTTTTTTAGCTAAGCTATGAAAAATCGTTCAGTTTTCCTGTATAAATGTCACCAGCAGTAAAATTTTAGGACTTCAAAACAACTCTCAAAACAAAATAAACCTACATCTGCAGTTTTAAGCGTGAAAAATTTTCAAAAGTGAAGTTGGCCTAGTCATTGCTTTTAAGACACATATCCGATGAATGGATATGGGGAACAAATGGAAGTATTAGCGAACAAACAATCCAGTCATGAGCCTGCTTCTAATCAATTAGATTCACTACTGAACCAGTTGCCGTTCAAATACGAAAGTCTTCGTATTTCAGAAGACCAGCGGCCTGATGGCTTCAAGTTCTTCAGCAACGGCTTCACCATTGAAACACACTACGACGGCAAAGAGATTATCGTCTGTGGCGAAGCATTTGATGCTACGACTGCAACAGCAAAAGCTATATCAGAATTAATCGAAAGATCAGTCTTAATAAAATATACAGCAAAAAATTCTGCACTAAACAAAACCAGCAATGGCTGGGCCGCCCACTTCGAAAAAAAACAAGCACAATTTAATGCTGCGCTTGAAATTATTGAGCGAGACGCCGTTTTAGCCCAATGGTATTCAGCCACTCCTTTTTTTGAAATTGAAATTACAAGTCTACCCAAATCAATAACAGATTGGGTAGAAACTCAGCTCTCTCGGTCCGAATTTCCAGTTTTAAAAATTTTAGCTTCTTCAAAAGGTATTGGCCCTTCCGTTACCTGCGTTTTGATGAATGAAAGAGGATTCGGAGTTTGCGGACACAGCAGCAAGATTGATCTTTTATTCGCAATCGAAAATGCAATCGGTGAAGCATGTCGCGCAGGTCACCTGATCTTAAGAAACGCTCATTATGAAGATTCAAAAATTTTAATGTCAGGCGATCTCGGAATAAAAATTAACCCAGGCGCTCATGCAGTTTATTACGCGTATCAAGAAACATTTCCAAACTGGATGTTTGGTGAGAAAATATCTTGGACTAATGCGGTTCATTCTTGGAACTTGAAAATGACTAATTTCGCTTCCATTCAGTTTTTTGATTTTGCAATTGAAACGGTTTTAACCGAACCAGTTTTTGTATGCTTTGCTAAACATTCTGAAGCACTTGAGTTGTCTTGGGGAGCAATTGGTTTTGATAAAATCAGAAATTTAAATGCTAACAAACGACTATTGGGAAATAAAATAAACTTAAAACCGCATCCAATATCATAAACATAACAAAGGGGAATTTCGTGAAAGATAATAAGGCAAAATTGGGACTTCTGGTAGCTGCACTGCTAACTATGGGACAAGTTTCGAATGCAAGCGAACAGAATATAGAAAATAACCAAGATGAGTTTGCGCCATTTGAAACTCTTGCGTCAGAACATCGAGCTGTTTTGATTCCACAAATAGAACTATTGCGAAAGACTGTAAAGATTGATTGGAACTCTGTACTTATTGGCATCAATCGCAAAGGTGAACTTGTTTTAAAGGGCAAAATAGGTTCTAAGCTTGGGCCTGTTTCAAATCCTACTTGCTGGACTGAATAATTACTATGGAGCGATTTAGACTTTTACTGCCACTTTGTATATTCTTAATGGGATCAGGAGCATTTGCCATGACAAAAGAAAATCAAAAAATAATTAAGACTTACATGTCATTTGGAATACCGATTGATCCGGCCTATGTAAAAACATTGGTTGATTTAGATATATCATATGCCCTTGGCACAACACTCGTAGACTGGACACCTAGTCGCGAACTTATGTCGGGGCTAGCTGCATCTTGGGATTTTATCGGACAGAAGGAAGTCTCTTTTAAATTGAGTCCTAAAGCTATGTGGTCAGACGGCTCTCAAGTAACCGCTGATGATGTGCTTAAGACTCTAAATCGTTCTAAAAAAGATCATGAACAGGTTTTGGAAAGTCTTTTTAGTATTATCGAATCAATCGAAGCCAAAGACGCGAAGACTGTCATTTTCAAGCTGAAGACTGCTTCGACGCAAAACACACTTGTTAGAAAATTGACTGAGCCAATGTACGGCGTGTTTGCAACAAAAGACGGTAAACTCAGCTTTGAAAAAAGCTCAGGTCCATTTCTGTTAAAAAGCTCATCGGAAAACGAACTAAATCTTGCAGTGAACAAACATTGGATTTCATATCATGAAAAAATGGCAGATGCGGTGATTATCAAAAAATCAGCAAAAGGAACGGAAGTTCAGGATACATTTTTGAAAGACACTTGGGCCAATCTATTTACCGCCTCATCTCTTATGCCAGAGTCAATGAGTGATAAATTTAAAAAATCCACTTTCAAAGTTTGGAACAGAAGTATCGACCGAGTATTCTTTTTTTCACCAAGTCAAAGACTGCATAATACTCAAGGGCGCGATCTTTTTCAATTTTTTAACGAAAATCTAGATCGAAATATGCTCGTTAAAAAAATGAGTGGTTATACTGAAGCGAATCAATTTTTCCCGCGAGGCTATGTTCTGTTTGACCCGGAGTTTGTTTTTAAAAAGAATGGTACTAAACTCCCTGATCTCTTTAAGAAAAAGCAGTTAGTCGTTTTAGGTGCAGAAACCCGATTAGATGACATATTGAAAACGAATATCGCAGCATCAATTAAATCCCTTACAGGTGTTGAGCCTAAATTTAAGCTTGTATCACTTAGCGAATTCGAAAAAGAGCGCGCCGCTGGCGACTACGACTTTTTAGCTGGCTCACTTCCTGTAAACGACCCAAACATTGAAGGGGCTATGGGCTTTTATTTTGGGCTTACTCCACCAATTATTCCTGATGGCGGAACAGAACAAACAGACTTCAAAAAGAAAATTGATGAAGCGAAAAAACTCAGTGAACAATCGGAAAGAAGTTTTATATATCGAAAGGTATTCACAGATGCTACTCAGCAGGGCTGCGTCCTTCCCCTATTTCATTATGCAACTATCGTAATTGCAAAAAATGGGCTCGATCTTTCAAAGGTTCCCACAACCGATGAAACTATTTCGTTTTCGAAGGTGAGATTTGAATAAATGAAAACCCGTTCAGTTCGAGCTTATCTTGAAAAAAGTATTTTAAAACAGTCAATCGTTGGCTTTACTGTAATGGCCGCTATTTCAATCGCTGTCAGCTTTTTTCTTGCTCGTTACAAAATGGCTTCAGACTTACAAGAAATTGCTGGCGCCTCGGCAAAATCCTTTAGATCTCGAATTCTTGAAGGTGACATTAAATCTTCAGAAATTCAAATTCATGATTTGCTTCAATTGAAAGAAAATGAAGAATTTTGGATTTTAGGAAAAGCTTTTGAAAGAATTTATAAGCCAGCCTTAAGTCAAGAAATACGAGTTAAACGCTGCGATAGTATCGGTCTTACTTGTTTTGATGGATATACAGGGCCTGCAAGAATTCTTCAGCCAATTTACTTTGATCTCAATGGTGAAAATCTTTTTGGATATTTGTATATCTCAAAGGAAATTCAAATTGACTGGATTTTTGTAGCAATGATTTTCTTAATTTTTTCTATGGGATATTCCGCGCTTTTATTCGGACTTAACAGCATAGTAAAAACTTCTCTAGACGAGCTAGGGCACGAAATAGAAGACTGGTCTTTACGGCTTAAGAGTAACCCAAAAGATGCCGCTCCATTGAAAACTGTACCGTTCTCAGAACTACAACCATTAAAGGAATCGCTCGATGGTTTAAATGCACAGATTACAAAATTCGAAAAAGAAGCAGGCCATAAAGCAAAACTAACACTACTTCGGGGAATAGCTCACGATATCTTAACCCCTGTTGCGCAGCTGAAAATGAATTTTGCAGTTCTTGAGAATCAATTGAAAGATAATGCCAGCACTCAAGAGCTAATGATCGAAATGTCGGATTCCCTAAAACGGGCTTCAACAATAGCCACTCAAGTAAAACTTCTAAATTCTGATTATCAAAATTTACCATTGGCAGATCTAAATTCAGTTGTTGAAAATGAAATAGAAAACTTAAACAAAATTGCTGACGTCACAGACAAATCAATAAAGTTGAATTTTAAAACTCATACAAATGGGGAGTTCCTTTCACCACTCTCGCATGTTGAAGTATCAAGAATCCTTTTAAATCTTATAAAAAATGCATGTCATGCATCAACAAATGGATCAAATATCAATATTGAAATCGGTAAAACAAACAACAACGCTTTTATTAAAGTTACCGATTTCGGAAGTGGCATCCCTTTCCATTTACAAAATTTAGTATTTGAGCCTGAGTTCACAACCAAACCAAGTACTGGCACAGGGCTTGGTTTATCAGTTGTTAGGCACATTAGCGAGCAGCGTAACGGGTCAGTTCATTTAGACAGTAAACCCAACAAAGGGACTCAAATTACGGTTAGCGTTCCACTTAGGAATGATCACGCAATTCAAGGAGGATCTCATGCTACATAAAATTCTCATGGTAGATGATAAAATAAAAAATATCACAGCAACAAAAAGATATTTAGAGATGAATCAATTTGAAGTTGATACAGCCCAGTCATCAAAAGAAACTTTAGATTTTTTAAAAAAACAGGAGTACGCACTCGTTCTTCTTGATTATGATATGCCGGAAATGATGGGAGATACGTTGGCATCAATGATTCGTGAAGCGTATCCAACGCAACAAGTGGCTATGTTTTCTTGTGACCTGAGTCGTGACGCACTCAATCAGAGTTATCGTGCTGGCGCGATTGATTTTATCGAAAAAACTGAAGAGCCAAAAAAAATATTGGCGAAAGTTCAAAGATATTGTAACAGATACGATGCAATCATACGCACTATTAGACCGTTCTCCAATAAAAATGAAAATCGAAAATTAGTTGAGTCCACCAACATGGTCGGACAGACAGAAATAATGGCAAAAGTCGCTGAGAAAATTCAAAAGTTTGCTAAGGCTGGGGACGTGACAGTTTTTATAAGTGGCGAATCAGGAACAGGCAAAGAACTTGCTGCCCGCGCATTACATAACTTGTCACCAAGAGCCAAAGGTCCGTTTATCGCCATCAACTGCGCTGCAATTCCAAAAGACTTATTAGAATCCGAACTGTTTGGACACGTCAAAGGTGCTTTCACTGGCGCCACTGATAATAAAGATGGGAAATTTTCTCTAGCTAATGGCGGAACTATTTTTCTAGATGAAATTGGTGATCTTTCAATGGAAATGCAGGCCAAACTTTTAAGAGTTCTTCAAGAAAGAACCGTTGAGCCAGTCGGCTCAAGAATTTCAAAAAAAATTGATGTCAGAATTATTTCAGCAACTCACAAGGATGTTGATGATCAAATTAAAAAAGGACTATTTCGCGAAGATCTAATGTATCGCCTTAAGGTTGTTGATGTGGAACTTCCGCCTTTGCGCGAAAGAGTTCAAGATATCGAACTTTTGGTGGCACATTTTACTGAGCTATTTAATCACAAGTACTCTTTCGTTAAACATTTTCAACACAGAACACTTGATATTCTAAAAAGATATTCTTGGCCCGGAAATATACGAGAACTCGGATCAGTCATTGAAAAGCACCTTATTGAATGCAAGGGAACCGTAGTTACCCCAGAGGATTTAGATTTAAAGCTCTATGAAGCGGACATAGTTCAGTCGGGAAAAGTTTCTCTTTCTCAGTTCGAAGAGTGTCAGGATAGATTAAAACTTGATTTCTTGCATAAGACGATTGAACAAGTGGGCTCAAAAGCAGAAGCATCAAGACGACTTGGAGTAACTCCAACACACCTGCAATATTTACTGAATCAGTCGAAGGCTGCCAAAAAGAAAAAGGATTCGCTCAAACAAGAAACTCAGCCCGAGGGGCAAATTTAAACATCAAAAAAATATTTAAACTTGCTTTAATCTCCACACAGCTTCAGTAGCTGCAAACCCACCAATCAGGCCGCCTACTAACCAAACAGCAGAAATACCCACCGCAATCTCTGCACCGAAGGCCGCAAACAAGCCCAATGAAATAATCCCAAGAACAAGAGTCTGTAAAAACTCGGTTCTTTTTAAAGCATTCACTTCTTCGATTGTTAAAAAATATCCTGCGGCGAACAAGCTAAGACTTACAAACAAAACTCCGCAGCCAAACATACAAAAATGATGTCCACCAACACTCATCATGAGATCTGCTAACGATTTTTCAGTATTAAATGGATTCATGCCAAATTGATGACACACAGACAAAGATAGAAAACCAACAGCTAAATGAATGCCTAATATTTTTAGAAAAACTAAAAGTGGACTTGGGTTGATTAATTTCTGAATTTTATTAAAAACTCGTAGCTTAACGTGTTCAGGTATTGCAGAACCCTCACTATTAACAAACTCTTCGTAGTCTTTCAGCCATTCATCATCTTTAGGTTGATTCACGATTGACCTCCTTCACTCATAAGTTCTTTAAGTCGCTTACAATCTTTCGATTGCAGCTTGGGTTGGAATGATTGCTCTTCTTGGTCTTGATGCCGAGACTGGCGTGTTTATGCTAATGTACCTAGACCTTTCGTTTGAAGATCGCGTGAAGCGCGGTCAGATGAACTCACTCAGTGATCTTAAAGAGGCAGTCATTGAAGGCGCTGTTCACAGGGTTAGGCCAAAGCTTATGACCGTCGCAGCTCTATTCATGGGGCTTATACCGATCATGTGGTCAGTCGGAGCAGGAAGCGATGTCATGAAGCGGATTGCAGCACCTATGATCGGTGGCCTTTTAACTTCGTTCTTACTTGAGCTTTTGATTTACCCAGTGATTTACTACGTCTGGAAAGCGCATTCACATTTAAAAATTAATTGGAAACAAATTTTATAAAAACAAACAAAGGAGATTTTTATGAAGAGTATTTTAATAGTGGCACTTTTAGCTTTTAGCGCATTGACTGTAAATGCCGCAGATAAGACTGCTGCACAAGTCGTTCAATTGTCTGTAACCGAAAAAGGCTTTGAGCCAGATAAAATCAGCGTAAAGCCCGGAACTCATGTCATTTTAAAAGTAACCAGAAAAACAGATTCAACCTGCGCAACACAAATAAAAATTTCTGAGAAGAAAATAAAAAAAGATTTACCTTTAAACAAAGAAGTCAGTGTTGATGTCGGCATACTTGAAAAAGGCAAAATTGGCTTTGCTTGTGGCATGGATATGATTTCTGGCTTTATTGTTGTCGAGTAGTGAAGCAAATAAGACTGCCGAACACACTGCCTGCCGCTCGGCAGTATCTAGACAAAGTGGTAAAAACTCTACTCATTTCGAAATCACTTTGTTAAGATTTTGTGTGTCTAGAATTATAGGAATCCTACTGCTTTTAACAAGTTTTTCTTACTATGTCTTTGCACATGGAGCTTGCGCAACTTTCGACTCAGATATTGCAAAATGCGAAATTCCAAATAGTCATACTGATCCCTGTTCAAGCGCTCCCAATCATGACGAAAGTAACATCACAGTGATTGAAGCTGGGCACGGAATCATTCCACCCGCCGCACCAAACGCAAGAATTTGACCCAAGGTTGGACGTTCTCCACGTTTTGCGTACTCAGGCATAGTCGCAGCGAGTGCCCTAGAGTGCTCATCGTCAGACATATCATCGTGATCCGAATGATCTTCATGCTTGTGATCATGGTGACCCTCTGGCTCGTGCATTTCAAACGTTACGATATTTCGGAGTCAAAGCATAGCAACGAATTAAAAATATTTCTTCTTTAAAAAATTACTATTTAGAGCCAACGACACTTCTTTGCTCCAACAAAATCAGGAGACTCGCCAGAAATGCTCCAAGAGCTCCAAAAATAAATGACCACAAAGAACCGTATTGATCCCAGATAAGTCCCGCACAAACACTTGCTATTATCGTACATAAACCTGTAGCTGTTCCTAAAATACCAATACTTGTCGCTTTTAAATTAGCAGGTGCCAGATCAATTGCTAAAGCTTTGCCCACGCCTTCCGTAGCTCCCATATAAAGACCATACACAGCAAATAAAACCCAATACTGCCAAGTCTGATTTGCGAACCCAAATCCAAGATAGACAATTAGAAAAACCATTAAACCCGAAACAAGAATTTTTCGACGATCAATTTGATCTGAAAGTTTTCCTAAGTACGGACTTGATAAGGAATAAATTAAATTATAAACACAGAAAAGTAGGATCACTGATTGCGTAGAAAGGCCCGATGATTTGGCTTTCATAAGTAAAAAGACATCACTCGAGTTTGCTAAAGAAAAAACTCCCCAAGCATAAATGTATTTTTTAAATGCTGGACTCATCAAAGCCCAACTTTTAAGTGGATTCTCCCATTTTTTGATGACTGACTTTTGTGGCTTTGGTTCTCGTATCAAAAAAATAATCAAAACCGATATAAGACCGGGAATCAAAGCCCAAAAATAAAGACTTCGTAAATTCTGAGAATTCAAGCTCATCAAAAATATTGCAAACAACGGCCCAACAGCCGCACCTAAAGTGTCCATGGCCCGATGCCAACCAAAAGCCGCGCCTTGATTTGCCGAACTGACTGAATCAGAAATTAAAGCGTCTCTTGGCGCCGACCTGATGCCTTTTCCTGTTCGATCCAAGGCGCGAGCACCCAGCACATGAAACCATGATGTCGAAAGACCAATAAATGGCTTTGAGATAGCACCTAATAAGTAACCGATCACGATAAAAGGTTTTCTTCGTGAAATGCTATCCGACCAACTACCTGAATATGTTTTCAAAAGACTTGCAATGGCTTCAGCGATGCCTTCAATCATTCCAAGTGAAGCCATTGAAGCCCCAAGCACCGTCGTTAAAAAAATTGGTGTTATCGGATACAGCATTTCACTGGCAACATCTGCGAAAAATGAAACTAGACCTAATTTAACAACTGTTGGATTTAAAACTTGATCTTTATTTTCTTCAGCCACGATTCATCCGTATGTATTATAGGTATTTCCCTTCATTTAATATACAATTTATCCGTAATGCAACTATCAATTATCAGGTAAAGCTCTTCTTCTGACTGGTCACTACTTAAAAAAGTGAAATTAAATATAATTTTTTTAATCAGCTCAATATTTTTAACTTCACAAGAAATATTATTATTAATATTTTCTTTTGAATAATTGTTCGTCGCTAAAAAATTAATTATATAATATCCGGAATCATGAGGTTACCCCGGAATTTCAGCCGGAGCGTTCTTGAGTCTTCCCGCGTTGGTTAATCTTTGAATCCCTTTTCGAAGTCCACTGGAGTTTTCATACCTAGCGAAGAATGCGGTCTTTCTTCGTTGTACTCTCGTCTCCATTTTTCAATCTTCTTCTTAGCATCTTTCAAGTCATGGAACAGATGTTCGTTCAAGCACTCGTCTCTGAATCTTGAATTGAAAGATTCGATGAATGCATTCTGAATCGGCTTTCCTGGCTGAATGTATTCTATCGCGATGTTGTTGTTGAATGCCCAGTCCATAAATTTTCTTGAAGACATTTCTGGCCCATTGTCACAGCGAAGTTTTTTTGGAAGATTTGGAAATGATCCGAAAAAATTAATCATGTCTTCACTTGTGATCGAGAAGTTTGCAAGAAGACCAGGGCTTCTTTTTGAACAATCATCAACGATGGTGAGAGTTTTAAGACTTCGATTGTTTTCAAATCTGTCGAACACAAAATCAAATGACCAGATCTCATTTGGCCTAGTCGCTTTGTTGTGTGGGACACGGGTGACCGCCATCAGCTTTTGTCTTCTGCGCTTTTTGAGTTGCAGTCCTAGTTTGTTGTAGATCCGCTCTGTGCGCTTGTCGTTGATAACAAGTTTTTCTTTTTTCAGAAAAAAATGAATTCTCGGCAGACCGAATCTCCGGTGCTTGGCTGCAAGTTCTTTCATGCGCTTCTCTAGGGCCTCGTCTTTTGAAGGACGAGGCTTATAGGTCATCGTGGATCGATTAAGACTCAAGACCGTTGCAGTCTCTCGAACACTGACCTCGTACTTTTTGATCAAGTACGAAGCTGACGCACGAAGAGACTTGAGTCCTACCACTTTTTTGAATTTACATCTTTGAGCATGACAATGCTGAGAGCTTGGTTGGCCACGATTTTTTTGAGCTGCGTGTTCTCGACTTCGAGCTCTTTTAATCTTTTGGCTTCACTCACGGTCATGTTTTTATATTTTCTTTTCCAGACATAGAGAGTCTGTTGTGAGATCCCCAGCTCTCTGCAGAGAGATTTTGCGGGCTCACCTTTTTGATTGCGGGTAAGAGCTTTGATGATCTGTTCTTCCGTGAACCGAATCTTCATGTTGCACATCCTTTGGTCTAGTTAGACACAGGACGACTCAGCTTACAAGCGGTCTAAATTTTTGGGGCACCCTCAATCAGCCTCAGGCTGAAACTCAATTGACATAAATTTAATATCAAACTCACCTTCACACCAAGTGTCTCCGCAAAAATTATTTAAACTATCTAGAACTATTTTTTGATCTTCATTATTCAAATCAAAATCAGATCCAGCCGCAAAAATGTTGAGACTAAAACCTAAAATAAAAAAACTAATAACAATTTTATAAATCATTACAACTCCTTGGTTAAATAGCTTTACTCTGAAGTTAAGGTAAACTGTAATGCATATTTAAGTACTTAATATACACTAGGCTGATATTAAGATCGCTTTAGCAGCTGATACAGAATGACAGAAATATCATTATAGAAATTTTCTGATTTGACCTATGTTACCCTAACAGCTAAGGGGGCTCAATGTTATCTCTTAAAAAAGTTTCATTTGTTCTAGTAGGTTTTACTATTTCACAGTTTTCCTTTTCAATGACAATGCCTAACACTCAACTCACCCCTGGAGTTCTATGTACTCCAAGTGATTCTGATTTTAAGGGCTATGACTATCCGTCTAAAGTTGCTCGCTGCAATCGAAATATCGGAAATCCAGAAAAAGCTGAGGTCGCTAAAAATTATGGCAACATCCCAGCTTCTGAATGGGTAAATTATGAATTTGATCATTATATACCACTGTGTGCTGGCGGATCTAACAACATTCAAAACCTATGGCCACAGCCAATAGCAGAAGCAAAACAAAAAGATGTCATCGAAGTACAAGTCTGCACTGCTCTAAAAGCAGGAACAATGACACAAGACCAAGCACTACAAAAAATACACGACTGGTTCACTCAATTCAGTGGACAAAACCATATGGCTAATTCAAACACTCCCGCTGCGTCGTCAGTTTTACCCGATACGACTAATTTAACAACGACCTTCATAGATAAAAACTTTTCTTGTTTAGAAAAAAAACCTGCAACTGATTCAAAAATAAAAATTACTTTTACTCAGATTGGTGTAAAAATAATATCAAATCTTCAAGTGCAGCTTTTGGAAAATAATGGCGAGAATGAACTTTTGAACTTAGATAGAAAAGAAATTAGCGGAAAAGTATCTAAAACAAAAGCGGGACCTCTCAATAATTTGCTTTTATTTGCCGTCCAAAGCAATCAAGATCGCTTTGATTTATATTTACCACAAAATATCGGAGAGATAAAAGAACCTTATAACTCATTTTTCAAAATTTCGTTTGAAGACTCTTATCCAAATTTAGTTAATTTAGTTTGTACAGAACTGTAATCAAACTACTGATTTTTTACTTTTTCATAGACTTGATTAAATAAATTAACCATAGCTAGAACATCAGTTTCTAGCTCGGCCGTATTTGAATTTTTAAGTAGTTTTTGATATTGATCGCTTTGCATAATTGACCTCGCGTGAATCTGGCCCAAAGTATAGGCTTCATAAGCAATAATTTCTTCATTAACGACTTTAGAGTTGTCGCCCAAATTAACTCCGATATTACCTGTATATCGGGGGCGCGAAAGCATACTTAGGCCCTTTATTTCAATTGAACCGTAGATAGGTAAAGCATTCAATCCCTGCTCTACCTGAATAGCTTTCTGAATTCGAAGATTAGTGTCTGGAATGAGATCTGTTGCTACTGGATAAATAGAAGGCTTTACTTCTTCTTTAAGCTCAAGATGCGTCATTTGATTATTATCATCTATTAAAATCTCATATCTTAGTAAGCCGCCCGAACCTCCACCTATTTTATTGGTCATAACGAGATCAACTATATTGAATCTTTCACTAAATCCCAAATTAGTATTTTTCAATGCGACTAAAATTTCATTTTTTGTATTTAAATCAACTTCTGTCATTTCAGCATTTCGAATGAATTTTCCGGAAACTATTTTCTTTGAATTAAGTTGAGTTCCATTTTTCTGACTCTCATTTAATAACGCAACGAGCTCACTTGACATCGAAATGTATTCAGAGTTAAGACCGCTCAAATAGCTTTTTAAAATATGATCTAGATTAATATTTTTGTCGTATAATCGTGAACTCACCATCAATCTATACAAATCATATATGACCGGGCATGGACCAAAATCATCCATATCGTTCATTGTAAATAGTGATGAGTTGTTTTTCTGAGCTAAAAATCCAAAATTTTCAGGATGAGCATCCCCAACACACCAACCCGCAAAAGAAGATGCTTTATCAAAAGAAACTATGTTAGATTTATTTGCGGCAATTATGAGATAGAAATAATCAACATACGATCTGAAAAAATGAAATGAATCCTTTGCTGCTGCATTTTTTTGATGGTTAAAAGCATAATTCACGTCTTGTAAATCTGACGCTTTAGAATACTGAGCTAGAAAAACAACTAGGATAAAAAATTGAATTAACTTTTTTGAAATTTGCATATAATACCTCTATAATTCTATAAGCAAAATGACAGCCAAAAAGAGAGATACAAAATGACAGTTTTGTCATTTTGCAAATGTTTATAAGTCCGTAGATATAAAGAAGAAAGTTGTTACGACTTTAAAACAATTTAATTAAAAAAATTAATCATCTGTCTAAATATTTTATTTGACGGACAAATGCAGCATGACGGGAATGTCATTTGAAGTGACTGCAATAGAATGAAATCTTTTACACACAACTTAAACAAAAAGGATTTTATGTCTATCAAAGCAATTCTCAAAATTAATCTGGCGATTGGATTTTTCTCTACAATAAGCTTTGCACAGACAGCACCCCCAAGCTGTCTAGCTGGAGGCCAGGAGCTACTTGTTAATAACGCAGCTGTTATTCAGTGGAAGAACAGCACTAAAAATCAGTTTCGAAATCGAGCCCACATTCAAGGGACTCTCGTTAAAGTATTCCCTGATCATTCTGGTCATCATCATTACGAAATTCAAATTGGCGAGAATCAGGCTGATTTAATTGAAGTGATCTACAACGAACAATTTGGCCAAGTGCCAAGCGTGAACCCAGGAGCCCAAGTAGAGGCCTGCGGTGACTATATTACGTCTAATGCTCCAGCCGGACACTTTCCAGCGTCACCAGATGGGGCGATTGTTCACTGGGTTCATAAAAGTCCAAATCCTAAAAATCATGATTCTGGCTTCATCGTCGTCAATGGCGTTGTTTGCGGCCAGAATTCATCAGGAGCTGGCCCTAAACGATAATTTAAACTCAGAGCCAACCCCAAGTTGGCTCTCTACTTGAATCGCCCAGCCATGAGCTTTGCAGATAGAGCGCACAAGACTGAGTCCAAGCCCTAGCCCTTTACTAGGTTGGTTGTGCTGCACTCGATAAAGTCTGCTCCATATTTTAGGAATATCCTGTTCTGAGATTCCTATTCCACTATCTAAAATACTAATTTCATTTTTGCCGTCAACACTTCGACTAATAATTTGAACCAGGCTGTGATTCGGAGAATACTTAATGGCATTGTCAATTAAATTTGATAGCACTTGCTTACATCTGTTCTTGTCAGCATAAAATTTAAAATCTGAAGTATTAATAAATTGAATCGAAATATTTTTTTCTTCAGCAATCATTGAATAAAGATCAATCGTTTCTAGAATAACATTTTTCGAGCTTATTTCGATCAAATCTAATTTTAAGACTCCAGCTTCAGCCTCTGAAATATCCATAATCGTATCAATAAGGCTCACAATTTCAGAGGTGTTTTCTATCGCGCTTTCAAGTGCTTCTTTATAATCTTCTTTTGAAGCCTGGCCTAAAAGGGTTAACTCAGCTTTTGATTTCAACCGAGTCAAAGGTGTTTTCAAATCATGTGCGACATTATCTAAAGTTTCATGCATATTTGAAATTAATTTTTCAATTTTTGAAGCCATTTTATTAAACAACACACCTATCTCATCAACCTCATCATTTGAATTTCTAACAGGAACTCGCGCTCCCAATTCACCGGAGCGAACCAATTTGATGGCCTGAATCAAGTCGCGTAAAGGCGCTAGCGCTTGTTTTGAAAAAATAAAGCCACCTATACTTCCAATTAATAGCACAGCCAAGGATGCACTCAAAATTGTCTGAAGATATCTTTCTAAAAGATCATCACGCTCATCTGTATTACGTGCGACCTGAATACGCAGCCCCGCTGGGTTTACCTGGGCTGCAACTTCATATTCATTTTCTTCGTCGGGGTCTTCAATTGACCCCTCTTTCATATAAAATCTTGAGATATTTTTAGAAAAAACAAGTTTAGAGATTCTCTTGTCAACTTCAGCAACAGGAAGTTGCTGCATTTTTTCTGGGATATGCAAAAAAAGTGTTTCTGATTTTTTTGATTCAATACGTACCAAAAATTGAGAGTCGCTATCACTTTGCTTTTGCTCAGCTAGATAACTTTTTAGCTCTTGAATACCACCTTTCGAATAAATCGAAGAGTACTCTTTTGCTTTTGAAAATAAAATTTCGTGATCACGATCTTTAATAGACTTGTTGAATAAGTAGTAGTTCAAAAACAAAATTAAAAAACTACTTAATACAAATAAAATAGCGTAACCAAAAGTAAGTCGAAAGCTTAGGCTTTTAAAAAAAATATTATTCGACTTCAAAAACATAGCCTATACCTTTCTTAGTGTGAATGTAAGGCTTTGCAAAACCTTTATCAATTTTTCCACGAAGACGATAAACTAAAACATCCACAACATTTGTTTGAGGATCAAAATGATAGCCCCATATTTTTTCAAGAATTTGATTTTTAGAAAGCGGTATTTGAATATTTTTGATAAAGAATTCTAGGAGCTGATACTCTTTAGCTTGAAGTTCTATTTTTTTTTGCTCTCTAGTGACTTCACGTGACATTAAGTTAACCGTCAAATCTTCAAAAGAAATTAAGGTTTCTTGCTTTGCTTCTGGCACTTTCAACGTGCGCCTTATCAAATTATTAACACGAGCCAACAACTCAACAAAGGCATAAGGTTTTACCAAATAGTCATCCCCGCCGTTTTGCAGACCAATAACTCGATCATCCAGACTTCTTTTAGCTGTTAAAATAAGAACTGGAGAATTCACTTTAATTTTTCGTAATTCAGAAATCATTTCTAAACCGTCAATACCAGGTAGCATGAGATCAGTTATTATGAGTTGAAATTCATTTTTCAAAGCAGCATCTAGACCGCTATTGCCGTCCAATGCGTGAACACACTTAAAACTATTGCTTTCAAGCCCTGCCATAAGTTCTTCAGCGATTCTTAAGTCATCCTCAACAATCAAAATTTTCATAATTACCCCAACGAAATATTAAACTCATTTTTAAAAGATAGACCTTAATTCTGCAATGAAACAAGCCGCTTAGCTTATGACATTAATGTCACTTTACTTGCGGGTGCTGCTAGAAGATAGTGCTTCCAAGATTCAAATCTGTAAACGTTAAATTAACGGAGGCCATCGATGTCTTATTCATTAAAGCTCAAGTGCACTGTGTCCGCAATTTCTTTACTCATAAGCCCTCTAGTCTCAGCCAAGGTGCCTTTTAGCCACGTCATGATCGTTGTTCTTGAGAATACGAACTACTCAAACGCAATGAATCAATCTTTTTTATCTGAACTTTCTAAAAAAGGCGCAAGCCTCGACAATATGACAGCGCTGACTCACCCCTCGCAGGGGAATTATATTTCAATGATCGGTGGCGATACTTTTGGAATAAAAAATGATAAAAATATTGACCTTGATGCGCAACATATTGGCGACCTCCTTGAAGCTAAAGGCTTAACTTGGAAAGCCTATGTTGAGGGTTTTCCAGGAAACTGTTTTTTAGGCGCAACAAGTGGAAAGTATGCACGTAAACATGTGCCATTTTTGAGTTTTAAAAACGTAAGCACAAATCCCACAAGATGTAAAAATATCGTTGCTGCGAAGCAAATGGATCTTGATATTCAATCAAATAATTTGCCGAACTACGCAATTTATATCCCAGACCTGAGTAATGACGGCCACGATACAGGTGTTTCTTTCGCCGATGCCTACATGTCTAAAAAATTTGGTCCCTTGTTGCAAGATCAAAAATTTATGAATCAAATGCTTTTTGTCGTTACCTTTGATGAAGCCGGCAAAAGTAATAATAACCAAATTTACACCGCACTTTACGGCGACGCAGTTGTCGCTGGAGCAAAATCAACGGTAGCGTATACTCATTATTCAATTTTAAAAACTATTGAAACTTCATGGGGACTTGGCTCACTTAACAAGAAAGATGCAAGTACATCACCCATTAGTGATGTACTTAAACAATAATGAAATCATTTATAATCATTAGCTTATTTCCGATTATTCTTTTAGCAAGTATGAAAAATGCCTCTGATAATTCAATTCAAGAAGAAAATCTAAAGCCCACGATCTCAACCTTAAAAATAAGACCAAATGACTATCAAAACCTTGCTAAGATTAAGATGTCTGAGGCTATCGTAATAGCTCAGTCAAAATCTGCTGGAAAGCTAGTCGAATCTTCTCTCGAGAGCGAAAATAATTTTTTAATTTATAGCATTACTTTTTCCGAACCCGACAAAAGCATTTCAGAGATCAAAATAGATGCCGGCTCAGGAAATATTTTAGATATTGAAAATCAAAGTACTACTGAATTATAAAATATCTATAATGACAATATTGTCATTTCTCATTTAAAAAAAAACACATTACTATTTTAAATAAATACAACTAAGGGACAATACAATGAATAGTACCTCACTTAAAAACATGAGCAAAGTACCTGCACTGACACTGGTTTTTTGGATTATTAAGATTGCAGCTACAACCCTGGGTGAAACTGCTGGCGATGCTGTTTCTATGTCGATGGATTTAGGCTACTTAATTGGCACTGCTATTTTTGCGGCAATTTTTATAATTGCAGTCATTATTCAAATTAAAGCTGAAAAATTTCACCCATTTATCTATTGGAGCACTATTGTAGCTACAACTACTGTCGGCACAACGTTAGCCGATTTTGCGACGCGCTCGCTAGGTATCGGTTACTCTGGAGGTTCAGCGCTTCTACTGGCTTTACTTTTAGGGTCATTGTTTGTTTGGTACAAATCAATGGGAACTGTTTCAGTTGTGTCTATTAGAACGCCCAAAGCAGAAATGTTTTATTGGCTAACAATTATGTTTTCACAAACGCTTGGAACAGCATTAGGCGACTGGACTTCCGATACCGCTGGAATGGGTTACCTTGGGGCAGCTGTTCTATTTGGCGGCTTACTCGCGGCGCTTGTTGGACTTTATTTTTGGACAAAAGTTTCAAGTACATTTCTTTTTTGGGCAGCTTTTATTTTAACACGTCCATTAGGTGCGGTTCTTGGAGATTTTTTAGATAAACCAATCGCTAAAGGCGGTCTTGAACTCAGTCGCTATTCAGCATCAGCGGCGTTATTTGTTTTTATGGCTGGTTGTATTTTAATTTTCAAACAACATGCTAGTGAAAAGGCACATTGAATATGCAGAAAATACTCAATAAAGTCCCGGAAGTTACTCTTGGGTTTTGGTTAGTTAAAATTATGTCAACCACCGTAGGCGAAACGGCTGCAGACTATCTTGCTGTTGGTGTTGGCTGGGGAATAGTTATAACTAGTATTTTTATGGCAGTACTTTTTATTTTGGCACTTGCATTTCAGTTCTTTCTACCTCGATATGTTCCTTCGGCTTACTGGGTGACTGTTGTACTTGTAAGTATAGTTGGCACACAGATTACTGATATACTGACTGACAAACTAGAGGTAAGCCTATATATTACGACAGCTGTTTTTGGTTTGCTCTTAGCTATAATATTTGCGGTTTGGTATTTGCTCGAAAAAACACTAACTGTTCAAACTATCATAACTCGACGAAGAGAGCTTTTTTATTGGGGCGCTATACTTTGTACTTTCGCTCTTGGAACAGCTGCTGGTGATCTTGCCACAGAGGTTCTTGGCTTAGGATTTAAATACGGGGTTGTCGTCTTTGGATTACTGATTACTTTCATTGGAGCTGCCTTTTACCTTGGTCTAAATTCAGTCCTCGCATTTTGGATGACTTATATATTAACGCGGCCATTGGGTGCTTCTCTTGGAGATTTACTTTCGCAATCCAAAGAGTACGGCGGTATGGGATTAGGTGCAGCCAAAACTAGTATTTTATTTTTTATTGCAATTATTTTTATTGTGGGACTTTTAACATTTAATCAAAATAAAAAATTTCATATTGCAAAATTAAATATTAAAAACTAAACAAACTTACGCAAGGAGATATTATGAATTTTACTAAAGCAACTTTAACTCTTTCTGTGTTTTTTATTTTTTATTTCGGAACAGCATCGCTGATTTCATATCCTTCACTTATATCATCCGCTTCAGCAGCTTCTAAGTTAGGCGAGTTAGTCAAATTCAAAAAAATTGTATCTGATACTGAGGTTCTCGTTAAAAAAGGTGACTTAGCAGGTGCTAAATCTCGTATAAAAGACCTTGAGATTTCTTGGGATGAGGCCGAATCAGCACTGAAACCTCGATCAGCTGGAGACTGGCATAAAGTAGATAAAGCGATTGACAATGCATTATCTGCCTTGCGGGAAAAAACTCCAAGCAAAGACGCATGTACAAAAGCATTGGCTGAGCTACTTATAGTTTTTGAACAAATAGAGAAAATTTGAATCTTTAAATGAGCTGACGGAAAATTATCGATTTTAAAATCTCAAAAATATCCAAATAAACTAATCTGTCTATATCTTCTCGGAGTATTCGTTGTCTTTATTTACTTTCCAAAACTATATGCAGCACGCGTCTCAACTTTTAGACCTTCTTCAGTTTTACGAACACCTACTCCAAGTGTTGCTCTTTTGCTGAGTGAATAGGTATATCCGACAGCGTATTCTTTAAAGCCATTATTAAGTCTTGTCGCTTCTGCTGTTAAAGAGTGTTTTTCATTGATTTTCTGAACGACTCCAACTGTCTGTGCCACCGTTGCATCTGGGTAAAGTGGATTATTTCTAAAATCGACTCGGTTATAAAATACAGTAAATCCGCCTTCTTTATTTTCGTAAGCGATCCCCGTGTTAATTCTTATTTCGGCTTTATCTGGAAAATTAATTTTTGTCAGCGAGCCGCTCACACGCAGTCGATCTGAAAAGTTTTTTGTCATCATGACAACGGCCCCAGGTGATTGAGGTTGAGGATTATCTCCGAAATTTTCAGGATGGTATACACCTGTTTCAAAAAGTGCGACGGCTAAAGAATCTAATATCTTACTTGTCAGATCAATGCGTATAGCCTGAGCGCTACGTTGCCTTGTAATACCGCGAAGTGCTCCATTGTCAGGTATAGGCATCTGTGAATCAAACGCATTGCTCTCGATATCTTGAATACCTAATGTTGCTGTTTTAACAATGTTCGCAAATAAAGCTCCTGATTTTGGATCAACATCTAAAATAATTTTTGCTTCACGAAAAAAGTGACCCCAATCCACCTCACCATGAGCAATCGGAATTTTTAATTTCGACTGATCAATCGCCGCCAGTTCATTAGTCATAAGTGTCGTTGATATTGTGACTGTACCTAAATCACTAATGGCTAAAGGGATAAGTTCTTTAGAAACTTCAGCTTGAATCGTCAAGGTTGGACCATCTGTGCTGATTTGACCTTGCGAGCCTGGACTTTTATTAAAATCAAGAAAAGCTTCAGCGCCAGAAATCTGAGTATTTTTCAAACCAAGACGGTTAAGCGTACCCTTTAATCCAGAAGAGTCTTCAATTGCTCGCTGAAGTTCAGGATTACTTTGAGTCGTATTTGTTTGCGCCATTAAAATACTGGCCTGAGATAGACAAAGAATAGAAACAAGCCCGTTTCTTAGAATAGTCGCACATTTAAAGTTTAGATTCATTTATGACCTCGCAATCAACTCAGATGCATTGCAAAGGCCACCCCCTATAACAAATAAAGCCTACTTGACTGTCTCTAGTTAAACAGTCTGACAAAAGTAGTCTCACCGTTACATTAAAATGACATAAATGTAATGTACGACCTACAGAAATTATTGCCATACATTCGGAATAGAAGCTGCACCTAGATCTTCTTTTCCTAAACTGTCCAAGGTCCAATTTTGTTCGATTAATTTTATCAGACTAAAAAAAGTGAGCCGATCAGGGATCACTATTCCGCCCCTAACCATCGGGCCATTAAAGTTGGTATATACAACATTGCCAGCGGCACCGCCATTTTCATCAAAAGTCGTGATGATTAGCGTATCCTTCATTAAATCGAGATTACTAAAAAGGGATTGAAATGTCTTGCGATACCATTTGTCGGCAAATGCAACGCCAGTGTCATGCCCATCATTTTTAACATTAGGAATAAAAAAACTGTAATTGGGGAGTGAGTTGTTCTTTACATCTTGATAAAATGCCGATGAATTTACAATGTTAGCGCAGCGTTTAGCATCTTTTTGAATGTTCAGGTAACTGATAAATGGATTATGCCTTCTTGCGTATGCATTACTCGCGGTGCCAGTAAAACAGTTTCCAGGGTAATCATCGGCATAAGCTTTCCAGGTAAGCTCTTTAGCTTCCAACAAATCTCCGATATGTTTTACATTTAAGTTGATTGGATTATTTCCTTTTACACCATTTAGCGATCCTGAAGTTAAAGCTATATAGTTAGGTTGCGAAGGATGTGTAATGGCTGCTAATCCTGAGAAATGGGCTCCATTATTTGCTAATTCCTTAAAGAATGGTTGTTGAATAGCGTCCTTATAATTTGTATTTTCGAATACTATAAATATAACTTTGTTAAAATATTTTCCATTTCCTGGGCCAGCGAACGTAAATTGCGAAGAGAGTATAAGTACTAAAAAATAGGCTAATTTTAACATATGAGTTTCCTCCAAGTGATATTTTTATCGTCCTAAATATCCGACCAGCATTTAATCGCCTCGTCCACCCAATTTTCATTACAAGTTGGTAATCAAAAAGACTCAAGTGTCCAAGTCAATGTAGTCAAATCCATTGTGCAAGCCCTGCCGATATTATATACAATAAAATTTGAGAGCCAAAAAATGTAATGTTTTAGCAATACTCAAACTATTAATATTGAAAATGGAATAAAGAGGGTATGCTTTTGCATGCTAGCGCAAGGAAAAATAATGCTAAAGAAAATTCTAATTAATTTTATTGTGAAGTTAAAAATGATTAATCCCATTTTTTGGCTACTTGGAGTTTCGTTAGTATCTGCGGGTCTATTTCTGTTTGTCGGCTTTGAAATTACCGAGGGGTCAACTGGTGAAGCTTCGTGGGTCATTTTAGATCAAAAGATATTTACTACAATCATAGCTGAAAGAAAAACATTTTTATTTGATGCAATGACCTCGTTGACGCATTTAGGATCTACACTTTCTACAACTCTTATTGTGATTTTTGCGGCACTATTTTTTCAATTCAAAAACTTAGTTTCTGAGCGACGAGTACTTCTCGTTGCAGCTATTGGATGTTTAGTTTCAATAAGTATTTTTAAAAACATTTTTGAAAGAGCTCGCCCCAACTCCGAATTCTGGCTTACACATGTAGCGGGTTTTTCATTTCCAAGTGGTCATTCGGCTGGATCTTTTGCAATCTTCGGCACACTTTTCTATTTATTCGGTCGTTCGTGCGAGAAATTTTATCAGCGCATTATCCTGTGGTTCCTCGGTCTGCTATTCATTTTTTCAATCGGAATTTCACGAATCTACTTAGGAGTTCATTACCCAATTGATGTATTGGGCGGATTCTTACTCGGCTTTACGCTCCTATTTCTTGCAATAACTTATGACGAGTGCGCGAATCTAAAAAATGTCTCTTTTTGGAAAAGACGTAAAGCATGAGAGTTTTAGTAATTGAAGACGACATGAAAATTTCAGAACATCTTGAAAAAGGCCTTAAAGAAGCAGGATACAATGTCGATACAATTTCTGATGGCGAAAAAGCATTTCAACTGGCACTCATTGAAAACTTCGATCTTTTAATTGTAGACGTTATGCTTCCTGGCAAAGATGGCTTTTCGCTTGTTGAGGATTTGCGAAAGAAGCAGAAGAATATGCCCGTTTTATTTTTAAGCGCAAAACACTCTACAGAAGATAGAGTTGAAGGTCTGCATCGCGGAGGGGATGACTACCTAGTTAAGCCCTTTTCTTTTTCGGAACTATTAGCACGATGCCAAGCCCTTTTACGGAGGTCAAACAGACTCGTTGAAGTGCAGTCATTAAAATATTTAGATTTGGAGCTAGATTTACTGAAACGAATAGTTACACGAAATAAAACTATTATTGATTTGCAACAAAAGGAATTTGCGCTATTGGAATATTTTTTAAGAAACCAAGAGCAGGTGCTGACTAAAACGCAAATACTTGAAACCGTCTGGCAATATGATTTTGATCCTCAAACCAATGTAGTCGATGTGCTTGTCTGTCGATTAAGGACCAAAGTTGATCGAGATTTTGAAAAAAAACTAATTAGAACGATCAGGGGTGTAGGTTATGCTCTTCGGACTGACTAAGAAGTTAATGATGTCTTTCTCGCTCCGAGTAACCATATTATTCTCGGCTACTTTTTCGCTTTGTTTAATAACGGCACTCGTATTTACATACTATGAAATTTCAAACTCGCTAGAGAAAGCAAGCCAAGAAATTATTTCCGCAAAGTGGCTCGAGGCTTCAACAATATTAACTGATGATGGGTTACCGTCACTTAAAGTATTTTTATTATCTGAACAAAACCGGTTACGAAATACGGCATTTCTGTTTCGAGTACTTAATCAAGATGGCAAAACATTATTTATAAAACCTTCGCTGCAGGATGAAAGTTTTGATTTCGAAGCGGCTTTTCGTAATTTTCCAAAGCCAAGTCGAATGGAAGGTTGGCAAGCTTTTCAAGCAATTAATGATGAAGATCGATTCGATATTTTTACGGGATCTACACCTGTGGGCCTCTATCTTCAAGTTGGACGAAGTAGCGAAGACAGAGAAAATGTATTAGAAAGAATTATTTCCGGCTTTTCAACAATGACGGTTTTATTCATTTTTTTAAGCGGTCTTTTAGGTTTCTGGTATGCAAAAAAGTCTATGGCACCAATACGCTTGCTTTCAAAAACAATGGCTTCTATCGAACGTGGGGATTTATCTCGAAGGGTGCCGACAGGCTCATCTCATGATGAACTCAACGATCTAGGAGATGTCTTTAATCGAATGATATCACGTATTGATAAACTTGTAAGTTCCATGAAGGAGTCACTTAGTAATGTATCTCACGATATTCGCACGCCATTAACCAGAGTCAGAGTCATTGCTGAAAGAGCACTTTTGTCAAAAGATTCTCAACAGTCGACCTTAGCCCTTGAGGAGTGCGCAGAAAACATAGAAGAGATCACAGCGCTTGTTGACCAGCTTTTAGATATCGCAGAGGCAGAGTCCGGAGTTATAACGCTAAAAAAACAAAATGTAAGTCTACAGCAATTATTTACACAAGTTGTTGATATTTATGAGGTCGTTGCAGAAGAAAAGAATATCAAAATTAAGATATCGGCTTCAAATGATTTAAATTGGCTATTTGATCGTAAACGCATCAAGCAGGCAGTCGCAAACTTACTAGACAATGCGATTAAATATTCAGATTCAAATACTCAAGTGAGTTTGTCAGCTTTTGTCGAATCAAATTTGCTTGCAATTAAAATTTCCGATCAAGGAACTGGAATCAGTTCTGACGATTTGCCACGAATATGGGAAAGGCTTTATCGTGGTGATAAAAGCCGTTCAACAAAAGGACTAGGACTTGGATTATCTTTAGTAAGATCGATTGTTCAAGCTCATGCTGGAACAATCGAGGTAAGTGCAGGACCAGACAATAAGGGATCAGTTTTCACAATTCTTTTACCTACTGTCTAAAAACAAAATCTATATGAACTCCTTATTTCAGATTGTTAATTTCCAGGCAATGTTGCGGCCATCTTTTAACTGTAATCTGTTCGTACAGAGCTGAAATGGATTAGCTCTCCAACAAAGGAAAATAATTATGATAACTGCTAAAGTTAAAGGCCTTACCGCTGCGCTAGTACTGATTACTGGAGTTTCAGTATCGGTATTTGCAAAACAAGAAAATGAGCCTAAAATTCAAGGTTCAATTCCAACAAGAGGAATGCTTCAATCTGAGTATCCAAAAAAGTCAAAACTGACTCCTGTTGAAGCTTCTGCAATTGCGCTGAATCAAACACCGGGCAGTGTATTGTCGATAGGACTAGAAAATGAAGACGGTTTCTTAGTTTATGCTGTTAGTGTGGCAGGCTCGAGCTCTGGTTTCCACGAAATTATTGTCGATGCAGGAAACGGACAAGTACTTTCAAGTGCTACTAAGAAAAACTTAGGTAAAGAAGACGAAGAAGATGGAGAGCAAGACGACGATTAATTTGCATCCCCTCCAAAGTACTTGAAGAGCACTTAAGCGCTCTTCAAGTACTGTTTTTTATGAACTGGCTAATTATCTCACGAGAATAATTAAAAAAACAGTCGCTGCTTCTGATTTAATGCGCAAAAACCAAAGCTGCTAACCCAGAAAAGATAACGACACAAGCAGAAATAATGGGAGCCTTCTTTGATACCCAATGAAATCTTCCCGAGCCTTGAAGATGACTAATTCCTGCAACAACGATCAAACCGATACCCACAAGCGCAATTGCAAGTCCAAGGCTAAATCCCGCAACGGCTACTAAGCCCGAACCGAATTTTCCAATTGATAATGCCAAAAGCATAACAGTGATCGAAGCTGGGCACGGAATCATTCCACCCGCCGCACCAAACGCAAGAATTTGCCACAAGGTTGGACGTTCTCCACGTTTTGCGTACTCAGGCATAGTCGCAGCGTGTGCCCTAGAGTGCTCATCGTCAGACATATCATCGTGATCCGAATGATCTTCATGCTTATGATCATGGTGACCCTCTGGTTCGTGCATTTCAAACGGTATAATCTCGCGCTTATCAGCAGCGCTCATTTCAAACTCTGCCGAAAACTCATGAGGTTCATTCGGAGCAACATCGCTGATAAAATCATTCGACCCATTTGGCATTTTATTTAAAACCAATACTTCAAGTCCATCAGGTCTGTTGATAATAACTCGAAGACTTAAATTTGCAGAAATTCTTTCCGCAAAGAATTTCATTCGTTCACCATTCGGAGTATTGATTATTTCAAGTCGTCCTGTTGCAAGTTCATTTTTAATATGAATTGGATCTGGAGCACCATGATGGTGATGGTGCTTTTGCTTGTTCATCGTTTTTATTCTTTTAATCAGCATCCAAATTCCCAATATAACAACAATAATTCCGCTGCCATATTGAAGCCAGTGAGTAACGTCTTGAGTGAAGGTTTCTTTACCAATCCATAGTGCCGCAACTGAAATTCCGATAACAACAATACTATGTGTAAGTGCAACAGAAAGACCTAATAGGAGCGCATCTTTTTTTGTCCCTTTGATTCCAATCAAATAAGCCGCAGTTAAAGTTTTTGCGTGACCTGGTTCAAGCGCGTGAAGTGCTCCCAAAGCAAGTGCCGTCGGGAAATAGACCCATGATAAAGTGTCAATAACTGGACTCATAAACTCCTCATTTCAAAAAACTTTTCATAATATCAATTAAATCTTCGCCAGATTCAGAAGCGATTTTTTTATTTTCTGCTTCAACAATGTGTTCACGAATATGCTCTTCAACAACTTCACCCATGAGGCCATTCAGCGCCCCGCGACAAGATGCCAAAAGCTGCATGACTTGGTAACAGTCTTGTTCGCTTTCGATGGCTTTAGAAAAAGCTTCTAATTGCCCCTTGATTCGATTTACTCGCGACAGAATCTTCTTTTTTTCTCTTATTGTATGCGCCATGAATGTATAAATATAGTATAGGGGACTATATTACAAGAGAATTATCCTTTCTCTTGTAATAGTGATTCAATCTCATGCAAGTGGTAATAATTAGCTCCATTATCAAGTGAAACAATATTTCCTTCAGATTCCTCATTGGATTTGTACTCAGACAAAGCACAGCCCCAAGAGATCGGATCTTGCTCTTTTAGAATTGTCACCGTATCAAGCTCACACCAAGCAACTTTGGTAGTTTCAGGATAACAATCACGAACTGATTGCTCGAAAGCTTCTTCAAGATCAACTGCTGTTAATTCAGTTTCTAAAATGTACTTGATGACCCAGTCAGTTCCGTATTCACAACCAAACTCAGGGACTAAACGCATCAGATCGTCTGATCTACAACATTCGCAGCGACCAGTTGGAGCTTCTTCGTAGCAGCTGTAGCAAAATGGTTTTGAGCGTTTAAAAGCAAGTTGTTCTAATTGTGATTTGATTTCTGAATTCATTTGATCTCCCAAGTTTTGTTTGTTTTTCCTCTTTCGAGGTTCCTTCAAAATTTTTGAGGAACCGAAGAGGAAAAAAGGGAGCGTAGTGAAAGACCTCGCCCCGACACGCTTTAGCGGCAGGACTCATGAAAAGCCTGAAGGGCTTGGCGTGATGTCCGTGCGGAGGAGCGAAATCAGGGCTGTAATGAAGCGACCGCCACCTAAAACTTGTGACGATCATTTGTAAGATTAAAATTTAGTGCTTTAAAAAGCCTAAGTCATTTTACTGGCAGAAGCATAGCCTTCGGCCACTTCGACGCCTTAGAATCTTGAATCAGCTGAACTTGAGCCTTATGAACGTAATTAATAATTCGTGGAAGCTGACCAGTTGATGCAGCAACAATTGCTAATACCGTTACAGCTTGAATAAGTTTATCGAGTCCCATGTAAACCTCCTTGAGAAGATCAGTTTGTTAGTTTTTAAAAGTTTATATTTGAAATTTTTGAACCATGAATTTGTCATTTTAGAAATGCATTTGACAGTTTCTAGCGAGCGAAGTTCGGGCACAAACCACCCTAAAAAGCCAGATCACCCAAATCACCCTATTTTATGAAAAAGAGTGAATTCGAATGAAAAACGCATGATAAAAAATGAGATGAAGTGAAAACTGTAAAAGCGCGGAAACCTTAAAGAATTTTGTTAACCAGTTGATTTTATTTAGTTATTGTTTTTCTGCTTTTTTACGTCGGGCAGTTCTGGCATTGGGCACTTATCCTATTAAAATCATTATGTATATTTTTTGGAATGAATTCCTTGGAATCAATTCATAGCCATAATCTGAACTAGTTGATTTAAATCATAATTGCCATCATGGGGCTGCGAAGTTGAAGGCAAAACCATATTACCAAAAGAGCAAATGCGAGTTATTCCTAGTGCACGCGCGGTATTCACTAACTTTTCAGTTTCATTTTTTGAAATGCAATATCCCATTGTTTGCATCCAATATTTTTCTTCACTAAGTCCATCTAATATAAACTCTAAATTGGAAAAATTAATTATATTCAAAAATCTGCATAACGGGGTTGGCATCAAACCTGACTTCCATTTTGTCCAATAAGCCAAAGTCCAGGTGTTTTCCATTGGAGCTATAAGCTTAACTCCACTTGATATAAGAAATTCGGCCTTTATTAGTTCTCGTGCATTCATGATATCTATATACTCATCAGCTGTTCTGACTGGAACCGCATCATCATAAATTTTTTGGAAAGTAAATTGCAAACATTCAAAAAAACTATTTAATATTTCTTTTGAAATTGCTTCCTCAATAAATAAAGTTTGTAGATTATTACATGCCTTTTGGTCCCACATACTAACATCCATCACTATGTTTTTACATAACTCTTCAAGTGATGATTCTTTTAATCCTGCGGCAGTTAAAATCCCTATTCCACACTTAGGTCCGTGACTAATAATTCTTGCGGAGAAACCAAGGTTGGCTTTCCAACTCATTATTGCGTCAACACCACCCCAAACAATAATCACATCCATATTAGCTTTAAAGATTGATTCTATCTTTTTATCACCGCCCTTCCACCAAAAGGCGACAAGTCGTTTTGCTATTATTTTATCTATATCAACAGCCAGTATACTTTCAAAAAGCATTCCAGCTATTCCACCATCAGCTGTTGAAAATTTATAAAAATTAATGTTTCCCGCTAACAATCCATCAATCAACCCATCAAGTCCTGCAACTAACGTATTAGTTGCACCAACATGCAACACCATGCCAACAGGATTAGTGTTTTTGTTTCCTAAAGCTTTTTCCCATCTTTGTTCCAATACTATTTTAGAAAAAAATTTCAGGGCCTCATTGAAAAACAAATCTACAGAACTGCCTATGATTCCAGCTGCTTTTAGTTGTTCTTTAATTCTTAAATGTACAGAACTTTCAGTATTCATCCAAATAGTACCCACACGAACTAAAATTTCAATAACTTGATCTACCTTCGGCGGGGTTTTTAGTAATTGTTTTTTCCCGGTTTGAAGCAATTTTTTTAGATCAACGGAATCCAAAGGTTGCTCCAAATTTACAA
Organism: Pseudobdellovibrio sp.; assembly: GCA_049301055.1. Lineage (GTDB taxonomy): Bacteria > Bdellovibrionota > Bdellovibrionia > Bdellovibrionales > Bdellovibrionaceae > Pseudobdellovibrio. The sequence continues at coordinate 23,391 of JBAQKN010000007.1, read as the reverse complement.
TTTGTCCAAATTGAAAAGTTTTATTCAGCATGAATGCCTCTTACCAAGTACTGCTCTGCATTTAAAGCGCAGGTCATTTGTTTTTTTGAGCCGCCCCTACCTATTATTTGCAAATAATCACTTTGCCTACCACAACTGCACGAATGATTTAAACACCCTATATCAGAAGTCATCAATGAAACAGTTGGGTAACTTTGTAAAATTGGAGAAAACAAATGCACCAATCCTTGTTTCCCATAAGGTAGTACTTTCATAGACTGAACATCACGTATTACAACATGAGCTAACGCAGAAACATGAAGATTGTTTTTTTCGCATGCAACATACAATATAGGATGCTCAACTAAAGAATAGGAATCGCGAATATTTGTGGCTTCTAAACTAGAATAACGACAAAGATATTCATAAACATTAAAGTCATTACCGTAGGCATCTGCAAAATTTTTCCAACCACCACCACTTAAAATATAACTATTCTCTGGAAAAATAAGCTTACCATATTTGGCATAATACGCTTTTACTATTTCACAAATATAGTGCAGAAAACCAAGAATCCTTATGGGTTTTCCCTCTAAAATATATTTTCGTAGCTGTTCAATAGCTTCGTTTTTCAAAAAAATGGGATTACCATTTTCGCCAAGATCAAGAGCATAAAATGTTTCAAGAATGGGAGTTAAATGACAAACGGCCTGATCTGTACCAGCTGTGCCCTCCCCACCTGAGGCAACCGGCGAATAACTAGCAAACAGATAATTTGTAGGAGTTTCATTTGCTAAACCAAACTCAGAATACACTTTAAAAATTCCAGAAATAATTCTAATTAATGAAATATCATCAAATGAAATATGCGCTTTTTGACCAGAAGTTCCTGATGATGATATTGTTAATACATTCTTTTTATTTGAAGAGTTATTAAATTCATATTTTTTTAATACACTTGAAGTGATAAAAGGAATTTTTTCGATATCATTGAAGCAAGTTAAGTTTTTCTGATCAAACCTTGATAGTCTTGATAAATCTTGATAAAAACTAAATGATTGGCTTTGAACGGCTAATGTTTCTTGCATTGCTAAGAAAAATGCAATTTCCCACTTTTCATCTTTCTTCGAACTTGCAAAATGATAAAGCCGATCTACAGCATTTGTCGGATTATGTAATTGCTGCTGCACTTTTAGCAGAATTGTTTCTGAATTTGCAACTAGCTTAGATAACTCATCCATCAAATCCCCCACACTCTATTTATAATAGGGTAGCCCCTGTGCTTTAAATTACAAATAGACATTTGGATTATTGGGATTACTAGACGCTAGTGAAACAGTAAATTATTAAGATTTTGCTATTTACTTGGTAAGGTCATCGTTCTGATTTTTGAATTCGATGACAACAAAATGGAAGGACTGTCATCTTCATCATATATGTCACCAACAACTTCTTCAAAAATATCTTCCAATGTCACAATTCCTAAAATCTCATTTTTTCTTTTGACCACAGCCATATGACTTTTTTTATTTTGCAAAATCTTAAGTGCACCTAAAATCGGCTCTTCAGCATTAAAATAAATCATCGGCCTAATAAGCTCATTCCAATTAATTTTTGAAATTTCAACTTCAGAAATAAATTCTTTAGCGTGCAGTAAGCCAACAGGCTGTCCATTTTCAACTACAGGAATTCGAGTATGTCGAGCTGAACGAATTAAATTCATGACTTCCGTATGGTGTACTCGCTTTTCAATTTTTGTTACAGATTCCCAAGGCAACAATATATCCTTAACTTTTCGTTTATCGATGGCAATTAAATTAAAAACGTACTGCTTATGTGAATCAGACAGATCATCAATATCAATCGAAGATGACTGTTCCAAGACAGTCTCGACACCCATTTTTTTTAAAAATGGGGCAATGGCTAATTTGGTTGAAGCCTCTAGTAAAAAAACAATTGGTGAAAATATTTTATCTAAACCGATAAGAAAAACACTTCCTATTTTGGCAAACCTCATTGAAAACCGTAGTGCTAATGTTTTTGGAACAAGTTCTCCGATAACAACAGAAAAATATGTCAAAGGTATGACAACAGTTATAATTGCTAGAGTTTCTGACAGCTCCTCAGAAACATTAAGTAACTTTTGATAATGCGGACTTAATGATTCTTCAGCGCCGGCTCCACCGACAGCCGCTGAAATCGCTCCAACTAAAGTAATACCAATTTGCAAAACAGACAGAACACGCTCGGGGTTTGATCTTAATTTCAAAACATTCTGCGCCAACCTATCACCATCTGCAGACAGTTTTTTCAAATGTGGTTTTGAAACCGTTACAAAGGCCATTTCGATGCACGAAAGTATCGCATTCAATAAAAGACAAATAACAATAACAACTATTACAAACACGCTTTCCTGCTTTCGCTTTAATATATTGAAGTCAGTTTTGATTTTAACAAAATAAGAATCGCAAAGCTGGCCAATGAAATTAAGTCCAAGGGCCCCTTGGGGAGCAAGCATAGTTTTATGTTTAAATATAATCAAGCTGTAAAGCACAAGTACAAACCCACGATTCTGCAAAAATGCGTTTAAAAAGTACTAAATAATTTATATAGGATTCGCCTCTTGGGGTCCAATAATTTAAAGGACGCAAATATGAGTGAACATCACACATAGATAAGGTTTTGTCTGCCATTCAAAATGCATTTGATTTTTGAAATAATTCTTTGTCTTCATTGACGACATCATACTAGATGATGAATAGTCATCTTAGGACCCCATAGCTCAACTGGATAGAGCAATCGTTTCCTAAACGAACTTTTTAGAGTGTCAATCATTTTAATAATCCTTTATTGTTTCGCTTAGATGGCGCGATCTTGGCCACTGCATTTTCTTTGTTTTCCCTAATTATTTTGTCAAAACCCGACACTACCACTGATTTTTCAAGTCCTCTTAGGTGTTCAACATCCATCGTAACGCAGATATTTTTCTGCACATCAATCGAAGCCCCTGCCATCTTTTCGCGCTGAGTGTCAGTGAAGTTTTTGTTTGTATGCATAAACGTCTCAAACGTGGCTCTAAGATCATGTGGCGTGATGTGGCGCTTGATACCAGAATTCTTAATTGCTACCGCCCACTGCTTTCTAATTCCGCCTGATGGATCAATGTGTTGTTTAAGCCCAGTTGAAATAGCCGATGGAAAAACGTAATCATTCTTTTTTGTTTTAAAAGCTTCTTTTAATAAAGACAGCACATAACCATTAATTGGTATGACTCGCTCTTTTCTGCGACGATTAGAAAACTTGTTTATTTTTAATGCTTTAGTTTCTAGATCAATTTCATCCCAACGAACTTTACAGATCTCCATGTTTCGCATTCCCATGAATAAATACATCATTGAGTAAAGCAAAACCTTGCCATCGCAACCTTCAATAAATGATTTGATTTCATCAGGAGTTAAAACAACTCGCTGTCTTCTTTCCTTAGTTGTTTTTTTAGGGATAACAAACTCCGGTCTATCTTTTAAATAAGATTGATGCGTACACCATTTGAAAAAATGATTAATTACTTTTCTATGGTTTACTAGATTATATTTGCACGTCTTGTCAGCCCGTGATTAACAAACAAGCTTCGTAAAATGACTAAACAGTTTTAAGAGCGTCTTAAACTATAAGATTTTTGTACCCCATGATCTCGTAGCCATTGAGCAACTACAGCAGAACGCCTGCCTTGACTGCAACAAAGAATATAGTTTCCATCTGAATTCCAATTATCTTTATCGAATTCATTCGACATAATCTGCTGATAAGGCCTATGAAATGATTTATACATTTCAATCCCTGGGATGGGTCCTGCTTCTAATTCTTCTTCTGGGCGCACATCAATAAAAATAGAATCTTCTAAACTACGAACCTGGTCCATTGTTATATAAATACTGTCGCTTTTAAAATGCTCTAAATCCATCTTATTTTTAGAACAAATACAGCTTGAGTTCTTTGCTAATTTAACAGATCTTATTTGCGATTCATAAAAATCAAAAAATAATACTTTCTCAATTACTGCAAATAATTTTTTTGCAGAATTATTTTGAGTTAGAATTAACTTTAATATTTCAGCAGCCTGCCAAGATCCAACAATTCCAACAAAAGCACCTAGGACTCCTGTTCTATTGCAATTTCCTATATCTGCCATATTAGCCTGGGGATAAAGACATCGCAAACAAGGTCCATTTTTAGTGACAATTAATAAATTCGCTTCAAATCCTGTAACCGATGCTGAAACCAATATCTTATCCATTTGCAGACACATATCATTAAGCAGATACTTCGCTTCAAAGTTATCGGTGCCATCTAATATAATATTATAATCAGCAAAAATATCTTTTACATTTACAGAGTTTAAATGTTCAAAATAGCATTTAATTACTGTAGTTGAGTTCAATTCTTGTAATCGTTCTGCCGCTGCCGTTACTTTGGGTTTATGAATATCTTGTTGCGAGTATAAAATTTGTCGATGTAGATTTGATTCCTCAACACGATCACCATCCACAAGCCCAATAAGTCCAACTCCTGCGGCAATTAAATACTGAGCTGCCGGACAGCCTAAACCACCCATTCCAACAATAAGTACCTTTGCATTTTGAATTAATTCCTGACCAACGTCACCCACTTCAGGAAGTCTTATTTGACGTGAGAAACGTAAATTCATTTTCGCCGCCCTCTTTGTTTGTCATTGAAAATATCTACTTCAAGTAGAAATTTAAATTCTTTTCCATTAACTATTTTTGTTAGTGCAGCAATAGCTTCTTTAGTTTGAGGTAAGTTTTTTATTTTTTCTTGCTCTGCTGATGCAATCCAAAAAACAAGATCATTTCCGTTCTGAATTATTTGCGTCTGTTCACCAAGTCTAATATGAAAACAAATTTGGTCACTGGGCAGTTGAATTTCTTCTTTAAGACAACCCTTATCTAAAAGAGTCTTTACTTCAGCTTGATTTATACGAAATCGCACTTGCGTAGAGTCCATACGTATATTCATTGGCAAGCCTTTTTCCATTCTTTCATTGTATTGGCATTCAAAAATTCATTTTTATTGAATTCATCTGTCTCTATAACTTGATAATCTAATGATTGACATAAACGACGTACAGAACAGAAAGATTTTGGCTGCTCTAATAATTTAACTAAAGTTGCTTCCAACAAAGAATGATTTTTAAGCACAAGTGGCATTTCGTAATTCTTAAATGTCCAACAATTGCTTTCTAAATTTTCTTGAGATTTCTGTATAAGATAATTAAGTGTTTGCACAGATATATTTGGCATGTCTACTGGTAAAAAAAGAAAATAATTCAGTTTACTAAAATTTTGAACGACTGAAATAATTCCACCTAAAGGGCCTAGCTCTGTTTTTTGATCCATTAAATATTTAAAAGAAGGATACTTGCCACTTACAAGCACATTTTGTTTACCTAAAATAGAAATTAATTTTTCATACTGATATTCAAGTAAAGTCTTATTTTGAATATTAAGCAAAGCCTTGTCTTCACCCATACGTGATGATTTTCCACCAGCAAGTACTATTCCTAAAAATGACTCTAATTTTTGTTGAGAGTCTGACCTTGCAACCATTCCTTATCACCTTCGCAATAGATTTCTTCCTTCCAGACAGGAAGACTTAATTTAATTTGCTCCAGCACAAAGCGTGAAGCCACATAAGCCGAATCGCGATGTGGTGAAGTTATATAAATAATTAAACTAACATCACCAACATTTAATAACCCTAATCGATGTTCAATCCAAAAATTTAAATCCTTTCCAAACTTTGACTGTGCTTCTAAACAAATCTGCTTTAAAATTTTATTTCCTAATAAAATGTGTCCATCATAATTGACAGCCTTTACAGAGCGTCCTTCATTGAGGTTTCTGACAGTACCTAAAAACATAAGTTCTGCTCCACAATTATCTGTCCTATAGGTTTCAATAGCTTTATTGATGTTAAGTATTTCTGAAGTCATTGCTACGTAAATATTTTCCATATTATCCTCCGCAAACTGGTGGCAAAATAGCTACAGACATGCCATTTACTATTTGATCATAATCATTTAATATCGATTCATTCGTAGCAAAGACAGATGCTTGAATCAAATTACTTGAAATTTCTGATTTTTCTTTAATCAAATATTTTTCTAATGATTTTCGCAAGTCCTTAACCGTCGCATCTGCTGAAATATCCAAAGTAATCTGGCTTAAACCAAGCTGTCTAAATGATCCATATAAATGAAGATTCACATTCATACTAAATCTCCTAAATCAAAGGATTGATCTGGTAAAAGAGGGTAAACAAAAACGTGCTCGTCTTTAATAACTTCGCTTCCATTTTCTGGAAATAGGACCCAGGCATTCGCTTGAACTAATGGACTTACCATATAGGAAGCTTGCCCAGGCAGCGACCGAACACCAAATCCATCATTACTATGCTCAAGACGTGCTTTAAAAAAACACTTTAACCCTTCTGGTTTGGTAGTTGTTTGAGAAAGTTTTAATTGCAAAGCTTGTTCTGGTTTTTGTTTATTAAGTTCTCTGAAAAATGCAGTTAGAAAAAATCTAAACCCAACGACTGAAGCCACGGGATTCCCAGGCATGCCAAAAATAACTAAAGGATTTTTTTTTGTTCTTTTAATTTTAGCTAGTAAGACAGGTTTACCAGGCCTTACTGCCACTTTATGAAATATTATTTCTGCGCCCATTTCTATTAATGTTGAAACTATAAAATCGTACTTCCCCATAGACACTGCACCCGTTGTAACAAGCACATCTATATCTTGCTCTGAAATTTGCTGCACAAAATTTCTAAAATCTTGAGTGTTATCTGAAATTGTTTCCGTATATTTTACAATGGCTCCCAAGTGATCCAAGGCTGTTTCTAAATAAATACCTGTTGAATTTCTAATCAATCCTGATTTAAGATCTTTTGTTTCATAAGGTACTAATTCTTTTCCTGTTGATAAAATGGCTACCCTTGGTTTTTTAAATACCACAACTTCCGTAATTCCTAATGAAGCCAAAGCCATCATAGATTCTGCTCGAAGCATAGCCCCTTGTTGCAAAATAATTTGGTCAACTTGATAATCGCTTCCTTTTTTTCGAATATTATTTCCTTTTGGGATTGATGATCGAATTATTATTTCATCTGTAAATCCTGTTTTTCCTTGATGAATTTCAACGTCTTCAATTTTTATGACCGCATCAAAAAAATCTGGAACAGGAGCACCTGTCATAATTTCAGCCCCAATAATTTGACGCTTAGGGGTAATCAAACTGATCTCATCACCTGCTGCAATAAAAGATGGAATCAGTACACGAATAGGATTTTCTTCGCTGGCCATTGTTAAATCTTTAGAGCAAATTGCGAAACCATCCATTGCAGAATTATTAAATGACGGAACAGCTTCGGGACTTAAAATATTCTTACTACAGATGCGACCATCTGCATTTTTTAATAAAATATTTTCTGCTTCTAGCGGACAATGACTTGCCAAATTTACAATCAAAGACATAGCTTCTTCAAAATTAATCATGCGACCTTCTTTCTAAAAAATAAGATGCGTATTTATTTACAATCTCAAAAACAACTCCAACACCAATCACAACTAACATATTTCCAAATAACACAGCAGCAAGTCCCATCATTATTAACTGAAGCTTAATAACTTCCCCTAATACCCAACTTGTTTGAGCTAAAGATAAATGTAAAATGCCGACAGTAATTAAAAGAACACTTATAAAAATTGGGTTAAAAATAATATGAGCACTTCCAAATAAAAATGTCGCGCTAGCCGCAACAAGCAAACTAAAACCAATTATATAATTTGCTGCATTTGTTTTAGCTCCACCAATGGCATGTGCGGTAACTCCACCAGAACCATGACAAAAAGGTAACCCTCCAAATAACGCATTTAAAATATTTCCAAAACCAATCAAGCAAACCAACCGACGAATTGTTACCTTTTCAGCTAATTCGCCATAATATTTCTTAGATACATTTACCGTTGCTAAAACAGAATTAGCGGATGTTAAAACAAGCTGTGGTGCTACCAATGATAAAATCAACATGGGTCTAGTAATTTCTGATTTTACTAAAGTATTTTCAGCATCTAGATTATTTTTTTTTAACCAAAGTAATGAAATAAAAAAACCGATTGAGGCAACTAGACCCAATACTGGAAATTTTAATCTGTAATTAATAAATAGCATAATTAAAACACCAACGAGAGTAAGCAAAACATATCCGCTACCACCCGGTAGGACATACTTTAGCCCTTGCTGAACTAAAATTAACCCCAACCCCACTTGTATGCCATGAATAAGTCTTTCAGGAATTTTTTTTGCAAAAGCTTCTATATTAAAAAATAAACTTATAATAAAAATAGAACCCAGTGCTGCTGCTGCCATACGAATTTCAGTTGCGCTAGCGCCAATAGCAAGTCCTGCGATGGCTATTGATTTTAATGGTTGGACAGACATCGGGCTTTGAAAAATATAACCTGCAATAAGATAAGCAACACCGCTACTTAAAAGCAAAGAAGACAAATTCATTCCATTCTGCACAGACAAAGTCATGACTAATGGAAATAATATTGCTCCATCTGAAAAAGCTCCTAAAAAATTATTTATTGCTTTCATGTAACCCGCCGTGCGGGCCTCCTTTTGCTATGTGAATTGCATGCGGAATAAGATGACTTAATATTTCAATACCTTCTTTACACGCCTTTGGGCTTCCAGGTAATGCAATGATTAACGTCTGCTCTATAAAACCAGAAACACTTCTGCTTAAATAACTCATTGGTGTTTGCTTAGCCCCTTCAGAGCGAAATAATTCTCCGAAACCATCGATACGTCTTGTAAATAAAGGTTCGATCGCTTCGGGTGTTACATCCCTAGGGCTAAAACCTGTTCCACCAGTCGTTATAATTAAATCTGCTTTTAATTCTTTAAATCGAAAGATAGCATTCTGAATTTCTAGAACTTCATCCGCTACTAAATCCATTCCGAAAACGTCCGCTTCAAGTGTTTGAAGCATTTGTTTTAATACTGGACCAGAGCTATCAACGGCTTGCTTTTTTGAACAGCGATCACTGATTGTTAATACGGCAGTCTTGATACCTTTTAGTGTTTTTTTATTACCGCAATTATTTAATTTTTCCTGATCCGTTTTCTTTTCTAAAAAATTTTCTTCTGGCCATTCTGGATTTAACCACAGTCCAGACTTTCCCCCTTCTTTCATTACTAGATGCACATCTTGAATACTTAAAACAGGATCGATCGGTTTTGTTAGATCATAAATACAAAGTAAAGCGGCATTGACTCCCATCAATGCTTCCATCTCAACACCGGTTTTATAGGTAGTAACTACTTCGCAACTTACAAACACACCATCTATTTTTGGTTCGCAGCGAACACGAACTGATTCAATTGGCAACGGATGACATAGCGGTAATATTTCAATTGTTTTTTTAACTCCTAAAATACCAGCCACTTCGGCCATCATCAAGGCATCTCCTTTAGGAAGTTTTCTTTCAACTACTATCTTTGCAGTTGCTGGCGCCATTTTTATCCAACCTTTAGCAATAGCTCTTCGATAGGTTGAAGTTTTTTCAGCAACATTAGCCATTTTAAATTCTGATTGAAGTTTCATATTTTCCTATCCGCCAATTAAAGCTAAATTTTTAGTTAAGCCCGTATCACCTGCTTGCAAATTGTGTCGTGCTAACTTTGTAAATAAAGAATCACAAATTATCTGCTTTAATTCATTTTTTTGATTTGAGCTTTGTAATAAATTACGTAAATTGACTTGCCCAGCACCAAATAAACATAACTGTAAGCCTCCGCGACTACTGACTCGCAAACGATTACATGAATTACAAAAATCTTTAGCATACGGGGCTATTCTGCCGATGCGACCCAAATATTCAGGATGAGAGAATTCTAGAGCGGGACCATCTGAAATCTGCTTTACAACTTTCTTCCAGCCATTTTCTTCTAAATAGGAATCAATAGTTAATGTTGAAAGATGATGTTGCTTAAAGTAGTCGTTATTGTTGCCAGTTTGCATAAGTTCAATGAAACGTACACTAATAGGATTATGTCTTACAAATTCCATAAAATTTGGCAATTCGGCATCGTTTAAATCTTTAAGATACACAGAATTCATTTTAACTGTCGGAATACCACAAGTGATGGCATTTTCTATTCCAGATAAAATATTTTTAAGAAGTGGTTTTCCAGTTATTTTATAAAAATTTTCAGGATCAAGACTATCTACGCTAACATTTAAGTTTGTTAATCCTGCTGCAAATAATGGTTCAGCTAATTGCTGAAGTCGGTAACCATTTGTAGTCAGTCCAATCTTTTTTATTCCAGCTATTTTAGAAATTTTTTGTACAATAGAAGTAATATCTTGCCGAAGTGTAGGTTCTCCACCTGTTAATCGTACTTTAGAAATACCCAGCTCTGCAAAGGCCTGCAATAGATTAATTATTTCATTTTCATCAAGGAAAGAATCTGAACAAGTCGATTTGTATCCATCTGGTAAACAATAGGTACAACGAAAATTACAAACCTCTGTTAAAGAAAGTCTTAAGTAAGTAAAATGTCGATCCTGCGAGTCGCGTAATGCTCTCATAGATCTCCTTTCCATTGGGAGGTTTTGTAGTTTCCTTACAAAACCTTGGCGAACAATTTTGTTCGCGGCTGTTTGTTCATTTCTTCTTTATTAGAAGTTTTAGATCCAAACAGCTCGGAGTTAAAAAATTACTTAGCGCAAGTTGCGCCCGGTAGTCCACAATTCATTAGTTCCTCTTTAATCTGTTCGCTATCTATCCAATCAGCTGGAACGACAGTTAAACTTAAAGCGTTACATTCTGCTTCAATCAGTTTGGCTCCCCAATTAAATACCTGACTGAAAAAATCACTGCTTTCAACACCTGGTCTGCGGCTAATAGCGCCAACAAACCGGCCAAGATGCGCTTGCAAAAACTTTTTACGTCCATCTTCAACTATTTCAACTCCTTGAAGATCTTTAGATTCTTCTAGATGCAGCTGCTTCATCAACATCAAAGAATAAAATTCAAATTCTATTCCCACATGATCTAACATTTCCATACCTTCGGCTTTTGCATCCAACTCGAATCCAAAGGCGTGATAAAATCCAGCGATATCACTTAACTCATTACCCTTAGCCATCGCGCGTCTGCGATCATATTCTGTTTCATATATTGGATTGGCATCTCGTCCATTGTCAAAAATGGCAATATATTCTGATTGTAAATCATGAATATTTTCTGCAGATACTTTTTTAATTATCATATCTCGAATTTCTTCTGGCATTTCGACATCTGCATCAGCTAATAAAACTTGAATATTTTCGATATTATATTCCATTGGGTAAGACATTAATACCGATGCCAAAACAAAAGGAGCGGGTTTAATTGTATTTATTGATTCCATATTATTTTCCCTCGATTTTAAATGGCGTCCAAGACATTGTTAAAGCTTTTCGCGACCCCACTTCATTTTTTCCACCCTGCCAAACGGCAATACCAAATGCTGATTTTTTTGCAACTTCAAGAACAGACCCCTTCGGTCTTTTAAGTGCACGTGAAATTACCACAAGCCATTCTCCATTTTTCCATTCTCCATGAGCCACTGAATCTTTATCTTCAATAACAACAGATGATCCAAAGCCTTCGGCCATTATTTCATCTACAGCTTTTTTAACTTTTGATTGAGGGTTTCCTGCCGCCTCACCATGCGAAAATATTTCTTTATTTGCCTCAGATGCTGGTTTTAATGTCCCCCTGTCAACAAATTCATTAGGGTACATATCTGCATTTAAATTCGGATAAATATCTTTGATACTTTTTTTTCCATGCTCTTCATCGTATTGATACTGAGCCCGCCAATGAAACATATGAACTGGATTATCTTTACCACCCATAAAAATTGGCGGCGGATTTTCATTATCTAATACTGGAAATTCTAATGCGACAGCATCCGAAAATTCTGCAAGTTTGCCCGCTTCTGATTTTTCTTTATCTGCCCATCGCAATCTGAAGGCAATATATTTACCATCATGAACAATCTGCACATTTATGTTTTCAGTCTCAGCTTTTGCTGGTTTTGGTTTTACTATCATTTGCCCCATAAGATTAATTTTTGTCTCAGGAACTCCCTTCCAATAAAAATCTGATGCCTGACTTACTTTCGATAAATCTGCAGAAACTTTTTTCACTGAATAATCTTCTGCATGAGCTACTCCGTAAATAAAAACTGCTACTAGTGTAATGATATATTTTTCAATTATTTGTTTCATAATTTGCTCCTAACATAATTACGGTGTGTTATTACGGACTGCCTTTAATTTTTCATCGTAGGCCGCTCTATCAAACATTGGTTCAGTAACCGGTACATGTACAATTTCATCGCCCTTTTCGTCGTAACCAAATGCCACACCGTCTTTGACTTTAAAACTATGTAAAATTCGATCAGAACTTCCGATCAGAACCATTAATCCCTGAGCAATTGGATCATTTTTTAGATTTTTATAATTTTCAATTGCCTGATCTACTTTGGGACCAAACATTTGTAATAAATAATTTCGATCTGCATGAATCGGAGGAATATAATATATGTTCGGTTCTAACCCTAATTGCGGATAATACGGAAGCGCGATTTCTTTTTTGTGAATTAAATAATCAATTGGATTATCTTCGCGAATTTTCCAAGGAGGATTTACAAAACCCATCACCCGAATTTTTCCAATACAATTCTGTACACACATTGGCTGATATCCTTTTTCAACTGCGGGATAACAACCAACACATTTTTCACTAACACGCGTATGCGCATTGTACATTGATTTTTTATACGGACAAGCTCTGACACATTCTCCGTAACCCTTACAGCGGGACTGATCAATCAGAACAATTCCATCTTCTTCGCGTTTATAAATTGCTTTCCTAGGACATGCGGCTAAGCATGCTGGATAAGTACAGTGAGCACATGTTCTAGGTAAATAATAAAACCATTTGTCATGCGGAAGAGTCATGTGAGCGCCGCTAGAAACATTTCCTAAACAATCATCTTCACCATTATTCGGGTACATCCAATCTTCATCTTTAGGTGCAAAGTGAGTCGCAACTTCATTTGCTCCTGCATTTTCAAAAATTGTTTTCCCGTAATATGGCTCTTTTGCTTTCCAAGCCTGCTGTCCCATTTCTTCAAGAACTCGCACATCCCAGGCTAATGGATATGATCCATAAGGTTTGGTTTCGACATTATTCCAAAACATGTACTCTTGCCCCTTGCCACTAGTCCAAGTGGTTTTACAAGCAACCGAACATGTTTGACAGGCGATGCATTTATTTAAATCAAAAACGATAGACCATTGCTTTTTTGGGCGATGCTCTTCGTAAGGATATTCCATATCACGTTGAATTTGCCAATTTTTTACTTTTGCCATAGCTTATCCTTTTCTCTTCATGAAATAACCGGTTAGATATTGCTTCATCGCTTTATTTTCATACGTTGGGCGATAACCCAAAGCTGCAGGTCTCCATGTGCCAACGCCATTCAGTCCACCTTTTTCTGCTTTGCTAATTTTAACAAAAGCTTCTCGTGGTGCACCTGTTGGGCAATGAATATCTGCAGCAAAACCTTTTTCTATACCTTCACCAAACATCGTTTTGTGAACTAATGTTTCGGTCATCTGAGTTGGACGCAACCAAGCTCGTGTCGCACTTTGATGAGAACCATAGCGATACATAGATTGATAATTTGTTTCTGGATTTTTGGCTAAACCATCAGCTCGTGATTCTTGACCTTTCACGCTTCCAAAAGTTGCTCCGTACATATTATGCCAAGTGCGAGTTACTCCACGCGGTGTTCCCGGATAATACCGAGCTCGTAGCATAAGCCTTGCAATTTTATATTCCTCTGTATCTTTTTTAAATCCACGAAATGGACGATCATCTGGATCGGCATCGATATAAACATAATCCCCATCTTCAACACCTAACGCCTTGGCATCAAGTGGATTAATATCAACATATCCCTCAACCACGGAAGGCATTCGTTTATCATGACGATAAACATCTCCGAAGGGACCAAACCAAACTGCTGTAATATCTGTATCTACTGGCGTCGAGTGAGCGCCATGACGGTACTTCGGTGTATGATAAATATGAGCATAATTTTTTAAGCGCAAAGGATGTTCGCTTTTTAACATTTCATCTGTCGTCATAACAACATTTCGTACCTGACGGGTTTCTGAACTAACATCGGATGCCTCAAAACCATAGTCTTTAGGCTGTTTTGCTCGCAAAGCTTCATGTTTTTTACTAACAATAACATTAGGCTCATGCGGAGTTGAATCGACGGGCTCTCGATAAATAACCATGTTTTCGCCGCTTTCAATAAATTCTGCTTCTGGTCGATAAAATTCAAGACGACCAGATTTTGTATGCCAAGGTTTTTCGGATTTTGCTTGCTCGTAAGAAGAAATTCGCGGATAAGTGCGATTATTCATCAGCGCAGGAATTCCTTGTTTTGCTTTTTCTTCTAGCTCTTCAATCTTATATCCTTTAAGCGTAGCAGAAGCGTCGATAATTCTTTGCAAATATTCACTTGTACTTCCATCTTCTACAAATTTCCACATATCGATCATGCGGGAATCTCCGGTGACTTTACTAAGCGCTTTTGCAACACCCGCAATAATTTCTATATCCGCACGAGTATCAAAAACCCTTTCCATCGGAGTCTTTGGAAAAATTTGAATAAATGGATTCGAGCAAGATCCACACATATCAGGTTGTTTAAATTCAGCCCAAGAATCACAAGCAAAAACCAAATCAGAGTATTCGCAAGAACCTGTCCACCACCAATCGGAATAGGCAATAAATTCTAGTTTTGGCAAAGTGTTATTTACGACATCATAATGCCATTTAACATTTCCAATAACAGAGTTTGAATTATTTAACCACATGGCTTTTGTTGGAACGGGCATATGTCCATCGCCAGTAAACATTTTATCACCTATGCGCAATGGCCGATCGCCATAATTGAAATAATGCAAAGATTCGTAGTGCGTATATTTTTTTACGCTTGGCTTTCCGCCTTTTTCCATTTGCAAATTAAACGGATCTTCTGCTGCGTATACAGGTTCGCCACCAATAAGTGCTGAACGATAATTCCCCGCGTAGCTACCGATATTACCACCAACATATCCTAAGTTTCTAGTTAATGCTGCAACCATAAAAATAGCGCGATCTTTAAGGTCAGCATTAAAAAACTGATTGGGCCCCATACCGCAAGCAAAAATAGTTTGCTCTTTATTCTTTGCAATTTGTTCCGCTAAACTTTTAATTCCAGATTCTGGGCAACCCGTAATTTGCGAAACCTGTTTAGGTGTCATGTTTTGATTCAGATATTCTTCCGTTAAACTGTAAACAGTTCTAACTTTTACTAATGTACCATCAACAAGTTTAATCGTTTTATTATGTTTTAATTCAGGAGTTGCACTTATTTTTTTTGCATGATCGCCGTAATCATCTCTGGTAACGGCGACATACTTCTTTGTTTTCTTATCAAAAATTACAAATGATTTAAAATCATCACGCATTGATTCTGGAACAAATTGGTCTTTCTGTTCTTTATTAGCGGGGGGTTTTTCACCCTTTTTCATAAAGCGAATCGACTGTAGCTCTGGTTCTTTAAACCCGGCAATAATTTCGTCAGGACGAAGAGGTTGTAAATTGTCTAAACGAACTAAAAATGGAAAATCTGTTTTGTTTTCAACAAAATCTTTATCAAAAAGATTTTTTGCCATAATATGCTGACAAAGTCCTAGTGCAAAAGCAGGATCTGTTCCAGGCCGAATAATAAGTACGTCATCAACTTTAGACGCTGTCGCACTATATTCTACTGTTACAGCTACCGTTTTAGTTCCCTTTAATCTTGCCTCTGTCATCCAGTGGGAATCTGGCATTTTTGTAGTGATCCAATTCATTCCCCAAACAATTAATAACTTGGCTCTTTCGACAGCGAAAAGATCGAAATCATTCGTTTGCTGACCCGTTACCATTGGATGTCCAGGCGGAAGATCTGTATGCCAAGAATAAGAATCCCAACCTCGTGCACCTATTGCTTTGTCAGCTCCAACACCGCGAATTTTTGAATCCATTAATGCTAACATATTTGCAAAACGGTATAAGCCAAAAATTCGAGTCGCCCCCAAGAAGGCCATACCACCACGAACTTTAATAGTTTGCGTACCCGCACCTTCTAAGGCGTGAATCATAGCAGGATCATATTCTTGTTTCTTTAAATACTCTTCCCCTTTTTTTCCAGAATATGTTTCTGCAATATTGTGCATAGACTTAGCTGCATATTTATACGCTTCATCCCATGGGAGTCTAAGCCATTTATCTTTTCCTCGTTGGAAATATTTAATATCAGGTTTTCCAGTTATTTCATTTCGCGGATATCCCGCATCCACCCACTCTTTAAATCCGCGACGTATCATCGGAGCTTTTACGCGACGATCTCCATAAAATCTACGTACCAATGCTAAGCCTTTTTGACAGATTCTTGGGTCCCAGCGATGTGAAGCCTGATTACCATAAAGATCTGTTGCTTTTCCGTAGCCATAACTAGGTCCAATTCTTTGCACAACACCATTTTTAACATAGGCTTTTAAAAGACAATTATGCGTATCATTCGGCGCACATAAAAATACAAAACTGGAATCATGAGAAAAAATATCGCGATATACTTTTTCCCAGTCTCTGTTCGGGTAAGCCGCCAATGGATTTGCTATTTGCGTTGGTTTAAAATATCTTAGTGACGTTCCATGTGCCCATCTAGATGTAGCCAGTACACCGCTTGTAATTGCCAGACCTTTAACAAAACTTCGACGACTGTGATTATTACTATTACTTTCGCTCACGATATTTCTCCCTTTGATAATTCAAAACTAGTTGGCTCATTGGTTAAAATCGAAAGGACTACGTGTCCAGGCCAAGCTTCCGCCCGGTTAACACAAAGTTCTCCTAATTGATTAGCCTTGATTGAATAAAAAATATTTTCTGCATTATTAATAAAGTTTGATCGGACCCGAAGTCCCTCTGAAAAAGATTCAACAAGAAGTTGGTACTTCTGTTGTAATATTTTTGCTCCAACAGGAAAATCGGCGATTTTACCTATTATTACTAGCAAGTCTTCATCTAACTTATCGTTTACTTTTTTACTAAACAACTTGCCACTAAAAAAATCTCGCCGGCTTAATGAGCTCACACACCTGCTCCAATAACTGCTCGCGGCGTTATTTCATGTACTAATATTCCTGGATATTTTTTTTGTATCTTTCTTAGAAATGCTGACGTCAACAATTGCCCACCACTACATAACATATCTGTTGCAGATTTAAATTCAAAATATAAAACTCCTTCGCTTAATCCCTTAAGGATTATCGAGGTTTTCATTTTGGCTTCAAATTCATCGCAGATTAATTTTAAAGACGCAGTCATGTGCTCTGGTAATGGACCCCAAGCTAATAAAGTCTCTTTACGCCCATCAGCATCTGAATAGAAAACATCGACACAGGCCGCATCACCATGACGAACGCTTGCATGACGAGCCAGTCGCTCTTTATCGCCCAACCCCATTACCAATCCGTCCAAAGCTTCACGCCAGTAATCGCAGGCATCTTTGCCAGAACTAGTACAAGCATCACACCCTTTACGACTTAAAATTCTAGCTGATTCTCTTGACTCCCACTGTCCTTGAAAGCAAGGAACTGTCGATTGTCCTAGAAGATTTTGGAAATCTTCTACTTCATAAGATAATCCCAAGTGCTTTGAAAGACTCATCGCTAAAATGCGACTGTTATCAAAAATTCCGCGCAAAAGTTCATCTTTTCTTTTTACTTTTTCATCTGCTGAAATATTTAAGTTGTTAGAAAAATATTGATCAATAAGATTAGCTTCTAATTGAAAGTAATCGTTTGCTTCTGATGGCTCTTGGAAAGAATTATTTTGTTTTACTTTTTGTAATGCTGACAGCCTAGCTTTAAACCAACGATAATGAAAATCTTTACCACTAAAGTTATTTAATTCTTTTTGCTTTTCCATAAGTACATACTAAGTCCGTAAGGCAAACTAAATCACCGCAACAAAAAGTTGCGGAAACAAATGGTAACTGAAACCTTGCTAACTTATTTTAATTACAAAGTAATTTATGGATATTTTTTAAGCTTTCTTTGCAAACTTTGACGATGAAGTCCTAGTTGTTTAGCCGTTTTTGTTATGTTGCCATCATTTTTTGAAAGTACAAAGTCTATATATTCATGCTCATGCTGACTTAATGGAGCCACCTGAAATGGGTCTAGATCTTTGTCCTTAATTTGATCCTTCAAAGCTGCTTCGATAAGTTCGCAACTAGCTGGCTTGTTCAAATAATTAATAGCACCTAATTTTATAGCTTCAACAGCTGTTGCAACGCTGCCATAGCCCGAAAGAATAATGATTCGACAACTGGGATTATAAAATAAAAGTTCAGGTATTGCTACTAATCCCGATTCTGCAAGAAGTCTTAAGTCAATCACCGCATAATCAAAAAATTTATTTTCTAAATCCTTAAGACTTCCAATATCAATAACATTATAACCTTTATCTGCGAATTCTTCAGCTAGAGCTTTCCTAAAGCGCCTATCATCTTCAAGCAATAGAAGTTTTTTTATTAACAACTGGCCCCCAATTCTTCAAAAAATTGAGGTAACTGAATTTCAACTTTAGCGCCATCTTGCGAATTTGAAATAAATGCTTTTCCACCAGAGGACTGTGCAAAAAGTTGCACCGAATATAATCCCAGACCTGTACCGGTAATCTTTGTAGTAATAAAGGGTTCTCCAAATCTTCGCAAAACATCTTCAGAAAAAGAAGATCCCGTATTTTCAACAGAAAGAATAATTTTAGATTCAATATGATCAATCGTAATTATAATTTGACCATCACAATTTGCTTCAAATGCATTATCAAGAAGGTTCATTAAGGCTTGTGAGTAATTTAATACCGGCAATCTTACTTTATCGGTTAATGTTTTCATTTTAAATTGAACCTTGGCAATTGGATTTTCATGAGCCCACGACTTAATAATATTAGTTGTTGCAGAGCTTAAATAAAAAATTTGAAATTGGAAATCTCTTGGATCTATCTGAGCGTTATTCATCTGGCGAATAACGGATTCACACTCTTCTACAGCCAAATTCATTTCTTGCAAATTCAAAGAGTCCGGATTCGCTCGAATCTCTCGATTCAAACGAAGTTTAACTGTATTCAGGGGACTAGCAAATTCATGAGAAAATCCAGCGGTCATTGCGCCCAAAGCGCGAAGACGATCAATTTTTTCTGCATAAATTTTAACTTGATGCAGTTTTTCCTTTTGCATTGAAATATATCTTCCTAAAGAGCGACTTACTCCCCAAGCAATTAACAAAACAAGATGCTGAATAAAAAAATCTGGAAAATATTCAGAATTCGGTTTTGTAAAATAACTTATTCCCTGAGTAATCAATAACGATAGATGACATAGAAATAAAAAAACAAAACTCCATAGTCCATTTAAAAGAGTCGCACCAAGTAAAATATTAATAAAAAATAAAATATAAAATGGATTTTTTGCCCCTCCAGTAAATGAAAGTAACGCCGTCAGAGTTAAAAGATCAAAAATCAATTGATACGCGATGTGTTTAGGACGAATCCTTCCAAACTTTTTAAACCAACCCCAATGAGTTAGCATGTTGAAACCAAGCAATAGCATAAATATAGCAACATAACCCCAAAGCGCAAACTTGGTAAGAATACCCACAGCAATACCAAAAGGAATTAATATTAACAAAAATGCAATTACTAGCCACCTTAACCTAGCAATCCAATAAATTTTTTCTTGCTCATGACTGGCATCCGAAAATGGCAATAAAAAGAAATCTTTTAAATTAGATGTAAAATTCCAATTTTTTATAAAAATTAATGTCCGCTTAAAGACCAATGCTTTCACGCGGATAATTTATCTTTTTTATGCACGACTGGCAATACAATATAAATTGCAGAAAGCTGACCCCGGTCATGTTTTTATTATCCTGACTGTGTTCTCTAGACATAATGCTAAAGCTCTTTAGTATTGGCTAATAATTTAAGGAGTTTATGAATAATCGAATTTGGCTCATTAATCTATTTGGCAATCCCTGTGCTCCTAGCGCTTTTCATCCAGACAATTCCTTAGCTGCATTAGCTGCGGGTTTAAAAGATTCTGGTTACAGACCCCTAATCATTGATATGCAAACAGTCAGCATAAGTGCAAGATTATGTCCTCCTGAATTTGGACAACAAACTTCCTACTTTGTAGAGCTCGCACAAAAAGGAACTCTTAGCAAAATAGACCTGCAAGATATTGCAAATTTTAACCAAATGCTAAGTGAATATGAGGTTAAAGTTATTGATGAAATTGCAAATGAATTGCTAGAAAAAGAAAAAGACGACCTTCCTTTATTTGTGGGCATGAAACTCTATTCTGGTGCCGGATCTGCATTATCGCGACGATTGGCAATGACTCTTAAGAAATCATTGCACATTCCTTTTATTGGCGGTGGCCCTTTAATCAGAGCCATTGGTAAAAAATATTTAGAATTTTATAGTGAATTTGATTACCTGATTGATGGCGAAGCCGATCGTGCGATTGTGCAATTTGCCAAAATGGTTCAAGCCGAAATAAATCCCTCTGAAGTTCCAGGGCTTATTTTTCGTGATTCTATATCAAACACCATTTATGAAAATCCATTTGATCTTATCAATGATATAAGTCAGCTTCCAGATCCGTGTTACGACAAAGATGTCTATCCTAGTTTATATGAAGATGGCGAAAAATTAATGATTTTCCAACTAGATGAAAGTAGAGGATGCCCTAATAAATGTAACTTCTGCCTTCATCCATCAATGAATGGCCGAATCATGAGAGTGATTCCGCCGGAAAGAATTATCAATCAAATTAAATACCTGCAGTCTGAGTTTGGAGCTTTTGCATTCCGGTTTACAGGGTCCAACACACCAAAACGTTTTTTGAAAAAATTTGCAGAGCTTGTAAAACAAGAAAATTTAAATATTCAATACTCTTGTTTTGCATCGATAAATACGACAGATGAAAGTATTATTGATGCTTTAAAGGAAAGTGGTCTTGTTGGCGTATTTATCGGAGTTGAAACAGTCGATCAAGAAATATTGAATACTATTTTTAATAAGTTTGGCCAACCCTTAGAAAAAGTAGAAAATTTATTAACAGCATTTATGGATAAAGGAATTTTCACCACGACAAGTTGGATTTACCCAATGCCAAATTCTAATCTTAACGTGCGCGAAAACACACGAGCATTTATTTCAAAAATTTATAAAGGCAGGCCCCACCAGCATGGCAGTGCTATACTTATTCCCTCTGGACTTATGCCAAGAACAGAATGGTTTAATAATAGAAAAAAATATGGCTTTGAAATTTTAGATTTAGAAAAATACTATCGAAGTTATGCTGAATTAAGTTTTAGATTATTTTTACCACGCCAGTTACTTGGATCTTGGCACTTTACTCTTCAAGAAAAAACTTTCGATGATTTGGCCGCAGAATGTGATTCTTTAGAGCGCGATCTAATAAACGATGATGTTTGTCTTGGCGTTTCTGACGAATGGAATCTAGCCTCAAATTTATCTGGCTACTCAATGAAAGATTTTCGAGAAAAAATGAGTCATTGCTTTGTTCAAGCCGACTATAATGAAATTCGAAAAATAATTTTAACTATTAATGCAAATTCACGTAATCATTCTCAGGCTTGTGATTCCTAGTCATTATTGACATTTCAAAGCCCTTGTAGAATTTCATAGACCACCCCCAAAGTTAAATTGAGATAGTGCTAAAAAAGTGCTAGACTTGAAGATAAGTGCAGTTTTTGCTTTAATTACTGAATTTAGTTTTTTCCCTAACTTTGCCCTAAAAAAGAAAGTAAAGTTAAGTAAAACAGAGTAAAAAGAAGCAAGAACTGCCCTCAGCTCTAATAGGTTTAAATAGGCAGGACCCCATAGCTCAACTGGATAGAGCAATCGTTTCCTAAACGATCGATCCCCGTTCAAGTCGGGGTGGGGTCACCAGTTTGTATTTTTTACATGGTTAGGACCTACAGCTTAGATCACGCTGCATCTATTTGGAAACACTCGACTTTTAGCCAGTATCTTTCGCCGTACAACATTCCGATATGTACGCCACAGGCATACAATTGTATGCTATAAACATACATATGAATTTACTGAGCCAAATCTTATCAAGCCAAGTTCGTGCCGAAATTTTTCGCCTGCTTTTTAGCGGCGATAAAATTTCAATTCACCTTCGCGATCTTCAACGACAATCGGGTCTGTCGATCGGAACAATTCAAAAAGAAATTGCTCATCTTAAAGAATTGGATCTTGTTACTTCGGAACGCGATGGCAATCGACTTTACTACACTGCCAACGCCGATCACCCACTTTACAAAGAGATTTGCGGCCTCGTTGAAAAAACATCCGGCATTGCAGAACGATTGAAAGAAGCTTTGAGCTCAATCAAAGGTATCGAATGCGCATTTATTTTTGGATCTTACGCAAAAGGTGAAGAAAAATCCCATAGTGACATCGATCTA
The DNA here is from genome assembly GCA_049301055.1 of Pseudobdellovibrio sp. GTDB lineage: Bacteria > Bdellovibrionota > Bdellovibrionia > Bdellovibrionales > Bdellovibrionaceae > Pseudobdellovibrio. Next base: position 651 of record JBAQKN010000007.1, on the reverse strand, counting down.
ATTGTGATTGGAAACGTCGGACTTCGCACGCTGTCGTCAGTCTTTAAGAGACTAACTGAAAAAACTCAGCGCGAAATCAATCCACATATCTATTCAATGAAATCCTGGAAGGAAAAACTGAAGAAGAACGACCATTTCATTAAAAGCGTATTGACCGAGAAAAAGTTTTTTCTGATTGGAGGCGATGATGTCCTTAGCTGATTGGGCCAAGAATGGCTGGCTTCGTCCTCATAAGCCTAGCAAAGACGAAATCAAAAACCTTTTTGAGATCGTCGAGCGCGATCTGAAAGATGCTTCTGCAAAAGGAATTTCCGACGACTGGAAATTTGGCATTGCGTACAATGCGGCTCTAAAACTTTGTACAATTGTGCTTCACACTTCTGGCTATAGACCCGAGAAAAATTTGGCGCACTATCGAACTCTTCAATCCCTGCCGCTCATTCTAGGCGACAAACATAAATCCAATGCCGACTACCTTGATGCTTGTCGCAAAAAACGTAACGAAACCGAGTATGACTTTGCAGGTGGAGAATTTCACTGATCGGAGCCACCCAGTTTCACGTTTGGGAGCCACTTCGGATATAGAAAAAGTTTTAGTGATTTAAATCCTTACTGTCAAGTTTCTTTGCTTTTACTTTTCGATAACTTTCG
>JBAQKN010000006.1:0-15554 GCA_049301055.1 Pseudobdellovibrio sp. | reverse complement strand
CGAAAGTTATCGAAAAGTAAAAGCAAAGAAACTTGACAGTAAGGATTTAAATCACTAAAACTTTTTCTATATCCGAAGTGGCTCCCAAACGTGAAACTGGGTGGCTCCGATCAGTGAAATTCTCCAGTAAGGAGATTTGGTTCAGCTGAGTCACTACAAAATAAGGTGCAGCCACTATGGCGGCACCTAGGGACTGCCCCTGCATAGCGCAGCCGCCGGCTAGAACAAACTGATTCAGGCTTGAGAAATACCAGTGATCTGATGTTGTCTTTGTTTCGCAATCCATGCCATGGGCAAAACCTGTCAACAAGCTGATCAAGGTACCTAAAATTGCCGGTAAAATTCTCATATCAACCTCTAGTTTGCTTATATGCAGACGTACTATGCGTGCATTGGTGGTAAAGCAATATTTAGTCCGTTAGATCTGCAAGCGGAAGCGACGAATTGAACAATAGAAAACGTCTCGGCCAGTGATATATATTTTTATTAAGATGTTTATTGTATTCGACAACTACATCATCGTCAGAAGCACATGCTGTCGCAAAGCAAATCCATAATATTACGCAATGATTTTGAAGATCGACGGAAAGATGTGGCCAGAACTGTTTATTTTTGTTTCTCGATATGTTCAGATTCTATCTGTAGTATCGAAGCGGCAAGTACGCCAGTAAAGCAAACAAATATGACTGTTCCAGATAACATCATGAGCATGGATATAAATTTACCTAATACTGATGTCGGGTAAATGTCGCCTAATCCGACTCCGGTCATGACAGTGACTGTAAAATACAGGGAATCAAAAAAAGTTTGAAGGCTTGGGTTTAGTGAACCTTCAGCCCAATAGAAAATACTTGCGAAAAACAACTGCGCTGTAATAGCCAAAGTAGTAAGATAAATAAAAACGGGTCGACTTAAACTTTGAACAAAGCTTTTGGTAAAATTCCACATAAATCGATGATGCTTATTAATCATTTTGCACTGTATTCTAATCGGTAGGACGTTGTTATGACATTCATGATATCTGTTGGGTTTTCACAAATAAGTGTTACATCATCTTGTTTAAGTACAGTTAACAACAATAAAGCCTCTGTCGGATCTTTTTGAAAAATAAGGCAAGATCCTTTGTCGCTAGAAATTGCGATCATGGTTTCGTCAGTTTTCTTGGTAATAACTGTGGCTATAATTTTAGAGCTTCGAGCATAATTATTTTTTTCAGTTCCAAAAGCTAAAGTACCTGCATGAGTTGTTAAGGTCGTCGACACAAAGCCAAGTAAAGTTATTAATTTTATCATTTCAGTGTCCTTAGTTCGTGTTAAATTAATTTTCAACTGCGCCAGTAACAAGAATATGTGTTGATTCTTCAATAGGTTTGTCGATTAAGGTAAGGATCGATTTTTTTTCATCATAATCTGTTCGAGCGTTATCTAAAATTCCGCTGCGATCAATTTTTATAGATGTGATTTCGAGGAAGCCTATTTTTTTTGATTTATTTTTTTGAAAAGTGGCATTTTCACTTATTATCAATTTGTCATCTGTAACGGTGCGCATGATTAATATTTTTCCATCTTCAATAGTAACAGCAACGGCATCTATTTTTAAAGCGTCATCAAAATCAGCTGCAATTTTTTGATCTGTTATTTTACTTCTTAGATTTTTAATAGCCGCATTAATTTGTATTTGTTCCGTGGAATCATTTTTCTTAAGTTCGATGTTTTCTGTTGCAGAAATAAAATAGGCACTATTTTGTGCTGATGAAATATCTTTTAGATCCGAAATTAATATAATGTCATTGGCAATAGCGGGATCAATTTTTGCTTCACGTTGTTTCGCATGATCGCATGATGCAATTACTAAAATAGTACTTACAGAAAGTAACAGGGGTAAGAAGTATAATTTTTTAGCTTTCATAAGTAACTCCTAATGTAAAAAAATTATATTGTAATGCCAATTGAAATTCCGTACTGCGATGTTTCTTGAGAATAGAATCTTAAGTTATTTTCATAGGTGTTGGCTTTTAGCAAGGGGGCAGGGCCATTGCAATGTGCTATCCCAAGTTCGATTGTATCAGTTAGTGAATAATTTATGACATCGATATGTTTAAAACTATTTCGCACAACATCTTCGTAAGAATAACTACTGTAAAAAGAGAATATTTCTGCAAACGTAAATTTCTTATATTTATATCTGCCTGTTAATACTTGAGTTAATCTATTTTTAGTCGCGACATCACCATTTGCTTTGGTTGTGTATTGGTTTGTAAAGAATCCATAATTAATAGCATAAGTTAATGTCAGATTATCCCAGCCCGTTGTTTTGTTGTTTAATGATAATAAAAAACCTGGATTTGTAATTAACTGTATCCCGCGATTTTCGCGTGATTCTTTAGACAAAGGTAAATCAAAATAAAGTGTAGGAGCCAGTTTAATAAGATCGCCTAGTTCCCATGATTTTCTAGAAAAGGTCACACGTCCATCATCCCAATCGTTACCTACAGACGGGTTTTTAAGATCATAGGCGTAAGAAAATTCTCCTTTTACCGAGTAGTCTCCAATATTAAGTTTCGGCATGATATAAAAACCAGAGCTTTCAGGACGGCTGCCATCAGCAAGTTTTTCAGATTGAACCGTGTAGCTAAGTTCCGAATAGAAAGAAAATTTATAAAAAGGATCATCTGCTTTTTTAACTAAAACAGCCTGATTATTAACTGGGATCTTAGGCGCATTAGTCGGTTTTATAATTTGTTGAGGTTGAGACCAACAAATCGAAGTAGCAAATAATGTAGAAATTAAAACAAAAGTTTTCATTTTTTCTCGATTTCAGATTGGGGGCAAAAAGAGTGTATCAAAATGAGTGCCGAATGGCTCTAATGAAACCTAGCTGATCCTATAAAGATATGTTGATGAATTATAAATATAAAGCAGCTTAGTAGCTTGAAATGCCATGTTTTTTCTGTCGATATTAAGTGCGGTTATGACAGTAATTGTTTTAGTATTTTTCTACTTTTAAACTTAATTGTGTAGTGTTACAAGCCAACACAATTTCTTTTACGTAATATTTCAGCCCAGCCAAGAAATTCTCTGCCGCTGCCTGGGTCGGGCATAAATTTATTAAATACGCTTGTCGTTTTATCTAGTAAACTTGAATCATAATCTGCAAGATCAATCCAATCGTATCCAACCGACATGCGATCGTAATTGCTTGATGGAGTTCCACTGCCATCGACCCTAAGTGATACATCACTTGCGCCAGCAGCACCGTTAAATATTTTTTGCATAGTGGCGGCTAAGCGATTCATGTCTGTATTTGTAAGACCGCCTAGATTAAATTTTCTTGCAGCAATTAATAATGAAAGATCCAAATGGCCGTGGCTTGTATCTTCTGTTCCAGTTCCTGTACGGGCTCCGCCGTAATCCCAAACATAAGCATTTCCACTAAGTCGCGAGAATGTTTTAAAATAAGCGGCAGCTGCATCCGCTTTGTGTAAATATCCTGGATCAGGAGTCAGACCTTTTAAACGTTTAATCCGGTCAATTAGCAATAATGCTTTCGCTAATGCCGCTCCTTGATTGTACATGATTAATGATGCGGAACTACAAATTCCTCCACATGAAGCATAAACATAAAATCCAGGAGATCCAGAGTAGGGTGCATTATCGGCCCACTGTGCATCGTAGGTGTGAAGAATTGTCTCTAGTTTTGCAATATACTGATCGGCTTTGTTTTGATAAGCGGAAAATCGTGTATCATTCGAAACTTGATATGAAAAAATAGTAACGGCTTGTGCGATTACTCCGGTATCCAGCAACATTTGAGATGAATTAATTGAAGCCCCCCAACCAGAGGAAGATTCTTGATTCGCAAACCAGTAGTCGATTGTCTTCACTGCTAGATCTAAATATTTTACTGATCCATATGTTTTTGCCATCGAAACATAAGCACGCACCCAATAGTGACCTTGCCAAGCAAAGATATCAGCACCATTTGATAATGCTGGCCCCTGGGCTCCGTAGCGGCCAAAAAATTTTGCATCCCAAGCCGCTTGAGATCCGATCGATGGAGTTACTGAAGACGCTGCACAAGAAGTTGGTGGTGGAGTTGGAACAGGTGTTGGAGCAGGAGAAGGAGAAGGCAATGGATTAACAACGACAGGTGATGCTAAAGTTTTAAAAGTAAAATCTTCAGATATAATTTTTATGCCGGCAGCATTTTTTGAAATGGCGCGGAAATGATATGTTGTTGCGGCATTAAGCCCTGAAATAGTTTGCTTATGTGAACTGTAATTAAAACTTAATTCAGGAGCCGTTAGATTTCCATATGCGATTGAAGTTCCATATTCAATTTGACCGGTGGCAACCTCTGATAATGACCATTCGATATTTGCGGTCGAAGTTAAAATTCCCGATGCCATTGGATTGGATATTATTTTAAATGATGTTGGGGATGGTAATGGTGTAGGATTAGGAGTTGGTCCAGGCTGTACGGGAATTGGTCGTGGTGACGCAGGTGTTGCTGGTACGGATGTATCTGTTTGGCTAGTCGAACTATTACTTGTTTGTGTTGTGTCGACATGACCTGCAGAACAGTTTTGGAAAAAAAGCACTAGAACACTTGAAAGCATTAGCGCAATAAAACTTGCCCTGTTTTTGCGTTTACCTGAATTATTATAAATTTGAATATTTTTTCGAAATAGTTTAATTCGGCCTTTAATAGATAATCTCATTCGCTACCTCGATTTAAAATAAATTATAAATTGAGTTTTAATTCGCGAAAAAAAAGTGATTAATCGCATATCATTTCATACCATAATCTAGATGACTCGATTTGAAACAATGAAAAAACAACTCCCCCTGAACTAATAGTAATTGCAAAGAACTTGCCTGGCTAATTAACTAGATTCGCATTGGCTAGTGAATTAATTAATATTTTTGATTGGTAATTTTACAGGACTATCAAATCTTATGGCTAATTAGTTGAATTCAATCTGTTATTTCTGAAATGTTAAGTAAGTTGACAGTGTAAATAAGTTCATCAGTAGATGTAATAAAAAAAGCGGGACTTTGAAGTCCCGCTTATCTTTAAAATGGAAATTTAAACTTAACCGTTTATCGTAAAGGGTGCGGATAAGTAAACGGTGTGTACCCCGGCTTAGCTGATAAAAAGTAATCGCGGTTTAAACCAATTGATGAAGGGCATGTGTTGTCGATACCATTTGTAGTGTATCCATTTTGCGAGTTCGATGTGTTGTTCCAAATGTACAAAGATCGAATTTGATCAGGACCTGCATAAACTCCACATGAAAAGCCTTCGGTCATTAGTTCAATGGTACGACTGATTGATGCTGTAGCCGTATTATTAAAAATGACTCCGTCGCCACCACGAATCCCGATCGCTGAACGTTGCAAGCCACCACTTATATTTGTCGAGTAATCATTGTTATAGATTTCATAACTTCTTGATCCACGTGGCGAACTTGAAACACCATGAGAATCCGTCATCGCAAAATCTTTTGCGGGATCTTGTCCAACAACTTTGTTAAATCTAAAAACATAAACAGATCCATTATTTGAAGCGACATTATGTCGATTCCCAGAAAAATAATTATCTTCAATGAAGACTGCATTTTTAGAACCCAGATCAAGTGCTGGCCAAGCAGCACCACCATAAACAACCACGCCATAACCTAAATTCATTAAATCTGCGCTAAAGTTATTGATAAAGTTATTTTTAAAAATTACGCCACGTTGCCCAGCAGCATCTCCAACATAGATGGCACTAAAAATAAAATTGGCAAATTTAGAATTAGAGATTTTAAAATCTACGCAACCATTTAGTAGTCCAAGACCTTTATCTTGAATCGAACCGTTTCCATTTCCGATCAAAGTCATCTTAGAGAAAATAGCTTGTTTGCCGTTCGAACAATTATAAGCCACAAGGTATGCTGTATTAGAAACAGAACCTACACGACGAATGATTGTAATATCTTGGCCAGCACCTTCAAGGTAGACACCACCTGGAACATTTAATTGTTGCGCGCCCCAATTGCAGTCTCCGGCAGGAATTTTAACAGTTGTTCCTGCAGTGGCACTTGCAACAGCGCTAGCTACAGCTGCGTAACTACAGCTTGATGCATTGATGACCGTTCCTGGCGTTGGAGTTGGAGTTGGAGTCGGTGTCGGAGCTGGAGCTGGAGGCACGACGACAACAGGTGCTTCAAGAGTTTTAAAAGAAAAATCGCTTGAAACAACTTGAATGCCTATAGCATTTTTTGAAATTATGCGAAAGTGATAAGTCGTTGCTGCGCTTAACCCAGTGATTGTTTGTTTGTGTGCGCTGTATTTAAAGCTTAATTCTGCTGTTGATAACTTTCCATAGGCTGTCGTTGTTCCATATTCAATTTGACCTGTGGCCGATTCAGATAAAGACCATTCAACTGCGGCATCTGAAACTGTGACACCAGAAGCAATTGGGTTTGAAGTGATTCTAAAAGTACTTGGTGGTGGGGCTACAACTGGAGCAGTAAAAGAGGCAACGACTGAAGTTGCAGAGTGTTGCCCATAATTTGCATAAACTAGAAGATAATAAATTCCCGATTTGGGTGCAGCGATTAAAATAGATTCAGTCGTTGTTCGGCCATCACTTTTTAAATCAAAAGAATTTACGCTTGGTAACGCATTGAATTTTGCATAGATATCAATGTCACCACCGCCAGTACCACCCGATGTATTGAATCGTAGATTAGTTGCTCCTGATGGAATAGTAATTTGATACATCTTCTGAGTGCCTTGCGCGCCACTATCTAAAACAGCAACACCGTTAGTTAAAGATGTTGCTGCATAAATTTGTTCTGTAGCCACTAATGATATTATCAACATTAGTAGGGCGGAGCTGTTATTAAATTGTCGCATTAAGTTGTCCAGTAAGTGTCTAGTCATGTTGTTTCCCCTATATGTTTCTTAATGAAACAATGAAATAGTAATTATTTATCTAAAAGGCCTGTGCAGTTAAGTTATTGCAAAAATGAGGTTAGCTATCTTAACTGTATTCTGATTGAAGATGCCTAAGAAGTTCTGTTTTGTAGATTTAGTTTACAAATTAAATATTTGAACTAAGTAATTTATTGATATCATAACGAATTTTTATAAATGTAATTATTATTTACAGTGAAAAATAGTTAAGCAGGAAGAAAAATAACTTAAAATTGTGACATTCTGTCACTGCAAGTGTTTTAAATTCCCGTGACAATTTGTCAATTAAAAAGCAAGCCGGTTTTAAGTCCGGTTCTGTAAGATATAAAATAGAGTTAACAATTTTTTTGAAAAATAAGAATCAAGAGAGTTGTGCGATGCAATTAAAGTTTGTGATAATTATTAAAATTAAATTCCAGAAAAGGGAAGAAAAAACGTTAATTATTTGAACATCTTTTCTACTTAAAAATGATTTTAATTATATTTTTTAGTATCTTTCCAATTAAATTTCTATGGAGTAATTGCTCTTGCTGGATGGGGATAAATGTAAGGTGTATATCCTGGCTTTGGTGTTAAGAAGTAATCACGGTTTAAACCAATCGAAGAGGGGCACGTGTTGTCGATTCCGTTCGTGGTATATCCATTTTGCGAATTTGACGAGTTATTCCAAATATACAATGAGCGTATTTGATCAGGGCCCGGGTACGTTCCACACGAAAAACCTTCAACCATTAATTCAATAGTACGACTAATTGTTGCAGTTGTAGTATTGTTAAAAATAACCCCATCGCCACCGCGAATGCCAATGGCGGATCGTTGTAGTCCAGTGTTGATGTTCGTTGAGTAATTATTGTTATAAATTTCATAAAGACGTGACCCCCGTGGTGAACTAGACAGGCCATGAACATCGGTCATTGCATAATCTTTAGCGGGATCTTGACCGATTACTGTATTATATCTAAAAACATAAAATGATTCATTGTTAGATGCAACATTATGACGATTTCCAGAAAAATAATTATCTTCAATAAAAACTGCATATTCTGAGCCTAATTTCGCTCCGACAGTTCCGCGAAATACAGCAACTCCATAACCTAAGTTTTTTAAGTTGGCACTGTAATTATTAATAAAATTATTTTTATAGATAACACCTTTCTGAGAAGTTGTTGAACCTGCATCTATATAAATTGCACTAAAAATGAAGTTCGTAAATTTAGAATTATAAACTTTAAAGTTTTCACATCCATTTAATAGCCCAAGCCCTTTGTCTTGAATTGATCCATTGCCATTACCAACCAAAGTCATATTTGAAAAAATGGCTTTTCTTGAGTTTATGCAATTGTAAGCCACAAGATATTTGGTATTTGAAACATCTCCCACACGACGAATTATGGTAGCATCTTGACCTGCTCCTTCAAGATAAATTCCAGCTTGAATATTTAGTTGCTGAGTGCCCCAGTTACAATCACCAGCTGGAATTTTAATAGTATAGCCAAGTATCGGATCTGCTTTTGCTACTGCACTTGCAACAGCTGTATAACTACAATCTGTAGCATTGATTACGAACCCAGGCGTAGGCGTAGGCGTAGGAGTAGGAGTAGGAGTAGGAGTAGGAGTAGGAGTAGGAGTAGGAGTAGGAGTAGGAGTAGGAGGCGTTATCACGATGGGTGCAGAAAGTGTATTAAATGTAAAATCGTCAGAAATAATTTGCATACCAGTCGCATTTTTCGAAATCACACGGAAATGATAGGTAGTTGCTGCACTAAGGCCTGAAATATTTTGTTGATGAGAACTGTATTTAAAACTTAATTCTGGCGTGGAAAGGCTGCCATAAGATTTAGAGATTCCATATTCAATTTGCCCCGTCGAAAGTTCGGATAATGACCATTGAATGGTTACTGAGGATTTTGATATGGCTGAAACTTGTGGAATAGAAATAATTGCGAACGTGATTGGCGCCGGTTGTGGTGTAGGTCTTACAGTGTCCCTAGGAAGGGGTATTTCAAATTGGCCATTTCCATAAGAGTTATTAACTTTAGAAGCAGATGTATCGACGTAGTCTTTTGAACAACCAAAAGTAAAAAAAAATAAAGTACTTAAGAGCATAAGATGAAAATGAGAAAGAGTTAGAAAGTACATTTATTCCCCCTAATGAAATAAAAACAGACTGCATCAAAATAAGACTAAACTAAAAGTATTTATATATATGTTGCACAATGCTAGCCAAGCCAATGCAGTCTTAATCTTATAAAGGTGAATAAAATGAAGAAATGTTTTACAAAAAAATAATTTTGACTAGGTAAAGTGCGGATAGTAAAGGTGAATAGTAATGGCGAGTAGTTAATTGACAGTGTCTAAAATTATTACACCTAAAAAGCATCAAGAAACTTTTTTTAATGAGTTGTTTCTAAATTGATTCTCGAAAGTGCTTAGTGAAAGGGAAACAATTTTTCCGATTAATTCCGCATAGTCCATTCCAGACTTAGCTGCGGATAATGAATAATCTTCCTTTTTTGCAATCGATGGATTTGGGTTTGCTTCAATAAAGTAAATTTCATTTCCTTTGATACGCAGATCAATGCGTCCAAAACCTTGAATTTGCAATAAGCGATATATTTTCTTACACGTGTTCGATAAGTGTTTTAGATTTATTTCATTCGAAGTGTCCATCCACCCAGAATCGATGCCCCATTTTTTCCGATAGTCTTGATCCCATTTACTGCGGTAGGTTGCAAATTTTGGTTGATCTTTTGTCATTTGTTTAAAAAAAAGCTCACGGGGTGGAAAGCTTATTAATTTATCGTTACCTAAAATGCTAACATAAACTTCGCGTCCATCAATATACTCTTCAATCATTGCATCTGAACCAAGGCGATCATGAATAAATTTAACTCGTGTTAGGGCCTCTTTTTCATTTTCAACAAAAGAAGAAAGTGAAATCCCTTCTGAAGCTTCAAGTTGTAAGGGTTTTATAAAGGCAGGAAATTGAAAATTTTTAAGTGATTCCATAGGTTGATTTTTTTTTGCAATGATAAACTTAGGCGTCTGGATATTATGATGAGCCAATAAAATTTTTGTTAAACCTTTGTCTTTGCAAAGTTGTAAACAATTTGGTCCAGCCCCAGTGAAGGGAACGCCAAGCAATTGCATAAGCGCAGTTAAGTTAGGCTCAAGATCACGTTTTCCACTAAAAGCTTCTGTCATGTTAAATATTAAATCTGGTTTTTGCTCTTTAACTGCATTTATTAAGGGTTGAATGTCATCAAAAATTCCAAATGGAATAACTTGGTGGCCCAACTTAGTTAGTGCATTGCGAACATCTTTTTCAGGTTTCCAATCTGGAGTGTTCCAATAGTCAGCGTACTGTTCAGCAGGTAAGTTGACAGACAAATCAAATAAAAGAATAATTTTAAGTGATTTCATTTACACCTCTCTTTTAAATTTACCGGTAAATAAATAATTTTTCACTAAGCTCGTCAAAAAACTTGCAACTTCCATTGTTGTTTGGGTTTCAGATTTTCCAAGTCTTAGCTCTAATTTATCGCTGCGCTCAGCTAAACGTTTTACTAAAGCATCAATTGTAAATTTTCGTTCACTTGTGGCCCATGCCACTGTTGAAACCACTGCTTTTCGATGCTTATTCATAAACCGACCAGCAGAAAATTCACGTTTTGATAATTCCATGTCGCCATTAAAAATTGTTTTTAAATCGCTATCATAAAAATCAGGATAATCATCTGCATTTTCTCGTTTACGTTTTAGGTAGTATTTTTCTAGGGTCGAAGTCAGGCTGGAGACGTCACACGGTAGTCGGCCTTTCTCGGCCGTATTTTTTAGTTTACTACTTTCTGAAGCAATATGATCAACATATTCTAATTTTATTAAAGCTCCTGGCCATTTACTGTATTCTTTTTTCCAATCGCTATTTGGATTTAGCCAAACTGCAAATGTTTCAGCGAAATCTTCATCCGGATGTGCTTGAGCATACCAACGATCTAAATGCTTCACATAACTTTTACTATAAGGTTGTGGTCGATAAGTTTCAGGATTATATTCAATACTTGGCGAACCAAATACTTCACTCCATTTTTTTCGTTTTGAAAATTTATAGCAATGATCAAAGCAATGCCCGGCTTCATGACGAAGAAGTTTCATAAACCAATCCGGATCGCCACCTTCAACTTCTAACATTAATGTTTTTTCTAGCTGTTTAAGTCGGGTACTGGCCAAATAAAAAGGTACGGCAATAGCATTCATTCCTTCAGGACTAAACCATTCGTCACCTAAGAATATTTTTGGACGAAAGGTTAAACCTTTTTTTTCAAGTTCAGAGTATAGTTGATTCACTTGTGCTTCGACATCTGTTCCTGAAATAGATAACGCTAGATCTTTAAAACGAAGTTTTAAAATCGTAGAGTCCGTTAAGTCAGATAGCCATTCTGCTTTTTCAGCTTTCAGCGGCATGTTAAAATATTCCAATCATTGGGTATTTATCGGCACTTACGAATATGATGTTAAGCGTCTTAACGTCTGGTTCTAAGAAAGAGTCAATTAGGACTAAAGTCAGTTTTAATACATAATTTAAGAATTTCTGCCGAAAAGAAATTGTGAAAGTTATATTTCAAATAATCATTTTATTTGGTTTGAATCTATTTGCTGAAGATAACATGTCTTTGGCATCGCTAGGAAGTATTTGTTCTGCGCTTAAATGTAGTACGTTGTCTAATCAGCAAGAAAGTACCCTAGCTAGTCTAATGCTTAAGTGCGAAACACAACCAAGAGATTCAAAGTGTGTAGAACTTGAAAAAAGTTTTTCTTCAACAGAACAAAAAAATAAAATTGCCAGTTGCGAAAGAAATAGAATATGTCTTTCACTTTCTATGCAAATAACTAGTTCCTGTGCAATTGGTGGAGTTAATGCGGCAGCAGATTTTGTAGTAGAGATTATTAAAACACCGTATTCTGTATCAAAATTTGTGATGGACTCTTTTGCGCAAGATAAAGACTGTTTTGAAAATAAAAATAATCAAAAAGAAGAATTGATAAATTCATTTGATATTGGTTTGCCAAACGAACATTCGTCATATGGAATTCCAAGCGAAATCAAATTCGCTATGAAAAAAAACTGGTCATGTCGCGAAATTCGGCACTACTTGCAAAATAAAGATCATAAATATCAAGAATTTCTTGGGCCTTTAGTCGCGAAAGGCATGTACAAGGCACAAGATATAAATTCACCGTTAGGGGACGCGATATTAAAAATTAAATCCGAATTAGACGTGCGTCTTCAGTGTTATACTGCCGAAGCACGTGCCGAATTGAATTGTGCTATTTTAACATCTGCGATTGCATTTGTTGCAGGCGGAGCAGGATTAAAAGTGGCACTCAGTGGCTTTACGAATTTAGGCATAAGCACTAGTAAAATAAGTAATCTCGAAAAAGTATTGCAAAAAACAAAATCGTCTAAACAAACCTTTATAACAACTAATGAAATTAGTAATCCGCAAATGGAAATCTGGAAATTAATAGAAGAAAATAAAGTCTTGCAAGCAGCAAGCACTGAAGAAAAATTAATATCAAATTTAAAGAGCGGAAAAATTATTTCAAGCAAGTCAACAGCAATTGGCGCATTTGGGGCCCAGTTTGTTGAGCTTGATAATGGTATGAAGGCTGTTTGGAAACCCACAAAAGCAATTATCAGAGATTCAATTGTTACGCCCAGGGCTGCGGCGCATGAAGTTGCTGCATTTGAAATTGATAAAGCACTGGGAAACAATACAGTGCCAATAACTATTTTAAAAGATTTTAAAGGCGAACCGGGCAGTCTGCAAATTTTGATGACTAATTTAGATGATACAAAATTTATAGAATATCCAAAAAATTATGCATTTTTTGATGATCTTATTGCAAATGCGGATAGGCATTCTGAAAATGTACTTTCGCTAAGTGGGCGACCTATAGCTATTGATCACGGACTTGCGTTTAAAGGGGATGGCAGAAAGAATTTTATAAGAGGTATTGAGAACGAAGTTAATTCGTATCAAGCTGCGAAAACGTCAGAGAAAAAAATAAAAGTATTGCTACGAATCAAGGCATTGTTGCCGAGCAGAGATGTCTACGAAAAACTTTATACTACGAAAGTAACAGATTGGAAAAAGATTTTAAATCCTTACCTTAATTCAGATGAAATTAATCGATTTTTAGAAAGACGTAATGCTATCATTACGCTTGTCGAAAAAAAAAGAGCTGAGCTTGGGGATCAAATATTTCCTGATGGTAATAACAGCCCGTTAATGCGTAAGAGCAATAAAGAAATAGATAAATGATAAAAAAAAATATCGCATCAAAAAAAGTAAAACGATTTTTAAAAGATTTGAAAACGTTAACATCGTTACCCATATCCAAAAAATATCAGCAGCTTCATTTAGAGCAATTTGCGTTCGATGCGCAGTTGATAAGTTTAAGCCGACTGTATCGTCAAAGTCGAACGCATTATTATTCATTGGACGGAGTTTTTGTGTCCAATGTCAGTTCCATGATGCGATCATTAAGTGCACAAGATTTATTTAAGAATGCAATTGATTATACGCCATCCATGTCTGAAATGATGTGGTTTATGGATCATTTCAGTGAAGTCGTGGATCCAGAAATTCAAGTAGAAGCCTTAATGCAATTTAATCAAAATTCCTTATTTCATGAACAGAATCATCGCGTGATTTGGCAATTGCTTCCGCCAGCACCCAAAGGCAAAGAAGCTTTGCGTAGGTATTTAAATTTTGCTGAAAGTCTTGTGGTCACGTTGGATTTAGCGTTGGGGGATGAAATTGGATCTAAATATTCATCTGAACTGGAACGTATGGGTGTTATTTATAGGCCAGCTGGCGATGATCTTTGGATGAACAAATCTAAAAGTATTTATCGCAAATATTTGTTATCCTTATTCGCCACAACTTATTATGCATTAGAACTTATTAATCACAAAGATATTTTAAAAGCAGTTGATTATATTTTTCCAAATCAAAAACTTATGAACAAAAATGCTGTAAGCCGTGGCTTAGAGTTAAGCGAATTATTTACGTTAAATACAAATCCGCAATGGCAAAATTTAAACTGGCAACAGGCTCAGAATAAATTAGCAAAAATTCACCAGCATCGAACAGATGAGCCATTTCAAATTGCAGCAGATCCGTTGGATTTAAATATTGAATTTGCTATGGCTAGATCAGTTTTAGACTTTTATGGTCTTTGAATGAAAAAAAATAGTTCTGAATTTTTAAATTTAAATTAGCAAAGAGCTTATTAAGCCCAGCTAAAGTTTAGTGCTTATTTAACTTCTCAACAGTTTCATTTAAAAAATCAGTATCTAAAGACGGATTTAAATATTCTCCAGTTTCATGACATGTTTTACTTGGTGCATGTGCGCCGTGAGTTATGCCTATTTGATAATAAATAGAATCAATTTGTAAAAAAGCTGGGCCGCCAGAATCACCGCGACAAGCGCCATAACCTTTAGTTTGATCTGTGATTACTAAATTTTTTGCAAAGATTCCATTTAAAGTAGTAAAACGAACAACTCTTGATTGGCTTTTGTGTTGCTCGTCCCATATGCCATAACCTATCAAGGTAATATTTTTTGAAGAGCCTTCAAAAGTAGTTTCATTCATTTCTTTTTTTATATATTTAGCGGGAAGAAATGCTACGGGTTGTTTAAATCCAGGAATGTCTTCAATTAATGAAATTAAAGCAATATCGTGGTTACCAGATCCATCATATAAAGGATGAACAATAACATCTTTAACTTTTCCGACTATAAATTGTGATTCAAAGTCGATTCGCGTTCCTTGAAACATTTGCGATTCGATGGTGGTTGTTTCTAATGAATAATTAACTGCAACATCAGATGGGATTTTATTTTTTACACAATGAGCGGCTGTTAAAATTAAATTTTTACTATAAACTGATCCTGTACATGAAGGAATATAAAAAGGAGTGTAACCAGGATCAGAAATTTTTGTTAAAATTCCAACTACCGATGCAGCCAATGGGTGATCTGCATCAACAGGATCACCTTTTAAGATATCCGTAAAATTATTTTTTGAATGAGCTGTAAAACCTATTAATGTGATAAGTAACAATATTTTTTTCATAAGTTACCTCTAACAGAGACGGTTTAAAAAGTAAACTGAACACTGTTTGCACATGTAAAAAAGTAAATTAAAACCAATACTGAATATAGATATCATTGGAAGTTGGGTACTGAGGCGCTCCACCAAATCTTTTGCTAAACGAGGCTCCAGCTTGAAAAGACCAAGTTGTGTTAAAGTAATGAAGCCAGAAACTCCTCTACAGAAATGCACTTATAGTAGTTTTAAAATGGTAATATTAGTCTAAATCTCGGATCTTAGCTTAGTCTTAATGAATTTAAAGCACTTTGCGGTGCGTTTAGCTGTTGCAACTCCTTCTTTGCATGAAAGAAAACTTCTTAACCCCTAAACATTGCCCGGCTTGCGAAAGCACAAAATTTATTCGAAAAGGATTTTATTTTGTTAAAATTCTTCGTTCAAAAAAAAGACGTTATCAATGTAAAGA
>JBAQKN010000005.1:0-11451 GCA_049301055.1 Pseudobdellovibrio sp. | reverse complement strand
ATTAAGTATTACCAAAAGATTTCAAAAAAATCAGATTATTGGTTTCAAGTTCAAGAAGAAATTGCCTGGGCTTACATGCGAAAGGGCGAACCGCAAAATGCGATCGCTATAACGAAAACATTAACGTACCCCAATTTTAAGGGGCTAGTAGGAATTGAATCTTATTTACTAGATGCCTTTAGTCGTTTGAAAGTCTGTGATTATTCAGGTGTGCTAAATACCATGGCTGCTATTAAACCGCAGTTCGCTGATCATTTAACTGCATTAGAAAAATTAAGTAATGATGGTCAGCAACCGGCTGTCAAAACACTTGCTGAAGCCCTTTTGCAAGGATCAGTTTCAATAGACAAGCTTGGGCCAGTTGCTCATAGTTTGCCAATGGTTGCATCTAAAGATGAATCATTAACTATTCTTATTCATACTCAAAAAGCTTTAGAAGAAGAATCAGCAGTGGCAGAAACTTTATTTGCTCATTCGTTAACGTTTGGAAATTTACAAGGTCAGTATGAAGCCTTAAAAAATCAAATAAAAAATCGTGCGGAAATGACAAAGGGTGCTTTTTATCAACATGTACAAGAATTAGCAAAAGCAGAATTAGCGGATTCAAAACAAGTTATTCAAAGATTGCACATTGTTGAAGTCGAGATGATTCAACAAGTAGATTCTGCAAATAAATTTAAAAATAAATTAGGCGCTGCAGAACTTAAAAAAGGTACGACAGGGTCAAATTCTAGTTATGCAATGAGCTTTTCGAACGATAAAGAAATTTGGTTTGATGAACTATCAAATTTTAAAGTCGATATAAAAAATGGTTGCGCTAAACGTACAGAATAATTTAACGAGGTCGTTATGAAATTATTAAAGCAAAGATTTATTTTCCTTTCCATAGTCTTAGTGGTTTTTGGATGTACGGATCGATCATCTCAGTTAGTGCCGTTACCCGTTCAAACAACTGAAGCTGTATCACAAAAGCCAATTGATTTGGTTAGTTTTAATCCCAAAGTAGATATCCTTTTTGTGATCGATAACTCAGGTAGTATGGGACAGGCGCAAGCTAATTTAAGTCAAAATGCAGTGGAATTTTCAAATGCAATAACTGCAATGTCAATTTTAGATTACCACATTGGTGTTACCAGCACAGATATGGATGATTGTTACAGTGGCTGCGGAAATTTATTAGGAAAGCCATTTTTTGTCGATAAGAATACTCCAAATGGCGCAGCGGCATTAGCCAAGAATATGCTATTAGGAACAAGTGGCTCTGGAACTGAAGAAATGTTTAATCCAGTTCTTAAGGCTTTAACTATAAACACTAGCAATAATTCTAATTTTTACCGCCAAGATGCTTATTTAGCTGTGATATTTATTACAGATGCTAAGGACCAGGGTTATTTATCTGCGGCAGAGTTCTTAAAAAAAGTTATTTCCATTAAAAATGATGCAACTAAGATTTTAGCATATGGGGTAATTCGTACTTTAGCTGACGAGCAATCATGTTATTCCGCTGAAGGTTTAGATGGAAAATTAGAAGAATTTTTGGCTTCTGTTGTGAACGCAGACAAGAAACAGAATAATGTTTTTAGTCTTTGTGCCCCTGATTATGGAATTAAATTAGCACAGTTCGCTAAAGATATTGTTCAAAGGTCATCAGGCATTGTTCGTTTATTGCGAATTCCCAACGTTAAAACAATTCAGGTTAGTTACGGAACTCAACAAATTCCAAACAGTATGACAGATGGTTGGGTTTATGAGATTTCCACAAATTCAATTATCTTGTCTTCTGAAATTAAATGGCTAGTGCAACCAAACGCGAAATTAAGTATCGATTTCGAAGCGATTGATATAACTAAAAACTGATAGTAATAATCAGGTTTATGACATAGCGGTGCTAATAAGTCTCAGTTTAAAGAGGCTCCGCTTGTAAAAACTATGTTGTATATTTGTCAAAATAAATAAAATGCTGCGTCAGCTAAAGAAATAGTGACTTTGGCTGAAATCATCTATAGTTATTAAAAAACGGTAAAAATGTACTCATAGCTTACTCATTTTGTGAAATGGATTCGGCTCGAGTACTCAACTCGAGAGCTTTGTATTTAGTAGTATCTAAATAATATTAAAGAAAAAGCCCTCCACACAAAGGAATAGTTATGACTACAGATATCACGTCTGAAAACGTGGCTGATGATGTATCAGCACGCGCCCCAAAAGCCCCAGTTCAAGAAGAAACAATCGAAACAACATTAGAAGATGAAGCAGCGGAAAATATTTTCGAAACTTGGAATTTATCTAAAGAAGTTTTGAAGGCATTAACTGATTTGAAGTTTACAAAACCAACTTCAATCCAAACTCAAGCAATCCCATTGTTATTAAAACGCGAAAAAGATTTCGTTGGTTTAGCGGCTACAGGAACGGGTAAGACCGGAGCTTTCGGAATTCCTTTAGTGGAATCAATCGATGCTTCATCAAAACACGTGCAAGCTTTAATTATGTGTCCAACACGTGAATTAGCAACTCAAGTTGAAGCGCAAA
Source organism: Pseudobdellovibrio sp. (assembly GCA_049301055.1). Lineage (GTDB taxonomy): Bacteria > Bdellovibrionota > Bdellovibrionia > Bdellovibrionales > Bdellovibrionaceae > Pseudobdellovibrio. The sequence goes on along the minus strand of JBAQKN010000005.1, from coordinate 8,922 downwards.
TTCAAAAATTAGGACGATGGAAAGGCTTAAATACTTTAACAGTATTTGGTGGATCTTCATACGATCGTCAGCTAACAGCTTTAAAACGCGGTGTTCATATCGTTGTTGGAACTCCAGGTCGTTTGATCGATCTAGTTGAACGTAAAGCTTTAAAATTAGAAAATGTTCAAACATTAATTCTTGATGAAGCAGACGAAATGATCTCTATGGGATTTCAAGATGACCTAGAGAAAATTTTAAAAGCAATCGGTGATGATAAAGCTAAACGCAAATGGTTATTTTCTGCGACAATGTCTCCTGAAATTCGCCGTGTGGCTTCAAGATATTTACCCGATTACGATAAAGTAGAAATTCATAAACAAGACTCTGAAAAGCCAAATATTGAACAAATTTATTATACAATTTATCCAGATCGTAAATTACAAATGTTGTCTTCGATTCTTTACATGAATCAAGAATTTTATGGTTTAATTTTCTGTCAAACGAAGCGCGAAGTTGTTGAAATTACGGAATGGTTAAAACGCAAATCATTTCCAGTTGATTGCATTCACGGAGACCGTCCACAGCGCGAACGTGAATTTATATTAAATGACTTTCGTAAAGGTCGTATTAAAATTTTAGTGGCAACAGACGTTGCGGCTCGTGGTTTAGATATTAATGACTTAACTCATGTTGTAAATTTCAGTTTGCCACGTGATGTTGAAAGTTATGTTCATCGTATTGGTCGTACAGGCCGTGCAGGTAAAAAAGGATTGGCTTTGTCAATCGTGGCTCCGCATGAAGTACGCACAATGAAGCGGATTCAGCAAGTAACTAAAGCGACTTTAACAAAAGGCAATGCTCCAACCAACGATGAATTAAATATTTATCGCGTTAAAGATGTTATTCAAGAAATGAATATGGCTGAAAAGAACGAAGCATTCTTCAGAGCTGGAAAATTTTTGGAACGTAAAATGTCTGAAATGAAAGAGTTATTTACTTTTGAATTTACAGCTGAAGAATTTTTAAAACGTTATTTAATTGCTGAGCATTCTGATATTTTTGAAAATCGTGAAACTTCTATGGATTTCGTTGGCGACAATGTGATCCCGCGTGAAATGCAAGATTTTGGTTCTCGTGAACGTGGTCCTGTTGGACGCGATAGCAGTGGTCCTCGTGACTCTTACCGTGGCGGTGGATTTTCTCGTGACAGAGGCGGCGATCGCGGTGGATACCGTGGCGATCGTAATGATCGTCCAGCGCGTAGTTTTGATCGCAATGATCGTGATCAAGCTCCGCGAAGTTATGATCGCCCAACTTCAGATAGAACTACTGCAGACAGACCAGCGGAAAGAAGTTATGATCGCGCAGCACCAACTGGTGACAGACCATTCCGTTCTAATGAACGTGGCACTGATCGTTATGCAACAGCTAGACCGGGTGGCTCTGATCGTGGTTTTACAGCTCGTACTCCTCGTGATGAATCAACTGCTCCAGCACCTGCTGGCCGTTCATGGAACAGTGATGACGCTGGCAGTGAAAGACCACAACGTACTTCAGTTCCTAGATCTGATACTGGATTCCGTAAGCAAGGTTTTGGTTTTGGAGACGAAACACGAAATGATGGAGCTCCGCGCGAAAGTCGTCCTAGAACGACCAGCAGCGTAGGAACTGTAGGCGCTGGTGAAGCAAGACCACGCCGTACTCCAACTGCTGATAAGCCATTTCGTGAAAGACGTGACCGATAGTTTTTAAGTAGATTTAAATTTTATTAAAAAAAGAGACAGAAAATTTTCTGTCTCTTTTTTTGTTTTACTGATGTTAAGGAATCGTTATGAAAAATTTATTTTTTGTTATATTAATTTTAACTTTGATAGCTTAAATTCAAAAAAGTCACATAAGGTTTTTATTCTCAATCCCTAAATCCCATCTAGACCTAAGACTAAAAAAGAACCAATTTAATCTATAAAATGTTTATCGCTGCAAGTTTTGTTGGGGCTTCGTTATAGTTATCGAATGATAGATACGGAGAATCCTGAAAAATGCAAAAAACAAATATTTATAAGCATGTATTTTTAATAACAATTAAAATCCTAAGTTCATCTTTCTTAGCTCTAGCACTTTTTGCATGCGAGAAAAATAAAACAAAGGACGAGATTAATGTAATAGAATCAAGCCTTAATGCTAAAAAAGCATTGCAAAAGATTACACTGGCGTTCACCTTGCAGCCCCAAAGTGCACTAGCGCATATAGCAATCGCAAAGGGTTATTTTATTGAAGAGGGGCTTGATGTACAGGTCTCAATGCATACGTTTGGTAAGATGGCATTACAAGCAGTTTTAGACAGCAAGGCTGATTTTGCTACTGTCGCTGAAACACCAATTATGTTTAATATTCTAAAGGGCGAGAAAATATTTATTTTGGCTAACATTGTTTCGAGTTCAACGAACAATGCTGTTTTGGCTCGAAAAGATGCCAAAATAATTAATCCGAAGGATTTAAAAGGAAAGAAAGTAGGATATACGCCGGGTACCACTGGTGAATTTTTTTTAGATTCTATGTTGATAGCTAATGGACTTGAAAGAAAGCAAATTCAATCGATTGCTTTAAAGCCCGAAGAAATGTTAGAGGCGATTCAATTAAAGAAAGTTGATGCCGTGTCGACGTGGAACTATGATTTAACTTTGATTAAAAGAGAACTTCGATCTAATGGAATTATATTTTATGATCGAGAAATTTATACTGAAACTTTTAATATTGTAGCTCGGCAAGATTTTATAAATAAAAATCCAGAAGCGGCGAAAAGCCTTTTACGTGCTTTAATCAAATCAGAAAAATTTATATCTTCAAATCCAAATCAAGCGCAAGAAATAATGGCAAAGGCAACCAAAAATGATTTAAGTTTAATACAAGAAGTCTGGAGTAGCTTTAATTTTAGCGTTGTTCTGGATCATACAATATTATTAACTCTTGAAGATGAAACCCGATGGGCAATGAAAAATAAACTCATAGATCCAAAAGCCATGCCAGATTACATCAGCTTTATATATTTTGATAGTTTGAAGGCAGTTAAACCTGATGCAATTAAGATGAATCGGTAGTTCTAATTGCGCATTACGACTCAGTTGCGAATTATTTCAATAGGTTCAATAGCCGTGCTGCTTGTTTTGGTGCCATTTTTAAAATGGTCTTTTGCTGAACATAAATCAGCAAAAAAAAATTCTTATCTTGCCGATCAGATTCAAGTTAGTTTAATTGAAGGGGCTTCATTTCTAGAGCAATATTTACTTTTTCGTGAAATCAGAGCTAAACAGCTTTGGGAGAAAAACCACCTTCAGATAAATAATTTATTAATTCAGGGAAATGGTCAATTTTCTTTTGATGAAGTAAAATTAATTATAATTCAGATTCAAAAAAATCAGGAAAGTGGTTTTGAACTTTTTAGACGTATTGTTCATAATACAGATCAAATAATCTCCGACAGTAAGAGCCGTCAGATTTTTGAAGAATTGGACAGGCGATTATTCAATCAAATTTTATTAAAGTATTCAAATTCAAGGGATGCGGCAAGCGTTCTGTTGAAGACAAGCGAACAGCAAGCGGATCTAGCTTATAATCGTTTGATGGCCACTATTTTAGTGTTGATTATAATTTTGTCATTAATAACTATTTTGAGTTCCATTCGACTAAGTCGAATTACTAGGATTGGCTTGGCTCGATTGCATGAGGGAGCAAATATTATTGCTTCCGGCGACTTAGCCTATCGTATTAAATTAAAGAGCACGAATGAGTTTTCAGAATTAGCCGTTTCAATAAATGAGATGACCATTAAGCTTCAAGCAAATCAGAAACAGCTAGAAAATGAAATTAATGAACGCAAAGTTATCGAATCAAAGTTGTTAATTGAAAATTTAAAAGTTAAAGAAATTACAGCGGGAATAGAGGCTAGCGCCATTGTCGCTGTTACAGATGCAAATGGCATAATTAATTATGTGAATGATAAATTTTCAGAGATTTCAGGGTTTTCAAAAAGTGAATTAATTGGCAATACATATAGGATAGTTAATTCAGGATTTCATCCTAAAGAATTTTTTTCTGATTTGTGGAAAACAATTTCTTCGGGCCAAATTTGGAGAGGTGAAATTTGCAATAAAAGAAAAGATGGAACTTTGTATTGGGTTGAGACAGTAATTTCAAAAGTTCATGACTCTTTTGGGGCTGTTCAGTATTTTGCTATTCGGTTTGATATTACCAAACGTAAAGCGGCTGAAGAAAGTTTGCAAAAAAGTGAACAGCTTTGGAAGTTTGCTCTTGAAGGCGCTGGTGATGGAGTTTGGGATTGGAATATTCCAAGTAAACAAGTGTATTTTTCTAAGCGTTGGAAAGAGATGCTTGGTTATCAGGATGCCGAAATACCAGCTGACATTGAAGAATGGAAAAAACGAGTTCATCCGGATGATCTTCAAGGTGTTGAAAAAGCATTTCGCAGTCATTTGGAAGGTAAAACATCTTATCAAAGTGAACATCGAATGCTTTGCAAAGATAAAACCTATTTGTGGGTTTTAGATCGCGGCATGGTAATATCGTACACATCAGAAGGCAGCCCTTTACGTATGGTTGGAACACATACTGATATAAGTAAAATAAAACAAGCGGAAGCAAAACTGGTTCAGGCATCAAAACTTGCTTCACTTGGCGAAATGTCAGCGGGTGTTGCGCATGAGATCAATAATCCATTAACAATTATTACAGTATCTGCTCGAAAAATATTTGAAGCAAAAGATAAACCTAAAGAAGTAATCGCTCGCATCGAAGCCATTACTAAAGCCAGTAATAGAATAGCGCGAATTGTAAATGGGCTGCAGAAATATTCGCGTACGACGGAAGGAGCAAATTATGCAAATCATTCGCTTTCAAATATTGTTCTTGAAAGCATAATTTTAACAGAGTCGAAAACAAAATTGCATCAAGTTTCAATAACAACTGAATTAACTGATGAATCTAATATTTTTTGCGATGAAATTGAAATAGAACAAGTATTAATTAATTTAATTAGCAATGCTATTGATGCTATTAAAGAGCTTGATGAAAAATGGATAAAAATTGAAATTCTTAAAGAGCCAGATGTTGTGATCCTGCGTTTAACAGATTCTGGGTCCGGAATTTCGGATGCCGTGAAAAATAAAATATTTGACCCATTCTTTACTACAAAGAATGTCGGAGAAGGGACAGGGCTTGGTCTGTCTATAGCTAAGGGGATTTTAGATAATCATAAAGCAATTATTGCAATTTTAGAAAATAATATCAATACATGCTTTGAAATACGATTCCCAACACAAATTAATTAAGTTCGAATAGATTCTTTCCAGCTTCCGCGGATTGTAAAATAATCTTCGATTGTATTTATCCAATGCGGTGCCAATGGATCGTGGCTCCAGTCATGTAGAAGCGTGTTAATTTGGTCTCTTAGATGCTCTGGTAAATCGACGGGTTGAGTCGGGTCAGTTAATACCTTATTTAATAGTTGGTACCCAGCAATGCGAATAATTAATCGCGCAATTGAAAAGTTTGGATTAAATAACCGAACTAGAAGATCAATTAATTTAACTGATCGGATAAAGATGAAGAAAATAATTTTTGTAAAAAAAGTAATGCGTTTGTCTAATTCAAGATCAGCTGAGGTCTCTTGGCTGGTTAAATATTTTGTAATTAGCGATGCCATGGGTTTTAAAGAATCAAATGAAATTGATTTTTCAATAGATGACATCAAAGCGTCTCCAAGGGTAGGACGCGGGTCTGGTTTTAGAATTTTAGCGCGTGAGCGTCTTTGGAGTTTATTAAATAAAAATTCAGCTTCTTCCATCGTATTAGCCATCATATAAGTTTCGATTCCTAAAATGTGGCCAATAACGTTCCAGCAATGCAAATAAGCTATTTCATCTGTTGCAGAAAACGCTAATCCTAAGCGGCGCAAGCTTCGTAGGTATACATAACTAAATGTCAGCAATGTGTAGCCAAGTTCTTCTTGATTGCACGGAATTCCAGTTGTTGCTAAATCCCATCCATTTGAAAAAGTAATATCGAGCATACTTTTGGGTGGGGATTCCATCTTAATTGGATGGATGGAAATTTTATTTTTTTCATGATCCATCATTAAATCTTCTGGATTATTTCGTAATAATAAATTTCGCAAAATAGTATGAATAAAGCGTGCCTTAAGAATCTGAGGACGTCCGCCTCCTGATGAGTTGTGCAATCCGCCCTTCATTAGTACTGTTAAAATCATTATTGCTGTTGTTCGAATACGCAAATCTGTAGATTTTTCTAAATTTCCGGTGGCATGCAAAACGGCTGATATGTCAGGAACTACATAAACTTCTGGTAAACTTGAACAGAAAAAAAGAACACAAGCTAGAACTCCACTATCTTTAAACAATGTTTCCGCTCGTTCTATTTTTTGTAGATCAGCCCAACTTGGTAAGGACTCGCAGTTTGTAATAAATTGATTAATTGTGGACTCAGCCTTTTCAGTGGAGTTGTTATTTGTAGTAATAGGTTTTAAATTACCATTAGTAGAAATAGGCTTAAGCAAGCTAATTGCCTGTTGTAATAGTGTAAAATTATTATTTATCTGTGAAGACGTTGGCGTCTGTTGCCAACTATTTATCATTTGGCTTAAAAATCTATCAGCAGATGGATCTCCTTGAAGTTGTGCTTTATTTAATACACTGTCGGACCATTTTGTTTCAGAAGTCATTAATTTGATCCTTTAATTGAATTCCATGACCAATTATCCCATGAAAATAAAGCTACCATAAGAGGTATACCCATTGCAAAAAATGAAACGATACGTGTTTCAATTGGTGATCCGTACATCATTTGAAATACCATCCAGCAAAAGAAAATCCAAATAGGAATTAGAGCATGAATTTTTTTAAAATTTTCTGGCGGGTTACGTTGCTTTGTTCTTACGATTAAACTGAAGCTTAGATTAATTATGAATGCTATGAACGTCCAGCCGAAGAAGCCTTGAATGGTTTCGCCAAACCACCATCCATCTGTTTTTTTCATTACCCAGGCTTTTATAACAAAAACCATATATGGGTCAGCAGCAAGATCATAGGCAGCTACCAATATGGAACTAAAAAAAGCAGAAACAATTATTTTTGATATTCTATTCGATGGATTAATCGGAGTTCGGTTAAGAATAATATTTCCAAGAACATAACAAATATAACTTAAATTAAACCACATAAGAGGAATGACGACAGGGACTCCAAGTAAGCGTAGTCCCAGCGCGTCTGTGAATGTGTATTCACCAAAGAACCAACCGTAAGTTTCACCCATATATTCAGCAAAAAAACCTATCGCAAGCGCCAGCGCAATAAATTTAGAGGCAGTTTTTAGGCCAAATAGATGCGTTGCGCTTACTGAACACGTCATAAACATGACCACAGAAACTATAAATAAAGTTTCCGTAGTAATGTTTAAACTGCTTACACCCATTGCAACCAAGAGCGATAAAAAAAGAAAGTAACTAAGAATGGGAGCAGTTATTTTGAATTTAGTCATGATTTGTCCAAACAGAGTTTGTTGTGAGTCCTGTTATTTAGCAAAAAAGCTTATAATAAACTATTTCAGAAATCATACGTCAGATTTTCTAAAAATCAAATATTCAAATAATTTTTTACTCTACCTTTTAATAAAAGAATAAGTGAATATAGAAAAATGAATATTACGGCAATATATCAACAACATCTTGAAAAAGTAAGTCGCAGTTTTTCTTTTTGCATTCCTAGACTAAATAGTGATCTCAGACATTGGGTTTCATTATCCTACTTGCTTTTTAGAGTTGTAGATACAATCGAGGACAGTGTTTGGGAAAGCTCTTTGAAACAATTATCTGTGTTTCAACAATTAATTGAATTTATTCAGAATAAGCCAGAGCCTTACCAGGTTGAGCTTTGGATGAGCAGTTTCCCAGATAATATACCTGATTGCGAGAAAAAACTATTGGCAGATAGTGCTATACTGATAAATGACCTTCATACTTTGTCCCAACCAATTTACGAAATTGTAAGCCATGGAATGATTGATATGATTCGTGGTATGATATATTTTTGTGGGAAAACTAAAACAGGGTTAAAAAATATTTATGAATTGAATCAGTACTGCTTTTTTGTTGCTGGTATTGTGGGGGAACTTTTAACAAAATTAGTTATGAGTCGTTCTAATAAAGAATTTGAGAAAACTGCAAAGGATGAGGGACTGATTTTAAAATCACATCATTTTGGAATTTTTTTGCAGAAAATTAATATTTTGAAGGACCAATCTAAAGATGAATCGGAAGGTCGTTTTTTTGTTCCCGAACGAGAAATTATAAAACAAAGTCTTAAAGTAAATTGTGAAAATGCATTTGCTTACATTGTTCAGTTGCCAAAGGAATCTCGAGATTATAAATTATTCTGTTCGTATTCATTTTTCTTAGGTTTATTTTCTTTATCTTGGATTGAAAATTCATGGGTTGCTAAAATCGCCGAAAAAATCCCAAGAGACATAACTGAGAAATTTCTTAAAAATGTCGAAAATTGCATTGATGATAATCAGGCATTGGAAAAGTTGTTTCAATCCTATTTGCCGGGGATAAAAAAATGGGCAGATTTTACTTTACCCATAGTTCAAATGGAAGAAAACGATTTTTCTTGGTTTGATAATAGCTATAGTGGAACTTTGAACTTAGACCATTTGCAAAACTTGGGTTTAATTAATTAATTTCGAAACTCCTCTACAGAAATGCACTTGTAGTAGTTTTGAGCTGGTAAAATTAGTCTAAATTTAAATAATCACTATTTTTGATAAGCCAAGAATGGTTCATAATATTTAAATTAGACCACTAAATTTACGCTGAAAAGTCATTCTATTATTTTTAAATTCCAACAACAC
>JBAQKN010000004.1:0-122044 GCA_049301055.1 Pseudobdellovibrio sp. | reverse complement strand
GAATATTGCAGATTAGTAACATCAGCTTGTTCAAATTTAATTTCTAGATTTTGGTTTAGAGCTTTTTGCGGGGCGGGTTCCAGCATTTCCACACAAAAATCTGTACCAACAACACTTCCAGTGGGTCCAACTGCTTTTTTAAATGCAATAGCCAAATCGCCCGTTCCCGTTGCGCAATCTAGAACGCTTTGTCCAGTTTGTACTTTTGATAAGTGAACTAATTTTGATCTCCAAAGGTGATGAATACCAACAGACAGGATGGAATTCGCTTTATCATATTTGGCAGCTACTTTTGAAAACATAGAACGAATAATTTCTGGATCTGGGGATTGTTGCTTAATCATAATAAATTACCAATTGTGTTGTTGTTAGGTGGCTGTAGTAAGGGTGCGATCAAAAGCATGCAAAACTTTTTTTAATTGAATCATCATTGTTTCAAAATTTTCTAAAGTAAGTGCTTGATCGCCATCTGATAATGCTTTTGCTGGTTCGGGATGAACCTCAACAATAATACCATCAGCACCAGCAGCCGCAGCCGCATAACAAAGTGGAGAAACTAAATCACTAATTCCAACGGCATGTGATGGATCAACAATTACTGGGAAAGAACTGTGTTTTTTAGCGTAGACAACCGCATTTAAATCTAAAGTATTTCGCGTTGCGGTTTCAAAAGTGCGAATACCACGTTCGCATAAAATGACGTTGTTGTTGCCACCCTGAGTGATATAATCAGCCGCTTTAAGCCATTCATCAATATAAGCTGAGAAATTTCTTTTCAATAAAATTGGCTTGGGTTGCTGGCCTAGTTCTTTTAATAATGAGTAATTGTGCATATTGCGAGCACCCACTTGATACGCATCAACAAAAGAAGAGATTTCTTCAACTTGGTGAATGTCGGATACTTCTGAAACAAGACAAAGGCCAATTTCAGCTTTAACTTTTTTAATAAATTCAAAAGAGCTTTCGCCTAAGCCTTGAAATGATTTTGGAGATGTTCGCATTTTCCAGATTCCGCCACGTAATAATGAGGCGCCTGAGTTTTTTACCGATTGCGAAGTAATTCGAAATTGGCTTTCTGATTCGATAGAGCACGGACCCGCGATAACCGTAAACTGCGGTCCACCAATTTGAATTTTACCTATTTGAACAGCCATAATAAAATCACACTTTCATTTTGTAACCAAAGACGATTGTTTTATATCTTAGATAGAGTAACATAAAACGATTCTTAAACTTAAAACAACAAAGGTCTTTGTGGTAAAGCAAAGTATCATAAATAAAACAGATTTTACAAATTTTTTAGAGTGCGGTGCTATTTTGCAAATTGCTTCAGATCAGTTTAAATTGATCTGGGGTCCATTTTGCTCAGAAGTAGCAAGTTTTGATACAATGTCGGAAGTACGGACAGCAATATATAAACCTGATTTTTGGGATTTTACAGATTCTGATCAAACAAAAAAAACTTTTTTTTATGGTACTAAAGAAAGCATTGTGGATAGGGCTTCTGTTTTGGAGCTTTTATCTCAAGTTGAAGCAGAAGCGCTAAACGTTCAATGGGGCCTGGTTAGTGAATCTGAATTTAAGCAGCAATACCAGTGGAGCCAAGCACAGTTCGCTGCAAATCAATTAACTAAAACTGTTCCAATAATACGTCAAAGTGGCCAGGTTCAGTTTTCATTAAAAAATTTGGCTCAATCCATTCGATCTATACTGTCCGAAAAACATTATGGAACAACCTTTGGATTTTGGCAAAATGGTGGTGGTTTTTTTGGACATACGCCTGAACTGATTTTGAACTGGAGTCAGGACGATCAAAAACTAAAGACGATGGCATTGGCAGGCACAATGGTGCGCGAAAAAGAAAATAGTTTGAAAATTTTAAGCGATGCAAAAATATTAGCTGAACATCAAATTGTTGTTAATGATTTAGTTAATGTTCTAAGTGAAGTAAATTCTGAGCGTAAAATAAAAGTAGAACTGCTTGAGGTTCTAGAGCTTAAATATCTTTGTCATTTAAAAACTGAAATTAGTGTAGGCGATGTAAATTTTCAACAAGCGCAAAACAACTTATTTCAAATTCATCCAACAGCAGCCTTAGGTCTTTTTCCAAGAAGTAAGGCGGCATATGATTATTTTAAAAAATACCCTATTCAAGAAAATAGAAAAAATTTTGCAGCTCCATTTTCATTTATTAATAAGAATAGCATTAAGGCTATTGCTGCAATTCGGGTATTATTTTTTAGTAAAACTGAAGTTATAATTTATTCTGGCTGCGGTGTGACTGCAGAAAGTAATCTTAATGATGAAATTATTGAATTGGAAAATAAGCGTAATTCAGTAAAAAAAATGATGGGATTAAATTTATGACTAATGCAAATTTATGCATGCAAGTTTTCCAGTTTTTATTGAAGTGCCAGGTTGATACAGTAATTATTTGCGCAGGAGCCCGAAATGCTCCATTTGTTTTTCAATTAGAAAGTTCAAAATTAAACAAATTTTATTTTTTTGAAGAAAGAAGTGCTGCATTTTTTGCATTGGGTTTAATGAAACAACAAAATAGGCCCGTAGCTATTATTACAACATCAGGTACGGCTGCTGCCGAGATTCTTCCTGCAGCAATAGAAGGCTTTTATCAAGGACTGCCATTAATAATCATAACAGCGGATCGCCCCAAAAGTTATCGTCATAGTGGGGCACCGCAAACAATTTGCCAAGTTGGATTGTTTTCAAATTATGTAGAGCAAACTTTAGATTGGGATGTTCATGAAGTTGAATTTAATATTAAATCAGGATTGCGAAAGCCAATTCATTTAAATATTTGTTTTGATGAGCCGTTATTAGATGTAGCCATTGGTTCTGCGCAAAAAATTAATTTTGTAAAAACAGATAATATAGAATACCCAAAAGCTAGTCGCGCCGATTTTGATAAAATAAAAAAACCACTAATTATTGTTGGCCAACTTGAACAGAATCAAAAAACAGAAGTAATAGAATTTATTGCATCACTTCAAGCGCCAGTTTACTTGGAGTCATTAAGTCAGCTTAAGAACGAAAAATTGATAGGTGAATTTGTAATAAAAGCATCGGATTCTTTGGTTAAAAAGTTATTTGAAGAACATTATTTTACTTCAGTAATTCGTATTGGTGGAGTGCCTACGCTAAGATTTTGGCGCGATTTAGAAGAGCAGTTTAAAAATATTCCAGTAGCTAATTTTACAAATTTACCATTTTCAGGTTTATCAAGAGAATCATCAAACTTTAGTCTTAACTTTTCAAACCTAAATTTAGAAATATCAAAGTCTGGGTATTTTAAAAATGATAAGTTAGCAATTATTAAAGCTAAAGATGAAAACTTGGAAGACGCGAAACTTGGTTTACTAAAAGACTTCTCAAATAGCGAGCCAGCATTTGTTAATTATTTATCAATTCTAACTGATGGCGCCCCAATCTATTTAGGAAATTCTAATCCGATTCGTGAATGGGATTTGTTCGCAATTAAAAGTTTTAAAAAAGCACAACTTATCTATGCAAATCGGGGTGCTAATGGAATTGATGGGCAGGTTTCAACCTATTTGGGTTGGTCGAATGCGCAGGCAATATCTTGGTGTCTGATAGGTGACTTAACTGCGTTGTATGATTTGGCCTCGCTTGGTTTAAGTTCACAATTAGCAGCGGAATCAAAAAAACGCCTTGTTGTAATGAATAACAAAGGTGGACACATTTTTAAAAGAATATTTAAAAACGAGTTGTTTTTGAATAGCCATGAAGTCGAATTCGAAATGTGGGCAAAAATGTGGAAGTGGGATTATTTAAAAGTAACAACTGAAGCTGAACTGCTAAAGGCAGGTTTGAATACAAGTGATAAGTTGATTATTGAAATATTACCTGACAATAATCAAACCACTTCGTTTTGGAATTCTTGGGACGCGGTATGCAGCAAAATTTAATTTTTGCTTTGCATGGTTTTTTGGGTGAAGCCAAAGATTGGGAAAAAATTCAATCTGAAATGGCGGAAACACAAATCATTGAATGGATTGTTCCAGATTTATTTTCTAGTAAATCATTAAATGTAACTGATTATGAAGCCTACGTAGATCGGTTAATTAAAGAAAATAAATTGGAATTACCAACATCAAAAAAGAAAATATTTATTGGATATTCTTTAGGTGGACGGTTGGGTTTGTATCTACTAAAAAAATATTCTAAATTATTTGATGCATTTGTTTTTGTTTCGACCCATCCGGGCTTGGTTTTTACTCAGGAAAAGGACGAGCGTGTTAAGTCTGATTTAGCCTGGTCTGATGTAATTAAAACTCAAGCCTGGTCTGCATTTATGAAGCTTTGGAATTCTCAACCCATTTTTAATAACAGCGATGTCGACCCTATTCGCGAAGAAAAATTATTTGATGCAGATAAATTATCAGCTGCAATGAGGTTTTGGTCTTTGGGGCTTCAAGAAGATATGCAAAAAATTATTCAAATAAATCAAAGTAAAATTATTTGGGTTGTTGGCAGTGAGGACTCTAAATTTTTAACTTTGGCGGATGAATTAAAGCAAAAAAAAATCTTGCTAGATTATAGCAAGATTTTTTCTTCTCATCGAATTTTAAATAATAACCCAAAAGCTTTAGTTAAAATTTTACAACAATTATTTTAAAATTTGTTTTGAGTTTGCATTAATCCAGTCAGAATAGCCCATCATGCCTGTGTAAATTGTTTTACTGTCGCAACTTCTATTTGGACTAGCATCGCGACTGGTTACGCCGATAACGAATGTTTTTTTGCTAACAGCATCCGTGAAGTAAGCTGGTCCGCCAGAGTCTCCGTGGCAAGCTCCGCGTCCTTGCGATTGATCAAACATGATCTCTTCGCCATTTGGTCTTACGGTTAAAACTTGAATTTTATCTACTTTTCTTAAAAGTCCAGATCCCGTGCTAGCAAGTGGGCGTCCCGATTTTGGATCGGCCTTATAAGTAGAAACTCCGTACCCTGCTAACGTAACAAGGCTTCCTGCATGTAAAGAAGTAGTTAATTGTGAAGGGGCTAATTGTGCTAAGCTAAATTCTGCAGGTGCAGCTGATTCTAGGCGGATAAGTGCCACATCATGTTGTGCATCCGTCTCTTTAATAGATGCATCTCCATATTTTTCATGACGAATTACTTTAAGGCCTGCACGAACTAATTTCGGATTGTATTTAAAGTTTCCAGTTTGATCTCTTATAATAGCTTCTTGAAAATTTGGAGTAAAGAAGACCAACATTGCTGTTGGATGAGAAACATTCACGCAATGTCCAGCAGTGATCACAAGGTTCGCTGCGATTAAGCTTCCTGTGCAAAGGCCGCCGCTTTCCGCATCAAAAATTCCGACAACCCCATTTTGCTGAGCAAATTTTAAATCAACATTCATTCCACCAATAATTTCAGATTGAGCAGCTTCTGAACTTTGATAAGTTGTTGGAGTTGAATTAGTTGCCGGCGCACATGCAGCTAAAAATGCTAATAATGTTAGACTTAGTGTCAGTCGTAAAACAGTTCTTGTTTCCATCATTTCCCCCTTGGAATTGCCGCAAGCAGTGTGTCTGCGTGGAGGTAATAAAACCCATTTTGGAACCAGTCTCAATACAATTGTTAAAATATTTCGTATAACAAAGTCTAATGATTTGTCGCGTTAATATAGCTCTATTGGGCTTAAAATAGAGTTGATACTAATTGAAGGTTTAGAGCTTCCGGTATTCTTCAGTAAGCTGAATAAGTTTTGATTTTATGCCTGGTTCGCTAGCAGCATGGCCCGCATCTGCGATAATAAACAATTCAGATTCAGGCCACAGGGTATGCAGCTCCCACGCGCTTCGGACAGGGCAGACGATATCGTAACGTCCTTGTACAATCGAAATTGGGATGTGACGAATTTTCGAAATATTTTCTAGAAGAAAATTTGTAGTTTCAAAAAAAGAATTATTTGTAAAGTAATGGCATTCGATTCGAGCAAACTGGAGCGCGTAGGTTGGATCTTCAAATTCTTCAATTAACTCGGGGCTGACAAATAATTTTGAAGTTGCGGCCTCCCATTGACTCCATATTTTTGCAGCTTGTAAGCGGATATCTAAATTAGGATCAGTTAAGCGTTTATAGTAAGCTGTAACAAAATCATTTCGCTCATTTGCAGGAATATGATTAAAATATTTTTGCCAAGCATCTGGAAAGATTTGCGAAGCACCTTCTTGATAAAACCATTTGATTTCAGAAGGGCGGCATAAAAATATTCCACGTAAAATTAAACCTTTTACTTTGTCAGCGTGTTTGATGGCATAAGCTAGGGCAAGAGTTGAACCCCAGCTACCGCCGAAAACAATCCAGTCTTTAATGTTTAAGTGATTTCTAATTTTTTCAATATCACTGACTAAATCCCAAGTGGTGTTATCTTTTAATTCTGCAGCAGGAGTTGATCTGCCAGAGCCACGTTGATCCAATAAAACAATGCGATAGTGTTCTGGATTAAAAAAACGACGATGATCTGTGCTGCATCCGCCACCGGGGCCGCCATGTAAAAAAATAACTGGACGACCATTTGGATTTCCACACTGTTCGATGTAGATGGAATGCAAATCAGTAACATTTAAAAACTCAGATTTAAAAGGTTCAATTTCAGGGAAAAAATTTTTTAATTCCATGCGTTTTGTTTCTCACTGGTAGGGATAAAGCTGTGTTTGAATGCTGTTTCATTGCATTTAATAAAATCAGCTAATGTTAAATTTTGATAAGTCTGCGCAATTAAATAATCATCTGATAGCGTCGAAGCAAACATTCCTGGATCATCCGAATTTAATGTAATGGGTATGTTTGCCAGAATTAATTTTTTTAATGGATGGTTCTGGTAAGTTGAAAAAGCTTGAGTCAAATAATTGCTATAGGGACAAACTTCTAACGGAATATTTTTTTCAATCAGCATTTGCATTACTTTTGGAAAATGAATCGCTTGAACACCGTGACCAATTCGTTCGGCACCTAAAATTTCAATAGAATCTAATATCCATTGCCCGGCTTCTGGTTCAGGGGCTTCTCCGGAATGAACGGTAATACTTAATCCGGCAGCTTTTGCTTTGTGAAAATAAGGAGCAAATTTTTTAGGTTCAAATCCATTTTCATTATCAGCCAGATCAATGGCTAAAAAAGTATTTTTATTTTCAATAGCAAAAGATGTAACTGCATCAACTGTTTTTAGATCAAGTACACGTTGTAAAATACAGATTAATCCAACGGCTATCGGCATTTTGCGTTTAGCGTGATCAATACCCTTTAGTAAAGCGTTGTGAATTTTCTCAAAAGTTAAGTGGGTATGGCCTGAGGCAATAAATGTAGGCGCGTAGCGTAGTTCTAAAATGCGAACACCATCATTAAAAGCATCTTCACAGACTTCAAAAGCTAAGCGTTCTAGAATTTCTTCAGAAGCTAATACTTTTTGGGCAATACCAAATTTGTTAAGAACAGCTTCTAAATTAACCATAGGTTCGGTAACTAAGAAATGAGATTGCTGTTTTCGTGGATCTTTTGGAAAATCCAGCCTTAAGGTTGTTGCGATTTCAAGCATTGTGCTCCAACGCATTGAACAATCTAAATGGCGATGCAAGTCAACTTTAGGTAATGATCTGATTTCTTGAATTGATAAGTTTGATGACATAAAAAATAAGTATGACACAAATCAAACCTCTACAAGTTAAAAACCATCTAGCTGGGCATCAAAACAAAAAGCCTCAGTTTTCTAAAAACATTAAATTGCAAAATGCCGAAACAATAACGGCAGCTGATCCCCAAGCAACTCGAGCGATGGTTGCATTGATGGATATGGGTGCAGTTCTTGGTGGAGCAGCATCTCACTACGGAGGGCCAGCTGCATTAGCCGAATTAATGTCGGCTTTGCATGGACTTATATTTCATGAAAGTGAAATGCAGAAAAAAAATTGGTTTGATTTATGCCACATTGTGAATGATGCCGGACATTGCGAAAATGGTCTTTATGCTTTAAAAGCGAATTATCAAATGGCAGGTCTTCAGATTAATTCACTTAAACATTTTCGCTCTATTGAAAGTGGCCTTACTGGTCACGGAGAAGTGCATTGTTTTCCTGAGGGTGTTTATTTAAGTAATGGTCCACTTGGTTCGGCATTTCCCCAGTCTCAAGGGTTGGCACTAGCTGAAAAACTGGCTGGTTCGAATCGAACAACTTTTTGTGTGTTGTCCGACGGAGCGGCGATGGAGGGTGAAGCTAAAGAAGCCCTTGCTGCTATTCCAGGTTTGGCCGCAAAAAACAAATTGGCTCCTTATGTTTTAATTATCAGCGATAATAATACGAAGTTAACAGGACGTATAGACGCGGATGCGTTTTCAATGCATCCCACTTTTAAATCGTTAGAAAATTTAGGATGGAAAGTCTTAAATTTAGAAGCTGGAAATGATTTGCAAAAATGCGCGGAAACAATTGCACAAGCTACCACATTAGCTCGGCAAAATCCTAAACAGCCCGTGGCGATATGGGCAAAAACAATTAAAGGAATTGGTACAAAAAAAACTACTGAATCCGCAAGTGGAGGCCATGGCTTTCCTTGTAAGTCTCCGACAGAGCTTCCAGAATTTATTAAAGAGATTTATGGTACAGAGGCAGTTCCATCCATCTTTAATTCGTGGATCGAAGAACTATTACTACTTGAAAAGAAAATTAAAGCAGAAGCTAAGCCGGAAATGGGTGAAAAGATTCAAGTTGGAATTTCTAAAGCCATGGTGTCTGCGTTTAAAAAAGGTTATCCAATATTATCAGTCACATCTGATTTGCCTGGATCAACGGGTGTTGCTGGATTTCGCAAAGAATTTCCTGATGCATGCTTAGATGTGGGTGTTGCTGAAAGTAATATGATTTCAACAGCGGCAGGCTTATCAAAACAAGGATTTATTCCAGTGGTTGATACTTTTGCTCAGTTCGGTGTAACCAAGGGGGCATTACCCATTACAATGGCGTCACTTTCTGAGGCTCCGATTATAGCTGTTTTTTCACATACGGGATTTCAGGATGCTGCTGATGGAGCGTCTCATCAGGCATTAAGTTATATGTCGATGCTGGCTACAATTCCAGGTGTTGATTTGTATTCACTATCTTCAAGTGAAGAGGCGGAGATGCTTATGAATCAGGTGTTTGAAGATTTTGTGCAAGCGCGTGCTGCAGGGAAAAATCCAAGCTCATCGGTTTTCTTTTTAGGGCGTGAGAATTTTCCGAAGTCATTTAAAACAAATGACAATAATATTTCTTATGCTCTAGCAAAGCCGCAAGTTTTAAAAGAAAATTTAATTGTTGGAAAAAATGTGTTGTTGATTACGACAGGGTCTTTGGTTGGTGAAGTTTTAAACGCTAGCGAATTACTAAAGGCAAAGTCTATTGGTAGCATTGTTGTTAACGTAAGTTGCATGAATAAAATAAATCCAAAAGATTATATCGAACTTATTCAAAAATGTTCTGGCAAAATTGTAACAGTGGAAGACCATCAGGTATTATTGGGTCTTGGTAGTTTTCTGACGCATCAATTTATTCAGGCAGGTTGTAGCGTTCAAGTGGCATCTTTAGGTGTGCATGGTGAATTTGGACAAAGTGCTTACAATGCAATTGATTTGTATCGCAAGCATAAAATGGACAGTGAAGCGATCGTAAATGCAGCTGCAGGTATTTGATTATTTTAACAAGGATTTATTCAAGTCTTTGGTTTAGGCTAGTTTTTTCTAAAGACGAAGAAAAGTAAAGTTATATGATACATATCATAGAGAATATTCTTCAAAATCAGTAAACTTATTTTTGTTAATAAACTTAAAAATAAATAAGTTTACTGGAGAATAGATAATGAATGAAGTGTCAGACAGTTCTGGGTTCGATCAAAAGCAATTGCAAGAGACCTTAATAAGGCTTGCTGGCAAAGAGTTAAATCAAGTTTCAAATTTAGCGGCGATTAAAACAAATAATCAATTAACGGTCGTTAAAAAAAGCTTAGATGATTTTAAAGAAATAATTTCAAGTATAACCGCAGTTAATTCAGATGTGGCTTCAATTGATGGTAATATGAGTACCGTATCAAGCGAAACAAATTACTGTTCGGAACAGCTAACAATCGTTTCTGATAAAATGAAAGCCGTCGAGCAACAATTTGTTTTTATTAATGAACTTTCAAAAACAATCAATTCAATATCAGATCAAACTAATCTTTTAGCGCTAAATGCAACAATTGAAGCGGCTAGAGCCGGGGTGCATGGTAAGGGTTTTTCAGTTGTCGCAAGTGAAGTGAAAGAACTGTCTCAGACCACAAAAAAAGCCAATGTTCAGATTCAAGATAATTTAATTAAAATTAGCGCTTCATTAGAGCAGTTATCTAAAGAGGTAAAAGCTTCTATTGAAAAAATGAATTCATCGGTAAAGGTAGTCGATCAAACAAAAATTTACGTTTCGAACGTAAATAAGCAAACAAAAGAATTTGTAACAAAAATTTATGCATCAGTAGCTAACTTTAATGAATTAGATAATTCTTCAACTCAGTTATCATCACAAATGAATGAACTAACAACTATTGGAGATACCTTTAAATTTTTGGTTGAACTAATTGGGATGCAGCAAAATAAAGCCAAACTTATTAATCCATTAGAGCGGTTGGCTCCGCTCATTGCTGAATCAAAATTTAAAGATCCAAATCGTTTTGGAAAAAATAGCCATGAATACGTTATGCAAGATTCAGATATTTTGATTTCATCAACAGATGCGCGTGGAATTATTACTTTTGCGAATGAAAATTTTTATCGTGTTGCAGAATATGAAAAAGGATCCTTGGTAGGCCGTCCGCATAATGTCATCCGCCATCCTGATATGCCAAAAACGGCATTTGCGGATCTGTGGGCGTGCATTAAAGCGGGTAGCTTGTGGCAAGGGTATGTATGCAATAAAAGTAAAAGTGGCTTTCCTTATTGGGTTAAGGCAAGTGTGTTTCCTTGTTATAGCAATGGGCAAATTGTTGGATATCTTTCGATTCGAGAAAAACCAGAAGTAGAAATGGTTGAAAAAGCAAAAGCTGCATATCGGTGTTTGGAATAATTAAAAAAAATGAGCTGCTAATCATAATCATAATCATAATCATAATCATAATCATAATTTCAATTAGCAGCTATTACTAAAAATTAGCGCAATTTTTTGTTTGCTGTTTCGCACTCATAAGATAGCTGCCACTCTTTAACAGATGTTGTAACTGAAGAACTTTGGGTTGAATCTTTTGCGTCCGCTCCGCCTGATGTGATTGGTAATCCAAATAAAGACCCCACTTGTGTTCCTGAAACAGCTTTAGATTTTGTGGTATCTGCTGCGGATTTTACTTCTTGTCCTACAACAACTTCTCCTTCTTCAAGTACTTTTACAGCCAATGATCCGCAGTTATTGCTCATCATTTGTTTAGCTTTTGCTTGGTCTTCATCGCGATTATCTAAATGCATGGCCACAATGCCGTTTTGTCCGGGTTTCTTTTTTACATCACGAGCATATGGTTGATAGGGTAAAGTTTGACAAGCCGATAGGCCTAAGACGATTGAAAATACGATGAAGCTTTGCATTTTATTAAGCATGATAAATCTCCTTATAGATTTAATTTATATTTATTAATGTCTAATATTTCATACCGATTAATTTATTCAGAATCTATATAACTGCCGAACAAGGTGTTCGGCAGTGTTCGGGGAAGAAATCTTTTCAACTTTTGTAAACAAAGGTTCCAAAAGCCACTACTTCTTGCTAATAAAGCCCTTCGTCAGGGGGGTTATGTCTTATTTGTTTACTGAAGACCATCGTGAATACATAAAACGTGAGCTAACGGCTCGAGTGCGTCGCCGCCCGCTGTATTCACAGCGTGCATTTGCGCGTGATTTGGGTGTGGCGCCGTCCACATTGACCGATTTTTTAAAGGGGCGAAGTGGTTTTTCCTCTGGTCGAATTTCGCAACTAAGCAAGCAACTGGGTTTGTCATTTGAGCAAAAAGAGCATTGGGCAGATTTGGTAGATGGAAAGTTTAATCGTGATCTAGAAAAAAGAAAACAAAGTTTAATTCGGATTAAGGCAAGATTAGAAGCTGAAAAAAGCGCAATAACATCTGAAGAATTTAAAACAATATCGGAATGGCATCATTTTGCTTTTTTAGAATTAATTGAATTAAATTCTAAAAAATATTCAGACATTAAGACAGCTGCAAAAAGCCTTAAGATTCCAGTAAAAATACTTAAAGAGGCCGTTCAGAGATTATTGGATTTAAAATTACTTAAAATAAATGACATAGAAATATTCGAAGTTGATGCAACGACGAATGTTGGAAACCAGATACCATCAGAGGGCATTAGATATTTTCATCAGCAAATTTTAGATAAGGCGCTAATGGCTTTGGACAACCAAGATATGAAACGACGTTTTAATTCATCAACAATGGTAGGGCTTCCAAAATCAAAAATTCCTATTATTTTAGAAGAGTTGAAATCGATGTCATTCAAAATACTAGAACCACATTTGCAAACAATGGGAAATGAAAGCAAAGAAGAGCTATATTGCCTAAGTATTCAATTTTTTGATTTGCTAAATAGTGCGCAGGAGAAAATATGAAATTAATTAATGCAATTTTATTGTTTGTAAGCTTGATGTCATTTAATGCATTTGCGATACGCAATGTAGGTAATGGTGGTGGATTAGCTGAAATGCGACTTATTTATTTGCATCAAAACTTAAATCGATTTTTACAAATTTGTTTAACGAAAGAAAATAATTGCGAATTATCAAGTCAAGTTCAATTAGAATGGCAGAACTTGTCGGCAGGTCAGCTAAAAGATTCAACTTCATTTGTGATTTCGTTTTCACCCACTAAGCCTGAAAATGAAAAAGGATACTTGGTATCTAAAAATGAAATAATTATTTCGTCCCAGATGCTGTATGTTGATATGGAGGTGCCAAAAAAGTTTGGCGAATTACTTGCGTATATTATCGCAGTTCGACTTGATGTTGAAGGATCAGCAAATAAATTTACTACAAACTTTGAACAGGCTAAAAATATTTTTTCAAATATGAAAATAGAAGAGTCTTCTTATAAAGGTGCTGGGGCAAGCGTATCTTTTGAAGTTTCGCAAATCAAAGTATTTGATGGAAGTTTAGTGCATGTGCTTATTGCTTTAGAAGATCAGAACAAAGCTTATAATTTAAGTGGATTATTTACAAAAGCAATTCCATGTGGTGATTTAGTCAATTGGAAATTTAACCAATGGAATAGTACAATAACCGAAGCAGAAGGCTATTTTTATGGGTTTGCATCAGGACTTTGTGAAGGGGTTTCTGTTTTAAGAAAAGTGATGATTCAATTTCCTATAGAAAATAAAGTTATTAATTCAAATAAAATAGATGTCCAATTTTTTATTAATTAAATAAACTTTCGCATTTTATTTTCTTATTTATATTAAAAACTGGCTGAGATATTTCAGCGGTTTTTATAAATGTAATTTTATTTTTTAAAATTATTGAATTGGAATTACCAGACTGTGTTACAAAAGACAAATCACTTATTTTGCGGTTGCCGTCTATTTTAATTTGTTCTGTATCAGTGATCAAATTTGGTGGCAGGCCTATCCCATCAAATTTGTTTTCAAACAGAATAGGAGTAGTTGATAAATATTCAGTTAGTAAATTCTGATCAATATTTATATCAACATAAAGTGTATTATTCTGAATAGTTTGTTTCATAGCAGTTTCGTCAAAGTGAATATTTCTTTGGTTTGGTTTTTGAAGTTTGTGGGTTGTGCTTTTTTGATTCATTAACGATGTGCTAAGTTCAAATAAAGTTGTGTACTCTTGAAATAAATTTAATTCTCTTAAGCTTTCGCTTGATTTAAAAATAAATCGTAGATGTGAACCTTTTGTTAGTTTCACATTTTGCCCTAATGAATGCCAGGCAAGCCCATCCCAAAGTTGAATTGATTTTAGAATAGGTGCATTTATGATGTCGGTAGTGGCCGTTGTTTTTTTGAAAAGAACAATTTCTACTGGCAAAAATACTTTCGCAATCGTATCTGAATTTGACAAAGCTAAAGATTGTTCTTTTAATCGCATCTGGGTGGCAATAATTTTAACATTGGTGTTTGTAATACTGTCGACATTTTTTAAAGTAAATTTAAATTCATCAGAATCTTCATAATAGTTTGATGCGACCAAAGTAATTTTTGAAGTGCCAACTTGAATGATTAGCTCGAGCCATAGAAGCGAATTCTTGATGTTATTATCTAATGATATTTTTCGATCACCTTTAATGCTAAAGAAAATTTCTAGATCATTTCCGCGAATTCTTTTCTCTAAAAATTCAACTTTAAATTGTGGCATCATGTATTTTAACGAAGCTACAGAAACTTTTTTCAATGTATAATTTTTTTGATCAAAAATGAAGTCATTATTTGAAAATTTAGTTTGATAGGAATCCATAATGGGGAATACTTTTTCATATAATTTATAATCTTTTGGTTCATATGAATTTTTTGTCATAAAGGGTAGTACAAGTTGTAATAAATTTGAATTAACTGAAAACTTTAAATTGCTTTCTGAAGATGCTTCTACGGTTATTTCTGAAGCAAGAACCAGATTATGTTTGATGAACTGATAGTTTGGATCCTTCACATATTGAACTATGTCGAGCTTATGAATTTCTGCCACAATTAGATCAGTTAAATCAGTGATTTTATTTTTATCTTCTACCCAAGCATAAACACCCTGACTGTCCATTGATGTAAGAACTTGTATGGCCGGAGGTATGTTTACTCCTTTGTATTCTCCGAACAAAATGCCCTCAAGCCATAGATCGTAAGATGGAAGATTTTTAAAATGCAGAGTGCTTATTTTGGCATTATTTATTTCAACCATATTTGTTAATGAACGTATGTATTTTTCAAATTTTGCAGCCAATGAATTTACAGCCTCTTGATTTTTTCATTCAACTAATTTGTGACCAAATTCATGAATAAGTAAAGAGGTTGCAGTCGCTAAATCAACGGTTTGCTCGGGGTCATTTATTTTATTTAAATTAATAAAAATGTCAGCTTCCAGTGAATCTTTAGTCATGGCGGTTCGATTTGGTTCTTCTGGATTTAAATTAAAAATACTTTGATCGTTTGAAAATTGCAATTGAGCTGGATTCTCAAGATCTGTGATAACCTGAACGGTTCTGTTTTTTGTAATTGTATAAGCATATATAAATTTTGGTTTTGATCCATAGCGGTGCACATTGTTTTTTTTAAACCAGTTTAAGACTGTTACTTCGTTCGTAATTTGATAGATGCCGGATAGCATGGTTTTTTCTTCAAAAGTTAATGACTTATAAAAATTTACATCTTGTTTGGAGGCAATTAATAAAAACGCTAAACTGTTGTAGGCGCGAAGGAATAGTTCTTGTCGTTGAACCTGAACAACAGAAGCAGCTAGGGTGTTATTGCTAAAAATAAAAAAGCAACAAAGCATGGAAGTAAAGAATCTTATTTTGAGACGACTTATATTTGTCACAACAGCTGTCGCATAGTTCGACAATGGCTTGGTTAAGATGACGAATACAGCATTTAAAATCAAAAATATAAGTTCTAAGAGCATGACTATTTACTAGAGCAAGTTAAGTACCTAAAATGATATGATTTAGCTAATTATTTTAAGTCTGAACAAATACTTTAAGTATCTACGTCGTCTTCTGCATTTTCAGAATTCGAATTAAAATTAAATACGCGGTCTTTTTCGGTCAGCCAAAATAAAAAATCCGCAGCAATTATTTGATGAGACAGGAAACCGAGCTTTAAAGACAAATCAAAACTATGATTATTTAACATCGCAAATTTTCTGCGATCACCTTTTTGCTTATAAGGTTCAATTTTTTTTAAGGAATTAATAAATTGTAAGGATTTAATAAAAACAGCAGCTTCCGCTTTGAAAACGCCTAATTCATCACGACAAAATTGAACAAATTTTTCATCTTCTTCCAGCGTGTATAAATCTAAACCAGTTGGTTGGGTGACTAATAAATAAGAATAAATAAAAGCTGAAAATAATTCCGTTGGATCGGCAAAATCAATCCCGATATGATGAAATTGTCTAACGTAACATAAAAATTCTTCACGCTTATGATTGTCTAAAAATAAAGAATGCAAAGAGGGTAGCACTACTTCAAAAACACCTAAGTCGAAAAGCTCCATCAAGGCTAAGTCCGCGTGTGGTAAGCGAAGGAATTTAAGCCATTCTTCGCGGCGACGTGGCAGCACGGCGCGTACCAATTCACCTTTTAAATCAATAATGGCTTGTCGCAATTCAGGATCAATCGAGAAATGAATTTTTTGAGATAGTCGAATGGCACGTAATATTCGAACAGGATCTTCTTTAAGGCGTTCGACAGGATCGCCAATCATTCTTAAATTATGATTTTTGATATCTTCTAAGCCGCCGCAAAAGTCGATAATTTTTTTATCGATAGGATCGTAAAATAAAGAGTTCACCGTAAAATCGCGACGAAAAGAATCTTCTTCGATGTTGCCAAAGAAATTTTCTTCAACAAATAATCGGTTATCATCTTCAGCAGTAACAAGCTCTTCAGCCAAGGCGGCACGACGAAAAGTGGCTATTTCATAAATTTGATCTCCACGTCGGGCATGAACAAGTTTAAAGCGACGACCAATGATAAAGCAGTACGGAACTTTTTTCTTTACCATATTGGGAAGTGCATTTGTCGCAATATCAAAATCTTTGGGTTTTATTCCAACTAAAAGGTCTCGAACTCCGCCGCCGACCAAGTAGCCTTCAAAGCCAGCTTCTTTTAAGCGCTTCAAAATGCCGATGGCCTGAGAATCGATCGCATCGTGCATGGTGTGTAGTTTATCGGTGTAAATCTTCATCAATGAAGATGCGTTTTTGTTTTTCATTACATCTTCTTTTTTAATTGAGCTTCGTTTTTATGTCGAGTACTTAAAAAGAATGTTCTTAGATAATTTCAATTATTCAGTTATTGGCTCGGATTCTTCAGAAAAAATAGTATTTCTTCATGGATTAATGGCTTTTGCCGCTAATTTTAGAAAAATTGCGTCGCGATTGCAGGACGATTTTCAGTGTTTGATCTACGATCAGCGTGGGCATGGTCGTTCGTTCAAGCCAGAATCAGGTTATAGTCCTGAAGATTTTGCTGAAGACTTAAACAAAATAACGGACGAGCTGGGCTGGAAACAGTTTCACTTGGTTGGACATTCTATGGGCGGAAGAAACGCCATGGTCTTTGCGAACCTTTATCCTGATAAAGTAAAAACATTAACGATTGAAGATATGGGGCCCGATTCAGACCCCGTAAATTATCTTTATTATCAGAATATGTTGGCAGCTATTCCGACACCATTTGCTAGTAAGGCTGATAGCAAAGAATTTTTTGAGAGCCAATTTGCCTTGGCATTTCAGGCTCAAGAACCGGCTATTTTAGGCTTATTTTTACAATCTAATTTAGAAGAAAAGCCGGACGGTCGTTATGACTGGCGCTTTTCTAAACAAGCCATTATTGATTGCGTTAAAGAAGGTCATACAAAAGATCGTTGGCCCGAAGTGAAATCGTTTAAAATGCCAGTGCTTCTAATTCGTGGAGAAACGTCGCATGTGCTTAATAAGGCTACTTTTGAAAAAATGCTTCAAGCAAATTCAAATATTTCGGGGCTTGAGATCCCGGGAACTGGGCACTGGATTCATTATGAGAAATATGAAGAGTTCACAACAGCTCTTAGAAGTTTCATAAAGCAAAATTCCATTAAATTGCACAACGCATAAAAGGTTGCGGCGTGACACTGCGAGCCTAAGCGTTTATCAAAGATGTTCCTATGAAATATTCTGATTTAAATCTTGATCCTATTCTTATTGCCGCAACTGAAAAGCTTAATTACGTCGACATGACGCCTATTCAAGAAATGGCAATCCCTTTAATTTTATCCGGTCGCGATGTTGCCGGCTTAGCCCAAACAGGAACTGGAAAAACGGCCGCGTTTTTGGTTCCACTGATCGAAAGAATTCTTCGTACTCAAGCAGATTCTGAGCATGAACGAGCGTTTAAAAGTTGGCTGCCTATAAGTTTTATTTTGATTTTAGTTCCTACGCGCGAGTTAGCAGAACAAATTAATGAAAATGTAATTAAAATTGCGGCAGGCACCGGAATTAAAACATTCCCACTTTATGGTGGCACTGGTTACGACAAACAAAAAGAAGCACTGAAATCTGGCTTACAGTTTATCGTTTCAACTCCAGGTCGTTTGATTGATTTATACAAAGAAAATTTTCTGGATTTAAAACAAGTGCGGGCTGTTGTTTTTGATGAAGCCGATCGTATGTTTGATATGGGTTTTAAAGAAGATATGAAATATATCTTAGGTCGCATACCACGTGACCGTCAGTTTTTAGTTTTTAGTGCAACTTTAAATTTTGATGTTTTAAATACAGCTTATCAATTTGGTGCGGAACCGGTTGAAGTGAATATTAGTCGTGATCAAGCAAAAGCAGATAATGTGACAGATGCCTTATTGCATGTGGGCCATAATGAAAAGCCACAGCAGTTATTATCTTTATTAAAAAAAGAAAATCCAAAACAGGCCATGATTTTTACTAACTACAAACACAATGTAGATCGTATAGCTAAGTTCTTGATGGATAACGGAACTCCTGCAATGGGGTTATCAAGTTTGATATCTCAGCCGCAAAGAAATATAATCATCGAAAAGTTCAAGGCCGAAAACGACCAAAATATTTTAGTTGCTACAGATGTGGCAGCACGTGGTCTTGATATTAATGGCGTTGATTTAGTTGTGAATTATGAATTACCTCAAGATGCTGAATCGTATGTTCATCGTATTGGCCGCACGGGCCGAGCGGGACGTGAAGGCAAAGCATTTTCGTTAGTTTGTGAAAAAGATATTGATTCGCTAACTCGTATTGAAGAGTACACAAAGAAAAAAATTACAATCGGCTTCTTAGAAGATGCCGACATTATTAAAGAATTTAAAAGATTTCCATCTGAAGAGCGCGCTAGTTACGGCGATCGATTTGATCGGCCTAAGCAGGCTGGCGCGGGTGGATTTGATCGTAAAAAGCCACGTGGGTTTGAGCCAAGAAATGCTTCTGGCCCAGGAGCAAGACCGCCTCGTCAAGATTATGCGAAAAAAGATTTTAATAAAGATGGGCCAAAAGATTCTGCTAAACCAGGATTTAATAAGCATGTGCAGAAGCCAGCCCATGCCAAGCCTGTTGGAATTTCGGGGCATCCTCATGCTGCTAAAGGTGAATTTAAAAAACCTATTCATGCTCATCCGACGAAGCCGCATGCAAATGGATCCAAACCCGTAGGACAGAAAATTTCTGCTCATGCGCCGAAGCGTAATGATTCACTACCAGTCAAAGCGGCTTCTAAGTCTTTTAGAAAAACATCAACAGCTGCTAAAACAACCGGTGCTCCAAAAACAATTGGGCAAACTGTTAAGTCGATATTTAAAAAAGTATTCGGATAATAAATTAAGGGGTTTCGACAGCTGTCGCAGCCTCTGTTATTTGCTGAGCCTCTTCATCAAATTCTTTTTTCTTTTCAGAATCTAGCGTAAATAATTTTAATGATTTATTTTCTGAAATGCTAAGTAGTTTGGGATCAGCTGGATAATTTATAGTATTAACCCAACTTGGCGACTCAAATTTGTAATAATCTCCATTCCAGATCTGACCTAGTTTTGTTTTCACATAGGCACGAGATGCGCGTGAGCCACTGGTTCCCATCCACCAACGGGTGTGAATTGGTAGGTCATGCCGTGGAATAGCTGTTAGTTCTCCGTTATAAGTGGCTGATTTTTTAAATCCTATTTTTAAAGCGATAATATCATCCGCTGATTTTTGCCATTCAGTTACATGGTTTGCAGCAAGAGAATCAGCTAAATTTAGAATTGGAATTTTTGTGTTTAAGTTTTTTATCGCTTCAGCGGCAATAGGCCCAATAGTTAAAATTAGTTTTGTCTTATTTTGGTTTAGTATTGCCATCAAAATATTTTTTCGAACAGCGGCAACATCAGAGTTTAATGCAATCTGTTTTGTTTTATCTGGGCTTAAATCTAAAGTATCAACTGGTAGGGTGCGAATAATAAGATATTTGTGACGTAAGTTTAAATTTGTTAAAAAAGTTTGTAACCGCTGCCCACCCGTTCCAGTTAAAGCACGTGTTGAAAATAGATCGTCTTCAGATTCTTGATCAGCTAAAATTAATACTTCTGGCTTTTCAAAGCTTCCGCGATAAATGGGGCCATAGCCAAAAGATTCATGCGCTGTTACGCCTAAGCTTTGAAAATCTGGCCATTGATTAGAGGTTGAGCCAAGTAAATCATTTTGCGCCATTAAAATCGAAGAAAATTTCCCAGGCCCACTGTCATAATCACGGCGGTCATTTTTATTTTTAGGACTTTCCCAGGGTAGATCTCCGGGGGGCATTTCAAATTTACTGGTAATGTCGCGCGGTTCTTCATATTGTAAATTCAAGGATTTTGGGGGAACCGTTGAATCGCATTTTCCATTTATTCGATCAAGATTATTGTAGCAACCATTATCAGAGTAAATTTGAATTCCATCTGCGCCACGGCGATTGGTGGAAGTGCCATTTTTTCCTAATCGCAAATTTGTGCCAAAGGCAAAATCACGATGTGGTATTGCTGCGTCGGTATAACGATATTGAGATGAAAAATCTGGTTTTAAATTATTATCTGGTTTAAGCCAATTTGGATCTTGCTTAATAAAGTCAGCAACAGTAACGGCTCTTTCAGCAAATTGTGTTCGTAGATTGTTGGCAGCATCATTGCCACCATTTCTTGCGCTAGCGGCGCCAGGGTGCATAACTCCGATGGCTTTGGCGTTGGCGGCTAACACGCTGGCATCGCAAAAACTTTGCGCCAGTTGCCTAGAGGTGCAATGACCACCATGAGAATTAATCCAAGTGGCTAAGCTGTCTTTGCCTGCGGCACCAACTCCAATAATAAGCGACAATGTCTTTTTATTTTGGCTTAGCATATAATCATACATGCGATGGCGATGCTTGACGATTTCACTATTTGGACTTTGTGCAATCCACAAAAGTGTATTTGAGAAAATTTCTTTTGATCTTTTTAATTCAGGACTATCCGTTTGTTCTGCTCTTTCGCCATATTGACCAGTGATTGTATAAACAAAAGTATTCATAAATAAATAACTTCGATCGATTCCAAAGTAATTAAGAAAGTTTTGCATTTTAGTTCCGGTTGATCCCGTGAAAGTGCGATTAGAAGCATTTTCATCTTGTGCGCCTTCTTGGCCAATTACAAAAACTTTAACGCTATTGGCAGCAAGGCGTCCGCGGTACCACATAGGCCCTACTTTCCACCGAAATTTTTCTTGCCCATCATCTTTGACTCCATATTTATCGGCAGCCGCTTTGTAAACAGCTTTTCCATAGGCACGGTAGTTAGGAGTTTCAGCAAAAATATCAGGCCAATCTGAATTTTTTGGAGGACCAGCATCGAATTCAGCTAATGAACCACGATCATTTTTATCTGAAAAAGCAGCTGGTTTTCGGTAATCACTAAATTTAATATTTTGAAAACTAGAGCAGCTGCAAAGTATGAAAAATAAGGATGAAAGAATAGGAATAATATTTTTATTTAGCGAATTCATAAAGGCCCCTGAGATGGTTATCTGCTGGAATAATTATTTCATCAGTTTAGAAGATTGCAGAATGGTTGAAAAGACCTGAAAAATTAAGATCAATTTTTAAAAATAATAGACACGACATTTGTCTAGACGATGAAGGTCTTCTTAACGACAGCATGTAGACTGGTCTTGTGTTTGTGCCTATTCAGAACGATTCTAAATCTAAGGTCTATGCCGGAGAATAAATGCGATTAGCCAAGTGTTTTTTAATTCTAATTTTTGTGCCATTCGCATTAGTAACCTGCAAGACAGCGACGGAGCAAGGTGGTCCTGGTGCACTATTAACTGATCGAATCCCGGCAGTAGAAAACATAATAAAAACACCAGCTGATAAGCTGATAGATTTGGCTGCATCCATTTCGATTCAATCGGCAGAGCAAGGAAATTTAGAAAATCAAATACTTCGACGCTTTGTTAAAACAGCAAAATATTACTCTATACATTATCCGAATAATTCTAATTATGTTACCAGTTTATTTGATGTATATAAACAGCTGATAAATGATTCCAAATTTAATTTCCTAAGTGGAAGTAAGCAAAACAATAAAGAATTAGATCAGTTAAGAATGAAATTAGTGACGGAAAAAAGCAGCAAGAACATTAATTTTTTACGATCAAAAGCAAGCGTTACTTATTTGCGATTTTTTAGCAATAAAATAGCTTTGGCCTTAAGTGAGCTGGCTCCAGAAACTAGCGCCAATGTAAACTATGTTAAATTAAGAAATTATTTTGTTTCGATTCATAATGAAATTTCAGGTGCAATTTTTATTCATGAAGAGCAAAAATTAATTCAAAAAATTCAAAAAATTGTTAAGTCAAAAGATTGGAAAAACTATCAAGCGCTAGCTACAAAAACATATGTAGGTTTGTCGAATTCTTCAGATATTGATGGTGTTGCTTCTGATTTAGATAAAGCGGAGGCAATAACTAGTGGTCACTATGCAATGCAGAGTCTATTTAAGAATATTTTAGAAGCGCATTCCGGGCCGGTGGGTTCAGATTTATTAGCAAGTAATTTTTTTCCTGAAAATACGGTGCTCTTAGAAAAGACACCCTATTCTTTGAAGAAAAATAAACGCAACTTAGCATCCATTAATTTATTTCCAACTATATTGGTTGGAAATATTCCAGGACAATATTTAGGTAAAAGCAAAAATGAAGTTTATTTTGGTTACCTGGAAATTAAAGAAAGGGTTATTACAGAATTGCATCAATTGGAATACAAAAGTCTAAGTTCTTTTCTAGAAACACAAAAAGGTAAATCAGTAATTCTACTAAAGAACAAATTAATGCAAAGAAATACAAATGTTTCCTGCATGTCGTGCCAACCTGATTATGATGTCATCTACCCGGGTTTAATTAATTTACACAATCATACCAAACAAAATAATCTACCTATTTGGGGACTGGCGAAGGGGCAATTTTTAAATCGCTTTGAATGGCGAGATTGGGATTTATACACAAAATCAGTAAGTCAAAATATGAACCCTTGGATTCAATATGGTAAGCCGATACAGTGCGCCGCTTTCCGTTGGTCAGAAATGCAAGCAATGATTAATGGAACAACTTATTTGCAAGGTCCATCGATGTGTGTCAGTGCGTGGGGTGTTTTACGCGTTGAAGATCAAGAGGCTTACATTTCGCAAAAAGAAGCGGTTCAAGCGCCGACAGATATTTTGCTACCTAATGACATGGTGTTTGTTTGGCAAACTTTGAAACCAATTATTGAATCAGGAAAGACCTATGAGCAAGCACTTGCACAAGTTGTGCAAACCTACTGTCCATCGCTTGCAGCTTCTGTGACTGCAAAAAATATAAATCATACTTCTGGATTAAGTATTTTGACGAATAAAGAATTACTAGAAACGTCATGTGGAAAAGAACCTGGAAAACCTGTTCCAGCAAAATTTATTCGTTATGCGTACTGGATTCATCCAAGTATAGCGATTAAAAAAAATTATTTATTAAGTTCAAAAGTTTCAGCAGTCATTGCACATTTAGCAGAAGGTAGTCGCACAGATAGTTATAATAGCAAAGAATATGAAGTGCTAAAGTTACTTGGGCTTAATATGCCACATATTAGTTTTGTTCACGGAATTGGTATTCAAGATAAGAATTATTCTGAATTGGTAAAAAATGAAATGGGTTTGATTTGGTCTCCATTTTCAAATTTGATTCTATATGGTGAAACATTAAATATAAAAGCGGCTGCAGCAGCGGGTGTTGTTTTAGCATTAGGTTCGGACTGGTTGCCAACGGGATCTAAGGGCGTTCTTGAAGAAGTTAAATTAGCTGCCCGGTATATAGATCAAAATTCAATTGATGGTCGCCCAGATAATTTAAAAAATATTTTTACAGATGAGTATTTGTTTAAAATGATGACCGAGAATCCTGCAAAAATAATTAATCATTCAGAGCTTTCGCAAAATGAAGCACCTGTGGGTCGTCTTCAGGTGGGTGCGATGGGGTCGGTTATTGTGACCAGTTTGATAAATAGTAATCCGTACACAAACATTGTACGACATGTTTTTGAAAAAGAAATAAATTTGGTCGTAATTGATGGACAGCCTATTTATGGAAATTCTGAATATTTAGATCAAGCAAAATTATCCTATGAAGTTATTTCGAGGTTAGATGGCGTTGTTAACGATGGACCAGAGATTGCATTTACTGAAGCTGAAAATTTAAATAACTTATCGGCTGCTGATTATATGGGAAAAACATTTTTAGATGTTTCCAAGTTCGCTCGTCAAACACAGCTAATAAAACTTCCTAAGTGCGATTTTAAAATAGAAAAAGGCTTTGTAAAGCAAGACACCTTAAAATTCGAACCGGATTTAGAACTATTTTATAAAAACACAAATTTAAATTTAGATCGTTTCGAAGACATTCAAAAAATATTAGCTGTAAACTTGTTAAATCAATCATTAAATAAAATTTCTAAAGATGGTGATCGTAGTTTTGCGGTATCGTATTTTCCATCTTTATATTCCTGTAATGATGAAAAGCATTTAACACGTTTTTCAAATTATGTAAAATCCGATGGTAATGATGAACTTAAAACGAATATTGAACAAAAAACGCTAATTCGGAAAGCATTGTCTGGCAAAGTTCCTGCAGTTTTGGCAGAACAGTACAAGTAGTGGAAATCCCCCTACCTCAAGTGTATTTCATGTAGATGATTTTTCAATAATTAACGCCACTGAAAAGTATTTAAAACAGCATTGCAAATTAAAATTGTTTTTGAAAACTGTTCGAATTCATCGATACAAGTTGCTAAGACGATTTTGTTATCTTTTTTATAAAAAACTTGTCGTGAGCGCGTAGATTTGTTTTTTTGATTTAAATCAACAACGACTGAGTTTTGGCCGGTCTTTAAGGATTGTAAGCCAATAACTTCAAAACCATATTGATTATAGTCGCGCAAATATTGTCGGACATACTTTTCTAAATCAGTTTTTACAGGGATGATTTCTGTGTGAAAACTTAAAGAAGATTTTTTATTTAGTTCTTCGGAGCCAATTTCGATTGTTGAGGAATCTTGGTTAAATGGTTTTTTTAAAATCCAATTTGTTGGAATTGCTTGAATTTGGAAACCCATTTGACTTAAAACTGCCCCTGATTGGATTTGATTGATCAGGGATGAACCTGTTAGCGGTTGAATTGCTGCAAAGCTTGGTTTAGAGATTAGAAATATTAAAATGTTTAAAAAGAATATCATTTCTTAAGTCTGCCATTCTTTTCTTCAAAGTTCAAAATTTTAGTCATTAAGCTGGATGGATTTATTTTTTTAATGTCAGATAAATTAACCCATTCTCCATCGGCGGGCGTCTTAATAGCGACTTTTTCGATAGTTACAAATATTTCATATTTAGTGACATTATGTTTAAAATCGAAGGTTTTGGGTTTCTTGGCTAGCTTTTCAATTTGGCTATCTGGAAAAAGAAGATTTTTTAAGAAGGGGCCTTTGTGGAAAGGTTTTAAGTAGATTTTATTTTTTTTAATTTGTGGATTAAAGCTTAATTGCCAAAGTTCAAATTTTGCACGTGGTTTTGGTTTTGGAATAATTTCGACTTGATCCTTTTTAAGGGCCAGGCACCGACTTTTCCATGGACACATTAAGCAAAGCGGTTTTTTAGGGGTGCATAGTGTGGCTCCTAATTCCATCATGCCTTGATTCACTTCAGAGTTCATTTCTGTCTGTGCTAATAAGTCGGATAAATTTTGTAAGATTGCTTTCTCTTTTGAATTCCACCAGTTTAAGTGAAGGCCATAGCGGCGGCTAAGGACGCGAATCACGTTTCCATCTAGCACACCAACTGGTTCGCTAAAGGCAAGGCTGGAAACAGCTCTTGACGTGTAAGGGCCAAAGCCAGGCAAAGCAAGTAATTCATTCGCAGTTTTATAAAAACCAGTTTGTGATAATTTGATTGCAGAACGATGAATATTGCGTGCACGTGAATAATAACCTAAACCCGCCCAGTATTCTAAAACTTCATTTTCAGCAGCTGAGGCTAAGGTTTTTAAATTTGGAAACCGAGCCAAAAATTTTTCATAATAGGGAATCACCGCAACGACTGTTGTTTGCTGCAACATGACTTCGGAAATCCAAATGCGGTAGGGATCTTTGCTTGTTCTCCAAGGTAATTCGCGACGATTTGCTAAATACCATTGAATTAATTCCGCCTGATCACGAGCCATTATTTTAGAGTTTATTTTAATTAAGGAAGAGTCTGTTTTTATTGAGTTCATGACACATCACTTTAGTGGATAATCTATTTGTAACCAACATCATTTTTGACAATAATAGGTTATGACAACAAATTTTAAACCGATCAGTGGCCGAGATTTTCCACGTTTTTCAGCAATTAAAACTTTTTTTCGTCTGCCCATTGCGGACATTAAGGAAGATTTTGATGTGGCATTGTTTGGCATTCCTTATGATGGTGGTGTTTCTTATCGGCCAGGTGCACGCTTTGCTCCAACGCAAATTCGGGATGCTTCAAGTTTAGGGCGTGGTTTTCATATGTCACGAGCTATGTCCTTATTTGAAAAGCTGAAAGTTGCAGATATTGGAGACTGTCCAACAGTACCCATTGATCAAGCTCAGACCTATGCAAGCATTGAAAAATTTACGACAGAAATTCTTAATACGAATAAAAAATTTATTGCTATCGGTGGAGACCACTCAACAACACTACCAGTCTTGCGTGCCTTGAAAAAAAAGTATCAACAACCATTAAATTTTATTCACTTTGATGCTCATTTAGATACTTATCCAGCGGCGTGGGGGTGTGAATATCATCATGGTGCTTTCGCCAGACATGCTGTGGAAGAGGGCTTAGTGAATCCTCAGAAAATGATACAAATTGGAATTCGAGGCCCTTTAGCGGGAGCTGATGATTTAGATTTTATTACTAAGCATAAAATTGAAGTGCGTACCGTGGATGATATTCGTGAAAAACCATTGAATGATTTTTTAAAAACTTTGCCAAGCTTTTCGGGACCAACTTATATCAGTTTTGATATTGATTGTTTAGATCCTGCATTTGCGCCGGGCACAGGAACTCCAGTTGTGGGTGGTTTAACAACATATGAAACACAGCGGATACTAAGAACGCTTAAAATTAGTAACTTAGTGGGCGCTGATATTGTTGAAGTATCGCCCCCGTTTGATTCGTCACAAATTACTTCGCTTGCTGCAGTTGATGTGATGTTTGATTTATTATGTTTGATGGGAGCATCTAAATGATTCATTTTATTCTTGCTTGTGTTTTATGGTCGAAACCCGATGTTAAATTAGTTGATGTTCCTATAGATGAATATGGTATAGCCGTTCTTAATGTCGACTTTAAAGATTTTGTATTTGAAGCCAATGTTATTGAAGAAAATATTTCATCAATAAAAATTACAACTAAATCAGTACCTAGTAGTTCTGTTGAATCCTATTCTGGCGATACTTCAACAAAGGCGATTACAGCAAAATTAATTTCAAGCAATCTTGAAGCAAGTTTAGACTGCAAAATTAGATAATTTATTTAAAAAGGTGAATACAATGAATAAGCAAAAAGCTATTTTAGCTGCGGGTTGTTTTTGGGGTGTAGAAGAACTTTTGCGTGAAATGCCAGGAGTTCTTGAAACGCAAGTTGGCTATTGTGGTGGCTCTTCAGCGGAAGATGCACGTTATGAAAAAGTTAAAACTGGGCAGACAGGTTATGCGGAAGCTGTGCAAATACTTTTTGATGCAGATATTTTAAGTTATGAAAAATTACTAGAAGCATTTTTTAAATTGCATGATCCAACAACAATGAATCAGCAAGGTAATGATGTTGGAACTCAATATCGATCAGCAATTTTTTATATGGATGATGCGCAAAAAGCAGTTGCTGAAAAAGTTAAATTTGAAATTGAAAAAACTGGAAAATGGAAGAAGCCAATTATTACTTCAATTATTCCTAAAGCTGATTTTTTTGATGCAGAAGACTATCATCAAGACTATTTACAAAAAAATCCAAACGGTTACACGTGTCATTATTGGCGCAAATAGTTTTAAATTAATCGTTACTGCAAAGTTCGCCTTCAATTACTGCTGCCAATGACATTTGTGCAACTTGAATCAAAACTTTCATTTGTTCTAGTTTTACATCATCAAGGCCAATTACAGCTTTTTGATCAGCGGTCATGTGTTTTACATTACCATTAAGTTTTAAAACAGTTTGCAACATTTTTGATTCGCGCATTTTTAAAACATTTGCGATTACATTTTGAATGTCTTCATTAGCCACTAATAAAATTTTTCGGCGATCGCCTTGGCCAGAAATTTTGATCACATCATAGTGAATTAAATCT
This sequence comes from Pseudobdellovibrio sp., assembly GCA_049301055.1. Lineage (GTDB taxonomy): Bacteria > Bdellovibrionota > Bdellovibrionia > Bdellovibrionales > Bdellovibrionaceae > Pseudobdellovibrio. Next base: position 93,396 of record JBAQKN010000004.1, on the reverse strand, counting down.
TTTAAAGCTAAACTAACTAAGGCTTTTGATACGCCTAATCGTTTCACAAGAATAGTTGCTGAAATAGGAGTTTCAGAAAGCCAAATATGAGTCCAAATTTGGCCATGGATTTTTTTAAAACCCCAATATTCAATAAATAAACCAATTTGATTTGATAAATTTTGAAATTCATTAGGAACACTATTCTTCATGGGCAAATACTATCCTGAAAGGGGGTGTAAAGTCCTCATGATTTTTTAATGTAATTAATAAAAGCGGCAACGCCTAAAGTTAGTGCCAAGGCATATCCAATTAAGCTAATTGCCGGCATTCCAGCCATAGTCCATGGTACCTGAGTCGGATATATCAATGAACTTGAAATAATTAATGCCGCAATAATAATTCCTAGAAACAATAAGTTAAATGAAACTTCTATGCTACGACGCAATTCTTCAAAGCCTTTGACATCAACTTTGCTATGATAATCCGGAGAATTTACTCGGCGTAACATGAGATTGAGTTGTCTAGGCAAAGAATTTAAAAATCCACGCGATTCTCGAAATAATAATGTGGCTTCATCAATCATCCGTGTAGGCTGAAACTGATTTTTAGCAACTTCATTAACCATGGTTAGGGTAAACTGTAAAAAATCAAAGTCTGGAACAATTCGTTGGCCAAGGCCTTCAATAGAGACAATTGATTTAAAAAACATCATCAATTCGGCAGGTACAGATAAGCCATGTTCAGCGGCAACGCTGGACGAGGACATTAATATTTTACCAACATTCATGTGCCTCATGGTTAATCCAAAGTATGGGGAAATTAAAGACTGAAGTTCTTTAGCAAACAAATCTACATTTACTAATTCTGAAAATGGAGCTAATTCAACATACTCATAAGCCATACGTAAATAATCTTCTTTAGATAATGCTAGTAACATATTTACTATAGCTGTTTGTGTTTTGTGATTAAGTCGACCGACAACACCAAAATCAATCAATCCAATACGATCATTGGGAAATACAAAAAAGTTACCAGCATGTAAGTCGCCATGAAAAAAACCATCCATAAAAACCATTTTTAAATAAGTTCTTAGGCCTAACTTAATGATTTCATCTGCATGGACGCCGGGTTGCTGTAAAGCGCCTTCTTGAGAAAGTCTTTTGCCTTCTAGCATTTCCATTACTAAAACACGCTCTGTCGTTAAATCAAAGTAGACTTCGGGAATTGTAATTTTATCTTCCGCCTTAAAGTTATCTTTAAATTTTCGAATGTTATTGGCTTCAACAACAAAATTAGTTTCAAGTTCCAATGTTTTAAAATACTCGTCCACCATAGCGACAGGATTAAATGGACGTACCTCGGGAATATACTTTTCTAAAAGTTCGGCTATAAAATACAGAACATTTAAATCATCATTAATTGTTTGAACTATTCCGGGGCGCTGTACTTTTAAGACAACAGATTTTCCGTTAATTAATGTAGCCTGATGAACTTGAGCAATACTGGCAGAGCCCAGTGGATTTTCATTGAAATAGGAAAATTTACTTTTCCAATCTTTTCCAAGTTCTGCGATAAGAACAATTTCAATAGTTTTAAAATCTAAGGTTTGCACTTGGTCATGCAGTAAAGACATTTCTTCTAAATAATCATCCGGAATTAAATCGGGACGAGAAGCCAATAGCTGTCCAAACTTAACAAAAGTCGGACCTAGCTCTTCAAAGCTAAGTCGCAATCGTGTGGGAAAAGAAAGTTGATCTTGGTCTTCAAGTGAAGACGCAGAGCTAACAAAATTACCTAGATTTATTTTTTCGACTAGAGTTTTTAGGCCGTGCTTTGCGAACACCGTCAGAATTGTTTTTAGACGGCCAGCGTTTCTCAGAGTCCTGCCGATTCGAAGCGGCCCCAGAAGTGGACTTCTTTGTTGGTTTCGAGCTCGAGTCTTCATTTTGAGTAGTCCTTTTTTGATCTAAATAGTCTGCCAAAGAAGAATAGCGTGGTTTAATTTCATACGAAGAATTTGCTTGCGCAGGAGTCGTCGTCGTTGTGGCAGTGGGCGTTGGTTTACGAACCACTGTCGAAGAAGAGAAATCAGCACTAGCATTTTTCTTCATGTATTTTAAAGCAGGTCGTTCACTGGTATAACCTGATTTTTTCTTATTTGCATCGCGATCTACTGGACGAGATGTTTTATCAGAGGGCGCGCCTTTTTTATCTTTAAACTTTTTAGACTTGTCCCTAGATCTGTCGCCACCCGGTTTAAAATCTTTTTTATCTGATTTACTTTTATAAGATTCTTTGTGATCTGATTTTCCACTTTTTTTAGAAGGCGTAATAATGCGATGTTGATTTGTTGGATTATCTTTATCGATAAGAAAATTAATTTGTCCTTGTTCAATGTCGACCGAGCTAACAATAACATGCAAATTATCACCCATACTGTAGGTTAAGCCAGAGCGTTTTGCAGTTAAGGTTAAATTTTCTTCGTCAAATTCCCATTTGTCTAAACCCAAATCATCAAGTCGAATTAATCCATCAATATTAAATTCGCGAAGTAAAACAAAGACTCCAAATTTAGTAACCGAACTAACGATACCCTCAAAACCTTGGCCTTCCATTTTTTTCATAAAGCGGGCTTTTTTAATAGCTTGAATTTGGCGTTCTGCTTTAGCAGATTTTTGTTCGCATGCGGAAAGCCAAGTTCCGGCTGTTCCCAAATCATCATCACTGATTAAGCGATACTGACTTCCGGGCATAATTTGACTTTTTAATAATCGATGCACGATTAAGTCTGGATAGCGTCGAATTGGTGATGTGAAATGAGTATAGAATTCAAAGCCTAAACCAAAGTGGCCTAAATTATTTTTCGTGTATTTAGCTTGGCTCATCGATCGCAGTGTTAATATATGGATTATTTGCGCCTCGGGTTTGCCATCAAATTCGTGTAACATGCGAGTTAAGCGTTTTTGCAGTTTACCGCCGCCAATTAGGCCTTCTTTTGCTGTTGAACCTAAATTGGTCATATAGCGCTGTAGTAAGCTAATCTTTTCTGCTGCAGGCTCTTCATGCACACGATAAAAAGACGGAATTTCTTTTGAACTTAAAAACTTTGCAACAGCAACGTTTGCAGCAAGCATAAGTTCTTCAATTAAACGATGAGCAAATAAGCGCTCTGATTTAATAATATCGATGGGTTCGCCCGTGCCATCAATAACAAGTTCCGTTTCTGGAACTTCAAGATCAAGTGATCCCTCTTTAAAGCGCTTTGCCATTAAAACTTTTGCTAAATCTGCACAGCGATAAATATTTTCCTGCACTTCGGGTAGTTTTGTTGATTGAGTTTTATCCGAAGGGTTCCCATCAATTAATTCTTGAGCTTCGCCATAAGTAACACGTGATTTGCTTTCAATAACACCTTCAAAAAAATGCGATGAAGTCATTTCTCCGGTAAAATCAAAATTCATTTCAGCAACTAAAGCTAGACGGGGCACATGTGGATTTAAAGAACATAATCCATTGCTCAGCGCTTCAGGTAACATTGGAACAACGAAATTTGGAAAATAAACAGAAGTACCGCGTTCATACGCATCTTTATCCATAGCGCTTGCAACTTTGACGTAGTGACTAACATCGGCGATGGCGACATACAGATGAAACCCTGTGTTTGTCATTTCAACATAAACGGCATCATCAAAATCTTTCGCGGTCGCACCATCTATAGTTATAATAGGCAGATGACGTAAATCGATTCGTTTTGCAAAATCTTTTTCAGTTGGATTATTTGAAAACTGTTTAGCTTCTTCTAAATTTGCTTCAGAAAATTTTGTCGTAATGTTTTGAGTAATGCAAACGCGTTTAATGTCATTTAATGCATTCAGCGCATCGCCGATGACTTCGATAACTTCGCCTTCAAACTTTCCATTGTCCGGGTATTTTGTAATTTTAGCAGCAACAAGTTCGCCGTCTTTAGCGTTCATGGATTTGTCTAATGTAATTTTAAGATCTGTTCCCCAACCTTTGCCATCATCTTTAATAATGCCATAGCGATCATTAATGACAGTGAATTTTCCAGCGATTGTTTTTTGCGAACGTTCATTGATTTGAAAAATTTCTCCGCGAAATCGACCATCACGTTCGCGTTCTACATAGATACTGACGCGATCATTGGTCATCGCCGAGTTCATTCCATTGGATGGGATATAGACATCGGGATGCTCTTTATCTTCAGGAATAAAAAATCCGAATCCATCGGGGTGTCGTTTAACTAAGCCATTAAGTGTTTTTTGTTTTGAATTCATAGATTTATCTTGGGTTTACGGATTGGATATGTCATGTCAAAAACCTATTCAAACATCTTTGTTGTTTAAATAAATAGTCTAGAGAAAACCTAAGAAGGGTCTAATTCGATTTTCAAAGCAGAAAGCTAGACCTTTGTCTTAAAATGACTAACCGCGGTTTGGACAACGCGTTAAAAAAATCAAAATTGTTCGAAACAACAAAATACAAAAAAACAATAAGCCTAAAAATTAAGAAAATGACAAAAGACAGAAAATTTAAAAATTCAATAAAACTGTTGATGGTAAAGAGTTTTAACGAAGTGCTGACTTAAATTAATTGCATTAAAAAATCTAAAACAAGTGCATTTGATTAAACAAAAAATGCAAATTTTTTGGTGTCTTTAAGCTACACTTTACGTATCTGACCTGGTTGATAAACAGTTTCTGAATTATTCATATTCACTTTTTAAGTTGCGTTTAAAAAATCAGATCATTAGGATTTATTTATTAGGTAAACAATATAAACCAATTTGCACTTTACGAAAGGACGCAAAATGAAAAATTTATTAGTAATTGCTGTAGCTTTAGCTTCAGTTAACGCATTCGCAACACGAGCTCGTGTGAACTCTTTAGGAAACTCTGTTCACTTAACAGACGCAAACAATGTTTACACAAATCCAGCAGACATGTTTATTGTTGGCGGTGATTATGTTGTTCTAGAATCTGGTAATACAAAATCAACAGCTACTTCAGGTGTTTCAAACTATGATGGCGCTGAAGGAATGGTTGTTCGTTCAATGGGCGATGCTAAAATGGGTTTAGCAATTGGTCACGATTCTGAATTAGGTTTGAAAATCAGATCTTTAGCATTAGCTAATTTCGGAGCAGCGGTAAATTATTTTCAACAAAATCCTCTTGAATTATCATATGGTATGAAATCAGGCGATTTATCTTGGGCTGGAACTTTGATTTATTCAAACTACCAATCTAAAACTGGTATTAATGAAAAAGAAAATACTATGGGAGTTCGTTTCGGTATGCATACTGGAAACTACGACGCAAGTCTTGGTTTGGGTTTAGCAAATACTTACCAAAATGACACTAACGGTAAATTCACAGGAACTCTTGGCTTAACAGCTGCTGGTGGTATGTGGATGGACACGATTTATCTTAAAGGTAAAATCGAAACAGCTGGTTACAAAGTTGAATCTGCTGCAGGAGCTGAAGTAGCTAAAGTTTCTGGTAACACATTAACAATCAGCGCTACTGATTCTCGTAAAAAAGACGGTAATGAATTCTTCTACGGTGCTGGTTTAACTAGTTACTCACAAAAAGATGATGCTGGAACTCAAGTAAAAGTTGATAAGTTATCATTACCAGTAATCATTGGTTTTGAACAAAAAGCGAACACTTGGATGACATTACGTGGTTCAGTAACTCAAACTGTACTTATTAATAATTCTAAAGTTTCTACTTCAACTGCGACTGTAACTGAAGCTTCTCCAGATGCTAACAACGTAGTTGTTGCTGTTGGAACAGGTTTTAACTTTGATAAAGTAAATGTTGATGCAACTTTAAAAGGTTTAACAACTTCTGCTGGTTCTGCAAATCAACAACTTGATGGTAATAACTTACTTGCTCAAGTTGGTCTTAATTACATGTTCTAATTTTTCTTTCAAGAAAAGTTAAAAACAAAAAAGCCTTGGTGTCAAAACCAGGGCTTTTTTTTTATTTAAAAGTAATCAAAAATTTATTTGTTTTCCTAAATACTTAATATAAAATTTTTATTCGACATTTTAAAAAGGAAACTCATGAAAAATTTAATTTCTGCACTTATCGTTTTATTTTCAATAAATGCATTTGCGACGAAGGCAAGGCTGCAGGCTTTAAGTAATTCAGGTCATTTGGTTGATACTCAGTCAATATATGCAAATCCATTAGACATTATGACTTTGAAAAATTTCATAACTTTTGAATCGGGTTCAACAGCCGCCACAAGCTCAACAGATAATGCAGAAGGGTCTATTTCTTATGGGCTAAATGATCGTATGCAATTGGCAGTTTCCTTAGGTCATGTAGATGATGCAATTATGGGGGCGCGATCACTAATTAATACAACTTTGGGAACTACTTATGTGACTCCTCAAAATCCGATTCATTTGTTTTATGGGTATAAAGGTGCGGATATGACGTTCGCATTTGGAATATCGAATTCAAATAAAAATGATAAACAAAATGATTTAAAAGAAAATTCAACGCTAGTTAGCTTTGGAGTTTTGCAAGGAAGCTTGCAAGTTTATGCTGTCTATTCTTTAGTAAATAGTGTTGATGCAGCTGGCGGGAAAAAATTCGATGGTTCTGGTTACGCTAATTTAGCCGGTCGCTATACTTTAGATACAATGACATTAGGTTTAGATTATTATGCAGCTAAAGCAAGATCTTCAACAAATGGAGTAGAAGATATATCTGATTCGTATCAAGCAATAGCAGGAAATTTAGTCGATGTTAGAACTAAAGATGGTTCTGACTATTTTTATGGTGCTCAGGTAATTTCATCGTCTTTAAAAAATGTAACTTCAGGTAAAGATTTAAAACGCACAACTTTGCCAGTTTGGTTTGGAATTGAAGCAAAAGGTGCAGAATTTTTAACGATTCGTGGTTCTATTCAGCAAACAATGTTGGTGGCTCAAGCTAAGGACGAGGCTGGATTTACAGCTGGTGGTGGCTACTTGGCTGGTGCAACAGGTGCTGTTTCAGACTTTACTTCTGAGCCTGGTAATACAACAGCTGCCTTTGGTTTGGGATTTAATTATAATAATATAAATGTTGATGGAACATTAAAAGGTTTAATTGGAACAACAGCCGTAAATCAGCGCGTGGATCAAAATAATTTTTTATCTCAGGTTGGAATGACTTATATTTATTAATTTTATTTAAATTAATTGGTATCTAAAGGATTTTTAGATTTCAAAATAGCTTCAACAATCATATCAATATCTAATTGGTCGGCTTCATTTAAATCCATGTCGCAATTTACAAAGCTGACTTCAATAGAATGAACCTTTTCTTGAACAGAAAGGGTAATAGCTTTTAAAGATTTTAATTCCTGATGCAAGTGATATCCAACAACACCGTTATCAGCGATAATTTTTTCTGTCTGTTTAAATACTTGAATGTCTTTATAAAGGGGTTTGAACCGAATATCGCAAGACTCGATCGCTTGAGCCGTATTAACGAAGGCTGTTAACAAAAGTACAAAGGATAAGATTAAGTTTTTTTTCACAAAAGCCTCGTTTCATAGGTTTAGTTTCTGCTATGTACACGTTTACTAATGCAAGGCGATTGCCACCTGTTAAGGGATTAACAAGGTAATGAGGTTGAAATTTTAGATAAGTTACAAAATTTGTTAAACACCCCAAAGTAATTTAGGGTGTTTAAGGCTCATTATGAGATTTGTGGGTTATTAAATTTCTAGAATTAGAATATCAATTCGCACTTCGAACGCAGGCCAGGCTGACTTTGCAGAATCTTGGCGGGGATCGCCCCTTGCTGATTGCATCTGTAGTTAATCATGAGAAAATCGCAACAATTTAATCTATTTAAAAAAGATTTACGCTTCTATGGAGGAAGTCTACTTTATGGAAAAAGAAAATCTATTCGTCCCCTAAACACCAAGGAAGCTATTCATATAGTATTAAGATCAAGTTGGGGCTATGGGGCTAATTCATTTCTTTTGCTGCATAATAAAAAAGACATTAAGCATATTATATTAAAAACAGCTAAAAAATATTTAATTAAAGTTTATCGCCAAGCCATTGTTTCGAACCACTTGCATTTAGTAATTAAAATATCTAGTCGCAAAAATTACCAAACATTCATTCGTGTGCTTTCAAGTCAAATTGCAAGTCATGTGATGAAAATGCAGAGTTTTAAATTGTTTCAAAGCTTGCTTTTAAAAAGTGCGGGCGATCCCCATAAATCCAGCCAGATTCAATATCAAAAAGCTCAACAAGAGCCGCAAGGAAAGGGCCAGGCCTTTTGGCAGTTCAGGCCCTTCACACGCATTTTATATTGGGGGAAAGATTTTAAAAGCAGCTGTGATTATTTACTAAAAAACACCTTAGAGGCCATGGGATTTATTAAATACACAAAAAGAAAAAACTTATATAACAGTAAAGTGAAACAAAAATCCGGATGAATCGCCTTACTGCGAAGCCGTCTTCTGTTACCGTATTGCGATCTGGTTATCGCTTTGGTACCTCACCTTATAATCGTAGTAGCAACATCGGGTTCCGCCTAGTTAGGAATTGCCCGTAGTTTATAAATTTATTTCTTTTTCGCTTCTTCCGGTTTAATTTCGAAATAATCAGGCATGACAAATTCTGGAGTTAAAGGGTAGCGATAGCTTTTATAAGCTTTAATCGCAGGTTCGCCGGCTTCAACATAAGCTTGGTCCCATAACTGGGCTAGTAAAGCGCTTGATCGGGCCATTTCTTGAATAAATAATTTTTCAAAATGTTTGAAGCCCACGGATGCCGGTTGGCGAACGGCTTCCGTGCGAAGGTTCATGCCTTTTTCGTTTTTAACAACTGAGGGCTTTATAATTGGATCTGCTTTTAAGACATCTTTAATTTCCAAATTAGAAATTTCAGAAAGAGCGCGCATTTTTTCTATAACAGTTCCGGCTTTTAAAAAAGGAGCTGTTTTATTGGATTGTGCTTTTTTTACAATTCGTGAAATTAAATCAGGACCAAATAAGGCGACAGAAGAATCTTCAAAGTAGGCATGAATCCCGCCATGATTAGAAGCATAGCCATCGTAATCCGAAGTGCTGTGGTAGGGCTGGCTAGCATCACCCACGAAGTGGCCCATTAAGCCTAAATTGACAACCATGCTGTAGAAAGTTTTATTGTATTCTAAGTTTTCATTTTGCTCTTCTTTAGAATTTGCAGGAGCGGGTAAAGTTTTTAACTTTTTACCGTCATCCGTTGCACGGCGATAGAATTGATCGGCTCTCCACCAGATAGATCCTAATTCGTAAGGAACAGAAAATATTTTTGCTCCATCTTTAAATTTATTATCGGCGCCGGTGTAGGTTGCTACAATTTTTTTATAATCAGTCGGAATTTCGTTTAGCTTAATTCCTAAAATTTCTGTATCAATGTAATGCCCAGGGTCGCCAAATTTTCTTGAGTCTTCAGAAAGTGATTTCCAATAAATATCTGGAATGTTGCAGAGGTGACCCATCATCTGCGGTTTATTTTGTAAATAGTCTTTTAAGCTAGGATTCTTAACTAAATAAACTGCCGCTTCGCAAATAGAGGCGTGTCCACGGCCGCCCCAGGCAAATGCTTTTTGTTGAACTAAGAAAGTTGATAAAGCCAGAAAAAGAACGGGCATTATAACGGATGCCAATTTTTTTGTGCTAAGAATTGTCATAAATCTCCTTTAAGAATAAATTAATCGTTTTGCGTTTTACTTTAACTGCTTTGGAGCCTGTCGTTTTGATTTAAACAACAACAAGGCTAGTAAAGTAATCAAGTAAGGTATCATTTGAATGAATTCAGCAGGAATCAGCGACGAAATCAATTGATTCGATTGGGCTTGAATTTGTATGGCTTCGCAAAAACCAAAAAACAAACTAATAAAAATGGTTTTTTTCAAATCCCATCCTGCAAAAATAACTGCGGCTAGGGCAATGTAGCCCCGCCCTGCGCTCATAAGTGGTGAATAGGATGAAGACAGGTAGGTAGACAGAATTGCGCCAGCAAGGCCGGTTATGAAAGCTCCATAGCTAATGGCTTGCCACTGTCGGTGAACATGATTAACACCAATTGCGGCTAAGGCCTCTTGTTTTTCTCCGGCAAATTTAACTTGTAGTCCCCAAATTGTTTTTTCAGATAAATAAAAGCTTAGGCCCAAAGCAAAAGTTAAAGTGATAATTGGGTAAAGTAAGGGATTTGCAAATGAGGCTATGGCCGGGGTTGATCCTGTAGAATCAAAAACGGATTTACTAATAAGGGGAATAAGGCCAATAGCAAACAAATTTAGTCCTGTTCCAATGACGATCGAATTTGCATTTAATTTCAAAACAAGAAATGCAAACAGTTGGGCCAGTGCAATAGCGGCGGCGCCAGCGGCAAGGTAGCCATAAAACAATGATCCTGATAAATAAGTCGTAGCTGATGCGGTAAAAGCTCCGGCAAGTAGAAAGGCTTCTAAGCCAATTTGTGCGACTCCGGATTTTTCAGAAAAATAACCGCCAACAGCTGTAAGCACCAAAGGTAAAGATAAGCGAAAGGTTGAAAAAAGAAGTAAAACAAATAGCGAATCCAAAAAACTCATAAGGTGCCTTTACGTTTTTTGTAACTAAATACATAATATGAAGCTGCTACGCAAAAAATAATTAAAGCCTGAAGCACGCGCGAAAAATCTCGGGTTAAAAATTGTGTTTCCAAATCCAAGTCAGAGGCGCCTTTGTGTAAAAGAGCTATCAAAAAAGAGGAAGCAATGATGCCAATAAAATTTTGTCTAGCTAACAAAGCCACAGCTATACCTAAAAAGCCATAGGCCGGAGAAAAACCAATTTTATACTGAAATGAACTACCAAGGACTTCCGTTAAACCAATGAAAGCAGAAAAAAAACCAGCTAGAAGCATAACTGCAGATAGAATTTTAAGTTCGGAAAATCCAAAGCGCTTGCTAGCGTCTGCGTTTGCACCGTAACTTTTAATGATTTGAAAAAACAAAGTTTTGGATTCAAGCCACTTAAGTAAAAAACAAAATAAAATGGCAATAATAAAAAACGAACTGACTGGTGACTGATCAAAGTAAATTTTTAAGGGGTCACTTTTGAAGATTTGAAAATTTTCTAATATTATTCCTGTTTCTGGATTTTGTGAATTAGGATTTTGAAAATGGTTGATCGTTAACCACGTGCTTAATGCAGCTAAGATAAAATTTAACATGATCGCGACAACCACTTCATGAGCTTTGCGATAAAACTTTAGCAAGGCAATAATAAGCGCAGAAAGCATCCCAGAAAGTAAAGTTAGAATAAAAATTAAAATTAGACCAACAATACTATTAACTTCTAAGGTGGCTCCTAAGATTGCTGCAATTGTTGCACTAATTGTTAATTGCCCTTCGCTTCCGATATAAAATAAACCAGCCTTCATTGGTATGGCAAAAGCTAAGCCTGAAAAAATAAGACAGGTTGTATAAAACAGTGTTAGTCCAAAATCATATTTTGAATTTAGAAAGCTGGTGGTAACTATTTTTAATATCTGAATTGGATTTTCTTTAAAAAACAAAGCTAGGCTGCAAGCCAAGAATAGGCCGAATAAAAAACCGAACCATGGGGCCAGCTGTTCTAATTGCATTAGTTTTTCTTTTTTCATAAAGCCGATCCTAAGTGAAAGTGGTCTTGGCTCGGGTGACAGCCTGTCATAAATTGTCCAATTTCGATTTCAGAGATTTGTTTTTTAAAAAATGGGCCATAGATATTTTTTTTATTAAGAATTACAAAAACATCGGAAAGATTTAAAACCTCATCTAAATCAGATGAAACTAAAAGAACGGATTTTCCAGCTTCTTTGCAGCTGACCAGAGCCGAATGAATCATTTGTTGCGCGCCTAGATCAACACCACGAGTCGGGTGGGCAGCTAAAATAAAATCGGGATCATGATACAATTCGCGGCCAACAACAAATTTTTGCTGATTCCCGCCAGATAAGTTTTCGACGCTGATAAGGGCATTGTGGGGACGAACGTCCCACTTTTTAATAAGTTCTTCAGTGGCTGAAATTACTTTCTCTTTTTGAATAAAGCCGCTTTTTGTAAGAAGTTGAGAGTGTCTAAGAACCATGTGATCCATTAAAGTTAGGCCTGGGAACAGACTGTATTTTAGTCGGTCTTCGGCAATATCTGCGAAACTAATTTTTAGTTTGTAAACGGCAGACAATATTTTTTTAATCAGTTGGCTTTGGCCATGCCCTTCGATTCCGGCGACACCTAGGATTTCATTTTTTTCAATCACTAGACCTAATTCTGAAAGTTTAAATAATTCGACGTTTGCTTTTTTTGCAGTTTCATTTGTGACCAAAGAACCAAGTTTTTGGCCAATCATGCTTTCTGCCATGTCCGCAATCGACATTTCAGAAACAGCTTTAGATAAAATGCTATGTCCGTGGCGAAGCACCGTCACTTCGTCTGCGACATTTTTGATTTCATTGAGTTTGTGCGAAATTAAAATGATTGTTTTGCCTTCGGATTTTAAATCTTTTAAAAATTTTAAAAAATCTATAATTTCTTGCGGAGCTAAGACTGCGGTGGGTTCATCAAAAATAATAATTTCGGGATCCGTTAACAGTGCTTTAATAATTTCAATGCGCTGTTGTTCGCCGACAGAAAGAGATTTAACTTTTGCTTTTAGGTTTATGTGCCAATTAAATTTGACGCAAAATTCTTGAACTTTTTTTAATAACTCGTCCGTAGAGCCTGATCGAAATAAGTTGCGATAGGGCCAATTTAAAACTAAGTGATCTAAAACATTTCGGTTTCCTGCCAAAAGAAAATGCTGTTGAACAAAACCAATTTTGTTTTTAAAGGCATCTTTGGCCGAGCTAGGATTGTAACTAGAATTTTTTAAAATCATTTTACCAGAATCAGCGAATTCAATGCCAGCAAATATTTTTACTAAGGTTGACTTGCCGGCGCCATTTTCTCCGACCAAAGCATGTATGCTTTGGGGTTGAATACAGAAAGAGATATCATCACAAGCTTTCGCTTGCCCGTAGGATTTATTGATATGTTGAAATTCAATCAACGGTTTCAAGTTATTTATTTCGTTTTGTAATAATCTGGAACTTTGATTTTTCCAGAGATGATTAATTTTTTAATGTCTTCTAATTTATTTTTATCTGCTGCAGGCCAAAGTTTTTCATTGTTGTTATCTAAAGCCCAATCGACCCCAGAATCTTTCAATCCAAAGCGCATTACTCCAGATTGAAATTTATTTTCTTTAATAGATTTAATTGTTTCAAAAACGGCAATATCTACACGTTTTAGCATGCTTGTTAAAACTACTCCGGGTTTAATCCAGTTTTGATTTGAATCCACACCGATTGCAAAAACTTTTTTATCAGCGGCAGCATCGAAAACACCTGATCCAGAAGCTCCGGCAGCATGAAAGATAACATCCGCTTTTTGTCCAATTTGCGATAAAGCCATTTCTTTGGCTTTTGCGGGATTATTCCAAGCTTCACCTGTAACACCGATGTAATTATTAATGACTTTGGCTTTTGGGTTTACGTATTTGGCTCCGGCTTCATAACCTTTTTGGAAGCGACGAATTAATGGAATGTCCATGCCGCCAATGAAACCGATTGTACCTGTTGTAGATTTTATGGCGGCGGCAGCTCCGACTAAAAAAGAACCTTCATGTTCTTCAAATAAAAGTGATCGCACGTTCGGTGCAGAAACTTCGCCATCAACAATTGCAAAATGTGTTTTTGGAAATAATGCGGCAACTTTTTTTACGGCATCCATTTGTGCGAATCCAATTCCAATAATTAGATCATATTTTTTTTGAGCAAAATTTCTGTGAAGTGTCTCAAGAGAGTTCGTATCTGTGGCTTCGACATATTTAAGTTCGATACCAAGTTCTTTTTCGGCCTTTTTGGCTCCTTCGTAGGCGGAGGTATTGAAAGACTTGTCATCTTTTCCACCCTTATCCAAAACTAGACCAATTCTTGTTATTGCGCTTGCTGTTGAAAATGAGATTTGGGCAAGAAAAACGGCTGAAACAAAAATAAATAAAATATTTCTTTTCATGCTAACTCCTTGAAAATATTAAGAAAATTAAGATTAAGACTTTCTAATATTACCTGCTCGGTGAGTCAACATAAATTCTATCTATGGCGTCATCAATGTATGTTTAAAATATTGTAAACTCAACTTAAGTTTACTAAATTATAAACATACATTTAGCCAGTAAATAGGCTGAAAAGCCCTTAATCAATTGTGTTTAAGGGGAAGGGTGCAAAATATGTCTAACTATATCGATCCCAACGACTCTTCAATTAAATTATTGGCAGGAAACTATTCAAGCCAAGATGGAGAAAATTATATGCAACAGCACAATACAGAATCAATTTCGCCAAATTTCTTAAGCTCTTTAGAAGTTCCTTATGATGTCGTGTTTTTTAACGAAGGTGACATCATTTTCAAAGAGGGTGACCAGGCTGCTGGACTTTACCTTATGAAAGCGGGATGTGTGAAAATATACGTTAATCGCGATTCGGCACGGGGGCGGACAACTTCGCCCGAATACGTCACAAAGTTATTATCCCCAGGTGAAGTTTTTGGATATAAAGCGTTGGTTCTAAATCAACCGACGCTTGATTATGCGAAAGCGATCAAAAAAACGACGGTCTGGGTTTATAAAAAAGAAGTGGTTTTGAAGTTGTTGGCGAATATGAATCCGCTTATGAGAAGTATTTTAGATCAATCAGTTCTTGATTTAAATAGCTACGAAAAAACTAATCAGTTTCATTACTTAGCTTCGGTACAAGAGCGAATTGCCTACCAATTAGTGACTTTGGCAGATCGTTTTGGAGTTAAGACAGATCGTGGAATTTCATTAAATTTGAAATTAACTCGAAATGAATTTGCTCAACTTGCTAGTACGATTAATGAATCGCTATCTAGACATTTAACAGAATTTAAAAATGCAGGATTAATCGATTTAAATGGAAAAGAAATTATTATTCTTAACCGTGAAGCTTTGGCAGAAAAATCTGGTAATTTTTAGGTTTTAAATCAATTGCTATTAGACTTTCCTTATTCTGATCTTTTAGACTGAAAGTCTTTTAGATCAGTTAAGGAGTTTTTATGAATCAAGGTTATTTTTCTAATCCTACACTTTCAAATAAGCATGTTGCATTTATTTCTGACGATGATCTTTGGATTGTGGATTCATCGGGCGGTATATCTATTCGATTAACTGCAAACAAGGGAATAATTTCTTCTCCGTCTTTTTCACCAGATGGGTTATCAATTGCCTTAATTAGTTCAGATCATTCTTCAGGCGATATCTACATTATTTCTGCAGAGGGTGGGGCACTTGAGCGCCTTACCTGGTTGGGTGTAAGTAAAATTCTAGGTTGGAAAGACACCGAAACTCTTTATTTTACTTCAGGCCTTGAAGGGTATCCTCGTCGCGAAATGTATGTGTATGAATTAAACATTAAGACGAAGAATTTTAAAAAAATAGAGTTAGGTCCTTGTTCGTATTATTACAAGGGTGATGATTTTCAAATTCTTGGCCGACATTCAGGTGATTCTGCTCGTTGGAAACGTTATCAGGGGGGCACGGCTGGAGTTCTTTGGACTCAGGTTGGAAAAAATTCTTTTGAACGAATTCTAAAAAATTTGAAAACAAATATCGCAAGACCCGTTATTGTTAATAAAACAATTTATTTTATATCCGATCATGAGGGCGTTGCTAATATTTACTCGTGCAATTTAGCTGGTCAAAATATTAATCGAATAACAAATCATACGGACTATTACGTTAGAAATTTAAGCTTAAATCCATCTGCAAATCAAATTGCATATCAATGTGGTGCAGATATATGGATGCATAATTTAAAAACGGATGTTACAAAAAAAATAGAAATTCATTTTAAAACATCAGCCCTGCAAGCTAGCCCACGTTTTGAAAAATGGAATCGCTATTTTCATGCAGCATCTGTGCATCCTAGTGGTAGTGAATTAGCAGTCGTGACACGTGGTCATTTGTTTCAAGTGCCTCCGTTTAGTGGTGTGGTTAAAGAATTGGATTTAGGAAAAGATATTCGCTACAGTCATCCAGATTATAACTATAATGGGACTAAACTTATTGTCGCTGCAGCTCATGGAAATAGTGAAGAGTCGATATATGAATTCAATACGAAAACAGGATTAAAAAAGAAAATATTTTCTAAGTTAAATTGGGGTAAAATTTGGACTATTAAATGTTCTCCGAAGTCAGACTTAGTTGCAGTCATTACAAATCGTCATGAAGTGTATGTGTTGGACTTAAAGAAAAATTCATTCAAAAAAATTGAAACAAATCAATTTGGTCGGCCAGCGGATATTGAATGGTCGCCAGATGGGCGCTATTTGGTTTACACGGCAAATGTGGATGAGCGCCGAACTGGTATTCGCATTTATGATATCCAATCAAAAAAATTACAATTTTTATTAAATCCAATTGTATCCGACACATCACCTTCGTTTGATCCTGAAGGAAAGTATCTTTACTTTTTAGGTGTGCGCGAATTTGCTCCGAATTATAACGAGACTCATTTTGACTTGGGATTCCCTTTTGCAGTTCGGCCCTATGTGGTTTCTTTGCAATCTTTAACAGCAAGCCCTTTCGAGAATTATTTAGAAAACCCAAAAGAAGAAATTACTGTTTCTGATAAGATAGCCAAAAAATTAAAAAAGACACCATTAAAAATTGAAATTGATTTTAAAGAAATTGATCAGCGCATTTTGCCTTTTAAATTAGAGCTAGGTGGTTATCAGAAAATTGTGGGAATCAAGGGTGGCGTCTTATATTGGAAAGCAGATGTGGTTCCTATTGAAAGGCATGATTGGTCTTTGGATAACCCAAATACTTTGGATGTTTTTCAGTACAAATTCGAAGACAATTCGGATGAACTGTATCAAAAAAATAATTCTTACTTTGTCATGAATCATTCGAAGTCGTATTTTTTAGGTTTTGTAGATTCTAAATTGCGACTGCTTGAAACGAAATCAAAGCCGTCTGCAGAAAATAAAATTGGAAAAAAAGATGGCTGGGTGGATACTTCGCCAATTAAACTAAAAATTAATCCGCGTGAAGAATGGCAGCAAATGTATCATGAGGCCTGGACATATCAAAAAGAGCATTTCTGGCGGAAAGATTTGAATAAGATAGATTGGAATTTGGTTTATAAGCGCTATGAAACACTTATGCCAAAAGTTAATACGCGCACTGAATTTTCAGATCTAATGTGGGAAATGCAAGGTGAGCTTGGAACATCTCATTGCTATGAAATGAATGGCAATTATGATCGCTTCGGATTACGAATTCCATTAGCGCAGCTAGGTGCTATTTTTACTTACTCTGCAAAAACAAAATCCTATACTATTACTAATTTGCCAATTGGTGATTCGTGGGATTCAACGACAGAGTCTCCGTTAAAAGCAATGGGTGTTTCGTTAAACGTCGGAGACCAGATTTTTGCTATCAACGGAGTAGAATTTAAATCGGCTCAGGATCTTTATCAGACCTTAGAAAACAAGGTAAATGTTAAAATGGAATTATCTATTTTAAGAAAAGGTTCTAAGAAAAAAGAGCTTGTTACAATTCGTGCGAATTTGAATCAGTCAGCAACGGGCTATCGAAATTGGGTAACTAAAAATAAAAATTATGTGCATGAAAAATCAAATGGAAAATTAGGCTACGTCCATATTCCAGATATGGGGTCTGGGGGCTATGCGGAATTTTATCGGCATTATATTGTTGAATCACAATACGAGGGATTAGTTGTAGACCTTCGCTTTAATGGCGGCGGTCATGTTTCTCAGCATTTATTAAAAGTTCTAGCGCAAAAAAAATTAGGTTTTGATGAAACACGGTATCAAGGTATTCAGACTTATCCATCCTATGCTCCAGGTGTATTGGTTGCATTAGCCAATGAATACTCTGGCAGTGATGGTGATATATTTCCTATGGCTTTTAAATTGATGAAGCTTGGTAAATTAGTTGGTAAGCGGACTTGGGGTGGTGTTATTGGAATTAATGGCCAATATTCACTGCGTGATGGAACTTATGTGACTCAACCAGAATATAGTTTTTGGTTTAAAGATGTGGAATGGAGTGTGGAAAACTACGGCGTGGATCCAGATATTGAAGTTGAGATCACGCCAGAAGATTATGTAAAGCGCCGCGATCCACAACTTGATCGTGGAATTCAGGAAGCCTTAACAGATTTAAAACATTCAACAAATCTTAAGTTTAAGCCTACGTATTATCCAGATCAGTCGACACCAAAAAAATTAGTTCCGATGAAAAAAAAGATCGGTTTAAATAATGGATGAAAGCGTATTTACATTTAAACCCATTGGATTTTTAAAATCAGCTTATCCTGATAAGTTTGGTGTTCCTCGGCAGTCGGGTATTGTAAAAAAAGTTTATTCGGAATTAAAATTGCGACCTGATTTGCAACCTGAATTGGCCCTTCAGGGCTTAGAAGGTTATTCGCAGGTGTGGTTGCAATTTGTTTTTCATTTAAATAATTCAGCAAGATATCATGCCAAAATTCATCCGCCACGTTTGAACGGGGAAAGTGTCGGCGTTTTTGCAACGCGCTCTCCTCATCGGCCAAATCCGATAGGTTTGTCGTTGGTGGAGTTAGTTCAAATAAAAAATGACGTGCTAATTTTAGCAGGAGCCGACCTGGTTGATGGAACTCCGATATTAGATGTTAAGCCGTATTTGCCAGAATTTGAAAGTAAGCCTGAAGCAACCGGTGGTTGGATGGCTCAGGTCATAGCGAAAAATATTTATGTCGAATTTTCAGACGCTGCCTTAGAAATTTTGCAAAAATGGATGATACGATTAAATCGCTCAGAGCTTAAGAATGTCATTGAGGAATTAATTCAGCAAGATCCACGCCCTGTGGTTTATCGAGGTTTTGAGTCGGGTGAGTCGCCATATCGAAATAAACATGCTCTTAAGTTATATGATGGTGACATCCATTTTGAATTCACCAGTGAAACGACAGTTCTTGTTTTTAATATTCTTTTTTAGTTCGGACCTGATCTTTGCGCTTAAAACCTGAAAGCTGGTAAAGCAAGCAGAAATATGATTAAGTTAGGGCCAATAAAACTAGGGAGAGAATCTATGGAAAACACCCAAAACCAAAAACCTGAAAATTCAACTTTACGCAAAGTTCCTACGTTAAGTTTAGGTTCATATTTGCATGGCTCTCAGGATGATAAAGTTAAATTTATTGAAAACCTTTATTTAGGAATGAAGGACTATGGATTTATAATTTTAAAAGATCATTCTGTGCCGACATCATTATTAACTGAAGCCTATCAAATGTTACAAAAATTATATTCTTTGCCTGAAAAGAAAAAATTATCTTACATCTCAGAATTAGGTGGCGGGCAACGCGGTTACACGGCATTTGGAAAAGAGCACGCTAAAGATTCTCCGGTGATGGATCTTAAAGAATTTTGGCATGTGGGGCGCGAAGTGCCAGAGGGTCATGCGTTTTCAAAATACTATCCTAAAAATATTTGGCCAGATGATTCAGTTCCTGAGTTCCGTCCTGTTTTCGAAAGATTATTTGCACAATTAGAAGTTGCTGGAATTCAAATGATGGAAGCCTTAACTTATCCATTACAAGTAGAAACAGATTATTTTAAAAATATGGTGGTTGAAGGTAATTCGATTTTAAGACTTTTGCATTATCCACCTATTCCAGAAGGTGTTGATTCTCGCTGTGTGCGTGCAGCGGCTCATGAGGATATTAATTTTATTACTATTCTTCCCGCAGCAACAACTTCTGGTTTGCAGTTAAAAGATCGCGATGGCACGTGGCTAGATATTGAAAGCGATTTTGGATCATTAATTGTGGATGCCGGAGATATGTTGGCTAGAATTACCAACGATATTATTCCATCGACAACTCACCGGGTAATTAACCCGCAAGATGGCAAAAATCAGTCTAGATATTCAATGCCTTTTTTCATGCACCCCCATCCTGAATCAATATTAAGTTGTTTGCCATCTTGCAAAGGTGCCGGGGCAAAATATGCGGATATTACTGCGCACGAATTTTTAATGCAAAGATTGCGCGAAATTGGTTTGATCAAGTAGGCTTGTAAATATGCGATTTAAATATTTTTTAGCAATTGCTGCAACGCTAATAATTATGGGTGCTTTGTTTTACAAAGATCGCCCAGTAAATCCATTGCAGACGGCTGAAGAAAATGAAGATGTTAGTTTAAATGCAGATGCGATGGCGGCGAACTCAAAGCCAGATCATGTGATTGAAAAGCAAAATTCAGATTTAAAAAATATTAAAGATAAATCTCAGGCAGTAATTGATGAGCAAACATTAGAAATTCAAAAATCTTTTTCTGATCACTTAAAACAAATGGGTACTTGTTTGGGAACTCAAAGCGCGGTGATTGCAGATAAGTCAGAGCCAACCTTTGAAAGTTTATCATCAAGTCTTAAAACAACTTTGGGCGAAGTCGTTGTTAAAATGGACGATTGGACTCAGCAAGATTTCAAGGTTGAGGATGGAACAGTAAGACGAATTCGGACAGAAATAGAATATTCAGACAGTGGGAATCCGGTTAAGCGGGCTCAGTTTTATAAAATCAACGCGCAGGGTATGCCAGAAATGCAAGCCTTGAATCCTGAGCAAGCAACAGATCCTTCCGACGATTTTTTAAGCTCTTTGCGTGGAGACGGACAAGTTACCTTAGAAGAAAAAGGGGCCCGCGTTTATTATCAAGAGGGCGAAGAGTTGGTCTTGGTAGAGCGCAGTGGAAAAATTCAATCTTTTTCATTAACCAAGGGCGATAAAACTTTTAGTTGCACCGAAACCGATGCAACTACTTCAAATTGTCAGTGTTTGTAATAAATCAAAATTATTGAAATCGTACTAAAGCTTGTTGCAGTGAAATAACTTGATCTTTAGATTGCTTCAATAAAATTCGATCATTAGCAATTACGTCTTCATCTGCGTTTTGCACAAACTTTTCGTTCGATAATTTACCGTTTAATAAAGACACATCTTTTTCGAGCCTTTCAATTGTTTTTTGAATGCGTTTTATTTCTTCATCAAAATCAACAAGTCCTTCTAACGGAATAATAACATTGATGCGCGCGTCTCCTAAGGCAATCGGTGCTACTGCACATTTCATCATGTTGCCATCGGCACCAATGTCCATGGATTCTAATCGTGCTAAAGTCATAATTGCAGTGCTATTGTTTTGCAAAATTTTTAAAGTATTTTGCTGAGTCGTGCCTAATCGGATAGTTAGTTTAACGGCGGGACTAATGCGGTTTTCCCCGCGAATATTTCGAATAGCGGTAATAACCTCTTTTACAATATCAATTTCAATTTCAGATTGCTTGCTGCCAAAAGCTAAAAGCTCTTTATCAATTTGAACAGTTGGGTATTGATCAACAATACAAGCATCCGCTTTAATTGGAAGGTTTGCATAGATTTCCTCTGTTAAGAAAGGACAGAATGGGTGAAGCATTCGTATTAGTCGGTTCAGCACTTGTGCCATAACTAACTGTGTTGCAGCTTTTTCAGCGGGTTTTCCTGAAGTCATAATTGGTTTGGTAAACTCAATATACCAGTCACAAAATTGATTCCAAATAAATTGATACAGAGTCGTTGCGGCATCTGAAAAACGTTCTGCTTCCAAAGCTTCATGCACTTGCTTTTCAACATCTGATAATTTTGATATGATCCATTGATCAAAAACAGAAAGATCAGTTTTGTTTGGTAAAGCCTTAACGCCTTCTGCGGGAACTTTAAAGTCATGCAAGTTTGTTAAAACAAATCGGGATGCATTCCAAACTTTATTCATAAAGTTGCGGTAGCCTTCGATTCGCTGTTCATTAAATTTAAAATCTTTCCCGGAAAATAAATGGGCTAAGAAATTAAATCGTAAAGCATCGGCTCCATACTTTTCGATCATATCGATTGGATCAATAGAGTTTCCTAAAGACTTTGACATTTTGCGGCCCTGATTGTCGCGAACCAAACCATGAATATAAACAGTTCTAAATGGAACATCTTTTTTAAACTCAAGGCCAAGCATAATCATGCGAGCAACCCAAAAGAAAATAATATCATGTCCAGTTACCAGATAGTTCGTAGGATAAAAAGTTTTTTGAGTTTCAACAGAATGTTCACTTTCATTTGGCCATCCCATTGTTGAAAAAGCCCAAAGACCCGAACTAAACCAAGTATCAAGGACATCATCTTCTTGCAAAATATTTTTACTTTGGCAATGTTCACATTCTGAAGGAGTAACTTCGGTAACTGTATATTTGCTGCAATCGCTACAATTCCAAGCGGGTATACGATGTCCCCACCAAAGTTGACGAGAAATGCACCAGTCTTCAATATTATTTAGCCAATGCAAATAAACTTTTGTCCATGATTCGGGTTCAAAGCGAATTGTACCTGATTCAACAACACGTTTAGCAGGGATGGCTAAGTCTTCCATTTTCATGAACCACTGATCTGATAACATAGGTTCAACAACAGCACCTGAACGTGAACAGTAACCAACAGAATTTATATGCGGTTCTTCCTTAACAAGAAGATTTAGTGCTTTTAAATCCTCTAAAACTTTTTTTCGAGCATCAATTACTTTCAAACCTTGGTAAGGGCCTGCATTTTCATTCAGCTCACATTTTTTATTTAGTAGGTTTATAAATTCTAATTTATGCGTTTTTCCAATTTTATAATCATTAAAGTCATGCGCCGGAGTTATTTTTACAACGCCAGATCCGAATTCTTTATCGACATATACATCTGCAATAATTTTAATGCGGCGATTGATTAATGGAACTGTTATCTTTTTTCCAATTAAATGTTTATAGCGATCATCTTCAGGATGAACGCAAACAGCAGTATCACCTAACATTGTTTCTGGGCGGGTCGTAGCAATAGTTAAAAATTCGTCCGTACCATCAATTGGATAATTGATGTGATACATTAAACCTTTAGTTTGCTTATGTTCAACCTCAAGATCTGATATTGCAGTTTCTAAAGGACCACTCCAGTTGACTAGCCGTTGACCTTTGTAAATGGCATTTTTCTTATATAAAGTAACAAATACTTTTCGAACGGCATCAGAAACACCATCATCCAGAGTAAATGTCGCGCGATCCCAATCGCAGGAATCACCTAGGCGTCGCATTTGATGATAAATGCGATCGCCATATTCATTTTTCCAATCCCAAATTTTTTCAACAAACTTTTCACGCCCAAGAGTGTGTCTGGTAACGTTTGATTTTTTTAACTCTTTTTCTACAACACTTTGGGTGGCAATACCTGCGTGATCTGTTCCCGGTAACCACATTGCATTGAAGCCACTCATACGTTTCCAACGAATTAATAAATCTTGAATCGTGTGGTCTAGCGCATGACCTAAATGCAAAAACCCGGTGACGTTGGGCGGTGGCAAAATAATTGAAAAAGGGGGTTTTGTGGATTTATCTTCAGCTTTGAAGTATCCAGATTTTTCCCACCATTGATAAATTTTATTTTCTACTTCTTGCGGATTGTATCTGTCGGCTAGTGTTTTCATAGCCAAAAGTGTATCAAGAAGAAGACCTTTCAGTCATCAATTGCTGATAGCCGCCATCGATGACATAGACGTTTGTATAACTATTTTTTCCAAACTCTGAAGCTATTTCTAAAGAATTTGTACCATCTGTGCACATAAGCACAATAGCTGTATCTTTAGACAGGTTTGCATTTAAATAATCGTTGGTAATGGTTTCAAAAGTCACAAATTTTTGATTATTTTCCAAATGCGTTTTATATAAACTGGTATGCCAAAGTGATAAATCTTCTTTTGTTAAGTTTAAAAATAAAAATGGGATTCGGTTTTTAACTAAATTTTCAAATTGAAAAAAACCAATACGATTAAGCACGTTTTTGTCCTGCAATTGGAATTGTTTTAAAAATGGATATAACAATCATAAGTCCAATTAAAGTTAAAAGCCCTGCTGCAATGAATGGTGCTTCTGTATTTAAAGATTGATACAAAGCTCCACCTAAAAGTGGACCCGCGATGCGGCCTAAGGATGCCATACTTTGAGTTGTGCCAAGTGCGGCACCTTGTTCTTTAGAATCAGTTAATAATGAAATTGAGCCCAAAGTTGAAGGATTTACGAAGCCAACCCCAAGGGCTAAAAATGTTTGAGTTACTGCCAGTGCAAATAAGGAATGTGCTGCCGCAATACCGACTAAACCTAAAGACATAAAAATTAAACCAACGCGTAAAATATTTCTTTCGCCAAAGCGTGGAATAAGTCGACGCACTAAAACACCTTGAGTAATCACAATCATTAGTCCGACATAAGCAAATCCAAAGCTAACTTCTTTTAAACCCCACCCGAACTTGTCCTTCATAAATAAAACCAAGGTAGCTTCCATGGTTGACATGGCAAATGAAGATAAAAAGAAAATAAAAATTAATGGGCCAACTGTTTTGATAGAAAAGTACTTAGTTAGAGCTTGGAAGCGGCTAAGCTTGTTTTTTTCAATTAGGTCTTTATTTAATGTTTCTTTTAGATATTTAAATGCAAATGCAAAAGTTATTAAGCATAAGCCCGCAACCCAATAAGCGCTAAAACTACTTTTAAAAGCAGGGTCTGCGGACAAATGACCTGCCCAGATAGTTAATCCGCCACCAATAGCTGGGCCAAACAAAAATCCAAGACCAAATGCAGCACCTATCAATGCCATGCCTTTCGAGCGCTCATTCGTTGGTGTGATATCAGAAATATAAGCAGATGCTGTAGAAATAGATGCGCCGAAAAATCCAGACAGAATTCGTGCAGCAAAAAGTAATTCTAGGTTTGTTGCCTGAGCAAATAGAATATAGGAAAACACTTCTCCAAGTAGACACATTAATAAAATTGGACGACGACCATATTTATCGCTTAAACGCCCCCAAATAGGAGAAAATACAAATTGCATTAATGAGTAAACGGAAAGCAATAGTCCAGTTTGAAAAGCAGTTGCTCCATACTGAGTGCTAATCATTGGCAAGATCGGAATAACTATTCCAAAACCAAGTAGATAAATAAAGACGGTTAGAAAAATAACAATTTGTGGTTTTTTATTTTCATTCATATCTCGACCTTTGGCTAATCCATTTTCATTTCAACTCAGCTACACTTAAAAGGCTATGAAAAAAATAAAAATAATAACTATTGGTTTTCTGTTGGTTGCGTTCTCAAATTTGGCTTTTGCCGATTCAAATTTTAGATCGTATAGTTTAGGGCGTATTGATACAGAAGTAACTGTTAATTACTTTAAAACAGATTCAAACTTCTCTACCAGTGGATCAAAGGTAGATTTACCTTCTGGATTTACTTACCAAGTTATTAACTTCACTCCTGAAGTTAGGTATGTTGTGTTACCAGATTTTGGAATTTCGGCAGGTCTTAATGTTGGAAGTGCGGAATCTAGCGATACTATCGCAACCCGAAGAAATTCGTCTTTAAATAAAATATTTATCGGAGCCGATTATCTACTTTATAACACCAATTGGTTAAGTTTAATGACCGAGTTTTCATATACACAGGTGCTTGAAAAAGTTAAAATTGATACGGATACAGTACTTAATAGTGATGGCGCTAATGAAATAATAGCCCTAATTAGCTCTGTAATAAATTACGAACCTTTCTATCCTTTTTTTAAAGGTGGAATTAAATATCGCACAGAAGGCTTATCTAGTTTGTTTCTTTATATTGCAGGAATAGAGACTCGCTTTTCAGATTTTTCGTTAGGTGGGTTAGCTACGGGTTACATTTCAATCAAAGATGATGACTTAACAAGTACCTCTAGTACGCGCGAAATTTTAACTAATCGTGTTGATGCGTATAGCAAAAAATATGACAGCATAAACCCAAATTTATTAGATTCTGAATTTTATTTGAAATATAATTTTTCAAAAGATTTAGCAATGAAAGCATTTGCAGGCTATACAATTCTTGGATCTAATACCGCGATGGGCTTACATGCAGGGTTTTCCGCGCAATGGAGTTTTGGTGGGGATTCTATTCGAACAAGTCACCCAAAAGAAGTAGAACAAAAAAGGCAACAAGTTGTAAAACCGCTGCCACCTGTAATTATTAAAAAAGCAGTACCAATTAAAACAAATCCTACAAACTCGAATGGATTTAAAGAAGACGTAAACGATGGTGTTAATCAAGATTATTTTAAACCAGTGACTCCATCGAATGAAGAATACATTGAACAAATTGAAGGTTCTTCGAAGAGCTTAAAAAATGCGACAGATCCAGAACCAACTGATGATATGACAGTTAAGCAAATTGATTCGAATAGTGGATACCAAATTAAATTAAAAAAGATTAAGAAAAAGAAAAAATAGCAGCGATAGCTGCTATTTTAAATCCATATCTGGAAAACGCATTTTTGGCATAAACATTTCGCCTTGCTCTAGTAAGGCTAAATGGGCTTGCGCCATTGCTTTTAAATTAACTTCAAATTGCATGCGAGCTCTTTTTAGATCGGCAACTTCTTGATAAACTTTTTTCAAAGAATCTTTTGCATCGCGCGTAATTAATTCAGCTTTTTGCTGAGCATCATTAATTATTAATTTTGCTTCTCGTTCCGCATCACCACGCATTTTTTCAGTCATCTGAGACGCATTTGTCAGCGTCGCTTTTAAGACTTGATCACGATCTTTGTATTCAAGAAGTGAAAGTTCTTTTTCTTTTAAAGCTTTTTGATAGGCGTTACGTTCTTGTAATAAGGCTTCCATCTGAGCGCCGATAACTGTTAAGAAATCGGATACCTCATCTTGATCGTAACCCATCATTTTTCGTTCGAATGTTTTATTCGCAATTTCTGCAGGATAGTGCTTCATGATTGTTCCTCCGTGAACAATTAAGACCTGTCATTAGTATAGGACAGATTTTCCTAGTCGACTAAATTTTAGTTATTAATATTACGATGACTAGACCTTGGCCTTGCAGTTAAGGCGACTATCTTGAAAGTTCTTTTGAACGTAATGCTGCTTTTTCAAAACTAATCCGCAGAGTACGCTCAATCTCGAGTTCCCGCATTGAATTTAACCCTGCTGAAGTAACCCCTTTTTTAGAAGTAACACGTGCTTGAAGTTCTTCAATGTCGATACCAGCAGATTGCGCCGCAAGTAAAGAGGCTCCTAAAAAAGTTTCGATAGTCATCATTTTTGCATTTTCTTCGCTGAAGCCGCGCTCTTCAATCCAATCTTGCCAATACATCATCAATTCGAATACAAATCCTGTACCGCTAGAGCAAGAAATCATCAAAGCATCTAATTGATCTTCATTATCGACTTCAATCAAAGTGCCTAATGTAGAAAATAAATCTTCAATAAGTGTCGCAATAATTTCATCATCATTTTGGACTAAATAACCAATGACACCTTTACCAATAACAGCAGGAGTATTCGGCATTAAACGAGCATGGCGGCCAATAGGCATCATAACTTCAAGCATTTTTAAATTAATTCCTGCAGCTAAAGAAATAATAGTCTGATGCTCTTCAAAGCGATTTGCAAAACCTTCGACTGCTGCAGAAAAATCTTGAGGTTTCATTGCAAGAATAACGACATCACATTCTTCAACAATGTTTTCATTATGCTGTCTGGTTTGCACGCCATAGAGTTCAGATAATTTTACTAATTTTCCAGGCGTTCGATTTGAAACAAAAATTTGGTCAGGTCTAACAAGTTTAGATTCAATGATTCCTTTGATCATAACCTGAGCCATATTGCCAGCGCCAATGAAGCCAATTTTCATTGTTTTTAAAAGTGGATTGTTCATTTAAGCCTCGATTCATGTTCTAATTTATTTTGTCTGTCGCCGAATAATATTGTGCCTAAGCGAATCCAGGTTGAACCTTCTTCAAGAGCAACTTGATAATCATGGCTGGTTCCCATTGAAAACTCATTTAAATTATAATTTTTTCCTAAAGTAAATAATTTTTTAAAATAGGGTCTGTTTTTTTCTGGCTCATTTTCTAATGGGGGCATTGTCATCAATCCGACAACATCGATACCGGGTAAGGCTTTAATCAATTCCCAGTTTTTTGTAAATTCTATTTCTGAAAATCCAGATTTTGATTCTTCGCCAGAAAGATTGACCTGCAAAAATACTTTCTGCCGATGATTAATTTCTGAGGTTTTCTTTGAAATTAAATTTGCTAGTTCAATGGAATCAACAGAATGAATATAAGCAAAGTTTTTTTTTAAAAATTTAACTTTATTTTTTTGTATTGGACCTATCATATGCCATTGCAAATTCAATTCTTGTAAAATTTCAATTTTAGACAAAGCTTCCTGAATATAGTTTTCGCCAAAATCATTTTGTCCTTCGGCATGTAGGGACTTAATTTTACTGATATCTTGCAATTTACTAACAGCTAAAATTTTTTGATTTGGCTTCAGTTTTTGCAATATTTCAGATCTTAGGGAAGCCGCGTGAAAGTCCATGATTTAATTTTGAATACTTTTTCAATTGCATGCAAGGGAAGTCCTACCACATTATTAAAATCTCCGGTGAAGCTGCTTACAAAGCTTCGCCCCAAACCTTGAATAGCATAAGCTCCTGCTTTGTCCATGGGCTCGCCTGTTTTGATGTAGTCTTTGATTTCTTGGTCAGTTAAAGTTCTGAACGTAACATCGGTCGTCTCAATTAAAGACAGTTCCTCTAAGCTAGAAACATCGATCAAATAGACAGCAGTTTTTACCTGATGAGTTCTTCCAGATAAAGATTTTAAAAAATCAAACGCCATATTTTCATCATTTGGCTTACCTAGAATTTGGTCTTGAAGGCAAACCATCGTATCCGCAGCAAGAATGATATCATTCGAAAGGTTTGGTATATTTGGTTTCGATGGCATTGAACCTAGACCATTGTCGCGGGCTTCTAGCAAACAGAACCTGGCTTTTCGTCTAGCGATATCAATTATCTGCTGATCTACATTTAGGTTTTTATCAGGAATTTCCGATACATGAGTAGGAAATGAGACGAAATAGTAATTTGCATTTTTTAATATTTCTGATCGGCGCGGCGATTGTGAGGCCAAGATTATTTTTTTTTCCATCTTCTATTTTCTACTTGAAAGGAGGCTAAATGGGTAGCGCAGAGTTAATGCTTTTTGCAGGATTAATATTAGCAGGTTCAGCTGTGTATTTATTTGTGTCTTCTTTATTAGCGGGTAAGCCCGGAGAGCAACAACTGTCATGGGCAAGCGGCTCTGAACCAATCAAATCAAAGAATGGAATTATTAATTTAAGTCGTCCATTGGTTCATCAGTTTACATTGCATTATGCTGCAAAAATTAAATCCGAAAAATACAGGAAAAAAATTCGCCGTTTGATTAAAGTTGGCGGATTGGCGTCTGAATTAAATGAAGATGAATTCATTGGATTGCAGTTGTTTTTGGGAGTTGCGTTTCCATTATTTCTATTGGTAATGAATTTTTCATTAGATCTTGGGTTTCCACCTATTTTAGTTTTTGGTATTGGCTTAATTGGATTTTTGTTGCCCGAGATGCACTGTAAGGGAACAAAGCAAAGTCGTGAATTAAGCGTGCGCGCAGACATGCCATTTTTTATAGATTTGTTAGCATTATCGGTCGAAGCCGGGTTGGATTTTTTTGGAGCAATTCAAAAAATTGTCGACAAAGCTGAAGGCAATGATTCTGTTTTAGCCGAAGAATTTCAAATTGTTTTAAAAGATATCAAGATTGGTTCTTCAAAAACAGAAGCACTTAAAGAACTGGCAGCAAGATTAGATATGCAAGAAGTTACAAGTTTTGTTGCAGTACTGATTGATGCGGAAGCGACTGGATCCAGTATTTCGCAAGTTTTAAAAGATCAGTCGGTACAAATGCGCTTAGAACGTTTTATTCGCGCTGAAAAAGCGGGTGCTCGTGCTTCACAATTAATATTGCTTCCATTGATGTTATTTATTTTGCCAGCGGTATTTATTATGGTTTTTGGTCCGATTGCAATCACCGCAATGTCAGGCGGGCAATAGTTATGGCGAAACTTTACAAAACATCAACACCCCACGATGTAAAAAATTGTAATTCAGGGGCAGAATTACTAATAGATAATCTAGAAATTGCTGAATCGCTAGTTAAGCGTGGAACAGGATTACTAGGACGTTCTAGTTTAGAGGTAAATCAAGCCCTTTGGATAAAGCCATGTAATAATATTCATACATTTTTTATGAAATTTGCAATTGATTGCATTTTTATTGATCGCAAATTAGAAATTAAAAAAATTGCCAAGTCAGTTAAGCCCTTTCGCTTTATTGGACCCTATTGGCGTGCCTATTCTGTAATTGAGGCCAAAGCAGGTTTTGCAGAAGAAAAGAAATTGCAGATTGGAGACCAACTTTATGTGGTCAGTTAGAATTTTATCTGGCGCTAATGCTGGACAAATTTTTGATTTAAAGCTTGGCAAAAATGTTTTTGGCCGAGGTGCTACTTGCGATTTTAAAGTTTTGTCTGTTGGGATTTCGAAAGAACATTGTGAAGTTCATGTTTATAAAGATAAAATGATAGTTGTTGATTTGAAGTCAAGTAACGGTACTTTTGTTAATGGTGTCAAAATTCAAAACTCCATCATTAGAGTTGGCGATAAACTTAGTTTGTTTGATATTATAATGGATTTAATTCCAACTCCAGAGATTCGACCTAAAAATAGTGCTCACAAAAATATAATTTCGCAGTCGATAGTGCAATCACAGCGACCAAGTTCATCGTCATTTGATTCTTCCTATCCATCGCCTTCGATGCCAATGCAGAATTCAAATCAATATCCAACAAATGGGGCTTCCGCATTAAATATGCAAATGCAAAATGAAGCATCCCCTTATTTGCAATCTCCTTCAATGGAGCAAGTTGCAGAAGAAAATGCATTGCAAGCAAAACAAAGTTTTCAACAAAAAATTGAAAATTTTATTGAAAATGTAATGATGCCCTCTATTTATAAATTGGCAGCGGTATTTCCGTTTAAGCAAATATTAATTGGGTTTGTATTAATTTTTATTTTTGGTGTTACTTTGTTATCGATGATTCCGCTATCAACAATTACGAAAGAATCCAATTATTCAGAAGCAACGAAAAGAGCAAAGTCTGTAGCAAGGGCTATGGCAAAAATTAACGAACAAGCTTTGTTGTCTGGACAGTTAGGAAGTTTATCCGTTCAGGATGCTTTAAAAGAAGATGGTATTAAGGAAGCATTTATAATTCAGCAGTCGGATGGGTTAATTGTTGCTCCATCAGAAAAAGCAGGACGAGAATCTTCAAAGCCTTTTATTTTACAAGCACGGCGTGAAGCTAGGTCTGCAGCGGGTCTTATTGATAGTAATACGATTGGCGCAAGTTATCCGATTGGTATTTATGATCCAATTTCAGGTGAACCTTCAGTTAAATATCATGCTATTGTTTTTTATGATGTGAGCTCGCTGAACATTGATGAGGGCCGAATTATTAGTTTATTTATGCAAACCCTAATTATTGCTTCAATACTAGGACTGATGTTGTATTTCTTATTTTCAAAACTTATTGAGTATCCAATAAAAAGTATAAATAAACAAATTGATCAAGCACTTCGCGATAAAACAAATCAAGCTGAAGTATCTTTTGATGACCCAGCAATTCAGCTTTTAGTTAGCAACGTGAACACATTGTTGACGCGTGCCATGAACACTTCTGAAGTTTCTCACGAAATGAAGCCTCAGCAAAATCGCGATATTGAATACTCAAATTTAGTTGAAATGATTACTCAGCCGGCTCTGGTTATCGCGGCTGATCATCATGTTGTAAGTCTAAATTTTGCATTTGAACAAATTTGCCAAATGAACAAAGAAACTATAATTAATCAGCCCTACCAAATGTTATCAGATTCATCTTTAGTTCAAAATATTGATTCACTATTAATTCGTGCACAGCAATCGCCGTATGAGAAGCATATGGATCGCATTCCATTTTCGCAATTTGAATGCGATATACAATGCCAAATATTTTTAGATTTGAATGGGCAGCCTGAATATTACTTAATGACTTTAAATAAAGCTGAAGGTTATAGCTAACGGGGATTTATGTCGGCAGCGCTTAAACAAGCGACTCAAATTAAAATTCAGATGCGTGTGTCCAGCGGACCACATGCGGGCCAGATATTTAATTTGAGCAAGTCGACATTAACAATTGGCCGTGGTCCTGAAAATGATATGGTCTTAATGAATGATCCTTTGGTTAGTCGAATGCATGCGCGCATTGAATTAAATCAAGGCGAATTTGATTTAATAAATATTAGCCAAAAAAATGCCTTATTAGTTCATGGTGAAAATGTTGATAAGTGGAAATTAGTAAATGATTCAAAATTTCAAGTTGGAGATTCTGAAATTCAGTTTCAATTTGATTTGGGTCAAGCAGCATCTTCCGTAAAGCCAAATGTTGCCGTTCAGGTACCTAGACCAAGTCCAGCTCTTTCTGCTGTAAAGCCGGTTAGTGATAATTTGCCAGTAAAAAATCCGGCTGCAAATATGTCTTCGCCAAGCTTGCAGCAGGCAAGATCTCCTCAGGTTAGTCAGCCCAAAGTGCATACTTTTGCTCAAACCGGATATTCACAAGCACAAAAAGCATCATCAGATGTCGAAAAAAATAAAAAAATTCGATTTTTTGCAATCATTGCGATTGTTGCGCTTGTTTTGGGATATTTTATATTAGGTCCAGTCGCAAAGGGTAAGTCTAAAAAAATTAGGCCTGTACTTAAGTATGAAGATGAAATTGATTTAAGTTTAAGTTCTAAAAAAGAAGAGGATCTTAGTAAAAAACGAGACGAAGATAAAAAAGCCAAAGAATCACCGCAAGCACAGCGTGCAGAAGAGAACTTTATTAAAGGTATGCGTGACTTTCAGCTTGGAAATTACGCAAGGGCTCAAGATTTTTTCCAGGTTGTTTTAAATTTAATACCAGATCATGCATTAGCACGTCGTCATTTGTATTTATCAAAGGTTCGTTTTGACGAACTTATTCAAGCAAAATTAATGCTTGGAGAAAGTAATTATCAGAAGCATAATTTTGATATGTGTCAGTCAATGTATCAACAAGTTATGGATATGCTTCAAAATAAAAGCAGCGATCAAAAATATAGATTGGCTCAAAAAATGGCCGAAAAATGTCAGCTTGCTTCAGAAGGTATTCGTTAATGTCCCGACTGAAGGTTTTGCTTCGCGGAGCCTTGATTAGCGAAATTGAGCTTAATCAAGAAAAAGAATATACTGGTGGTCGTAAAGAAGGTTCGGATATTCGGCTGCAAGCTGAAAAAGGAATTTCGCGCGAACATTTTAAATTAAAAATGAAAGATGGTCGTTGGTTTCTTCAAGCCGTTTCGCGTTTTGGCGAACTGTATTCGATGGGTCAAAAAATTGAAGAAACAACTTTAGAGCATGGGCAGTCCTTTCAAATACCTCCATATGAATTTCAACTTATTGATATTCCTGATTCAGATATACCATCAAATAATTTTAATCAAAGCGTTCCCATTAGCGAAAGTGAGCGCACAGTTTTAGGTGCTGCTCCACAAGTTCCTTATGTTAAATTAGTTAATACGCTTGGTGAAGTTACAGAAATGCTACGCCTTGAAGTGGGCGATTTGTGGGTAGCTGGTCGAGATCCTTCGTGCCAAATTGTTATCGCAGATCAACGAGTCAGTCGTCGCCAATTTGAAATACATAAAGTAAATGGAATTTATACCATACTTGATTTAGCCAGCGTTAATGGAACTTTTTTAAATGGCTCACCGGTATCATCAACAGATCCGCAAACTTTAAAAAGTGGCGATGCCATTAGTGTTTTAGATAACACAATATATTTTGAGCTTCATGATCCAAACTTTAAGTTTAAATTAGAGAAAATTGATATACCGGCACTTTCATTTGATGATCAAGAAGTTGAAGATGATAAAATTAATGTTAATGATGAACTTTATCAAGAGCAGTACAAAAACCAAAGAGAAACAGTAAATTACCCAGCTGAAATTCCAATGGTTTCGCAAAATGATGTTCAGCCTCAGATGAGCATGGGGTCCGGTCCATTTACGGGAGTTCCTCCGACTGAAGAACCAAATCAATTTTATACATTTACACCACCGCCACCAGTAATGCCGAAGTCGCCATGGCAAAAATTCACTGCGAATAAACCATTAATGATTGTTGTGGTGATAATAATTTTAGTGGGAGCTTTTTTAATAAACGAAAACTTGGGAACTGAGGATGATGTAAAAGTGTTATCACAGGTAAACGAAGGTGATGCATTTTCTAAACTTAAGCCCAAACAGCAAGCAGAAATCAAAGAATTATACTCTTTGGCTGATCAAATGATGTCGCAGCAAAAATATGATTTAGCTTTAGAAAAAATTCGTAAACTTCATGAAGTATTGCCAACAGGTTATAAGGAATCGAAAGCAATGCAAATGCAAGCCGAACAAAGTTTGTTAACAATAGTTCAACAACAAGAAGATGAAAAAAGGCAGCGCGAAGAGGAAGAGCAAAAGAAAAAATTTATCGAAATCGCTGGAAAGTGCGAAAAAATGATTGGGCCTAACGTTGAGTTAGATCCAATTAGGGAATGCTTATTTCCTATCGCTGCAATTGATCCAAGTTATCCAGATTATGTGCGCATTATTAATGCCGCTGAAAAAATAGTTACTGATCGAAAAATAAAAGAATCCGATATTAAAAATATTGCTGACCAAGCAGAGCAATTAAAAAAACTTTATGAGGCTGCAGAAAAAATGCAAAATGCAGGGTTTGCATTTAAAGCTATAAAAAAATATCAAATTGTTATCGATTCGAGGTTGCCAGATTTTAAAAGTTTCAAAGAAAAGGCTAAAAAAAGAATAGAATTTATTAACCAAAAAATTGAAGAAAAGACTTTAAAAAGCACAACAGAAGCGGATAAATTATTCCAAGAAGCGAAGCTTAAGCAAGCGATTTTGTCATTACGAGAATCATTAGTGTATGATCCAGAAAATCAAAAGGTAAAAGATAAGATTGAAGTGTATACACGCGAATTACGCCGGCAAATGATGGTAATCTATCAAGAATCTATCATCGATGAAAGCTACGGAATTGTTGATAGCACTGAGGCTAGGCAGGGCGCAAAAGACAAGTGGAAGCATATATTAGAATTAGATCTTGAAGATGGCGAATACTATAAAAAGGCAATTATTAAACTTAGAAAATATGGGATAATCTAATGAAGTGTCAGATCCGTTCACATATGGGACTTTATAAAATGCCACCGACTCAAGTGTTTGAACTTCTTGATGGCCAACTGGTTGTCTTTTTAAGATCTTGGGGTTCGCAGGATTATAATCAAAAATTTATTGATGAAATTGGACATTTTCTTTCGACTGCTCAGGCTGATATTGAAGTAACATCGCCATTTGAATTCTTAGAAAGCCAAACGGCATTAGCAAATAAAGTGCGAATTTCTATTTTATTAGCTCATGATTATTTTATTAAATCTGAAAATAAGAATTCATTTTCAGTGGGTTTTGAAGTGGCAATTTTAATGAGACATAAAAAAGAAATTGCTTGGGGTGCTGTTGGGCGCTTCGATATTCAAAAGTGTAGCGATAAAGGTTCTGTAACTTTATCAGCAGTAGGTACAGAGAGGGATGAGGTAATTCTGTTGCCGATTGAACTTGTTGGTGTCGAAAAAAGCATCGAAATTCGATTAGGCTCAATTCATCTATCAAATGAATTTTTAGTCGTGGGATCTGCTTTCAATGGAAAGCTGAACTTTAAATTAGGTTCGACAGCGAATAATTTGGAATTCGCCGAGCCAGTTAAGGAAGAATCGTCTTATTGGTTTTCAAGTATAAAACTAGATTGAATCCATTTTTTATCAGTGTCCCAAATTCCCCATACATTTTCTAAAGCCAGATTTAAAGATTGCTGCTTTACTGTTTCATAAAGTACAAATTTTAATTTGTTAGATGGGCTCTTTTTTTCAAAGTCAATTTTTTGTATTATTTTTAAATCATCAGTTCTTTTGTTTTGAATTAGATACCTGACTAAATAAATTGATAAAGGCTGTGTTTTTTTTTCATTTTTAATACGATTAAGTTCTTTTTCAAAAAGAACATTTCTTTCGTTAGGCTTTGACCAGTATTCCCGATTTAGCATAACCCAATCATGCCATTCCGATTTGTAAGTGATCCATTGGCCAAAATTTATTTGCTGGCGTAAACTAGTAGTATTTGCATTAGCTTCATCAGTAAATTCTTTTTGCTGATTGGCTATGTTAATTGACTCAAGCCCGTCTGTTAAGGTGTTGTAAACTTTATTTTTTTTATCTTCAATAAATAATAGATTCTTATTTAAAATAGCAAGTCGTAAAGATAAAGTCTTACTCCAAGTGTCAGCAGCTTCAATAAGAATTTTTCTGGGTTCTAAAAGAAGGTTTTTATTTTGCGAATTCCAAATGCTTGAAATGTTAAATATTGGAAATTCTGATTCTAAAATATTTTGGTTAAGCGGTTTTTTTTGGATTAGACTTGTCCACAGACTTAACCCCAGGTCAGCTAAATTAATGGGGGAATCTATTTTCCAAAAAATTCCTTCATCCCCTTTTGAGCGGGGTGGTTTTAAGAACAAAGTTATTCTAGTATTTTCCGAATTCACATTGGAAAATGGAGTTTCGTCTAAGCGATTGTAGTCTGATTTTCCTTGTAAGCCTGTTACGATGATATAGTTGTTATCCCAAAGGTGTCGGTCTTTAAGAGTTGCAAAAAGGTTCGAAAGTTTTTCATCTAACTTTTCAAAACTAGATATCTGACTTTCTCCTTCGTTGAGTGCTTCAAGTTCTGCATTGTAAATTACAGCAAAAAATGGATCTGAACTGTCTTGGATTAAATTTAAAAATTTATCGCTTTGATACTTTAGGTCCAGAAAATAAGATTTTTTTTCAAAGAAACTAGAGTCTTCAAATAAATCAAACCCAGCTGAAAGTCCGGTTTTTTTTAAAATTGAAGGAGACCCACTTAAAAAATAAGTTTGATATCCTACTTGCGATGCGACTGTTTGAACCATCTTGGTGCTGGAATCAAGGCGGTCAAAACTGCGATGCACTTTGTGTTGCAAGGGGTATAGCCCAGTTAGCAGTGAAGCCATCGCTGCGGCACTTTGAGTTGAAGTGGTATAAGCATGCGTAAAGCGTATGGCTTCTTTGCACAAAACATTTAAACCTGAATTAATACTTTGTTTTTCATCACTGCAGGCGAATGAGTTAAATGACAAACGATCAATGGCAATAATTAAATAAGAAGGTTGTTTTTGTTTTTGGCAACTGCCCAAAGACCAAAGTCCTGTTGCTCCAACAGTTATAAGAATCCAGACCTTAAGTAAAGACAGTTTTGACGACGACATGAACAGAATCCATACTGTTAGAAACCGCGCTCAAAGTAAAGGAAGCTTACCATGTTTGCCGAAAAAATATTTGCCATTGCCCAATATGCTGACCAAGTCGTTTTAATCATCTTAGTGATTATGAGTGTTGTATCTATTGGAATGATTTTTGAACGATTTATGACACTTCGAAAAATCGCTGAAGAAAGTCTACGCGTAAGGCTTAGAATTAAGTTAGCTTTACAATCTAACAGTTTGCAAGATTTTGAAGATCTAGCAAAAGACCCTATGTCCCTAGAGGGGCGTGCCGCAGGACAAGCATTAAAGCATATGCGCGAATCCGGAACGAAGGGGTTTGAAGAAGTATTTAATACATTCATATTAACTGAAAAACCTGATCTTGAAAAATATTTAGCCGTTCTAGCAACAATAGCTTCAAATGCTCCATTTATCGGTCTTCTTGGTACGGTGCTTGGAATTATGAAGGCATTTAATGACTTAGCTCAGGCAACAGATGCAGGTCAGCAAACTGTTATGGCTGGCATTTCGGTTGCGTTAGTTGCAACCGCAGCGGGTTTGTTTGTGGCTATCCCTGCCGGAATTTTTTATAACTTTTATACACGTAAAGTTAAAAGTATTTTTATAAGTTTAGAAAGCGTGAAAGAGTTGGGCTTAGCTTACGCTAAAAAGAAAGGTCTGTAGTCATGGCTTTTAAAATGGATTCTGGCGATGATGTCATGGCAGAAATTAACGTCGTCCCTTTGGTCGACGTTATTCTTGTGGTACTAATTATATTTATGGTAACGGCTCCTATGATTATGAAGCCATCTATCAATGTGAATTTACCAAAAGCGGCTTCAGGTGAAGCAACAGTGCCAAGTAAATTAAATATAACAATTGCTGCAGATGGAAAACTAAATCTAGATGGAAAATCTGTCGAAGACTCGCAAATCACAGCAGCCGCCTTGGATGAAGTGAAAAAAAATCCAGAGATCCAGGCCATAATCTCGGCTGACAAAGATGTTCCACATGGACGAGTCGTAACCGTATTGGATTTGGTGAAAAGCGCTGGAGTAAAAAAATTCGCAATTAGTATCGATAAAAAATAATATTAAAACACAGCCATTAAGTATTAAACTAGGGCTGTGTTGCTTGCGGGAGCCAAAGTTCAAGCCAGCCTTTGGTCTAGTTTGTTTCATCTTGATCCACCATTAGTCCTAAATTTTCAGTCTTAAATAGCCGATTAATACAGGTGATAATTTTTTGGAATCAAAACAAAATATTGGTCGTCTTTTTTCTATTGCTAACGGCAATAACTGTTTACAGCTATGTTGATCAAGGCGATGACGAAAAAAAAGAATTAGCATCAATTTTGTTGGTACCAACAAATAAACCAGAGCAAAATTTCAGAGACCGAAAGCCTGCGTCCATTTCAGAAAAACAACTGCTTGAGAAAAGAAATCAAATTAAAGTTTTTTGCGATCCATCAAATCTGAAATTAAAATCAGATAAAACATTATTGATGTTAGAAGTTTCAAGTTGTCCGATTCTTAAAGAGAAGCATCCACTGTGGGTTAAGAATGTGTCGAATGGCTTTAAGGCGCAAATTTTCAAAGTCAGTGATCAAAACTATCGAACCGATTTCATTCAATTAAATCCAGGAGTAAACGAAATAAAGATTGAGGGAATCCTTAAAGATGGGCAAAACATTGTTCAAACGCTAGAAATTGTATCAGGATCTTAACTCGAAGCGAAATGCCGACTGAAATTCAATAGACACAGGTTGCGTCATTATTTAAGGTCACGCCTATTGTGATGACTGAAACAAACGTAACGCCAAGCGGCTTTAAAAATAGATCTGACTTACATGTCGCACGTAAAGTGTGGCACATGTGCGGCGTATTTACTGTGTTTTCAGGATGGATCTTTTTGCCATATTGGATTTCAATAGCACTTCTAGTCATCGCTGTTTTAATATTTGTACCTGCAGATATTTTGCG
The DNA here is from genome assembly GCA_049301055.1 of Pseudobdellovibrio sp. GTDB lineage: Bacteria > Bdellovibrionota > Bdellovibrionia > Bdellovibrionales > Bdellovibrionaceae > Pseudobdellovibrio. The sequence continues at coordinate 53,878 of JBAQKN010000004.1, read as the reverse complement.
CCAAAAAAATCCAATTTTAAATCGACATTTATTAAATGCGTTTCGTCCGCTAATACGAAGTTCAGAAGTAGATCGCTTGGCTGGAACGACTTATTTACTGACGGGTGTTTTGTTAATAGCACTTTTTTTTAATTCCGGTGTAGTTGCGTTAAGCTTATTATTTTTGGCTTTCGCTGATCCTATCGCTAGTTTTGTTGGTATAAAATATGGCAAAGATAAAATATTTGGTCATAAATCAGTGCAAGGGTTTATTGCGGCATTTGTGGTCTGTTCAGTGTTGATGGCTTTGTTTCTAACCTATAACCACATTGGTGAGCGTATTTTAATCGTAAGCCTTCTTGGTGGCCTGGTTGGGGCATTGGCTGAGCTAATTCCTGTGTCAAAAATAGATGATAATTTTACGATGCCTGTATTTAGCAGTATTGGGTTAACAATTTTATTTTATTTCTTTGGTTTTTTCTCATATTTTAATTAGTCTCTCGCAATGACAAACTTACACTCAGATTCAAATGATCAAACAGTAAACCAGCAAGAGGGTTATTCAAAGGCAGGCAAGCGTTTAGGGATGTATATTTATGTACTTCCCAACTTGATGACCACGGGAAATTTGTTTTGTGGTTTTTTCTCAATTATTCATTCTATTCAAGGTGATTTTAAATGGTCTGCGTATGCTGTTGTTGCTGCAGCTATTTTTGATTTATTGGATGGCCGCTTGGCGCGTTTAACTCATGCCACAAGTAAATTTGGAGCAGAATATGACTCACTTTGCGATCTTGTCAGCTTTGGTTTGGCTCCATCTATTTTAATGTTTCAGTGGGCGCTTAGCCCATTTGGCCGTTTGGGTTGGTTGGCTTGCTTTTTATATGTTGCATGTACAGCTTTGCGACTAGCGCGATTTAATGTGCAGGTTGGTGTTGTTGAAAAAAGTTATTTCCAAGGTCTACCAAGTCCAATGGCCGCAGGAATTGTGGCATCAGCTTATGTTGCATTTGCTGATTTGGGATTAGAGCCTATCGATATTCAAGCCAGGGGTTTGCTGTTCATGGTTATGCTTTTAGGAATCGTGATGGTTTCTAATTTTAGATATCGTTCGTTTAAAGATTTAGATTTAAAAGAACGACTTCCATTTAAGTATTTAATTATGGGAGTTATCTTAATATTTTTCGTCGCATTACGTGCCGAAGTGATGCTGTTCGTTTTGTTTTTAACTTACGCTATTCTAGGCGCTCTGTTTGGAATTTTACGAATTGGGAAAAAGCAAAAATTTATTAAAGCCAGCGTATATGCTCCAGCAGAAACAAATGAAAACGATCTACAAGAAGAGAACGAATGAAACCTTGGAAAAAATCTTTAAAAATTGGACTTGTTGGCGCAACAGGTATTGTTGGTGAAACATTTATTAATCTTTTAGAAGAATATGCATTTGAAATTTCAGAATTACGACCATTTGCTAGCGAAAAGTCTGTGGGTCAAAAAATTGAAGCCGCAGCAAAAGCTTGGACTGTGCAAACTTTGAAACCTAATTGCTTTGATGGATTGGATATGGTTTTTTTCTCGTCTGGTGATGATATTTCTAAAGAGTGGGCGCCATTGGCTGTAAAAGCAGGAGCCTTTGCAATAGATAATTCAAATGCTTATCGCATGAATCCAGAAGTTCATTTGGTTGTGCCTGAAGTAAATGGACACCTAATCAGCGAAAAATCAAAACCTCAAATTATTGCCAATCCAAATTGTTCAACAATTCAATTGGTCGTAGCCTTGAAGCCATTGGCAGATAGCTTTGGTATCAGTGATGTCGTTGTTTCAACTTACCAAGCTGTTAGCGGCGCAGGCATCCCAGGATATGACGAGCTTTTAGAACAGACGCAGAATTATCAACAAATGGATCATGAACCTGTTGCATTCACAAAGCAGATTTTATTTAATTGCATTCCGCAAATTGGAAGCTTTGGTGAAGACGGTTTTAGTTCGGAAGAAACTAAAATTATGACAGAAAGTTTAAAAATATTAAATTTACCAAAATTAAGTATTTCAGCATTTGCAGTTAGAATTCCAGCGCTTAATTCGCATTCAGAAGCAGTTTGGGTTACTTTGGAAAAAGAAATTACAAAGTCCGACTTTATCAATGCATTAGGAACGTTCGAAGGATTGGCTGTGCTAGATGATGATTATCCAACAGCTTTAGAGGTTTCCGGAGAAGAACCTGTTTTTGTCGGCCGTATTCATCAAGATAAAGCGAACAAGAAACGTTGGTTAATGTGGGTTGTTTCAGATAATTTAAAAAAAGGAGCCGCATTAAACGGCTTACAAATCGCAGAACGTTTATTTTCTTAATAAAATCCAACGACAAGCTAGACACGCTACGCTTGTCGTGATGCAATTTGATCTATGAAATTTATAGCAGAATTTACTAAGAATTTTTCGACAAAATTAACGGTGAATTTATTTATAAGATTTGTTTTTATATGTTTTTTTATTCCCAACGTTTCATCTGCAGTAGCGGAAGCGATCGTAAAATCAATAACTGTAGATATTAATGGTGTTTCCAGCTTCGACGCGGCAACCGGCACCTCCGATTCCTATACGAATGTTTATGGCGGAATGGCTGGGGCTGCTTGCACAGATGGTGGCGCAAACAGATCAACATGTAACTCATGCACAAGTACAAGTGGTGTAATTCAAGCTTGCAATCAAAAAAGTATTTATCCTGCGCTAATTGTTAAATTCATATTTAAGGTAACCAAAGCTGTAACTTCTGCAGTAAGTCTTTTGGAAATTGATTCGGGTGGCGGAGTATTTGTTTCACTGGTCAGTGGGTCATCAATAACTTCGACAGGTGATGGCTTAGAAACATTTTCTATAGAAACAACGTGGGGTGCCATATGCAATCAAATTGGAGCTAACTCGACATGCAGCCCAGCCTCTGTTGTTAAGGTTTTACGAAATTTAGCCATTTCAGTAGATAGCGATGGCAACGGTATAGATGCTGTGGAAAGAAAGACTATACCATTTAATATTCATATTATACCGCCGGGATTTACTCCGGTTGAGCAGTCCTACTGTGCAACGGCAGCAGCAATTACAGCCGCCAATATTGGTGTGTGTAACTTAGCTTTTAAGCCTGGGGATGAAAAAGTTTATATTGATAGTCAGCTTACAGGTGGGCCAGATACTACGAACTCCCTTCTTAAGTGGGATGCGATAGCAATTTTTCCTATTAAGGTATTGGATACTCCCGCTGCGGAAGCTGCGGCCTATACAGGTTTTAACAATGGCTTAGTTTCGCCCATTTTTGTAAACTTGTCTTCAGATGGATCTATTCCTATTTCTAAGATAGAAGGCGCATTAGCGAATAACCAACATTACTGCTTAGTTTATGGAAGTAAAAACCAAGCTCAAAATATATATTCATTTACTACAACAAACGTTGTTGGTGGGTGCGTAACCCCAGCAGAAGTTGTTGGTGTGCTGGATGATAAACATTGCTTTATATCAACGGCAGCCTTTGGTTCTGAATTAGCGCCTGAAGTTGAAACCTTCAGACAATTTCGTAATCAATTTATGTTAAAAAATAATCTTGGGAAAGCATTTGTTAAAATGTATTACAAATACAGTCCACCCTTTGCAAAAATTATATCTGGAAACCCGGCCTTAATGAGCTTAACACGAATGCTGCTTTATCCTTTTTTAGGTTTCAGCTATTTAGCTTTAAGCTATGGTTTTGCAGTCGCCGTCTTAGCTTTTTTCGCATTACTAATTTTATTGAATTCAGTTTCAAAAAAATTATTTAAAGAAAAGAAAATAATAGTAGCGGTATTGGTTTTACTTATTTCATTTAATTTAAAGGCAGAAATCAGTCCCAAAATAAAAACCGCACAGAATCCTGGGGCGGCCGAAGGGTTGATTAAAATTAAAAAAGATGGATCTTATGTTTATAAAACAAAAATTAGCCTGAAAAAAGAATCAAGTCGGCTTTATTTTGGCCAAGCATCTAATCCAGAAATTGAAACTGATGTTGAAAACCCTAATACAAAATCTGTGAAACGGTATAATTTTAAAGATTTCTATTCTAATTCAACTTCTTTTTTAGTTGGGTATAATTACGAATGGTTTCCATGGGCAGAAAAAGTAATGCTGGGGCTGCAGGCGGGTGGTTCTATCATGTACGCAAATGGTCATGGTATTATAAATTCAACTGAAGGTGGTCAAGCTGAAGAAAGATTTTCTTTTTTTACAATCCCAGTAAACCTAGGCGCAATATATCGATTTCAATGGAAAACTACTCAGCTATTGGTGCCCTATGTATCTGGTGGAGCAACCATTTTAGGACTAATTGAAAAACGTGAAGATAAATCATCGCCAAATTTCGCAGGTGGTTTTGGTTTTTATGGAGCAGGCGGCATGTTGATTAATTTAACTTCGTTTGATTCAGAAACTGCATTCGATTTAAATAGCGAATATGGAATTGGTAACATGTGGTTGTCTTTGGAATTTAAAGTCGTTGAAGTCGAAGCTGATTTAATTAAACTTTCAAATCAGTTTCTAAATTTAGGAATTACTTTTGATTTCTAGTTATTAAACAAAGTTTGCAGGATGTAAAACTCGACGCAAACAAAGTTTGCAGGATGTAAAACTCGACTATGACCAGAATTAAATTTACAGTTTCTTATGACGGTAGTGATTATTGTGGTTGGCAAAAACAAAATCACGAAGATCGTCCAAGTGTTTGCCAAACATTGCAAACGGGGCTTGAAAAAATTTTTCAACACAAAATAGTTCTTATGGCATCAGGTCGAACAGACGCAGGGGTTCATGCATTAAATCAAGTCTGTCATTTCGATACGACACGAGATTTTTCCAAGACAAAAGAATGGGATTTGGGTTGGGCTCTCAGAAGATATGTTCCAATGTCTATAATAGTAAAAAAGGCTTGGGTTGCTCCAAAAGACTTTCATGCGACGGCTTCTGCTGAAAAAAAGACCTATAAATACTTAATTTATAACGCAAAGCAGCCAAGTCCAATTCCCTGTAAATATATGGGATGGGTAAGAAGGCCATTAAATTTAGATCATTTAAACAGCAGTTCAGAATTTCTTCTGGGATATCAAGACTTTAAGAGTTTTCAATCGGTTGGAACAAGTGTGGCACATACTAATCGAACAATATATAAAGCATCATGGAGATGGAAAAAACCAAATATTGCTGAATTTTCAATCACAGGATCTGGATTTTTGAAGCAAATGGTGCGAAATATTGTTGGAACACAGCTGTTGTTAGAGCAAAAAAACCTTCCATCGACTGATTTTAAAAGAATCATCGAACTGGCAGATCGAAAATACGCGGGTCCCCCGGCAGAACCACAAGGGCTTTATTTATTGCAAGTTTACTACCCTCTGGACCTTGACAATAAGTGCCGCGAACTTTAAAACACTCATTCATCTATTTCGGAGTAATTATGAAGACTTGGAATGCAAAAACAGAAGAAGCTGACCGTAAGTGGTTTGTCGTAGACGCCGCTGGTTTAAGATTAGGTCGCTTAGCGACTCACGTTGCTAATATTTTACGTGGTAAAAACCTACCAACATTTACACCACACGCTGATGTGGGCGGATTTGTTGTAGTTATTAACTGTGACAAAATTGAACTAACTGGAAACAAATGGAATCAGAAAAAATATTATCGCCATTCTCGTTTTTTCGGATCATTAAAAGAAAAAACAGCTGAGCAGATGAAAAATGATAATCCTGAGTTTATCATTGAAGACGCTGTTAAGGGTATGTTGCCTGTAAATAAGTTGTCTAAAACATTAATCACAAAACTAAAAGTTTATCCTGGTGCTGAGCATCCACATGCAGCTCAAAAACCTGAAGCTTACGTTATTCAAAAACACTAAAAGAAGGTATTGAAGTATGGCTGCTGCTGAAAAATTTTATTATGCAACTGGAAGAAGAAAAACAAGTTCTGCTCGTGTTTATTTAAAACCGGGTAAAGGTGTTGTTTCTATTAATGGAAAAACTGCTGATGCTTATTTAACTCGTTTGCAATCGCGTATGGTGATCATGCAACCGATCGAATTATTACTACAAACTGGTAAGTTCGATTTACGAGTTATGGTTTCTGGTGGTGGTGAATCTGGACAAGCTGGAGCTATTCGTCATGGAGTAACTCGCGCTTTAATCGCTTTTAATCCTGAGTTTAAGGGTGAATTGAAGAAAGCTGGATTTGTTACTCGTGACCCTCGTATGGTTGAAAGAAAGAAGTACGGAAAACACGGTGCTCGCCGAAGTGGTCAGTACTCAAAACGATAATAATCGTAGTAAAATCAATATTTTACAAAAAGGAGAAGCTACTAGCTTCTCCTTTTTTTTTGTCAAAAGTCTAGAAATGAGACAGTCACATAATATTATTTGTCAGGTGTTAAAGACATGTTAAGATATATAAACAAACAAACAATATTAACGTTTGTAAAAGGCTGAACATGAAACAAGAAGCAAACAAATTGGCGCAATTTTTAAAAGAAAAAAGAACTCAAGCAGGTTTGTCGCAGAAGGATATAGCTACAAAGCTTGGTTACAGCACTTCTCAGTTTATTTCTAATTGGGAAAGAGGTATTTCTCATCCCCCAATGCATACACTTCGTAAACTAGCGCTGCTTTATAGAGTTGCAGCAGATCAGATGTTTCAAGTTTTATTAAACACAACAATTGACCAAGTTCAGGTTGATTTGAAAGAAAAGTTCTACTCTACAACTACTGAAGCTTTAGAATTACATAACTAAGACTTCTTTCTAATAGGCGACTTGTCTCATAACAAGTCGCTAAAGCTGTTAAAACTAACAACTATCTTCTGCTATCTATATTTATATTAGTTAAAATACCCAAAAATACTTCAGCGCATTTCAATTCTAGACGATAAGACACAAAGCCACTATGGAGTTTGTATGTCGGGTGTCAAAGTTTTAAAAAAAGGTGATTACCTTTTTAAAGAAGGCGAAAAAATTCAATCTGTTTGGGTTATCCAATCCGGACAGATAAGCGTATGCATTCAAAAAAATAAAAAAAATGTTGAAGTGATGAGTGTGGCAGCGGGTTATGTTTTTGCTGATTTAGTCGTTCAAGGTGTTTTAACATATAATTTTTCTGCTTTAGCTATGAATGAAGTTAAGGTTGCAGAAATTCCACTAGAAAATTTTAAACAGCAATTTGAAGCTCTTCATCAAATAAATAAAACGTTCGTTAAATCAATGGCTGAAAAACTGAAATGGTCGATGACAGAATTAAAATCTGTTAAGTTCGAAAAAGATCCGGCGCCGTGTTCAGATGAAAATATTCCGCAAGTATTTGGAGCAATATTTCACGTATTAAATCACAAGGGTCTTAAGGAAGGCATTTCATCTAAAGTTGACTGGACAACTTTAAAACAATATTCACAAAGAGTTTTTGGAGAATCTCCAAAGCGCGTGGAAAATGCTTCGCAAGTATTAGTAAAACTAAAACTTGCAGAATACATCATGGGAAAAAATCCAGAAGAGCCTGAAGGTAAGGATGAAATTCATGGTTTTTCAATTAAGGATTTGACTGCACTAGAATCGTTTTTTGAATTTTATCAGTATTATTATTATAAAGGTGGTAAGTCAGAGTTTTTAAAGTTTGATGAAACTATTTATAATACATTACGCCTTTTAACTATGGCATATAATGGTATTGAGGCTGATCGGTTTGGAATAGTTTCAAAAGACTTCGGAGAAGTTACAGATTTTTTTAAAGATTATGGTGTCATCTTAGGAGCTGGACACTTTACAGCGCTTGAATCTAAAGGCTTGTTTTGCAAGCGAAAGCCAGTTGCAAATAATAAAGTTCATCTTCAGTTTGAATTTAAAGAATTTAAAACTCAGCAAGATATTTGGAGAATCATTCGTGAAATTGATAAGTGGAATGAGAAAGGTTTTGTAGATATTGCTGATGCTGAGGATATGCCCAAGAAAAAGAAAACTATTGAAGGTGTTGAATGTGATGATTGCCATGCTGTGATGATTCTACATTCAAAGTTTTGCAGCGAGTGCGGCGCCAAATTGGTGTCTTTAGATAAGAAGGCAGCATGAAAATATATGGATTAAGTATATTTGCAGGATTAATGGTGCTGTTATCTTTTCAAAATTGTCAAAAGGCGCCTCATCAGGATGAAATTAGCAACAGCGTTGCGACCAGCGTGACTGGAGCAAGTACAACAAATAAAATTAATTTAAGCGAACAGCAGGTAAGTTCAGTTGATTTATTAATTCAAGAGGTTCAGACACTTGTTAAAAATGAACGAACGTTTTCAGTCGTGGTTAATAAAACGCTTCAGATTGATTTAAGTTCTGGTCGCATTTCTGCAACTTCTGATTTGGCTCAAGATGTTCAATTTTATTGTTTAACAGCCGATTTGAAAAATGAATTACTTAGTATTATAAAGTCTTCTTCAGTGTGTAAATCAACGAATACTAAAAGTAACTTGCAAGTTTGCGCTCAGGTTTTAAGACTACCTTACGCGCGCATTTCGACATCAAACGAAGTGTTTAGCTTAGGTTCTGCAAGTGATAGCTGTGGTACAGATTCGATTGATTTATGTAATGATGAGTCAGCTTTATTAAAAGGATTCTCGGCAAATCTAAAAACGAAATTAAGTACTTTGGTTTGCATCTAAGTATGTAAACCAAATATTTTTACTTATTTTTTTTAAAAAAAATATATTATTTAAAAATTAAAGAAGAATAATTTGTACCAACTAGGCTAATTCCTTTAAGTTCATCAACAATTTCCGAGCTAGAGCTTTGCGTAGAATCCCTGAAAAGTAGCCATTTTTGATTTGGTAAACTTAGATTTACAGCATTCAAATCAATTTGTGTAATTTCAAGACCTGAAATGCTTTTTGCAAATATTTTTGTTTCTTCGTTAACAATACTAGGTATATTTTTTTCTAGGCGATTTAAATTTGGATTGTGACCACCCTTTTGGGCTAATAAAAAATAGGATGCACCTTTGGGTACAGTCTTCCAATGATTAAGTGCTCCGATAGCCATTGTAGCGCCATCATGAGACCCTTGAAAATAATAAACAGGAGCACTAACTGGGTAATCTTCTAGTTTATAAGGTTCTTCATCTTTAATTGAAACTTGAGCATCAGTGCATTCTTTATCATAATTTTTAGTTCCACTTGGAGATGTGAAAAAACCATTAACTGAAGAGTAATTTAATCTTAATGCTTCTTTGTGGCGGTAGTCTAAGTTTTTGCAATAAATTATACTTAAAATATTTTCATCAACAGCGCCAGGTTGCTGAGGGTTTTTATATTTGTTGTCTCTTTCTGAACTGCGTTCTTTAAATTTATTTAAGATTTCATGATGAATAACTCCATCTTCAGTAATAATTATTTTTAAATAATCTTGCATAGTATGCATACCGGTATCGCTATAAAAAAAGTTATAAAATAATTGTATGATAATGGCTGAATCTTCAGTGTCTTCGTTGATTAAATTAGAAAAGCTTTCTCGTTGTTTGCTGTTTAGTCCATCAAGAGCTAAATTCATTTTTTCTGCTTTGTACTTTAAAAGATGAACTTGATCGGGTCTGCCAAAAACACCTTCTAGCACAACAGATTTGGTAGCAGATGGAAACTTAGAGCCATACATTGTTGCAGGCACGGTTCCGTAGCTAAGACCATAAACCGACCACTGAGAGATCCCATAAGCTTTGCGAATTTCTTCCATATCTTTAATGTTATTTATTGAAGAATAAAGTTTAGAATTCTTATAAGTATCATAACTTTCAGGAGCCGAGCAGCCAAGACCACGTTGATCGAACCGTAATTCGTTAAATTGACCCGCGAAGTATTCTGGCATCATGCCATGAGTATTCTGTCCTGGGCCACCATCAACAAAAATGTAAGAAGGCTTATTAGAATCAAAAGGTTTTACGGTATAAGCATAAATTTGTAATTGTTCCAAGGCTGGAAAATTATAATCAGCTGGAACCGAAATAAAGCGGCCGTATTCTTGTGAAGTAATGCTTTTGTATTCTGTGCAAAACTGCTTTCCAGACATGTAATTTTCACGTGTTGTTGCTCTGACAACAGGTGGATTGATAGGTGCGGTAACACCAGGGATTGAGCCGCCGCCCGAATTACAACCTGTTAGGCCAGTTATTAAAACAGTTAAAAATGCAATCGAAGTTATAAATTTACTTATAAGCACAGTTCCCCCAATAAATTAATTTGAGGAACATAATAAATGTAAAAGCGAATTGCTATATAAATAACAAAAAGCTTAAATACAAGACAAGTCATGAATAGTTTTTAGGGTTGATTCTTTACTCGAAAAGTAAAAAAATAACTCAAACAGAACTAATTCAAGGTTTTTTTCTGCAGTGTTGCGAAGGCCTCTTTGATTTTATCGCGAGACGGTACAGCGCCTTGGGCAAAGTCAGGACGCCCGCCGCCTTTGCCGCCAAGCACTTCTGCAAAGTCCTTCAGTATACTTCCTGCTTGAAATTGCTTGGTTAAATCTTTGCTAACCGAAACAATAACAGGATGAGAAGCTTCACCTTTTCCAATAACAAGAACGACTCCGTTTTGAATTTTATTTTTAATTTGATCCGCTATTTGCGCTAAAACATCGCGATCATCCAAAGCTAAATCAGCCATTACCAGTTTGGCAGTTCCTACGGTCGAATTAAAAGTAAATGCAGAGGCAATTAGTTCATCGACATTAATTTGGTTGGATTGAGATTTTTTAATTTGCTTATGCAGATCTTTAATTTCTTCTTTTTTCTCTTCAACCCAACTGCTAATTTGTTTGTCTGAAGGAACACCAGTGCTATGACGTGCAACTAAAAGTTCATCATTATTTTTTAATAAATACTGTACAGCGTTGTCAGCGGTAATGGCTTCAATACGACGAACACCGGCGCTGACTCCGGATTCAGAGATGATTTTGAATACGCGAATTTCAGATGTGTTTTTTACATGAGTTCCGCCGCAAAGCTCGGTCGAAAAATCAGACATTTTTAAAACTCGCACAATTTCGCCATATTTTTCGCCAAATAATGCCATGGCTCCTGTATCAATTGCTTTTTGGTGCGGCATCAGCGCCGCGGTAACTTCATTGCCTTCACTGATTTCGGAATTAACCAAAGTTTCAATTTTTTTAATTTCATCAGAAGTTAGTGGCTTATTGTGTGTGAAATCAAAGCGTGTTTTAGCCAAATCAACTAGTGAACCGGCTTGACCAACATGCGATCCTAATACGGTACGTAAAGCTGCATGCAAAAGATGAGTCGCTGAATGGTTCGCACAAACTTGACGACGCTCGGACGTATTAACTTGAATTTGAACAGCTTCATTTATTTTGAATTCGCCAGAATCAATTTCAACATGGTGGATAAAAATGTCATTTGTTTTTGTGCAACTTAGAACAGAGGCTTTCGCAGAAGTTGTTCTAATGACTCCTTGATCTGAGATTTGTCCGCCACCTTCAGCATAAAATGAAGTTTCATTTAAGATGAAAAAACCAGATTGGCCAGCAGTTAAAGTTGAAACTTCTTTAGTCCCATTCGATAAACCAATTATTTTCGCAGTGCTACTTAAATTTTCATAACCAATAAAGTTAGTTTTTTGTGTTGAAAATTTTTGAGTTAATTCGATGATATGCTTTTCATCAGATTGGATGCCTTTGCCTTTCCAAGATGATTTAGCTTTTTCTTTTGATAAGAGCATAACTTTTTCAAAACCAGATTCATCTATTTGTAAGTCATGTTCTGCGGCAATAAGTGCTGTTAGATCTAATGGAAATCCGTAGGTATCATATAATTTAAAGGCTGTTTCGCCAGATACAATTTTATAATTTTGTTTTTTTAATTTAGTAATTTCATCTTGCAAAATAGCGCTGCCGTTATCAAGAGTTTGCAGAAATCTAGATTCTTCATCTTTAATTGTAGATAAAATAAAATCCTTTCGCATTTTTAATTCAGGATAAACATCTTGCATATGGGTGATTAAAGTTTCGCTAAGTAATGGCAGAAAAGAATGTTGCGTTGAAAGTTTGCGTCCGTAGCGAACGGCACGTCGAATAATGCGTCGTAAAACATAACCGCGGCCTTCATTTGATGGAAGTGCTCCATCAGCTAATAAAAATGAAGTTGAACGGCAGTGATCAGCAAGAACACGCATGGCTGCAACTTGCTCACGAATTTTAGAATCTGTTCTTAAGATTTCTGGATCAGTGACGTAGCTCATGCCAGATAATCTAGAAACTTGCTCTAACATGGGTGCAAAAATATCAGTATCATAATTAGCAAATTTGCCTTGCATGGCTGCCACTAAGCGTTCAAAGCCAGCTCCTGTATCGACAGAGGGTTTCGGCAATACAATTTGCTTACCTGGTGCTTCATCATAGAATTGCATGAAGACTAAATTCCAAATTTCAACGAAGCGATCTTCACCGGCAGCAATACCTTTGTAGGGATCTGATTCGCGCCCTGCTTTTGGGCCGTGGTCATAAAAAATTTCTGAACACGGACCGCACGGGCCAACGTCTCCCATGCGCCAGAAATTATCTTTTTCAAAGCGAAAGATTCTATCTTTCGGAACGCCTTCTTGCTTGTGCCAGATATCAGCGGCTTCATCGTCGGTAGTGTAGCATGTTACATAAAGTTTTTCTTTTGGAATGGCTAATTCTTTAGTTAAAAATTCCCACGCATAATGGATGGCTTCTTTTTTAAAGTAATCACCAAAAGAAAAATTTCCAAGCATTTCAAAAAAAGTATGATGTCTTGCAGTGAACCCGACATTATCCAAGTCATTATGCTTTCCACCTGCACGTACACATTTTTGCGAAGTAACGGCTTTTGTGTATGGACGGTGCTCTATTCCTAAGAAGCAGTTTTTAAATTGATTCATGCCCGCATTAGTAAAAAGTAATGTGGGATCATTTTCAGGAATTAAGCTAGAACTTGGGACATAGGTGTGATTATTTTTTTTAAAATAATTAATAAATTCATTGCGAATTTCAGAACTCTTCATCATAGGATAATCCTTTTGCATTTAATTCATTTTTTAAAATTTGTTCTATTACTTCAGTTTCAAAGCCTCTGGAAATTAAAAAGCGCATAATTTTTTGTTTTAATTTCTGGGTCTCTTTAAGATCTAATCCATTAAAATCGTTTGCTGACCATTTTGCAAAAACTAATTTGCAAGCCTTTGCGATTTCAGTTTCAAAGTCTGATTTGACGGTAGGTAGGCCTTTCTCTATCAGTTTTTGATTAATGGAAAGAATACCTTTACCGCGACTGTGAAGTTGGTCTGCATATTTGTCTTTTAATGCATCAGGAGTCGCCAACCAGTTTTGCTCTTTGGCCCAAATTAGGGCAAGATCAATTAAGTCAGCTTCGCAAAAGGTATTTAATTTTTGGCGAAGTTCTTTTTCCGAGTGATCACGATTTGCGACATAATCCATAATTTTTTTTTTCGCATCAGATAACGTCATCCATTTTTCGGGTGGATAATCATCGGAAATGGGTTTTCGTTGCATGCGTTGGCCAAATGTCATGTAAGCATCTTAGTCAACAGTTTCAAAAATAACAATAGCTGAGCAAATTCAAGTGGTTGGTTTTGACTCGGATGGGTAAGAACTTGGGAATAAATTGTGTTAGATTTAATAAAATTACGAGGGTAAGAAATGGTTAAACAAGATATATTAGAATATGGTCCATATACTCCGCAAGAGATCGAGCGGATAACAGCATGGCTTAAAACTAATCAGATTGCATTTGATCTAATTAAAGATGAAGAAACTGAAAAATTAGCCATGATGAATGATGGTGAAAATTTAGTGACTCGCGTTGAGTATCGAACAACAACTTACTTAGGGCAAATTTTTTATATACAAATTTCAACAATGGATACGAATAAAAAAGCCATTTTTGAAAATTTGTTTGCTGCAAAAAAAGAAAATTTTAAAGCACAGCCAAGTGCTAGATCTGAAATTGAGGATCAAAAGCTGATTGCAGTTGGCGCAAAATCTCAGCATCTTAAAAAACGAACTTGGGCTATGGTTTTATCTATTTTACTGATTGGTGTAATTGTCGTAAGTTTTATTTTATAAAAGGGAGTCTATATGTTTGAAACAATTGGTTTGTTTGGTGTGTTCGTTATTTTTATTATTATTTCTATAGTCGGGGGAGCCTTTACGACAGTTCAGCAAGGTACAGTATCAGTAGTTACAATGTTTGGTAAATATCGACGTGTGATGTATCCGGGTCTTAATTTTAAAATTCCTTTTTTGGAAATTGTTTTTCGTCGCATTTCGATTCAAAATCAATCGATCGAATTGCAATTTCAGGCGATCACTAATGATCAAGCTAATGTTAATTTTAAGGCCATGTTGTTGTATTCAGTGATAAACCAAACTGAAGATACAATTAAAAGCGTTGCGTTCAAGTTTATTGATTTTACTAGTTTAATGCAGACACTGAATCGTACTGTTGAAGGTAGCGTTCGTGGATTTGTGGCAACCAAAAGGCAAAATGAAATTTTGGCGTTACGTCGCGATATTACTGAAGCAGTAAAAGAAAATTTAGATGAGGATTTAAAAAGCTGGGGTTATCATTTGATTGATTTACAGTTGAATGACATTTCTTTTGATGAAACAATTATGCAATCTATGGCGCAGGTAGTGGCCTCTAGTAACTTAAAAGCTGCTGCGGAAAACGAAGCACAAGCTAACTTAATTCGTAAAACTAAAGATGCAGAGGCCAATGGTCTAGCTGTTAAAATTTCGGCTGAAGCTGAAAAAATTGCGTCCCAGTTGCGCGGTGAAGGTATTTCATTATTTCGCCAAGAAGTTGCAAAAGGTATGAATAAAGCTGCTGAAGAAATGAAGGCTGCTGGGTTAGATGCCTCATTTATTTTATTTTCAATGTGGACCGATGCGGTTAAACACTTTGCTGAAAATGGAAAAGGAAATGTTATTTTCTTAGATGGATCCAATGAAGGCATGGAGAAAACCATGAAGCAAATGATGGCGCTAAGTCGAATTGAACAAGTAAAAATTAAATCTTAGATATTTCAAAGCTGGATAGAAATTGTCCAGCTTATGAATTAGCACGAAGTGCATCGACGATAGAAAGTCGAATAGCTTTTTGAGCCGGCCATACTATAGCAATAAAACATGTCGAAACCACAATAAGGGTAGATATCATATAATCAACTGCAATGGGATTAATATGAATCGGATCAGGCCGACTTGCTCCAGGCATTAATAACGGAATTTCTAAAGATGAAATTCCGAAAGCAATCGATGAAGAAATGGGTATGGCTATTAGGGCACCAATAAAGCCTAAAAGAATTCCTTCTAAAATCAATTGTAGCAAAACGGTTTCAGTTCGATCGCCCAAGGCTCGAAGCGTTCCTATTTCTCCGATGCGTTCGTAAACGGACATGCCTAATGTATTTAATATTCCAAAAAAGACTAAGCAAGAAAGAATAATTTCGACCATAATATTTTGAACGTTATAAAAATCATCTAATTGTCGGAATATTTCAACTGACTCTTTCCAGCTTTTAGCAATTAAGCCTGATGGGTTGCCAAGTTTTTCTTTTACTTGAAGCAATGAGGTTGTTAGAGAGGTTTCAGGTTTAAGTAGAATTGCAATACGTTCTACACGGTCAGTTCCTAAAAGTTTTTGCATTACAATCAGTGGTAAATAAATAGTCGTATTGTCAATTTCGATCATACCAGATTTTACGACTCCTTTGACTTCAAGATCCATTGAGCTCATTGATCCAGATAATGTCTGAGAAACAACAGAAAGAGTCTGACCAATTTGAAGCTGCAAACTATTTTGTATTCCTGAACTTATGAGGACTTCAAATTTTTGCCCTTTAGAAAAGGTACTGCCTTCAGTAAAGCTGAGTGTTTTTTCAAGTGTTGTTTCAATGTCAGGATTAAATCCAATCGATTGAGCGGCAATCGATTTTTCGCCATTTATTAAAAGAACATATCCATTGGCACGACCTGAGGCAAACTGAACGCCTGGAAGAGTCTGCAAAGAGCTTTCAATTTCGGAATGATTTTCGATGTAGGCATTTTGTTTGTTTTTTGGTAAATCGGAATTCCATATTGCTTGAGTTGCAATTTGAATATGACCATTTTGCCCTTCAGCAAGTGTAACTTCAAGAGTGCTCATCATGTAATGGGCAAATCCGCGAAAAATAACAATCGATGAAAAAGCCCCAATAATCATGGTTAAGTTTAAAAGGGTTCGTACACGATTACGAATTAAATTTCTAAGCGCTAATTTAAAAAAAAGTAACATTTCATTTCCTCAAATCTTTGCTAACAGTGCTGAAACAATTGGAATTTTAGAACCTTTTCGTGCGGGCCATAAGCTGGCCAGTACGACTGAAAACAAACAAACCGTTGAGGCTTCAATAAAAGAAGCTACATTGGGTAATAATTTAAATAATATAGGCTGACTGGCCATGGGTAACGTAATGGGAATACTTAAGCTAGAAACAAAATGAACTATTGCTAAAGAGATTGGAATTCCGATTAAAATGGAAAGTCCGCCTAAAAGAAAAGATTCAATCAGAAAAAGTTTTTGAATATCTGTTTCGTAATCACCTAAAGCGCGTAAGGTTCCAATTTCGCTAAGTCTTTCAAATACCGTCATGCTAACTGTATTTGCAACACTTAGTAAAAGTAATAGTAGAATAATCATTTCAATAAAGAAATTTTGAAAAATATAAAAATCTTCTACTTGGTTATATAAGTCAGCTAAATCACGCCAGCTTTTAACTTCTAAGTCGGTATTTTTTATTATGCGGCGAATATCAGAAATAACTTCAGCACTGTTTGATTCATTTTTTATAGTGATTACTAGTTTGTCGGCAAAGTCTGTATCTAGAATTTTTTGCGCATCAACTAATGGTAAATAAATTGTTCCATTGTCGACTTCGGCTATTCCTGTACCAAAAATACCTTGAACATGTAAATCCATGGCATTAACTCCACCGGCAAGAGTAGGGCTAACTACAGTAACCGAACTACCGCTTTTTAAGTTTAATTTAGTCTTTAAACCAGTGCTAAGTAGTGCTTCATGAGCATTATGAAATGCTGTGCCTTCGGGAATTAATAAACTGCTTTGCAATTGAGTTTCAACGTTGGGTTGTATACCAACAAAGTGGGCGGTTACAGATTTTTCTTCTGTATTAACTAATCCATAAAATTCAATCCGTGGAGACACAAATTGAATCTGCGGGTTTTCAGAAATTTGAGTAACAAGTTCAGATGTGTTTTGAATCATTTTGTCTGTTAGCTGATCTACAGCTGAATTATCCCAGTATTTTTTTTTTGCAACTTGAATGTGACCAAACTGGGTGTCGATCATGATTCTTTGAATTTCATTTAAAACGTGATTTTTAAAACCTTTAAAACAAACAATAGTGGAAAAAGCTCCGACTAATAGAAGCATGTTTAAAAATAAGCGTCCGCGATGGCGCAATAAATTTCTAAAAGCCAAACGCCATAATAACACGATTAAGCCCCTGTTCCAGAAGACAAAATGTGACCATCTGAAACATGAATTACTCTGCGCGCGGATTCAATAATCATGGGGTCATGGGTTGAAAATAAAAATGTAACACCACTTTCTTGATTTAAAGATCGCATTAATGAAATAATATCCGCAGCTGTTTTTTTGTCTAAGTTTGCAGTGGGCTCGTCAGCTAAAATAATTTTCGGATGATGAACCAGTGCTCTTGCAATTGCGATTCGCTGCCGTTGCCCACCGCTCATTTGATTAGGACGATGGTGCATAACTGTTTTTAGTCCAACACGGGTGACTGCTTCGATAGACCGCTTGGTAATTTCAGTTTTATCTAGGCCCATGCGCAAAAGTGGGTATTCAATATTTTCTATTCCTGTTAAAACGGGTAATAGGTTGAAAGTTTGAAAAATAAAACCTAATTTTTTTCGCCTAAGGTCTGCTAACTGACGACTTGATAAGGTAGCAAGATTTTGATTTTCTAAACAAATTTGACCATGTGTCGGTGTATCTAAGCCGCCAATTAAATTAAGCAAAGTTGTTTTTCCACTTCCAGAGCTTCCGGCAAATGCAGTGAATTCACCTTCGCTAATACTAAGTGTGACATCGCGTAGTGCTGTCACAGTAGCTTCTCCAATACCATATGTTTTACTAACATTTTTTAATTCTAACATTTTGTTCATCAGATCATTCTAAGGATTCTGCGTCTGCGGTCTAGTCTAGATTTGTAATTATATTCGCTTCAAGGTTCCTAACATATCTACTGGTTGCCATAATAAAACTTAATAGGAGTATCCGTAGTGAAAATATTTATTTTAATAGCTGGATTATTTATCGCGGATCAAGTTTTTGCACTTAGTGGTATTGAAATTGTAAAAAAGGCGGATCAATTTCGGTATATCGAAGAAGATAATTCATTTATTGCAGAAGTGAATGATTTAAAAGGTACAACTGTTCAAAAATCAAAGTTTAAAGTATCATCACGTGGTTCACATTTAAGTCTGGTAGAAACAATTTTTCCTGAACGTCAGGCGGGACGAAAACTTTTAATGAAAGATGATGATTTATGGTTTTATACTCCGGACATTAAAAGGCCTACTCGTGTTAGTATGCAACAGAAGTTAACCGGAGAAGTTTCAAACGGAGATATTGCTAGAACAAATTTTGGTGATGATTATACAGTTGAAGTAAAAGGTCCTGAAAAAATTGATTCTGTAGAGACTATTCATCTTGCACTTAAAAAAAATAAATCTGAAGTAACCTACCCATTGATAGAGTATTGGGTGAACGCAAAAAATTATATGCCACTAAAAGCTGTATTCAAGTCAGATGGTGGAAAAGAACTTAAACTTGCAACATACAGCGAACCAAAAGTATTTTTTGGCCGCACTTTGCTAACAAAAATGGAAATTGTTAGCGCATTTAATAAAAATCAAAAATCTGTTTTAATATTCACTAGTTTTAAGAAAGAAAAATTGAATGAATCATTTTTTAACAAAGAATCTCTTAATAACTAAGATTGTTTGTTGGGGGTTGATACTTCTTCCCATCGAATCTTTTGCCTTGAAATACGATTATCAACTAGGATTTGATACGCGCTATGGAATACATATGTATGGTGCTCCAGATGTGGCGACAAATCGGCACACTTTTGAATATCAACAAAAAGCGCAATACAATAAAGAATGGTCTTCTGTCATTGGCGTTCGTACCGAAGTCGAAGCCGCATACGCTGCAAATACTGCTCGCTACAGTGTTGGCGATGTTGCCAAAAATGATTCACAAAGTTTTTTTCCAAAAGATAATTATTTGCAATTTAAAAGTGACACTTATCGATTGCGACTTGGTTATCAGCAAGTTGTTTGGGGAGAAGCCTTTGGCAGTTATTATGCGGATATAGTGAACCCGAAAGATTTTCGCGAAGTGGGTTTGGGCGATTTATCACGAAATCGTTTGGCATCACCTATGGTGAATATGCAATGGATTTATTCGGCAACATCGCTGCAACTTTTATATATTCCAAAAGCGACATATAATTTATTACCTAGCGCGGGCAGTGATTTTAATTCGTTTAAGCAAATGGCAGGACTTCCTGCTAGCTTCACAGTTCAAAGAACTCCAAACAATGTGCAAACTCGTGGCGAGGCGGGGGCAAGATACACACAGCAAATTTCTGGTTTGGATTTATCATTATTTTATTTAAATTATTATGATCGAATGCCCGTTTATAGTTTACAAGCAGGAGCGCTTCCGACCGATGTTATTGCGGTACCAGAATACAAGCCCTTGCAAACGGGTGGGCTTACTGCAACTTTTGATTTATCTGGCTTTTTAGTGCGCTCAGAAGTTTTACAACATTTTAATCGCGAATTAAATACAACAACTGATGCCGGCGGAATAAGTTCTGAAAAAACCAATGAATTTATTTATGTGATAGGTTTAGATTTGCCCCCACTAGATAAGTGGCAAGTTGGGTTGCAGTATTCAGAAAGCCGGCTCAAAAAGGGAACCTGGTTGGGGCGTGAAAATTCTCAGTCTGTAGCAAGTCTGCGTATAGCAAAAACATTTGCTAATAACACAAGTCTTGAGGTGCTGATGACTGATTTCACGTTAGATTCAAGCACACTCACACAGTTCCAAGCCGTACTTCCAATTTCTAATCGCAGCGAATTTTTAGTGGGCATCGATAAATTTGATGGCAAATTAACTTCTGAGCTAGGCCGCTACCGCGATGCAAGCCGAGCGTGGTTAATGTTTAAATTATTTTTGCAGGAATAGTTAATTGATCAATTCTAGTCCCTTTTAAAACAACTGAATTACACTTTAAAAAAGTCGCAGGTAAAGCATATCAATTCTTCGCTGGGCGATGGACCTGCGATTTTTGTTATCTCTGAAATCATTTTTAGTGTTCTAGCTTTAATCTCGTCATATGCTTTTTTATCAAGTGATTGCACAACCGTGTAATGAATGCTTTCTGGATTTGCTTTCTGCGAATCTAAAATTGCTTTTTGTCTCCAGTTATTGTGATGCATATGAACAAGGGGTGAATTTTTTGGAACATGTAATTCGCTTGAATTAAAAGTCCACTTTTTTTGATCTTTTTTTACAAGTCCCATTTCTTCTAGTTGAGTTAAGCACATTTCAACGCTGTTGGAATCGATTTGTAAATGCTCTGCAATTGATTTTACATTTTGAAATTTTGGAATGCTAACTATAATATGTAAAGCCGTTGCCAACCACGATGAATAGTAAAAGACTTCTTTTTCGCCTAAAGCGATTCGCGGTCTTTTTGCAATTCGTTCTAAATCTTCTTGTTCCTGTTTAATTTTATTTAATTTTTGAATTATTTTTTGACGGTATGTTGCTGTGGCCGCGCGATCTTTTTCGACAAGATTCATGAAGTAGTCTTCTTCAGATTCAGAAAGCTTTAAA
Source organism: Pseudobdellovibrio sp. (assembly GCA_049301055.1). Lineage (GTDB taxonomy): Bacteria > Bdellovibrionota > Bdellovibrionia > Bdellovibrionales > Bdellovibrionaceae > Pseudobdellovibrio. Next base: position 32,867 of record JBAQKN010000004.1, on the reverse strand, counting down.
AACTGAGCGATACTGTAGGCATGATCAAGTGTCAGATGAATTTCGGCGTTCAAGCACCTAGAAAGGTACGAGCGCTGGCAGCCGGCAGCATCAGCCATTCTAGAAATGGCTCCCCAGGAAGCTTCAGCCTGCTCTAGGGTTGCTTTGAGGTATGTTTTGTAATCATCAAAGGAGTAAATCAGTCTTTGCATATCGTTATTTATTATATCGATAAACGTAATAAATTAACAATAAATATATAGCGCAACGCATCATGCTGATGTAAATTCTATTTCAAGCCAAGGGTTCTGTGACCTTGGCTCCCCCAACTAACTTCACAGCCCCATAGGAGTATTTATGAAAAAAGTATTAACGTCTTTGGTTCTTGTTATTGGTCTATCAACGTCAATTGCTAGCCATGCTGGTGGTAGCTCAAGTTTGGCAAAATTTGATCCTAAGATCAAAGGTCTGACAAAAGCGATGTGTTCTGAATTAAACAAACTTGGCGGAACACTTTATGGAAAAATCGCAATAGCATCAATTGATCTGCAAAACGAAAGTGTCGAAGACCAAGAGAAATTTGCTCAATCTGTTGAAGCCCCTATGCAACAAGCAAAAGCGAATCTGTTCGACATTTGTTATACAATAAATTTCTAAAAAATAGTTAGCGAGCCAGTAGCATAATTGGCTCGCTAGATTTCAATTCAGGCCACTGTATTGCCCTTAGACACCTAGAGAAGACACAATGAAGCGTACACCGGAATAGATTTTGCAATTCACTAATTTGAAATTGAGGTATAAAATGAATTGTCTCAAAGTGATATATATTATTGTCATGTCTGCATTTATAAATGCAACTGTATGGGCGCAAGTTGCGAACATTTCTGCATCTAATGCTTTAAAAGCTCAACCCAGTTTAACTTCAAAACAGTCGAAGATCGAAACGTATTTAAAATCAGGACGTACTGACGACTTTACAAAATTAGAAGAAAGTTCTGCTGTTGATAGAAAAAAATTAAACTTTATATTTAAAACTAATGATTCATCATCTAAATTGAAATTGCGAATTATCGATGGTCCTGGCACAAGCGGTGGCGGAGACATCTTAAAATGTGGTGAAGAAAAAAAGTACTTTTTCAAACCAAATAAATATTCAACCTATTATTTTGCGGATACTTATGAACTTTTTGTATCGAATGTATTATCTAAAGAAAGCGCACTGCCAGAGGACGTCTGGCTTAAAGCAGTCTTTGATGGGCTTAATAAGTTAACCGCAGAAACAAATAACCAAGAGCAGCAAGGGCTTGGCGATCTTGTTCAAGAGCGCCTTGAACGCTTAAACTTTATTGACAGCAATGGGCCGCTGGAAGACTTGCCAGATGATCAAATTTCTACAGCTGGGACTGACTGCGAAAAAAAGCAATTAGCGATTCAAGACTTAGTCTCAGGAGTTGTTCGTGTTGATTTTAATCTTTTAAGGAAACTAAGTTATCAAGAAATTAATTATTTTAAAGTTCATGAGGCATTAATTTCGTTGAAAAAAACTATAGATGATACATCGGCTATTCGTGCTGACTTACGAAATGCAGTGCAAAAAGTTTCATTATTGAATTTAGTTGGCAAAGTCATGAATTCCTATATCGATATTCCATACACATCAAAAATGCTTTGGGTTTTAAAAACACTGCAGCCATTGCAAGATGAATTATGGATTGATAGTAATTGCAATAGGCAACACATTCAGGCGGATAAAGAATGTTTAATTTATTTGCTGGGACAAAAGTTTAATTTGCCATCAGGATTATATGCTCAGATTGCTGGGCAGAGATTTTTGGGATCTGGCTTCGAATGGTCAATAGGCAAGAAGTACTTAATGAATACAATCACGGATTATTCAAAAGATGTATTAAACTTTACTATAGCAATTGGCGCTTTTATGAGCCCAAGAATTTCAATTGTAAATGCAAATCAGATTGAGTTTGATAAGTACGAACAAATTCACTTAGAAGTTACAAAGCGAATTCGCGAAATTCAAAAAGAAAACAATTGGGATTTTAAGCCTGGACTTATTCACCATTTAAATCAGGATATGGAACGATTTCGAAAAGAATATTCTAATAAGTCTGGATTGCAAATGAAAACTGAAGCCTATGATACGTATCAAGATGAAATGGAAATGAAAATTGGAGAATGTTTTAAGAAAAATCGAAGTCGTGAAATGAATAATATTATCTACACTCAATTGGGACGACAGTTTTTCAAGTGCTATTTTGAAAAAAAACCAGAAGCTTTAATTAAGCAGAACTCGCAAGAGTATAATGAAATAATTTTAAGAGAAATTGGCTTTGCACTTACAAAAGATTTTGATTACTTTGTAAAAGTTTTCAATGGTTTTTTTAAGTAAATTTAATATCAAAATTAAAATGGAAAAAATAAAATAATACGTTGAATAGTTATGACCTAAGGCTAGCATCTGGCTGAGCTTTTGAGGAAAACTAAACGGCATGTCAAAATAGACTTTCTTCGGCGCTTGATTGATATAAAATAATCGAATGAGGTGCTTATGTGTTTAAAGTCGAAATTTGCTTTGAAGTTGCCATTATTTTTAGCCCTTTTTCTGATAAATGCGTGTGTTAGCACACAGGTTCGCAGACCGTCGCAGGTATCGAATGATATCAGTGTATTAGCAGAAGCTTGTGCGATCGATCCGAAGTATCCCAGATTATTTAATGTCACCGAAAATAATTCAAAACAAATTGTCGTCGAAGTCGGCGATTTTGAAAAATATTTCGGGATTGCTAAGGGCGGTTTTTTTAGCAAAGGCGGATATACTTACGAAGTCAAATTTCAAGAATCACGACAAAAAAGAACTGTTGAAGAAATTATTCCGACAACTGTGATTCAAAATGGAAGTTTGAATTCAAAATTAACTCAAATTCAAGTTCCGGTGAAGGCAACAGGTTTATACACATTTATCATCAATGGATCTGGCCAAGTTTGGAAACAAAAAGTTTTCACTATTGCTGATCGTGAAAATAAATTATCAGCAGAGCAAGAAAAAACATTAGCTGAAAAGTTTTCGCCGTTAGTTCAATATCACCCTGAAGAAAAATACAGCCCCGTCAGTATTTCTTATTTACTGAACGAGGTTGACACTGATTCTGAGTTGCAAAATGAGCCCTTTCAATTGGTGGGTATTAAGAATTCACCAGAATTTATGTTTAAAGATTTAAGAAAATTTTTACCTTACAATGGACATGCAAATTCTGTACTGCAATCGCAATTAAATAATGAATTTACAACTCGACTGACACATCGATTTGGTGAAAATCACAAAACGGTTTATTATTCTGTTCTTGAAGACAACACATATCATCAAATTTATATTAATTATCATTTCTTTTATTCGTTTGATCCAAAGAACACCAAGGGTGAAGATTATGTCAAAGCTTCGCATATTTTTGATCGTGAAAGTATAACGGTTGTTTTAAATTCAAGCGGCACACCGCTGTCTGTTTTTTTTGGCGCTCATTTGCCAACACAAACGATGGAATATTTTTCGCCGGAATCAGCAAATACCGAATATAAAAAAATAAATTGGCAAGGTGGTCGCGTTTTTGTTTCTTGGAAGGATGTAAATAAAAACGGGAATCACCCGTTTGCTGTCGCGGCACAGGGTTCGCATGGCATGTATCCATTGGAAGGTAATTACGCTGTGACAATGAAAGACTTTCCGGTATTACGTGAAACGGCTGGTGGTGGACAAATAATTTATCCTGAAAATATTGAAACTCAACCAACAAAAGAAGATTCAAAGCCTTATGTTTTAAAAAGTTTGAATTTAAAAAATCTAACAAGCGATTGTCGAAATGAAAATAATATTTTGGCTTATTCAGGTTCGATAGTGAATGTGTTGGGCCCGGGGAACGCGACATTCCCACCGTTTACAGACAGAGAAATTAATTATTTTGAATACGCTTACCCTGACGGTCATATTTTTGAAATGTCGTCAGGATTGGATTCAAATTTTTAGGTTAAGTTTAATGAAATTAAAAACCATTTCTATTTTATTCTTACAGTGGGTTTTTTAACATCATCCCAAACAATGTCGGCTGACACACGTTACAGAAAAGGGGCAATTGGTAAAAAGAAGTTAACAGGTGTTGGGCGTGGACGGATATACCTATATTCAAATGAAGCTGGCGTTCTTAAGGCGATGTCTTATGGATTTGCTGATTCAAAACTTCAGAAGCAAGATGATGAGCGCCACTTTGTTATGGCGCGTCCTGTGTTGCCCAAGAAGTAATTATTTTTTAAAAAACCTGTCCTCGTGCTAAAATCCAAGAATAAAAAATAACAGAATCTTCGGTTTTTTTAAGTTGGTTTAATTCGCGTTTCATTTCTTCGACAAGTTCTTCGGTGACTCGGCCTGTAGAAATTAAATTTTCGGCTCCGCTTAGCAAAAGCCCTGCCCAGTAGTCGATAAATTGGGCGCGTTTTTTGGGTGTGCGATTGTCATATTGATGGGTGAGTACTTTTGTGGAAACATTTTGGTAACCAGCGGCAAGTAAATAATTAGCAAGCTTTCCACCTACGAAGGGGTCGCCTTTTAGCGAGTATTGAAAATCATTAAATTCAAACCAAAATTTTAAAGTTGATGGCGAGTACGGGTGACAATAAAATGTAGAATTAAAAACTTCGTTGCAGTAGATAGTCCCATTTGCTTTTAATACGCGTTTGATTTCTTTTAATATGCCGATGGGATTTTGCACATGCTCTAACAGCCAACAGACAAAGGCTCCATCAAACATGTCGTCATCAAATTGTAAATCCATGGCATCGCCAACTTGGATATTAACTTGGCCACTTAAAATTTTATCTTTTAACGTTTTTTTTGCGCGATCAACTTGTGTTGACGAGGCATCAACGCATGAGATTTTTAACTGAGGAAATCGTTCAAGTAAAATTTGGGTTTGAGCACCGACTCCGCTACCAACTTCTAAGACGGTGTCAAAAGTTGAAAAATCAATTTGCGAAAAAACAATTTCTTCGTGTACGCGAGCTTGTTGATAAAGTCGATCTTGTTCATTCGAAGAAAAGCCATGAATGTAGCCGTCTGCCAAGCTTGATTTTTTAGACATATAATCTCCTAAGAATTGAATCTTGATTAAGATAGCAAATTTTTGTTGTGTGCTAAATCAATCGCATCCTAAACTAGCCTTGTGATAAATAAAATACTATTGCTGATTGCGACATTTTTTAATATTGGTCGAGTTTCAAAAGCTCCGGGCACTGTGGCGACTCTAGCTACGATTCCACTGTGGTGGGCATTGGCTCAGACGGGACCAATTATTTATATGTGTGTGGTCTTAGCGTTGGTTCCAATCGGAATTATTGCAGCGCAGGCTTATGAGGCTCAATCAGAGCACCATGATGCTAAAGAAATTGTGATTGATGAAGTTGTTGGTTTTTTAATTACGATGACCTGGCTTCCGATGACGTGGCAGTCCTTGGTGCTTGGATTTATATTTTTTAGATTTTTAGATATTGTGAAGCCGCCACCGATTCGCCAGCTTGATAAGCATGTTAAAGGTGGGGTTGGAGTCATGGTGGATGACATCGTTGCTGGACTTATCGGCAGTTTGATCTTGCAAGCGATCTACACCAACACGTCGTGGCTAGGTGTGCAAATTTCTACTTTGACAACCAGTTAGTTTACGTCCAACCTGGATATGTAAATTATATGGAAATTACTGAAAATAAAACAGAAATTCAGCAGGTGAATAATGTCGCGAAAGCCATACAGGATCTTCGTGACAAGGCTTTGACGGTGGGTTTTGCTGAAAGCTGCACAGGCGGACTTTTATCAAGTTATTTTACAGCTCAGGCAGGCGTTTCAGACGTCTTTATGGGAGCAGTAATTTGCTATTCGAACGCAGTGAAACAGAAAGTTTTAGGCGTGAAAAGCCAGACCTTAGTCGCAGTTGGAGCCGTTAGTTCTGAAACAGCGACTGAGTTAGCAGAAGGGGCTTTAAAAGCCTTAGATGTAAAAGTAAGTGTTTCAATTACAGGTATTGCTGGTCCGAATGGTGGATCAGTACAGAAGCCGGTGGGAACTGTTTTTATTGCAGTAGCTGGTTCAAGAAGTGAAGTAGGTGTTTCTGCGACTTTGATAACTGAAGTTTTTGAATGTCACTTTCAGGGTGATCGTCATCAAATTCAGTTTTTAGCGTGTGCAGAGGCGACGAACAAATTAACAAAGTTTATTGAAAAGAATTATTAATAATAAACGAAAAAAAAGGGAGATCGAAAATGGCAAATCCAACAATGAACGCAGCGGATACAAAAGCTCAAGCAGAAAAAATGAAGGCTTTAGAATTAGCAGTTAGCACAATCGAAAAACAATTCGGAAAAGGCTCTATCATGAGACTTAATGCCGGAGACAATTTAATTAAAGATATCGAAGTTATTTCAACAGGAGCTTTATCTTTAGATATCGCGCTAGGTATTGGTGGATTACCAAAAGGTCGTATCATTGAAATCTTTGGCCCAGAATCTTCTGGTAAAACAACATTAGCATTATCTGCAATTGCTCAAGCTCAAAAAAAAGGTGGCGTTGTTGCCTTTATCGATGCGGAGCACGCGCTTGATATAAACTACGCTAAAAAATTAGGTGTTAATATTGAAGACTTAATGATTTCTCAGCCAGATAATGGTGAACAAGCTTTAGAAATTACAGAAACATTAGTACGCTCGGGCGCAATCGACGTATTGGTTATCGATTCTGTTGCGGCGTTGACTCCACGTGCAGAAATTGAAGGCGACATGGGTGATTCACATATGGGTTTACAAGCTCGTTTGATGTCACAGGCATTAAGAAAATTAACGGGTGCGATTAGCCGTTCAAACACATTAGTTATTTTCATCAATCAAATCCGTATGAAAATTGGCGTTATGTTTGGTAACCCAGAAACAACTACAGGTGGTAACGCCTTAAAGTTTTATGCCTCTGTTCGTTTAGATGTTCGACGTGTTGGAGCCTTAAAAAATGGTGAAGATGTTGTTGGAAACAGAACATCTGTTAAGGTCGTAAAAAATAAAATGGCGCCGCCATTTACAAAAGTAGAATTCGATCTTATGTACGGTGAAGGTATTTCTGCTGAAGGCGATATTTTGGATTTAGCAACAACAGCTAATATTGTTGAAAAATCAGGTTCTTGGTATTCTTACAAGGGTGAACGTTTAGGACAAGGTCGTGATCAAGCTAAAGAATATTTAAAAGCAAATTTAAATGTTCGTGATGAATTGCGTACATTGGTTTTAGCAAAAAATGGAATCGGCCAAATGTTAATGACTAATGATATGTCAGACAATGTAATTGATGACGCTTCCGTTGAAATGGACACACCAAGAAAATCTAAAAAAACTGCTGCGAGCAAAGAAGCTAAGGCTGTTTTGAATTAGTTTTTTCGCAAATGACCATTTTGGGTAATACTCAGAATGGTCATTAGATTTTCGAAATAGTTTCAAAAATGGTTTAACTTAATAAGATCTGATTCAATTTGCTTTTTAAAGCTATCAGTTAATTCTGGCCAAACAACAATATCTACTTTAAATGGTAAATTTGATTCTTCAAAAGCATCATGCAGTTTTCTTAATGTGGTTTTATCGCAAGCGTTCATTAGGCATAAATCTAAATCAGATAATTTTTTTGCTGCATTTTTTGCTCTAGATCCAAAAACATAGGGCTCGATATTAAAATTTTTTAAAATATCTTTAACAATTTCGAAGTGTTTGGGTTCTAGTTGGATCAATTTCATTTAAGAGACTTAAGTTTTTCAATTAATTGAATCATTTCGCGGTCGAACAAATGTAAATCGTTAAAAATAGAATTTGCTACCATTTTATTATAAGAATGGACGGTTTCATTTCGGTCTTTGATAAAATCAAACCATAACTCTGGATCGGAAATTAATTTTTCTTGTGCGGCTTCGCGAAAAATAGGTTTGGGGCTATTTAAATCTTTCCCTCGCCCCGTAAGAATGCGCTTTAAAGTTTTCCAGGCTAATTCATATGTAAATTCAAAGTATTGAATAGTTCCAGCCTTTTCTAAATCAGACTTAGCTATGTTTAAAGCTTCGTGGAATTGTTCGAATGCGCTAAGAAGCGGCCCAATATCAATATTAGATTCAATCACATAAGAAGGTATTTTATTAAAATCTGCTGGAATAGTCACGATTGATCCTTTTATTTTGCGTCAGCAAAATTAAATTTACCCCAACGCAGCTTTGATGTCTTCAATTATATCTTTTGGTTCGGTCGTGGGTGCGTAGCGTTTAATAACATGACCATCTTTGCCAACTAAAAATTTTGTAAAATTCCATTTGATCATTTCTGTGCCAAGCAAGCCTGGTGCTTTAGATTTAAGAAATTGAAAAACTGGATCTGCAGATTCTCCGTTAACATTAACTTTCGCTAGAATAGGAAATGTAACGTTATAAGTAAGCGAACAAAATTCCTGAATTTGATCGTTTGATCCAGCCTCTTGCGCGCCAAACTGATTGCAGGGAAATCCTAAAATAATAAAATCTTTAGTACTAAAATCTTTGTACAAAGTTTCTAGTCCGGCGTATTGCGGAGTAAAACCACATTTACTGGCTACATTAACAACTAAAATTACTTTTCCTTTGTGAATAGATAAATCGTAGTCAGATTCGGTAGCTGATTTTACAGTGTAATCGAAAAAAGAATTCTTCTTGGCTTCTGACATAGGTGTCCTTGTTAAAAAGTTATTGAAGGTTTTTACATCGCTTCGAAATACTACGCCATTTTCGAGGCGGGGTAAAAAGAATAAGTTTAATAAGTTAAAGTGTATTAATGTGAGAATTAAGCCTAGATGACTTTAGCCTTGTAATGAGAAAGCCGAAATAAATAGGTGAGGTGCGTATGGGGAAATTCACGACCGGTTTGTTTATTCTATTTAGCTTTTTGATATTTGGGTTTAGTGCAAGCAATGCGCAGGCGGCTGGAAATGTTTGTTATAAAACAGTTGGCGGGAAAAAAGTTTGGGGTGGCATCGAACTTTGTGGACAAGGCATATGTTCTTCCAAGGGTGGAGCTTGGGAAGGAGGCAAATGTAAAAAAAGTGGGTCCACTTCTGCATCAAGCAATTCAAAAAGTGAAGATCAGATTAACTGTGAAAAAATTGCTGGTGCATACTTTGTTGTGCAAGAACGGCATGCGGCAGGTGGTTGTTTTTGTGGAAGTCTTGATAATCCTTTGGGCGATCGTAAAAGTTGTGATAATGCGACAAAAAATGATGATGCGGATTTTGCTAATTATTCAGCTAGCTGTTCAAGTAAAGGCGGTACGGCAATTCAAAGTGAAGACAATGGATTTTTTTGCAATTGCTCGTTAAGTGAAGCTACGACTAATTTAGGTGTAAAAAACATTAATGAGTATGATCAAAAATGTAAAGGAGAAGTTGCTTCGACGGAAAAAACTGGTTCCGAAACTTGGGCCGTGTGTTTAGATAAATTCGAAAAAATAGCTCTTGAATGTAATGATAATGCGAAAGAGGCAAAGATTGCGTGTGATCAAACACAATCAAAAGATTCGGGTGTTTCTTTCAGTAAAGATCTATTAAAAATGTTAACGACAGGTGCGGTGCAGTCTCAGGCAGGTAAAGGGGCGGCTTCGGAATGTGCCGGCGCAAGTTTGCTTGGTAATACGGCTTTGAATGCAATGGATATGTTTAAAACAACATGCAACGAACAGTATGATGGGTGCAAAACCAGTTGCGAAAAGGCTATTGAAGAATCTAGTGGCAATGGAATTTCAGCAAAGTGTAAGCCATTATTTGATGCGACAATTCAAGGTCTTGGGGATTCTACTGAACAATATAAAAAGAAACGTGAACAAACTGTATTTTTTGAATCTGAAGTAAAACGCATTAATAATTTAATTGTAATAGGTAACAAAGTTTGTAGCGCGGATGCGGGGGCGGAAAATTCATCAGTAAATAATATGTTAAAAGATGTTGCGGTATCGGCTCAGGCTGCGAAAATTTGTGAATGTAAATTAACGGCTTCGGGGACGAACTGTAACAATGTAGTTTCTGCAGACAGATGTTTGCCGACGGGTGATATGTATGGGCAACCAGCCTGTAAAGTTTATGGAAATTGCGCTTTAGGGTCTGAGGATTATTCGTCGCAAGTTTGTCGCTGTCAGCGTGATGGAACTTTAGCAATATGTAAAACAGTAAGCCCAACCACATTATCTAATTTTACTGGGGTCGATACAAAACCGACAGCTTCAACGGGAACTTCTGATTTTGGATCGCCTGGCGGCAGTGGTGCTGATTCTATGAATTTGGGTGGATTTGATGGAGTACAAAAAACAGGTACGGATGATAAAGCTGCGGCTGGTATTGCTACGAACGCAGGACTGTCTGCGGGTTCTGGCAGCGGTGGAAGTGCTGGTGGATCGGCTCCAAGCTCTGCAGATAATGGTGGGTCTGTTGGTGGTGAAGCGGGCTATGATCAAGATGGTCGGGGTGGCGGAATTTTTGGTGCGCTAAAATCTTTTGGTGGCGCCTTATTTGGTGGTTCGAAAGCACCTGCCGCAAGTAAAACGACTGTTGGAGATATTCGTAAATTTGATACTAATTTTAAATCGCGTGGTGTGGCTAGTATTCCTTGTGATAAAAGTCAGATGCGATGCAAGAATGAAACAATTTTTGAAATTTCGCACAACAGAATGCGAAATTCAGCAGAAGAAAAATTAGGGCCACCATAAAATTAGGCAATAAAACTAAATTAACGAATGCAAAAGCTGAATGACTTCCGCTTTTGTTTTTTGATCTAGAAAAAAATTAATATTATTTTCTGAATTCACTTGTTTTTCAAATGGGATATTTTTTTCGGAAAGTTTTTTTAAAGCGACATTTGTTGATTCAATGCTTGGGGTTTGGCCGCACGTTAAAGAAACAGAACATAATTCAGTAGTGATTAATTTAAACTTAGAATTTTTAAAATCTATTTTTTGAATTAAATCTAAATTTTCTTTTGGGCCTGTGACATAAAAAAAGTTATCTTCAATATACAAAATATCAGGTGTGGCAATTTGCTTCGAATTGATATAATCATAAAATTCTTTTTTATATTCGCTGAGCGATGCTGCTGTAGATTTAGTAAATTGCATTTTAAAGACTATTGAATATGAATTCACACTTAAAAAGTTTTTTTGTTGTGCTGCTAAAGTATTATTTGAAATAACTGTTCCGCTTGGCTGGGGCGATTTGGATTCTAATTCTGTGGCGGCGCCTACGAACAATTGAACATTTTTAATTTCAGCCATTTCGACAGATTTGGAATGCAAAACTTTTGCTCCCCATTTTGTCATTTCTAATAACTGAGAATAATTTAGTTGATGAATTGGTTTTGCATCTTTAACAATTTTTGGATCGGCAGTGTAAATGGCATCCACATCTTTTAAAATTTCGCATTGATCCGCTTTTAAATATCCAGCCATTGCGACAGCCGAAGTATCTGATCCGCCACGGCCTAATGTGGTAATTTCTTTTGTCACCGGAGACACACCTTGAAAGCCCGCTAAAATTACAATTTTATGTTCTTTTAGGGCGGCTTCAACGCGAAATGCTTTTACATCAATGATCGATGCATTCACATGCGAATCATCAGTTAAAATTCCGGCTTGGCTTCCAGTAAAACTTATTGCAGAAGATCCTAAATCATTTAGGGCCATGCTTAGCAAAGACATACTCATGCGTTCGCCAACCGTTAGTAACATATCTAATTCGCGAAGATGTGGGTTGGGTGAAACCTGTCTGGCTAATTCAATCAATTGATTGGTTGTTTGCCCCATAGCACTTACAACAACTACTACTTGAGTTCCAGATTTGTGTAAATGATGAATTCGCTTTGCAACTTGCTTAATTTGTTCAGGCGTTGCCAACGTTGCTCCGCCATACTTTTGAACTATTAGTTTGCTTGCTTTTGAAGTAGGTGATGTTAAGTTATTCATTCGTTTTAGTCTAAAGCAAATTTCTTGTTTTGATCACGAAAAAATTCACGAACAACACTAAGTGATCCTAATGGAATACGAATATGATGCCCATCGGCTTGTCTTGGAATGTAGCCTAAAAAAAGTTCTGCATTTAATTCTTTCATTGCTTTTTTAGTAATACTTAAATGATCGGCCAATTGGTCAAGGTCCGTTCCAGACGGGGCCCAAACTACTTCATATTGCAGTGGAAACTGCGCATCAATGTCACGGAAACCATATAGATTCGGAGCTTTTGCAATCATCATGGCCGCTAATATTTTTGGAACATAATCTTGAGTTTCTTGGGGTAAAGCACCCAGGCGAACTAATTCCCAATAATCATGCGTTTTGTATTTTTTAATTTGTTTGCGAAGTCCATTTTCTCCCATATTGTAGCTAGCTGCCACTAGGTACCACGAACCAAACTCTTGATTTAAATCTTTTAGATAACGAATAGCTGCAAGCGTACTTTTTTTAATATCGCGACGTTCATCAAGCCACCAATTTTTTTTAAGTCCATAACTTGCACCTGTTGATTGAATAAATTGCCATGGTCCAACGGCTTGCGCAGTACTAACTGCCTGAGACGAGAAACCACTTTCAATCATAACCATATAAGCTAAATCTGTAGGTAATCCGGCTTTTTTTAATTCCGATTGCAACAAGGGCATATATTTTGTCGATTTTTCTAACCAGTCACGGAAGAAAGTTTTACCACGCACTTGGAAATAAGAAATCCAATAGCTAACTTTTTTATTGTAAGTAACGGGTAGGTCAAAAATAAAATGATCTGTTTTATGGGTTTGCTTGTCTTCTAATAATTTTAATTTTTGTTTAAGCGATAAATTTAAGGCCGTTACTTTGACAGGTTCAACAGCTGCGTGAGTCGCTTGAGTTAAAAACAAAAAAGAAAGTATACAAACTAATTGGGTCATCGCTGGCTCTAGTATTACAAACAAATAGCAAGGCGGCGAGAGGACTTTTTTGACAGTCGAGCTTGAAATTTATGACAATTAAATGACAGGACCTAGACTTCGGTCGCTAGGTTAAAATGATCACTCGGCTGCCAAGTCGAAGAAGTTGAGTCTAGATTTTATTTATTATTTTTTGTAAGACGAATGACTAGTCGTGGTCGTGATGGCACTTGGGTTGCTATTTGAAATAGGCATGAGTACTCAAGGAATTTATACAGCTCTTAGTGGCGCCCTAGCACAAACAACTAAAATCGACACGATTGCAAATAATATTGCGAACGTGAATACAACTGGTTTTAAAAAAGACCAACAGACTTTTAGCGAGTATTTAACTTCTGCCGAAAAAGAGCCTGAAGTAATCCAGGTGCCACGAGTTCCTGCAAGCATAGAAAGTTTTTACGACATTAATGGTGGCGACAAAAGTTACGTGGATGCCGCTGGAACTTATACAAATTTTGAACAAGGCAGCATGAAAAATACGGGCGGTAAATTAGATGTTGCTATTGATGGCCCAGGATTTTTTGAAGTTAATACTCCTTCAGGTGTGCGATTAACGCGTGCCGGAAATTTTACAGTAGATGGAAACGGTCAACTTGTTACGAAAGATGGTCATGCTGTTTTATTAGAAGGCGAAAATTTAACATCACCTGAAGAACGCACAGTAAGATTTAGTGGAAAAGCATCCATATCGATTTCAGATGGCGGCGAAGTTTTTGATGGCAATGAAAGAATTGGAAAGCTGTCATTAGTTAATGTGAATAATCCAGATTCGTTGCAAAAAGTTGGAAATAATTATTACGGATTTAAATCAAACATGGCTCCTGAAATTGTTTCGATCCAAGTACCTAGTTTAAAACAAGGGTTTTTAGAAACAAGTAATGTGAATGTTGTAAATGAAATGACAGAGATGATTATGGCGCAAAGAGTTTTTGAAGGAACTCAAAAGGCTATTCATGCCTATGACAACATGGCAGATAAAATGATCAATGTTGTTGGTAATGTTAAAGGCTAATTTAAATAAGTTTTAAGTTAATGAAGGGGTAAGAATGATCAAAAGTTTAAATACAGCTGCAACGGGAATGATCGCTCAGCAAAATAATATGGACGTTATTGCAAATAATATTGCGAACGTTAGTACAGCAGGCTTTAAAAAAGGCCGCGCTGAATTTGAAGATCTAGTTTATCATAACCTAAAAGATCCAGGACAAGCCTCAGGTTTAAATTCAGTGACTCCGACAGGTGTGCAAACAGGACTTGGAGTTCGAACGGCTGCAGTTCAAAAAGATTTTACAATGGGCCAGACCATTATGACTAAGAATCCACTAGACGTGCAGATTGAGGGCACAGGATTTTTTCAAGTCAAAACTCCAGATGGAGACATGGCCTACACACGCGATGGCTCATTTAAAAAAGATGCTAATGGACGTGTTGTTGATAAAAATGGGAATTCATTAATACCAGAAATTACTATTCCACTAACATCGACTTCTGTTGAAATTTCTCCGGCAGGAGACGTGCGTAGCTACGATTCTAAGGGGGATCCGCAAGCGCTAGGACAATTGGATATCGTTAATTTTATTAATCCAGCAGGTTTGAAAAATATTGGTAAGAATTTATTTTTACCAACATCGGCAAGTGGACAACCTGCTTCTGGACGTCCGGGTTCTAATGGCATGGGGTATTTGGCTCAAGGAGAAATTGAATCAAGTAATGTAAATATCGTTGATGAAATGGTAAATATGATTACTGCTCAACGTGCTTATGAAACAAATTCTAAAGTAATTCAAACATCAGACCAAATGATGCAAACCGCGGTGAATATTAAATGATGAAACAAATAATTAGATTTTTATTAGTATTTTTTCCGATGATTGTTTTGGCGCAAAAGCAAATGCCAGAAATTACATTTTCATCGGCAGTTGAAATTTCTCCACGTTCGATGATTACAGCATTTGATGTGGTCGAGACAAAAAATATGAGCGATGAGCTTATGGAAAATTTAAAAGAAATTAAACTAGGAGATAGTTCGACAATTCGAATTGAAAAAACTGAGTTAGCTCATAAATTGCGATCTGTGCATGCTAAATTTATTTTGCCATCAGAAATGAAATTGCTAAAAAGTAGAAATCCAATTTCAAGAATGGAATTAGAAAGAAAAATTAAAAATCATATTACAAAAAACTGCGCGGAATGCGATTTGCAAATTCAAATATCATCTGTACCAATGAATGTGACCGCAGATTGGGAATTAGATTTAAATATAGATTTGACTAAGACATCCGTAATCATTCCAATTCGTTCAATTAATAATCCAGAAAAAAAGGGATGGGTTGTTGGCGAAATTAAGCGCTATCAATCAGTTCCGGTGCTAAATAGAGCAGTTAAAACAGGTGATGTTATTACGCAGGATTTAATATCAGTTGAAAAGCGGTTAATTATGAATCCACGCGAAATCATTGCAAACAGTCAGCAGTTAATGGGAATGCAAGCCGCGCGTTTTTTAAACGCTGGTCAAGCTATAACATATTCTGATTTAAAAAAAGAGCAAGTTATGAAAAAAGGGCAAATGATAAAAGCAATCGCAGGACAATCTTCAGTTGAGGTTTCTATACTAGCGCAAGTTGAAGAAGCGGGTGCGATTGGTGATGTCATTCGAATTAGAAATTTAGATTCGCAAAAAATTGTAGCGGCTCGAGTTGTTGATAAAGGATTGGTTAGGATAGAATAATGATAAAAAAATACTTAATCGTTATCTTAAATTTAGTATTATTTGGATGTGTCACATCTCCGACAGAGCCAACTCCAGTCCCAGTCGTTATTCAACAGCCGGCTCCAGTTGCGCCAGTCGTTGCGCCAACTCCAGCTGAAACTGTTGCCGAAGTTGAAGCAGAGCTTCCAGAAAAATTATCAAAATATTCAGAAGTTAGTAATATGCCAGCGCCATCAGATCGTAGTTACAGACGCATGACGCGTCAAAAAATGGAAGAAGAGTCGGACCTACAAGCATCGGCTGGATCTTTATGGAAAATGGATGGTCAGGCTAGTTATTTGTTTGCGCAAAATAAACATCGAACTGAGGGTGATCCAACTTCTATTAAATTAGAAGGTGCTGCCATTAAACAAATCGAAAGCAAGGTGGCCGTTGTTCAAGATTTAATTAATGAATTAGAAATTCAAAAACTACAAGCAGAAGAAGATGCAAAAAAAGCCGAAGCAGAAAAACTGCGTTTAGCTGAAATTGAAAAATTAAAGCCAGTAATTATTACGGATAAAAATGATCCAAACTATGATGCCTATGCTGGACAGTATCCAGGTGATCTAATGGCAGCAGAAAAATTGGCAGAAGAAGGGCGAAAGCCAGCGGCCGTTGCAGAAAAGAAGCCTGTTGTTCCACCGAAAGAACAAGAAAAAATAGACTTAAAAGATGTTGAATCTGTTCCGGCTCATATTGTTGAAAGAATGCAAAATGGTATGTATCGCATTAGTGGACAGCAGACTATTACAATCAAAAAGCGTCCTTATAAAGTTATTGCAACAGGGTTAGTACGTCCTGAAGATTTCGATGATAACAGTATTAGTTCAGTTAAATTACTTGAGCCACAATACGATGTTATTCATATGAAAAGGACCGAGTAATGAAAATGAAAATTATTTTTACCACATTTATTTTTGTTTTAATTTCTAATTCAGCTGGTGCGGCTAGATTAAAAGATATTGCCAGTATTCGTGGTGTTCGCGAAAATCAATTAATTGGCTACGGCTTGGTTGTCGGTTTAAAAGGTACGGGCGATTCACAATCTGAATTTACTAGTAAATCGTTTGCTAGATTAATTGAAAAATTAGGAATCAAATTAGAACGAGCAGACTTACAAAGTAAAAACGTTGCAGCGGTTATTGTAACGGCAAAGTTACCCCCGTTCGCTAAAGCGGGTAATCCTTTAGATATTACTGTAAGTAGTATTGGTGATTCTGCTTCATTAGTGGGTGGAACATTATTGCAAGCGCCAATGCGCGCAGCAAATGACGAAATTTTTGCAGTGGCTCAGGGAAGTATTTCAATAACGGGCGACGGCAAAGATGTTCATACCACATCGGGAAGAATTCCAAATGGTGCAATTATCGAACGCGATATTCAAGCTGATTTTTCAAGTAAGAAAATGTACCGAATGACTTTGCATAATCCTGATTTTACAACAGCAGCGCGAACAATTCTGACGATTAATAAAGAATTAGGCGGATTGTATGCTAGCGCAAAGGATGCGGGAACAATTGATATTATTACTCCATCTGCTTATGAAAATAAAGGTGTCGAGTTAATGGCAACAATCGAAGCCATTGAAATTAACCCAGATCAGCGCGCGCGTGTTCTTATTAATGAAAAAACCGGAACAATAGTTATCGGAGAAAAAGTTAAAATTTCAAAAGTTGGAATCAGTCATGGAAATTTAACTTTAAGAGTTGCTGACGATAAAGAAAAAAAATCGAAGAATTCAGTTGATGAAAAAGTGACTGTTTTAGATACAGGGGCCAGTGTTGGCGATCTGGTTCAGGCTTTGAATAAACTGGGTGTTTCGCCAAAAGATTTAATTTCGATTTTACAATCTGTGAAAGCAGCAGGTGCTTTGCATGGAGAATTAGAAACAATGTAATTTATTTTGATCTTCATGGATGAAGATCAAACGGGAGGGGTTTTTACTTTTCAACGACTTAAGATAGTCCCAGGTGCTGTTTAGATATCTAAAAATTCTTTCGCAGGAAGCTTTTCATATCAGCGGTTGCAATCACGATTAGGATGATTGAAATTGTCATCGCTTGCACTTAGGAAAAACACATGGACGTGGATTGAAATGTAAGAGCTCTTCTCACTTTTTTTGTTAGATCTTAAATAAAAAAGAATTTAATTTTCAAGGAAGAAAATAAAATGTCTGATGTAAGCAAATCAAATTCTGTTCAGTTAGCTTCAAATCAGATGAATTCGATTCAGGCTAAACCTTTGTCTGAACGTAAAAATAAAATTACCGATGAAAAATTACGTGAAGTTTCGGAAATGTACGAAAAACATTTTATTCGTGAAATGATGAAAGAAATGCGTTCGACAGTTCACGAAGGCGGCATGATTAAAAAAAATAATGCAGAACAAATATTTCAAGATCAGCTAGATGATCAATATGCGGGTGATTGGGGAAAGGCCGGCGGTATTGGTTTAGCGGACATGATTCATGATCAACTTATTCAAAGATACGGCGAACAGCTTGGTTTAAAACCAAAAGTAGATAAGCCGCATGGTCCAATAGATTTTAATTTAAAATCAAATATTACTTCGGTTCGTTTGCCAAGCGAAGTTGGATCTGATGTAACTCATTTAAAAATTCAAGCAGATCCGAATTCACTCATTAAAACTACTGCGGTACAAAATCCATGGGCCGGAACTTTGCTAGATAAAAAGTACTTAGAGATGGACCAAATGCAATATCGCATTAAACACGACAATGGACTAGAAAGTCTCATTATGGCACGCGGAAGTGGCTTACCTGACTCGGCAGAGGGCGGTAAATTGTCGGCCGGTGACCAAATTAAGACTGGACAACAGTTGGGTTGGATGAATTCTGCTAGCCCTTTGTTTTGGACAATTAAACCAAATAAAGTGAGTGTCTCAGAATGATTTGGTGCTTTTGTCTCTGTATGATACACTTATTTAAGGCTGGAGGCTTGTTATGAAAATTACGCACAACAAAATTGGTCAAAACTTAAATCTATCAGATTCTTCTAAAGCAGAAAAATCTTCTGGAAAAGATAAAGTATCCGGTGCGCAAAAATCGCAAAATTCTTCAGCTGTTGATGCGCTAAAAGATTTAGGTTCTGCATCGGATGCAACTAAAATTAATTTGTCTGAACGATCGCAAGATTTGAAACAAATAAAAGAATTAGCAACGGCAGCTCCGGATGTTGACCAAGCTAAGGTTGATAAATTTCGTCGTTTAATTGATGAAGGTAAATATAAAACAGATTCAAAATCTATTGCAGATAAAATGGTTGATGAACATTTGTTTTCAACAGGTGGCGCTTCCAACGAATAGTTTTTAGTAAATTGATTTGAAATTTAACACTTCATGGATGAAGGGTAAAAGTATGAGACAACGATTATTTGAAAAATTGGTTCACAACCTAGAAGATCTGACGAAGCAGTACCGAACATTATTGGACTGTGTTCGTAAAGAAAAAGATTTTTTAATTCAATCTGATGTTCCTAAGTTAGCTGAAAATAATATTCTTAAAGAACAAATTTTAATGAAAATAAGAAGTTTAGACGGTCTTCGTGTAAACTACGCAACAGAATTAGCTCAAAATGTTGGAGCTGATTTCGCTCATCCACGACTTTTAGAAATTGCAAAAAGAATGGGTGGAGCTGAAGCGGATCGTCTACGAACAATTCATTCAACACTGGAATTAATTACGAATCGTTTGGTGGTTTTGAATAAAGACAATTCGCAATATGCAACATCAGGATTAAAAGCGATTGGTTCGGCTATGGAAAACTTAAAAGAAACACTAATGGGTAAAAATACGTACCAGAAAAAAGGTGGATATCAAACGGGTCCTGAAAAATCAGGTCATTTTGTAAGTAAAGAAGCTTAATCGTTTTTAGTTCGGAAGTGCTTTAGAAGTTTTAGAATGAAACTTTTGTGTGATCAGTTGAAGGAAGGGCAGGATGTCCAAAATACACGGTTTATTAGACATTGGAAAGCGCAGTTTGATGACGAATCAAACTGCTTTGCAAACCACGTCTCATAATATCGCGAATAAAGGTACTGAAGGCTATTCTCGACAACGTATAGATATTCAATCAAACCCAGCATTATTTGATGGCAATCATCGTGTGGGTACCGGCGTAATGGCCGCATCAATTTCTCGTACAAATAATCCATGGTTAGAAAAACAAATAGAACGTGAAGGTTCAAGTTTAGCTTTTGCAGATGGTCGGTCGCAAGCCATGCAAAAATTAGAATCTGTGATCAATGAACAAACTGTAAAAGGAATGAATACATCAGTTACGGAATTTTTTAATTCATTCCGCGAATTAGCAAGCAGTCCTGAAAGTGCAGTGGCTAGAACAGTTGTTCGTGATTCGTCAGAAACTTTAATTAAGAATTTTCAAGTTGTTGACCGGCAAATTGACGGGATTACGGATGATTTAAATAAGCAAATTCAATCTGGCATTAATGAAGTAAATGGTTTTACACATGAAATTGCCCAATTGAATTTAAAAATTATGAGTACAGAAGTTACCGGTGGTAATGCCAATGACGAACGCGATCGTCGCGATTTGTTAGTGAAAAAATTATCTGAAAAATTAGATATCAGTTATGCTGAAGATTCTCGTTCTGGAATGTTAAATATTACAGGTGGTAAAACAGGGATTCTGGTCGCGGGCACAACGGCAGAGCAGCTAAAAACTATGGATACTGTGGATAATAGAACTCAAATTTTATGCGAAATGTCTAAGGGCGGTTTGCAAGTAGATATCACAGAGCAATTTAAAAAAGGTGCTATCGGTAGCGCTATTGATTTGCGGGATGGTGCTGTTGCAGATTTGAAAAATCATTTGGAAGGTTTGTCATTTAGTATTGCAAATGAAGTCAATAAAGCACATGCGGAAGGTTTCGATCGCAATGGAAACCCGGGTGGTAATTTATTTGATATTCCAGATAGTGGAACTTATTCTGTTCAAGATCTAAAATTAAATAAAGCGATTGTTCAAGACGTAAGTTTTATTGCAGCTGGTTCAAGACCAAATGCTCCGGGTGATAATACAACAGCCAATGTTATTCATTCGTTACAATTTAAGCCAATGATGGAAAACGGAAAATACACATTTGATGATTTCTATAATTCAAAAGTTGGTGAAATTGGAGTTATGGCTCAAAGTGCTAACACGGGATATGAGTCGCAAAAAAATGTAGTCGATCAACTTAAAAATATGCGCGAATCAATAAGCGGCGTCAGCTTAGATGAAGAAGCTACAAAAATGATTGAATATCAAAAATCTTTTGAAGCCTCTGCGCGAATCATTAAAATGGCAGATGAAATGTTTGATACTGTGCTTAGCTTGAAGCGAATGTAAGGAAGGGGGTTTAGATGCGTGTAACTGATAAAATGAATCAAACACAAGTTGTGAATCACATTCAGAAAGGTCGCTCTGAATTAGCTAACTTACAAAACCAAGCAGCCACGGGCAAGCGTATTACAAAACCGTCGGATGATCCAACAGCGTCGGCAAAAATTTTATCAAATCGGACTGAAGGACGAAATTTAGAACAATTTGATAAAGGCATTATAAATGCAAAAAGCTTTTTAGAATCAACTGAGTCTGCGTTAGCGCAGTTAACAGAATCATTAGTTCGCGCAAAAGAATTATCTATTCAGGCGGCGAATGATACAAACGGTGGATCTTCGCGTGAAATGATCGCCATTGAAATGGATCAAATATATAATTCAGTAGTAGAAATGTCGAATCGCCGCGTGGGTGAAAAATATTTATTTGGTGGTCATCAGATAACGACTCAGCCATTTTCTCATGATGGTCAGTACTCGGGTGATGATGGAGAAATAAAAATTGCCGCAAACAAGGGTCATTTTATTGCCATGAATTTAACAGGTGATAAAGTATTTATGGGCCGAGGCATTGGCCATGATGGAACAATACGACCAAGTGTTGATACTCCTCAGGATGTTGAGCAACTTCAAGATTACAAAATTTCTGAAACAGAAAGACAATTCCAAAACGAAGCTACAAATGATAACCACATCGAAACGCGTGGGCCGGCAAGCGTTGGGCGTATTCAGCGATTAAGCGATCACGATCCAGTAAGCGGTGGCGCGGGCGTTAATATTTTTAATATAATTCGTAATATTGAAGTTTCGATGCGAACAAATGACAAGGTCGGGATCCAAGAATCCTTAGAGCCACTTGATCAAGCATTGAATCAAATAAATTTAGCTCGGGCTGAAGTTGGTGGTCGGGTAAATCAGCTAAATGCTTCATCGGATGGCATTCAGAAGACTTTACTTGAAAATAAAATGACCAATTCGCAACTTGAAGAGGCCGATCTATTTCAGGTTATGACAGATTTGAACAAAGCCGACACGACTTTAAAGGGAAGTCTGGAGACTTCAAACAAATTGTTAAGCATGAGCCTTCTTGACTTTATTAAGTAGAACAAATAATTAAACTTCCGATCAGGCCGACCGATAAGAGAATGTGCAAATAATTGCACTGGATGAAAAGGAGTTTTCGTCATGCTCGTACTTACAAGGAAGTTAGGGGAATCAATTGCGATTGATGACCACATTAAAATTCGAGTTGTTCAAATAAAGGGTAAACAAGTCCGTCTAGGAATTGAAGCCCCTAAAGACACTAAGATTCACCGCGAAGAGGTCTATGTAGCGATACAAGATCAGAATGTACAGTCAGTTCAGGTGAGCTCGGATAAAGTAAAAAACATTTCAAAGTTGTTAAAACCCGAATAAGATCGTTGTTTTTATCATGAGCAACCGCGTTAAGTAAAAAAAAAATTGTAGAGACCTAGATTTAGGTCCAGAATTTTACTAACCCATTTTGGGACTCGGTTTGTCTGAATAATTAGCAGGAGGTCATGTGACTATAAAAACATCTCGATTTGGTCTTGTGGACTTTACAATCGAAGACGTTTTGACATTTCCTGAAGGCCTTTTGGGTTTTAAGGATTTGCGTGAGTTTGTTATCTTAGATGACCCTAATGATGACATCTTTGCTTGGTTACAAAGTTGCGAACTTCCAAGTGTTGCTTTTCCAGTTTTAGAGCCAGAAATTTTTAGTCACAAATACAATATTTCTTTAAACCGTACGGACCTCGAAGCTTTGAAGCTGGCTGCTACAGAGACACCGTTCTTTTTTAATATTATTACAATTCCTGACGATCCAACGCAAATGACTGCAAATATAAAAGCTCCGATTATTATTAATCAAACGGCTCGCTTAGCGCGTCAGTGTGTTCTTCAAGATAATAACTTAGCAATCAAAGAACCTATTTTTACTAAGTTGCAAAGTCGTGTTGTTCAGTTTCCAATGATGCCAATTAAGAGCCAGGGACGTCATTTAGATATGACAGTTAAAATATCTGAAAAACCCTTTGTTGACCAAGAATTGTAATTCACAGATTCTAGGGGGATGCCTTTAAACGACATCTTTTTTTCTAAAGCTCAAAAATTAATTAAAATCGGCCGCAGTCGTGTCGTTCAAGAGACAGACTGTCTAGAATTACCAGCGCATTTAAATCCAAAAACTATTCCGTGGAATGAATCAAAATTAAATTGGACAAATAGAAAAGATTTTTTGCGTTCTTTTTTGCATGTGTCATGGCCAACTACTAAATTGGCAATTACCTATCAAGTTGTAGCAAGTTTATTTGCTTTTTTGACGCCATTTTTAGTCCATGCTTTTTTAACGCGGCTTCAAGTTGGAAACTTTGATCAGCAAAATCTAATTGAACTTATTTCGTTAGCTCTGGGACTGGGTTTGTGTGGGGGTGGTCAGGGTGTTGTGATTCAGCATTATTTTTATTACACGCTTGAATTTAATCAGATCACTACAAATATTATAAATAAGAAAATTTTCACGCATGCTTTAAAACTTTCATCTGCAGCCAAAAATAAATTTCAAGTTGGTGATATAGTAAACTATATGAGTTCTGATTCAGATGCGATTGCGGATAGTTCAATTACCACGATTGATTTAACGAACGCATGTGTGTTGCTAATTGGTTGTACGGCTTCGTTATTTTATTTTATTGGTTGGTCAGCACTTGTGGCTTTAGCTATTATGGGTTTTCTAATTCCGATGACTCAGAAGTTGTCAAAAAGATTCATGCACTTAGAAGATCAGATGATGTCCTATCGTGACCAGCGTATGACGCTAATGACTCAAGTTATGAATGCAATTCGTGTCGTAAAATACTTTGCTTGGGAAAAAAGTGTTTTAGCTGAAGTTAATGAAATTCGTAGTAAAGAAATACATGCCCGCTATCAATTGGCTAAAGCAGAAATTTCTTGGGGTTTAATCTATACCTCCATTTCTAGTATCGTTTTGTTTTCAGCACTGTTAACTCATGTATTACGTGGGAAAGTGATAGATCTAGCTTTAATTTTTACCTGCGTATCTATTTTTTCTATGATGGAAGATCATTTTGGCGGACTTTCAAAATTTATCAGTCGATTTATTAATATTATTGTAAGTGCAGATCGAATTACTAAATTTCTGCAATCAGAAAAAGCAGCAGAATATAAAACCATCATATCAGCGCAAGAAAACTTAATTGAATTTAAAAATATAGATTTTAATTTTGCCGAGCAAAAACCATTATTTAAAAATTTAGATTTGAATATTAAAGCAGGGCAGTCACTTGCGGTTGTTGGCTCAGTTGGCGCAGGCAAGTCGACATTTTTACAACTTATCCTATCAGAAGTATTGCCATCATCAGGACAGATTAGCTTTAAAAAGAATGTTTCTAAGGCCTATGTGCCGCAAGATGCATTTATAATTAATGCCTCTTTAAAAGAAAACATTATATTTGGAGCTGAAGATAATTCTGAAGAAAAGATTAGGAATGCGCTGTATGCTTCGGTTTTAGAATTTGATTTACTAGCATGGCCCGCGGGATTAGAAACGGAAATAGGCGAAAAAGGTGTTAACTTATCTGGCGGGCAAAAACAGCGAGTTAGTTTGGCTAGAGCTGTTATGTCAAATGCAGAACTTATTGTGCTAGACGATCCTTTGTCAGCGGTGGACCCTTCGACAGAAGCTTTACTGTGCGATCGGTTGTTGTTCGGTTTGTGGAAACATAAAACGCGAGTCGTTGTAACACACCGGTTAGAATCACTTTCTAGATTTGATCAAATTTTATTTCTTCAAGACGGGCAGTATTTCCTTGGAACATTTCAAGAGCTTAGTCAAACATGTAGCTATTTTAAAAATTTTTTGCAAACGCATGAAAATAATAAAAGTTTAGAAAAAGAAAATAGCCATCCACCAAAAACAGCATTAGTTGGTCTCACAGAGACTGTCGAAGCTTCTGAATCATCACGTATTACCGATGATGAAGATCGTGCTATTGGCGCTGTGGAAAAGTCTGTGTATTATGACTATATCAAAGCCTTGGGTGGTAATGGCAAACATCAAAAATGGATTTTGGTCGGTTTGTTTTTTGCGGCTATTGCTGTTATTGCGGCTCCCATGGCACAAAAAATGTGGCTGTCGCAATCTAACCGCTTAACTGATTTAACTCCGCTGCAAGTTATTTTAGTTTATGGCTTACTTGGCATTTTAACGATGATGATCACTTTTTTGAATAATTCATTTTGGACACATCGTGGAATAACAGCGGGTCAGATCTTTCATGACAACATGATAAGGTCAGTTTTAGCCACGCGGATGCGGTTTTTCGATAGCACTCCTGTAGGAAGAATTCTGCAGCGTTTTTCGCGTGATGTTGAATCTGTAGATATCCACTTACAATGGAGTTTCGATCATACGATTCATTCGCTTTTTCAAATTTCAGTTTCATTTCTGCTAATTATATTTGTTCTGCCATGGGTAATTGTTTTTTTAATTCCAGTTTTTTACATTTATTATAAAATTCAAAATGATTATCGTCGTGTAGCACGCGAAATTAAGCGTTTAGATTCAGTCGCTAGATCGCCTAGGTATTCGCATTTTAAAGAGACCTTGCAGGGGCTGCATGTAATACGTGCCTTTGGACAAACTGATTGGTCAATGCAGCAATTTTATTCTAAATTAACTTATTCAACCCAAATGTTTTATACACATTTTATGGTGAACCGTTGGTTTTCGACACGTGTTCCTTTAATTGGGGCGATGATTTCGATGCTAACAGGACTAATGATTGTTTTTAGTAGTTACCGTGGCTACATCGGAGCAGGTACGGCAGGATTGGTTACATTGTATGCGCTAGAGTTCTGGCGCCATCTAAACTGGGGAGTGCGAATTTTTTCAGATCTAGAATCGCGCATGACCTCGGTAGAGCGTTTAAAATTTTATTCTGCCCTAATTGCTGAAGAACCTTTAAATGTGGCGCTGGCGCCTCTGGGATGGCCACGCACAGGTCAGTTAGAGTTTCGTAATGTGAATGTTCGCTATGCTGATCATTTACCCATGGTTTTGAAAAATGTTAGTTTTAAAATACCATCAGGTGCTAGGGCTGGATTAGTTGGAAGAACAGGTTCTGGCAAATCGACAATATTTCAAACGGTCTATCGCTTTGTTGGAATCGAGTCGGGCGATATTTTGATTGATGATTATTCGATTCAAAAATTACCACTAAACGATTTACGAAGACATTTGGCCGTTATTCCACAAGATCCCAATTTATTTATGGGTTCGCTTCGCAGTAATATAGATCGCTATGAACAAGCCAGTGATGATCAAATTTGGCAAATCCTAAAAAAAGTTTCTTTGGAAAAATATGTTCAAAGATTGCCAGATCAACTCAATTTTAAAGTTGCCGAAGGCGGAGCAAACTTATCGCAAGGACAGCGCCAACTTATTTGTTTAGCCAGAGCTTTGCTAATGAAAGTAAAAATTATTTTCTTGGATGAAGCTACCGCAAGTGTTGATGTCGAAACAGATGCTATCGTTCAAAAAGTAATTCGCGATTCTTTGGGTGGAATTACTTTGGTAACGATCGCACATCGGCTTTCAACCTTGGATGGTTATGATATGATTATCGAACTTCAGAATGGGCAAGTTGTTGGATAGTAAAAGTATTAAATACTTACTCGGCCACTTCTTGCCAGATGGTGTTGCTAACAAAATAAAAGTGTCTCCTAAGGTTCGTCCAATAAAATGATGATCAAATGTAAGATCGATTTTTGTTTCGCGATCTCTAAACTCATTTCGATAAATATTTATATTTGCCATTTCTGGATTTGTTTCGAACTTCTTGGTTTGAATGTCTTTTTCATTAGAAGCCATGGGCACCGATCGGCATCCTAAAGTAAATATAGCACTTAGTAATAGAAGAGAAACAAAGTTTTTGGTAGGCATACTGTCCTTATATATTACTAGAAAGTTATAGTTCATAAATCTTAATCAGTTAATTTACCCTCCGTATAGCTATTTACTATGAAGTAAATTTACTTTGTAAAAAAATTATTTGATACTTGTTCGGTTTAATAGTTTCTGTGTATGGCTAGATAGCGCTGGCTGCAGATAGTAAGTTTAATGGTCTAGTTTTTAGCGATTTTTCATTTTGTATTCAGAAACTATTTATATTTTCATTTTTTTATTACTATGCTTTTGGCAAGGGGAAATACAAATGAAAATATTAATTACACTTATAGGTTTTATCGCTTTGTCGTCGTTATCGGCTCAGGCTAAAAACAAATTCTTTACAGCAAATGCTTTATTGGTACCAAAATTATCCGTAACTCCAACAGCTTCTACCAAACTACTTTATTACGGCGGCCCGGTTATCAGCCACGTAAAAGTCGTGCCAATTTTTTGGAGCAGTCGTGTGAAACCAAATATTCAAGGTGCTATGGATGATTTTTATACTTCTTATGTGAATAGTAAGCACATGGACTGGCTATCTGAATACGCAACAAATGTCACTGCGCTTGATGGGCGACAAGGAACTAATCAAGTTATTGGTCGTGGACAATCAATTGCTTCAATATTAATTCAACCTGTCTTAACTAAAAAACAAATTTCTGATGTTGAAGTGCAAAATGAACTTGTTGCACAAATTGATGCGGGTCACTTACCAAAACCAGACTCAGACACTTTATTTATGATTCATTTTCCTTCGGATATTCAAATTGTAATCGAAGGCATGACTTCATGTTTTTCATTTGGCGGATATCATAATGGCGCTAAGAATGAAAAGTATGGTGATTTATTTTATGCCGTTCTACCTGATTGCGCATTTTCAACTATGGATGCAGAGGCTACATTGTCCTCAGCAACTTTTGTGGCGGCTCATGAGTTGATCGAAGCGGTTACAGATGCTTACCCAACACCGGGCGATAAACCAGCATTTCCACAAGCTTGGAATGCAGCCGATGGTAACGAGATCGCAGATCTTTGTTCTACTGGTGGTTCAACTTTAGTTGGTGCTAATGCGACCTACAAAATTTCTCTTGAGTGGAGCAATTCGCGTAATACGTGTTACGACGGTCAGTAGTTTATAATTTTAAACTTAAGTAAATCAAAAAAGTTTACTCCATCAATTGGGGTAAGCTTTTTTCTGCTTTTGCACCCAGTTCTTTTAATTTTTCGACCTGAGAAATTAAATTTCCACGACCAGTCGACATTTTACTAGTGATATCAGAATGAACTTTTTGAGCCGAATTTAAGCGTTCGCCTAAAGTTTCGATGTCTTTAACGATACCTGCAAACTTGTCATAAAGTTCACCACCACGTTTAGCAATATCTAATGCGTTTTTTTGTTGGCGCTCTTGTTTCCAAAGCGAAGCGACGGTTCTTAATGTAGCAAGTAAGGTTGTTGGGCTGACGATAGCGATATTGCGCTCCCAAGCGTTTTCAAAAAGATCTGGCTTCAATTGAAAGGCTAATGCAAACGCAGGCTCTAGCGGCATAAACAGCATTACAAAGTCTGGAGAAATAATTTGCTCTGCTAAGTGGTATTTTTTCTCGGATAATTCTATAATATGCCGTTTTAATGATTCGACGTGGGCAATGGCAAATTTTTCTTTTTCAATTAAAGTATCTGCCGAAACACTGGCTTCGTAAGCTTTTAAAGTCATTTTTGAATCGACAATTAAATGCTTACCATCTGGAAGTTTTACGATGACATCGGGTCTTAAAATTTCTCCACCCGTTCCACGGATTGTTTCTTGAGTAAAAAATTCTTCACCCTTTCTTAATCCCGAACGTTCTAAAATATTTTCTAAAATCATTTCACCCCAATTACCTTGGGTTTTATTTTCACCCTTTAGGGCTAAAGCTAAATTTTGCGCTTCTTTTGACATGGTTTGGTTCAATTCGATTAGTTTTGAAATTTCGCCTTTTAATTGGCCTCTTTCAACTCGCTCTGTCGAGTAAGTATCTTCTACTTTTTTTTCAAAATCTTTGATGCGTTCTTTTAAGGGATCTAGCAAAGAAGAAAGTTGCTGTGAATTTTGAGTATTAAATTTGGCCGACTTTTCATCGAAAATTTTTTGTGCTAAGTTTTCAAATTGCAATGTAAGTTGCGATTGCATATTCGAAGTTTGCTCTTTTTGTTGATCCGCAGATTGTTGGCCGATCTCGAACTTGGTTTTCCAAGTTTCAGTTTCAATGCGGGATCGCGAATGGATAATAAAACCAATCACGACGGCTCCTAGTGCAAATCCGGCAAATGCGGCTACCCAGATCATAAAAACTCCTTCAAATGGCTTTGGTCAGCTAAAATATATTCTCAGGCTAGCAGAAGTCTGTTAGGTTGTCCCGATGACAAAAACGAAAGCATGGATTTTAGCAGCGCGTCCGAAGACCTTGACTGCCTCGGTTCTTCCTATTTTAGCGACCACAGGTATGGTTTATGGGCTTCAGCACGTAATTCAGTGGTGGATTGTGGCGTGTGCTTTGTTTTCAAGCTTTTGTATCCAAATCGGAACTAATTTTGTGAACGACGCAATGGATTTTAAAAAAGGTGCAGACACAGAAGGTCGTTTAGGACCCATGCGGGTAACTCAGCAGGGTCATTTCACCTTTAAGCAGGTAATGTTTATGGCAACGGCATTTTTTGTGTTGGCAATAGCATTGGGAATTCCCTTGGTTATCCATGGCGGATGGCCAATTGTGGTGATTGGATTGGTTTCAGTTTTAATGGGCTATGCTTATACTTCAGGCCCTTACCCACTAGCTTACCATGGCTTAGGAGATTTATTCGTAATTCTATTTTTTGGTTTGGTTGCTGTTTGTGGATTTTATTATTTGTTAACCTTGGAAATCACGATGGATGCCGTCGTTTTAGGTTTTCAAGTTGGTTTTTTAAACACTATTTTAATAGCTATTAATAATTTACGCGATATCGATGGTGATCGTTTGGTAAATAAAAAAACTTTGGCAGTTCGATTAGGCAAAACGGGTGGACGAATTTGGATAGGTTTTTTAATCGTGGCTCCATTTGTTATGGGCTATTATTGGCTAAATTTACAATTATGGTATGTCTACGCGGCGCCATTAATTTGTTTTCCACTTGGACTGTCTATTGCTAAAAAAATATTTCGTAATGAGCCGGGTGTGATTTATAATAAGTTTTTAGCGCAGTCGGCGGCCTATGGTTTATTATTTTGTATTTTAATTGCTATAGGATTTCAAATTAAATGAAAATTCACTTATCAAAGTATCAACTACAAAAGAAAAATTTAGTAAATGCGATGGATATTTCTTCAACGCATGAGGGAACCTTAATTAAGGTGACAGATGAGCAAAACAACTGGGGTGTTGCAGATCTTTGCCCTTGGCCAAACTTAGGTGATCTTGAATTGGATCAAGAGCTAAAAACTAAGGGCAGTTTGTTCCAGCGAACTTTGAAGTTAGCAAAAGATGATTTAGAAGCGCGTAAAAATAGAGTCAGTTTACTATCAGATAAAGCAGTTGAAAACAATTGGCTGGTTACTAATTTAACGGAATATCCAAAATCTGGAACTGTAAAAGTTAAAGGGTCTGCGGATGTCGACCGCCTTAGTTATTATTTAAAAAAACTTGCGCAAGAGGATATTAAAATTCGTTTAGATTTTAATTCATGTTTGACGGCAAGTGATTATAATTATTTTTTGAATCAGTTAACTTTGGATGTTGCTCGTAAAATTGAATATATTGAAGATCCAACAGTTTGGAACTTTGATAATTGGCAAATGTGGAATCAGTTGCTTCCGTTGGCAGTTGATTTTGCAAATGAAAATCCATTTAAATATCCAACAGCTTGGTCTTATTTAATAATTAAGCCAACACGACAAGAGGCTAAAACACTTGTGCAAATGTGTCGTAGTCTAAATAAAAAGTTCAGTTTAACTTCTGCGATGGACCATCCCGTTGGATTAGCGCATGGTTTAAGATTTGCTCAAAAATATTCTGAAAATATAAACGGTTTTTTAACTTTGGATTTGTATCAGCCCACAGAATTTAATTCGTATTTTAAAATTGAAGAAAACCGTATGAGTTTTTCAGAATCAGCACTAGATAGTTTTGGAATAGGTATGGCTGATGTTTTAAATAGATTAGATTGGGTTCGGTATGAATCCCTTTGATTTTTCTGCAGAAGCTGAAAATCAATTATTAATAAACCCAAAAGCTAGTTTTCAAGAGCAAAGTGATTTGCGGCAACTTAAAGCGGCTTTTGAATATAAATATCAAAACAAAAATTATTTTTTAGTACCAAGTTCTGGCTCATCAAAAGGTCAAAATGAAAGTGTCAGATTAATTGCTTTACATCAAAATGCAATTATTAGCTCTGCAAAGCGGGTAAACGCTTTTTTTAATTTAACAAGAAATTTAACTTGGGGTTTGGTCTTGCCAACTTTCCATGTGGCAGGACTTGGGGTTTATGCCAGAGCTTTTGCTTCAGGTGCAAGCGTGTTTGCGGCCGACTGGTCCGTGTTAAAATTTAAGTCTTGGATTTTGCAAAATCAGATTCATTTGATTTCATTAGTACCTACGCAAGTTTTTGATATTGTACAAAACCAGATAATATGCCCAGAGGGAGTGCAAATTGTTTTTGTCGGAGCAGCTGCTTTATCTGCAGAACTAAAACAGAAAGCTTTTGCGCTAAAATGGCCTATTATAGAAACTTATGGAATGACTGAAGCAGCTTCTATGGTTGCTGTTCAGGTTTCAAATCGTTTGCAAATCATGTCACAAGTTGAAGTTAGTTTGTTCGATAATAAATTAAAAATTAAAACCGAATCTTTGATGACCTGTTCGGTTCAGAAGGTAGATCAAGAAATTCAATTTAAAACATTAGATAACGGATGGCTGCAAACAGAAGATCGCGTTTTTATTTATAATGAAAATGGAATTCAATATTTGCAACTTCTTGGCAGAGATTCTGACTTTGTTAAAATTTTCGGAGAAGGTGTGTCGTTAGTTTTACTTCGACAGATTCTTAAAGAAAATAATGGATTAGCTTTAGTTGCCGTTACGCATGAGCGTTCCGAATATGAAATAGCACTTGTGGCTGAAATGCAGCTTTCGGACGATCAAATAAAAATAATAATCAGTGAATTTAACCAACAGGTTCGCCCATTTGAAAATATTAAACGAATTTATAAATTGGAGCAAATTCCAAGATCTGATTTAGGAAAAATTAAATTTAAAAGTTTAGAAGAGCTAATAAAAGGAAAACCCTATGAAAAACTGTGAAACTCCCTGGTCTGTTGGGTCGTTATTTATTTGTAATAAGTGCGGAATTGCCTTTAATCAACCTGACAATGCAGAAAATTTAAAAAAAGCATTGCGATTAGATTTAAAAGAAAAAGAAAGTGGTAAGAAAAATCGGGTTATGGTCAGTGGATGTCTAAGTATTTGCGACAAGACGGCGCAAGCGGTTATGTACCACCCGATTGAGGGAAAAACGCAAGTTTTTACCACAGCTATAAAGTTTGAAGATGCTCTGAATGAAATTAAGACTTTTTTGGATCAAAAAAATAAGCATTAGGTTATTTAAACTTCCATACAGAAATGCGCTTGTAGAAGTTATGAATGGCAAAAGTGAGTTTGTTTTTTTGCGAATATTGTGTGGTTAATAGTTAATGGGAATAGTTAAGATAGATTGTATTGCACATTCGAAG
>JBAQKN010000003.1:0-7521 GCA_049301055.1 Pseudobdellovibrio sp. | reverse complement strand
AATATTCTAATCAGCAATTTGACATTGTTAGCATTTCATTTGGAATTAGAAATGTGAACGACCCTATCCGTGGACTTCAAGAAATGGCCCGCGTTTGTCGCCCTGGTGGCCGCGTTATGGTCCTTGAGTTTGGCCAAATGAATATTCCAATCTTAGGTTCAGTTTATAAATTTTATTCTGAAAGCGTGCTACCTATTTTAGGCGGATGGGTTACCGGACAAAAAGCAGCTTATGATTATTTGCAAAAATCTTCTGCGGCATTTCCTTGCCGTGAAGGTTTTTTAGACTTAATGAAAAAATCTAATGCTTTTAAAACTGTGGAATATGTTCCGGTAAGCTTTGGTATTGCTTATGTTTACATTGGCACTGTTATTTAGCCGCCGAGCATTCTTTAGTAATTTCATTGCCATCTGCTTCGTATAAAGCGTTTAGTTCAACTTGAGTTGGTTGGGGCTGCAATTTATCTTCAATGTCTTCCATCCGCTTCATATTCATTTTATAATCAAGTCGGCCAACTGCGCCAAATTTTAAAACACCCTTAGCCACTTTAAATAATTCTTCTGTTTGCGTTGTTTTCTGAACAAGACAAGACAGTTTAAAATAGTTTTCATTATTGGCTTTGTAAGTAATATTTATTGTTCCAGTCGGAATATCATCAGGACTTTTAATTGCATTGATATCTACACGATAATAAATTTTATTTGTATCCATTTCGCCAGCTTTTTCTGCCACAACACAAGCCTGTTGCTCGTTCCCAGCGGCCACTAAGTTATATGCCTGCTCCAAAGAGCTAAGTTGCCCATTCAACAATGCAAAATTTTCCACATCTTCAGCTGCAATAATTTTTTTCATTTTTTCAAGATCGCTGATTTGCACAACATTAAGCATACGCTCTTCAGTTTTTGAGTTCAGGTAATTCTTTGTTTCTAAAACAGCGCCTTTACCATTATAAAAATTTAAATAATCCATAAAATTAATAAAAATTGCAACTCCACTTAATTCCGTAGAGGCATGCGAACAGACTAGCGACATTGTTCCATTGCTATTTATAAATTCATATCTTGTTTCATAAATATCAAATTCTTTACTAATCAATCTTGTTTCCGATATAGAAAGCAAATTTAAATAATCTTCTGCATTAAATGCATAAGCCCCTTCGACTCGGCAAAAACTATCTTCATTACCTTTTTTTAGTTCTGCAATCGCCTGAGCCTCTGGCATAACTTTCGAATGAAATAAAACTAAATTAGTATCTGAAAAATCGATCAAACCTTTTAAATTTTTAAAAGAAATTTTTCCTTTTTGTGATATTTTGATTTTCTCGGTATCATCAGATTTAGCAATCTGCTTTGTCTTCATTTCTTGCTTTTTTTGAATTCGCTCGACTCTTGTTTTTTTATCAGAAATTATTTTCTGGGCTCGCTCTTGTTCATCTTTTTTAAAATCGGCAGCTTCTTTCGCTAAGTAATCAGCCTTACGTTTTGCTGTTTTTTCCGGAGTATTTAATCCCGCAATGCAAGACAGGCGATCCGCTTCTTTTTTATCTTCAATTGCCTTTTCATCTGCTTCTTTTTTGTCGGCAATTCGTTTTTCAGCAATCGCCTTTTGCAAATCAACTTTTTCAACAACAGGTTTTTCTTTTTCTTCTGTCATATCTAAAGGACGAATTGGATCCGTCGAAAGTACAAATTCATCCTTTTTTTCCTCAGCTGTTGTTTCAGTACTTGCGCCTTGTTTTGGCTCGACCGCTGTTTTCACTTCATCCAGAGCTGGAGTATTCGCTTGCTCTTTGATACTGGATTTAGCATCTACAGCTTTTGGATCATTTTTTTTAGTACAAGCCGTACTTAAGGTTAAGACCAACACACCAAATAGGACTGAGCTTAGAATTTGTTTATTCTTTTTCATTTCTTTAATAACTGCAAGAAGTCCACCCCCGCCAGAAGTAAAATAATTACATTTGGGGTGTCATAATTCTAACAGTGGCTTAAAATGTCACTCTAATGTATCTAGCCGACACCACAGTAAGTGATCTGCCAATAATAACCACGCCATAGATTCTACCACTGGCACTGCTCGAGTAACAATACAAGGATCATGACGTCCCTTCTGAGAAACACTATTTATCGAAGATGTAGGTTTAAATACAATTCTAACAAAAATTTCTTCACCCGTTGTAATTCCACCCCGAACACCACCATATTTTGAAGAATTATTTTGATGGTGGAATTCAGTTCCTTTGGCTTCAGCAGAATCGAAGCCTTCGCCAAGTTCGATGGCTATGGTCGCGCCAATACTTAACATGGCAGCTGCTAAATCTGCTTTAAATTTATGGAAAACTGGCTGCCCTAACCCAGGCGGAACATTTCTAATACGAAGATCAATTATTCCACCGTAACTTTCGCCTTCGATTTTTGCTTGCTCAAGCAATTGAATGACCTGATCTTGCTGGCTTACCGAAGGAAACCTAGTTGGAAAAGAATCAATTTTCTGACTCCAAATGGATTTGGAGTCAGCATCAGATAAATGAAATGACCCAATAGAACTCACATACCCTAGAACTTTAATATCAGAATTTATTTTTTGTACTAACATCTGTGCAACAGAACCAGCTAATACCCTAGAAACCGTTTCGCGACCTGATGATCTGCCGCCACCGCGATAATCGACATGCTTAAATTTTAATTTCCAGGTATCATCTGCATGACCTACACGCGGATTATCTTTGATCTCATCATAGTCTTTTGATTTTTTATCAATATTATTTACAATTAAACAAATCGGAGTCCCTAATGTTTTGTTTTCAAAAACTCCACTTAACAAAATGGGCTCATCTTGTTCATCCCGCGCTGTGGTTACTGAACTTTGCCCGGGCCTTCGGCGCTGCAAATTATTATTTAATAAGTCTACATCAAATGGAACTCCTGCCGGGCACCCTTCAATCAGAACTCCTATGGATTTCCCATGGCTTTCACCGAATGAAGTGATTTTAAAAATTTGTCCAAAAGAATTTGCACTCATGATAAACTCCAATACTTTTGTTGCTCTAAGGCCTGGGCTGTAAACATTTTAAGCCCGGAAATATACTTTAATTTATATTTCTCTGCGTATTCTAAACCCATTGAATTTTCAGTATAATTCAAATCAATTATCAACTTAGGATTCCACGAATCCGGAGGCAAATGTGTTTGATCTGTTCTTGGCGCCGCCCAGATGATTATTGGGTTTACCAAACTATTTATATTTTTTTCTACGCTATCTTTCCGCAATTGTCCTGTTTGTGACGAGATATAAATGGCATTGGGCAAAACAGATTGCATCATATTCAAAGTTCCACCACCACCCCAAACTACAATATCACAATTTATATCCGTTATATTTTCTTTGACCAATTCCTGGAAACCAAACCAATCCGTATTCGTAGCGAATAGTGCATTTTTTTTAAAATGCAAAGTGTTTGCTGATTTATATTGAATAGATTTATTTTCGTTAACTTCAGCAAAATCAAAAGCAACTTTTTTTAATGGTGAGGTGACCGCGGCGTAAGCTAAGCCGATTTTATTAAGCCAATGAATATGCTTTGCAAATTCATCTTCATTTAATTCGATCGCCGTAAAAAAACTGTTCATTTTTTCAAAATACTTTTTATGAATCTCTGGACTTCTTGAAAACAAGATGGGCGCACCTAAAACTGCGCCAAAGCTAATTGGTTTTTGTTGCGGTAATGACAGCCATTGATACTCGGAAGGCTGATCACTAATTAAAGTAAAATTTCTTACAAAATTAATTTTTTGAAGATATTTACTTATTTGGCGAAACCAAACCCATTTACCACCTTTAGATCTTGGCAAAAAACTTCTTTCGCCTGGATTCGCCTGCTGCCATTCGTGACCTTTAATTAAATCCTCAAAAGATTCGACCTCAGGACTTAATTTTATTTGAATATTTTTAAAATCTTTAGTTTTTAAAATTGCTTCAGTAAGATTACTTAGATGACATGATATTATATTTTCTGAATTTTCAAATAAAAAATCTGGAGCTTTCATTAAATTAACATCAAAATCATATATGGCGTTATTATAACGATTAATACTTTGCTCTGTTCGAATTGCAATCAGCCACTTTTGATTTACATTTTCTTTAACAATCTTGTTAATTTTATCTATCGGAATCAAATCAGTTCTAAGCTCAATATTTTTATACTTAGCAATTAAAAAGTCCAAACTTTGAATTTCTTTTTCTACTAGCGTATATATGCCATCTTCAATATATGTTGAATTTAAAATTATAGCTTTTTCTACATCATTTTCTTCCTGCAATCCCTCGGGCATGGTATATATCTGCGTCGCCTTGTTGAAATAACTTTCATTCCTTGCAAGATATCTTTTTTGATATTCTTCCAAAGGCGAAAGATTGGAATTTAATCGCGGTCTATTTAAAAAAATACGCCCATTCTTATCTGTAATTCTATTAATAAATAATATGTCTTGATCATCTGAAGCATGGCTTAAGTTAAAACCAGCACCTAAACTTATAACATAGGATTTATTTTCTTTAATTAGTTTATTGTAAGTATCAATTTCTAACGTTCTGAAATTAACTTCGCCATTTAAATTAAATATATTTTGAATGGAATCATTTTTCAGTCTTTCAATTTCTTGGTCTAAATCAAAATGGGGTATATTTAACCCTGCTTGTTTAAAGTAACTTTCATGCCTTTTTAAAAAATTTGTCTTTCCAACGCCGCGATGACCTATTATTAATTTTTTAAAAATGGCACTTAACTCAGTCATTAAAACTCCATTTTTTGCCGCTGCACTTCGTCTAGAATTTTTGCAATAGAAATACTAAGCCTTGAAACATGACCAATTCTTTTAATGAAAATAAAATCCATTACTCCTGTTGATATTATTTTCTTATCTTTTATTAAAATCGTTTGAATTTGCTTATTCGTGATTTTCTTTAAAAGATCATCTAATTTATTTTTAGATTTAATTGAAAAAACTAAATTTGAAATTTTAACAAAATCAGATTCTTTTAGCAATCCTGTATAAAAACTCCAGCGCGCTGAAAACAAAACTCCTAAAAGCACAGCTTCACCGTGGGCAATTTTAAAATGGCTTTCAAAAACATGCCCCATGGTGTGACCTAAATTTAAGATTCGGCGAGAACCCTTAATCTCGGTGGGGTCTTTTTTCACTATTTTCATCTTAGCTTGAATCAATTCAGGCAAAAGCTTAAACAAATCTTTTTCGGTTAATTTATTTGTATTTTTCGCTATAGTTTCGAAAGTAGATGCTGAGTTTATAATCGAAATTTTAACAACTTCGCCAAGCGCTTCAAAAAATCTTTCCTGAGGCTGAGCTTTAAGTAACTCTTCAATGATATAAATTTTTTCTGCAGGATAGATTGTACCAATTTGATTTTTAAGACTTTTAAAATTCAATGCGTTTTTACCGCCATGAGCTGAATCAATAGCCGCAAGCCAAGTTGATGGCATTTGCACAAATATGCGGCCACGCAAAAAAATACTAGCTAAAAAACCTACAAAATCACCAACACTGCCCCCACCAACAGCTATGAAGGTAAGTTGTGTAGTTTGTGGCACTTTCAAATCACTAATTTTCTTTATAATTAATTGTAAAGAGCTTAAAGATTTTAACGATTCGCCAGCTTGAACAGAAATCTGGTATTTAAATTTGCTAGACCATTTTTTAAAATCGGGTTTTGAAGCCAAAAAAAGGTCATATATTAATACTGACTCGCTTGGAAACAGATTTCGAGCAGGCATTTTTTTTTTAAAGCTGACTGTATTTAAATTTTTGCTTTTCACTCTTCAAATCTAGACGTATTTATAATTGATATCAAGCATTAGGCCGTGATTATTAGCCCCATTGTACCCTAAACTAACCAAGTTTTTAAAAATAACAGTTTGAAAGGTATATATGCAAAAAATCAAAGTAGCAAATCCCGTGGTCGAGCTTGATGGTGACGAGATGACTCGAATCATCTGGAAGTTTATCAAAGATAAATTAATTTTACCTTATCTTGATATCGATATTAAATATTTCGATTTAGGTATGGAGTATCGCGATCAAACAAATGATCAAGTTACTATCGATGCTGCTGAAGCTATCAAAAAATATAATGTCGGCATAAAGTGCGCAACAATTACGCCAGATGAAGCACGTGTAACTGAGTTTAAATTAAAACAAATGTGGAAGTCACCTAACGGAACTATTCGCAATATTCTTGATGGCACTGTTTTTCGCGAACCTATCATTTGCAAAAATGTACCTAGATTGGTTTCCAACTGGACAGCACCTATTTGTATTGGCCGTCATGCCTTTGGTGATCAATACCGTGCGACTGATTTTGTAACAAAGGGCGAAGGTAAACTAACAATTACTTTTGAAGGTAAAGATGGAAGTAAAATTTCTCATGAAGTTTATAATTTCAAAGGCGATGGCGTAGCATTAGCTATGTACAATACCGATGAATCTATTATGGGTTTTGCACGTTCTTGCCTTAATACAGCTTTGCAAAAAAAATGGCCTTTATATCTTTCAACTAAAAATACAATTTTAAAAAAGTATGATGGGCGATTTAAAGATATCTTTGAAGAAATTTACCAAAAAGAATTCAAAGCAAAATATGTTGAAGCCGGA
The DNA here is from genome assembly GCA_049301055.1 of Pseudobdellovibrio sp. GTDB lineage: Bacteria > Bdellovibrionota > Bdellovibrionia > Bdellovibrionales > Bdellovibrionaceae > Pseudobdellovibrio. Next base: position 853 of record JBAQKN010000003.1, on the reverse strand, counting down.
ATTACTTATGAACATCGTTTAATTGATGACATGGTTGCAAGTGCTTTAAAATGGAACGGTAATTTTGTATGGGCTTGCAAAAACTACGACGGCGACGTTCAGTCAGATACAGTGGCGCAGGGCTTTGGTTCATTAGGTTTAATGACTTCTGTCTTAGTTACTCCAGATGGCAAAACAGTTGAATCAGAAGCAGCTCATGGAACAGTGACTCGTCACTTCCGCATGCACCAAGAAGGCAAACCAACATCGACAAACCCAATCGCTTCGATCTTTGCTTGGACACGTGGACTTGAACACCGTGCTAAGTTAGACAACAATCCAGCACTTGCAAAATTTTGCAAAACTTTAGAAGAAGTTTGCGTAGCAACTGTTGAATCTGGAAAGATGACAAAAGATCTTGCAGTATGCATTTACGGCGAAAAATTAACAAAAGATCAGTATTTAAATACTGAACCGTTTTTAGATGCTATTGATCAGAATCTAAAAAAAGCAATGACAATGTAAATTGTAAAAAAAGGGACTGAAAGGTCCCTTTTTTATTAATGGGTCACAGTTTTACTGACTTCAATAATTTTAACTTCATTTGCTTCAATTTCAAATAGAACCCTATAACTATCGTTAAGCCGGATCGTGTGTTGGCTTCCATTTGTTTTCAATTTTTCATATCTCCAGCGACCTGGCTGATTGTAAAGCGCAGATAAACCTTTATTCGGATCTGTAACAATATCTAGAAACTCTTCATAGTTTTTATACACATTCGCATTTTTTAGTTTTTCCATGGCTTTTTCTGATGCTTTGCTCATTTGAAAACTATGCCTTGAGACAATTTTTTAAACACTTTTATCAACAAGTA
>JBAQKN010000002.1:0-181623 GCA_049301055.1 Pseudobdellovibrio sp. | reverse complement strand
AAATTCGATTACGGAGGGTTTACATCGACGCATGGATGAGATACAAAACAGAGCTTACGGAATGCATAATTTTAATAATTATCGTTTACGAGTAAAAGCCTATTGCGGCTAACAGAAACTCCAGGTGCCCCTACCTTTGGAGGAGAGCCTTTAATTTTTAAATAAAAAGGGAGTTTAAAGAAAAATTGGTCGGGGCGATAGGATTCGAACCTACGACCCTCTGGTCCCAAACCAGATGCGCTACCAGACTGCGCTACGCCCCGACAACATCAAATACATTAAAATAATGAACTTGATTTAAATAAAAGTCAAAGATCAAATTTTTCTAATTTAATTAATCACATAGAGAAAATTTACTTTAAAAAATTTAAAATATAATTTTACGCAATTTTTTTTATTTTATCTAACTTGTCTTTTAAAACAGCATTTTCTTGTTTTGTTAATTGTAGCTCACGGTTTAATAAAAGTATTTTTTTTTGAAATTTCTCTAAATCCAAATTTCCATCAGGTAAATTTGATAGTTTGTTAGAATTTACTGTTAAGTTATCAACTCCAACAACTAAATCAGAATCAGATAAATTGTCGCTTATCTTTAAACCTTTAGATAAAGAAAGTTTATCTTCAAAATTTTCAGGAATTAATAAAGTTGAATCAATTTTATCAATCTTTAAAACACCTGATATTAACAAAACTCTAGTTTCAGAAATAACTTTCATTATGCAAGATGAGATTTCATTAGCATTAGGATTTATATCAGATAATAACAATTCAAATTTTCTTATATCTTGAGGAGAAAGTTTAGATAAAAATAACTTTAAATTATCAGATGATAGACTTTTTAAAGCCATTGAAAAAGCTAGCGTGTTGACCTGAGCAACAACCTCTAACAAAGCTTCAGCATTCCAACTAAGAATTTTATCAAATGTAAGCATCTTGAGTTTTATAGCTTCGGCCCAATTGGGATCTTCAGAAGAGATAATAGAAATAAATTGTTCATATTTTCGAGGCCCGCAAGTTTCCATAACTTGAAGAAGTTGAACAAAACCACCATTTTTTTTATATCTTGCTACCATAGTCATATTTAAAACATCGGCATATAACATATAAAAATAAATACTTTTTTAAAAGTATTTATTATCAAATTGAGAATTGGGCAAAAAAAAAGTCCAACTTAGTAAACTAAGTTGGACTTAAAAAAGGAGCTGGCATCGTGCTACTCTCTCACACGCTTGCGCGTGCAATACCATCGCCGCAAAAGAGCTTAACTTCTGAGTTCGGAATGGGATCAGGTGTGACCTCTTTGCTATAAACACCAGCAAAAATTGTTTTAATTGATTTTTAGTAATAATTAGAATCGTACAGAAAAATAAATTTTTTTTTAAAAAAGCCTCACGACCTATTAGTAAATATAAGCTGAATGCATTACTGCAATTACACTTTATTCCTATCAACCTCGTAGTCTCCGAGGAGTCTTTAGAGGGCCGAAGCCCTAGAGAAATCTAATCTTGCAGTTGGCTTCCCGCTTAGATGCTTTCAGCGGTTATCCATTCCAAACATAGCTACCCTGCATTGCCGCTGGCGCGACAACAGGAACACCAGAGGTTCGTCCATCCCGGTCCTCTCGTACTAAGGACAGGTCTGCTCAAATTTCTTGCGCCCACAGAAGATAAGGACCAAACTGTCTCACGACGTTCTGAACCCAGCTCGCGTACCACTTTAATTGGCGAACAGCCAAACCCTTGGGACCTGCTCCAGCCCCAGGATGTGATGAGCCGACATCGAGGTGCCAAACTCCATCGTCGATATGGACTCTTGGATGGAATAAGCCTGTTATCCCCGGAGTACCTTTTATCCGTTGAGCGATGGCCCTTCCACGCGGGACCACCGGATCACTTTGGCCTGCTTTCGCACCTGCTCGACTTGTAGGTCTCGCAGTCAAGCCCCCTTATGCCAATGCACTCGACGCCTGGTTTCCAATCAGGCTGAGGGGACCATCGCGCGCCTCCGTTACTTTTTAGGAGGCGACCGCCCCAGTCAAACTACCCACCAGACAGTGTCCCTCTCCTCGCTAAGAGGAGCAGGTTAGATGTCAAAGTTTTCAAGGGTGGTATTTCAAGGTTGCCTCCACCAGATCTAGCGACCTGGCTTCAAAGGCTCCCACCTATCCTACACATAAAAACTCTAAAATCACTGCCAAGCTATAGTAAAGGTTCACGGGGTCTTTCCGTCTTTCTGCGGGTACCCGGCATTTTCACCGAGAATTCAATTTCGCGAGGCCCTTGGTTGAGACACCGGAGAAGTCGTTACGCCATTCGTGCAGGTCGGAACTTACCCGACAAGGAATTTCGCTACCTTAGGACCGTTATAGTTACGGCCGCCGTTTACTGGGGCTTCGATTCTCTGCTTCGCTTGCGCTGACAAATCCTCTTAACCTTCCAGCACCGGGCAGGCGTCAGTATGTATACTTCGTCTTGTGACTTTGCACATACCTGTGTTTTTGATAAACAGTCGCTACTCCCAACTCTCTGCGACCCAAAAAAGCTTCAGGAGTAAATCCATACACTTTCTAGGGCACACCTTTTCCCGAAGTTACGGTGTTAAGTTGCCGAGTTCCTTAACCAAGATTCACCTCATCGCCTTAGATTATTCATCCCACTCACCTGAGTCGGTTTACGGTACGAGCATTACCTTAAAATATCGCAACTTTTCTTGAAAACATGGCTAGATTCACTTCCGGGATAAATCCCTCGCATTAACGTCTCAGAGTTGCCAAGCGGATTTGCCTACTTGACCTCCTACGCGCTTACACCCCAATCCAATAAGGGGCTGAATGTACCTATTCTGTCATTGCTATATCAATCATGTAATGGTTGCGGAATATTAACCGCACATCCATCGACTACGCCATTTGGCCTCGTCTTAGGTCTCGACTAACCCTGGGAGGATTATCCTTGCCCAGGAACCCTTGAGTTTACGGCGCCCAGGTTTTTCACCTGAGTTCAACGCTACTTATGTCAGCATGATCACTTCGAGTTCGTCCAGCTGTCCTCACAGTCAACCTTCAGCCTACGCTCGAACGCTCCCCTACCACTAAAATATATAATACTTTAATCCGCGACTTCGGTAACATGCTTAGCCCCGTTATATCTTCCGCGCGGGGTCACTAGACTAGTGAGCTATTACGCTTTCTTTAAAGGATTGCTGCTTCTAAGCCAACCTCCTAGTTGTCACAGTAACCCTACAACGTTTTCCACTTAGCATGCATTTAGGGACCTTAGTCGGCGGTCTGGGCTCTTTCCCTCTCGACGTATGACCTTATCACCCTACGTCTGCCTTCCAGGGTACATATCAACGGCATTCGGAGTTTATTTGGGTTTGGTAATCCGGTAAGGACCCCTAGCCCATTCAGTGCTCTACCTCCGTGATACAATTTACCTGAAGCTATACCTAAATATATTTCGGGGAGAACCAGCTATCACCCAGTTTGATTGGCCTTTCACCCCTAATCACAGCTCATCCAAAGGTTTTTCAACACCAACTAGTTCGGCCCTCCACGAGGTGTTACCCCCGCTTCAGCCTGGCCATGATTAGATCACTGGGTTTCGGGTCTATCCCTGCAGACTAACGCCCTATTCAGACTCGCTTTCGCTACGGCTCCACCTTAAACGGCTTAACCTTGCCTGCAAAGATAACTCGCTGACTCATTATGCAAAAGGTACGCAGTCGACCATATAAAGGTCTTCTACTGCTTGTAGATATACGGTTTCAGGTTCTATTTCACTCCCCTCTCGGGGTTCTTTTCACCTTTCCCTCACGGTACTTGTCCTCTATCGGTCACTTATTAGTATTTAGCCTTGGAGGGTGGTCCCCCCAGATTCCCAGCGGATTTCTCGTGTCCGTTGGTACTCGGGATACCTCTAGAGCTGTTTGTATTTTAAGTTACAGGGCTATCACCTTGTATCGCTAAGCTTTCCAGCTTATTCACCTAATACATTCAGTCTCATATTGAGGTCCCACAACCCCTAAATCAAAAATGACCTAGGTTTGGGCTGATTCCCGTTCGCTCGCCACTACTAGGGAAATCTCGTTTGATTTATATTCCTGTCGGTACTGAGATGTTTCACTTCCCGACGTTTGCTTTTTACACTTATTTATTAGGTGTAAAATACCATTTAAGGTAGGTTTCCCCATTCGGAAATCTCCGGATCAAAGTGTGTGTGCCACTCCCCGAAGCTTATCGCAGCTTACCACGTCCTTCATCGCCTTTAAGTGCCAAGGCATTCACCGTATACCCTTTGTAGCTTTAAAAAATGAGATTCTAAAATTACTAAAAATCAATTAAAACAATCTATCTATTCGAATTTCAAAGAACCAAAAATTTAAAACTTCTAACGTAAGCTGGTGGGCCTGGGATGACTTGAACATCCGACCCCACGCTTATCAAGCGTGTGCTCTAACCAACTGAGCTACAGGCCCACGTTTAAAGTTCCATCAAAACTAAATAGCTAAAAAAGATTTTGTACTGACCTAGGAAATGATCAATTTATTCAATTAAGAAAAAATTGATATTTATATCCTTAGAAAGGAGGTGATCCAGCCGCAGGTTCCCCTACGGCTACCTTGTTACGACTTCACCCCAATCATCGACCATACCTTGGGCGCCTACCTCCTTGCGGTTAGCACAGCGACTTCTGGTACGACCAACTTTCATGGTGTGACGGGCGGTGTGTACAAGGCCCGGGAACGTATTCACCGCGGCGTTCTGATCCGCGATTACTAGCGATTCCAACTTCATGGTCTCGAGTTGCAGAGACCAATCTGAACTTAGATGGCTTTTAAGGGATTTGCTCCACCTTGCGGCTTGGCTTCCCTCTGTGACCACCATTGTAGCACGTGTGTAGCCCCGGACATAAGGGCCATGAGGACTTGACGTCATCCCCACCTTCCTCCTGCTTAACGCAGGCAGTCCCACTAGAGTGTCCAACTAAATGCTGACAACTAATGGTAAGGGTTGCGCTCGTTGCGGGACTTAACCCAACATCTCACGACACGAGCTGACGACAGCCATGCAGCACCTGTGAACCGACTCTTGCGAGCGAGGACATCTCTGCCACTCTTCCAGTCCATGTCAAGTCCGGGTAAGGTTCTTCGCGTTGCATCGAATTAAACCACATGCTCCACCGCTTGTGCGGGCCCCCGTCAATTTCTTTGAGTTTTAATCTTGCGACCGTACTCCCCAGGCGGGATACTTAACGCGTTAGCTCCGTCACTAGAGGGGTCAATACCTCTAACAACAAGTATCCATCGTTTACAGCGTGGACTACCAGGGTATCTAATCCTGTTTGATCCCCACGCTTTCGGGTCTCAGCGTCAATGTTGGTCCAGTTACCCGCCTTCGCCTCTGGTATTCCTCCTGATATCTACGTATTTCACCACTACACCAGGAATTCTAGTAACCTCTACCACATTCAAGGCTTACAGTATCAAATGCACTTCCAGGGTTGAGCCCTGGGATTTCACACCTGACTTATAAGCCCGCCTACACCCGCTTTACGCCCAATAATTCCGAACAACGCTAGGATCCCTCGTCTTACCGCGGCTGCTGGCACGAAGTTAGCCGATCCTTTCTTGCATGGTACATTCATTTTGTTATTCCCATACGACAGAGCTTTACGACCCGAAGGCCTTCATCACTCACGCGGCGTCGCTGCATCAGGGTTTCCCCCATTGTGCAATATTCCCTACTGCTGCCTCCCGTAGGAGTCTGGACCGTGTCTCAGTTCCAGTGTGACTGATCATCCTCTAAGACCAGTTAGGGATCGTCGCCTTGGTGAGCCATTACCTCACCAACTAGCTAATCCCACATGGGCTCATCCTCAAGCGAAAAACCTTTAACCCCTTGATCCGCAGATCTTGTGGTCTTATCCGGTATTAGCCAATCTTTCGACTGGTTATCCCCAACTCGAGGGCAGATTACCCATGTATTCCTCACCCGTGCGCCACTAGTATTGCTACCCGTTTGACTTGCATGTATTAGGCACGCCGCCAGCGTTTGTTCTGAGCCAGAATCAAACTCTCCAGTTATAAAACTGTAAAATTTAATAATACTCTAATTTTTAAAAAACTTGCATACCCCGAAGGATATGACTTTAGTTCAAAATCTTTTTAGCTATTCAGTTTTCAAAGAACCTTTGTAAGTAAGGAAGTCTGTTATAAGTAAACCATCTTTCCCCGTCAATACTTTTTTTAAAATAATTTTTTTATTTTAAAAAAACATGACTAACGTTTTGGTGGAGGCAACAGGGATCGAACCTGCGACCTTCTGAATGCAAATCAGATGCTCTCCCAGCTGAGCTATGCCCCCAAAACTTTTCGTGTCAGGTTTATTCTCTTTTTTTGAAAATTTGGTCAATGAATATTTTAATTATTTGTTGTTTCGCTTATTAATAAATCATAATTGTAAAATGTTATGCATAAAATGCTAGCGGGCTATGCATAATGCTTATAAACCAGCGCTTTTCATTGCTCATTTTGAAGCCAATATTTTCCGCGCCTACCATTATACTTTGATAAACTTTCTTTAAAACTTCGATTTCTGCTTTCGAATTGCTAGTTTCATCGCTATCAAACAGCTCTTCTATAGCCTTAGAAACGCTTAACAAATCAACAGTTGTTACTACTTTCGGAATGCGCGCTGTGTCAAATCCTGCCATTTCTTGGGGCTTAAAGCCAATTAACGACTGCGTTATTAATATTTTATACCCTGAATTGAAATTTACCTGAATAAATTGTGAGCCATCGAGATCTTTTCGTGAAATTACCTTATCGATCAGACTGTTTTTGATTTCAATTTTCTTCTGATCTTCTATTTGAGTAAGTTCTATAGCTCCTTCGGAATAGATAAAATCAAAATGTGCGCTGTTCTCGAGGAAATTTAATATCTCATTCATGTTTTGAGAGGTATTTTCAGTATTTGATTTTTTCAAGATGCCCTCCGGTAAATTTCATTCACAATTTTCTATCGACGATTTGCAGTGATGACTTTAAATTATTTTTGTCTCAATGTAGGACTTAAGGAAGTTTTTATGAAAATAACTAGATGGACAGCTCAATTAGAACCAAAAAAAGACATTATTTTAAAACTATTTCATGCAGAGGGACTAGATGGCTCTGAAGTCATTATTGAGCCTGGAAAAAAAATGGCTAACTTAAGAACGAATATGCGCGAGATTATTCAAGTAACTGGTGGTGAGTTGATTTTCAATCTATCTGGCAATCAGTTTGTGCTACGCCCTGGCGATAAATTGGAGATGGCTTCGAATACTTGTTATTCTTATAGTAATATGAAAAATGAAAATTGTTTATTTTTAACTGCCCAGTTGATTTGATTTTTTTGTTCTAATCACATTCATTTTGAATGGGCTTTCGGTAATTTTTTATAAATTCATGGCCATCTTAATGGTCCACTTTTTGTCTTTCTTACTTATTTTCAATTTATTTTTTACCGATCTTCTTAAAATTCTCATTTATTTAAAACAATTTCCGCGGTTGCTTCGGCTTCTGATGAACATTCTGTTCCCAAAATGTTCATTATCGATTTGTAGTTACCTTTTAACTGTTCTTATCTTTTGCCAAATGAATTCTTATTCAAAATTTGTTACTTGCGCAGCATCACCTTGTACTAATTTTTGTATTTTGGGTGTTACAAATATTACAAGTTCATTCTTACTTTTTTGAATTTGATTACCTTTAAATAATAATCCAAAAATTGGTATGTCTTTAAAAAATGGAATTCCGCTTGTTAAATCCGATGAGTCCGCTTGAAAGATACCGCCGATTACTGCCGTCTGGCCACTACGTACAATAACTTTTGTCTTTGCATTTCTTTTTTCAATGGCCCCGCCACCGCCAGCGAACGAACGCTCTATTGTAAGATCCATAACAACTGTACCTTCGTTTGAGACCTGCGGTGTTACGTTCAAACTAACTCCAACGGGAACCACATCTTTAGTTACTGTTGTTACTCCGGTTGTTGCAGTTGTCGTTACCTTATCGATTAGAACGTTCACTGTTTGAGCTATACTTGCTGTCTGACTTGATAAGACAGATATTCGAGGAGAAGAAAGTACTCTCAGCTTTTCTTCTCTTTCTCCGAGAGCTAATGACGCTGTTAGATTACCTAAATCACCAGGTCTTCCAGCTTTCCCGAGTCCAAATGATGGCGTAAAAACGCTTCCCCCCAGATCTGTAGCAAATTTTAGACTTGGTCTTATAAAGTTACCTGACGGAGCTGAATCTACGGCTCCGGCATCAGGGGAACTCCAGTTTACACCTAAACCGCGAACAAAGCTTTCTTTTGCTTCGACAATTTTTCCTTCGATTAGCACTTGTTTGGGCTGAGTATCTAGTGCTGCCACTAGCTTCTCGATTTTTGCTAGATTTTCTAGAGTTTCTGTTACAATTAATGAGCTTGTTCTTGTGTCTGAAATTACTTTTCCACGAGAAGGCGTCGTGGCAATTGTGCCCGTAGCAGTCAGCACTGATGTTGAAATGAAATCTTTGATTTTCTTCTCGAGGTCCGCAATATCAGCATAGCCAATAAAAAACCTTTTTACCGCCAAAGGTTCTGAATTTTTTCTTGATTCAGACAATTTAATAGCATCATCTTCTTCTCTTTGTAGATTTGCTATATCCGCTACGCGGATAACATTTCCTTGTCTTCTATATCCTAATTTCTTTGATTTTAGAATTAATACAAATGCTTGATCCCATGGAACTCGTCTTAACTTTAAGGTCACATTTCCTTTAACACCTTCATCGATAATCATATTTACTCCGCTTTCTTCGGATAGAAACTTGAAAGCGTCAAAAATATCTAGATTAACAGCTTCAATGGAGATTTTTTTTCCATAAAACTTATTATTGCTGGCTAAGAAATCCTCTAGCGATTGGGAATTCATGATTCCTTCAGAGGTAAGATCTGGATTTATCTCTTGAGATTGCACAGGTAGTGTTTGTTGCGCCCCACTTGAACTAGCAACCTGCTGAGCATCTGGATTCTGAGCGGCCTGATCTGACGAGCTTGAAGTTTCTGTACCACCCTTTGCAATAGGATCTGTTTCATTTCGTTTTACAAATGAAGGATTAGCAGCTCCAACAATTAAAAGGGCGGTCCCTTCTGGCTGCACAAGCGGCTCAGGCGATCCGGGTCTTAATTGAATTACAAATCGTGCTACGCTAGAATTTGTTTTTTGATAAATATCGACTGAGCCAATTGAAGACGACATATCTTTAGTATTTAAACTTCGCTTAAGCTTCTTTGGAACAATTGAATTCTGAATTTCGACAACCAATTGATGTGTTGCTGGATTTGATCGCGTTGTAAACTGCAAAGGTTGATCCGAATTAATTACAACCGTTCCGCCACTTTGATTTGATTGGTATTGCACTGAGCTAATCTGTCCAATTACCGGCGCAAGTGGCGCCGGTGGCGCTATTGGCTGAATCGCTACTTCCATAGGAGATGGGACTTGCTCATTCGACATAACCATTGGTGGTGGCTGAATTGTAATTTGTGGAATTTCTATTGCCGGCTGGTCTGTGGCAACTGGTTTTGCACTATTTGCAGAAACTTCTGCTTGTCCCATTTTATCTGCCTGTGCTTGGTTTGTAATATCATTTGAAGTTGGAACTGATGGTGGAACATCATCCAATGTTAACTCAGGTTCTGCATTTACAGCAGAAGTCTGGGGTTGATTATTTGCCACTGTCGTTGGCATATCTTCTAGATTGTTAAGTTCTTTTTCTAAATCGTCTTCAGATGTCGCTTTAGAATCGGCAACTTCCCCTGGAACCTTGTCTAAAGCCTTTTCTGAGTCAAATTCAGCAAATCCATCTTCTTCGCTAGACACAGGAGCTTCCGCCGACTTGTTATCTGAAATTGATTCTGAGGGCGTTTCGCCCAATGATAATTCGTCATCGGCAGATCCTGCAGATGGCGCAGTTTCCGAAGATTCGGCAACTGAGTCAGTTGAAAATTCGTCATCTTGAGATATTTTTTTATCGCTTGTGCATGATTGAGTCAGGATGATTAGACCTAATACCATTATATTTAACTTTAATTTTTTCACCAATCCTCCTTGATAGATGCAATTCTATTACTTTTTTAAACGCATAACCTGCGGTGTCTTGTCTTCTATTACAGTTATCGAACCTTCACGTATGTCTGTAACAATTCCATTATCATAGCCAATACGGTCTTTAATTTTTATCAAATGAACATGCCCCTGTTGGTCACGCACAAGTGCTTTAGGATTTTTAACATCCCAAATAACTCCAATTAAATTATACGATACTAGAGCCCATCGACGAAGTGGCTCAATCGTGTCGTCAATTCGATTTGCGACTGGCGGAGGTGGAGCGCTAAGCATTTTTAACTTATTAATAATATAAATTGGTAAACTAAATGGATCCCTGCGACCAAGGCCCTGACTTGTTAATGGGGCATCTGCAGGTGGATTCACTTCTGGTTGAATTACATTAATATTCGTATTTATCACAGGGCTTGGACGATTCGCTTTTTGAGCGGCGCCGATTCCTTGGGCCATTGAGGACTGAATATAAAATAACACTAGGAATTGAAAAACCAAAAGAGTTTTCATTTCCCCACCTGTGGTGTCAGAGGTTTTGCAGCCTCTGCAGCTTGTCTAAATCCAATAACGTCGCCCTTAAAAATGACTGAGGTATCTTCGATACTTGTTTTTGATCTTCTTTCGATCGAAAAATCTCTGAGCTTTATAATTTTTTCTTCGCGAGACAAGAGTTCAACAAATTGTACCATTCGATTAAAAGAACCGTTAAGACTTAATTCAAAAACAATCTCTTCTACGCTTTCGGAGCCAACCATTGAACCACGTACCGGAGCATTTTGCTTTCTAGATAACAACAAAACGCTTACACCAGAAGTCATCGAGGCTTTATTTACGATCGTTGTCATTTCTGTATCTTTAAATTCATTCGGAATTTTAGCTTTAACAACCTGTAAATCACGTGCGATTGAAGCTAAGTTTGCCTGCATCTCGTCTTCTTTTTTAATTGTGGCTTCCGTATCTTTCTTTTTTACTTCTTCAGTAGAAATTTGCCCTTTAAGATCAGTGATTTGGGTATACAGTGAGTCTCCATTATCATAATACATAAAGAAATAACCCAACCCAATTCCGATAGCTAAAACTAAGATTCTCATCATAGAAAATTGAGCTATTAAGCTTACGATTTTCATTGCTGACTTACCCCAGAAGCAAAGCTTGCTCTGACATTAAATGTTGTAGTTGTTATACCTGGACCGACTGATCCAATTTTTGTTTCTTGATTAGTCGGAGAAACGCCAGTTAATAACTGAGCAATTGACAGCTTTTCGATGAACTTATTTATTTCTGTTGGAACATCACTTTCTGCATTTAAAGTTAGGTCCGAGCCCTTTAATTCAATTTTATTAATCCAAACGCTTTCTGGAGTATTTTCTTGAAGATATAAAAATAATTTAAGCTCATTCACTTTTTCGGCTGAGATCGTACGCATAAAGTGCATCTGCGCATTTAGCTTTTTTTGATCTTCTTCGTAGCGCTTAATTTCTTCTGCTAGATTTTTTTTCTTTTCATTAAACTGTTTTAAATCAGTAATTTTTAAATTGAGCTGGGTAATTTCAGTTTGAAGCTGTGGCAATTTTGAACCTTCATAAAAGTATAATCCAACAGGTATCAAAATAATTAATACAATCCGTTTAGCAAAATTTATAAACAGTTGGTTTTTTTCATCATCAGGTAGCGAAAAGCCTTCTGTATGGTCTGCTGATGAAAAGGCATTTAACAGATTTATTTTAATCATTATTTACCAGCCTCGCGAAGGGCTAGACCAAAAACAACAGATACGAACGGTGCTACTTGCTGTAGATAGGCTGGATTAAGTTTTTTATTAGCTGCGCGAATACGTACGTAGGGATCAAAGGCTTCAAAAGGAATAATTAATGACTCATTTAAATGATCTACAAGACCAGCGGTAAGGCTAGCTCCACCAGTATAATATGCTTTAGAAATATTTAGCCCACCCGAAGAGGCTGCATAGAAATCGATACTATTCCGAATTTCTTCAGTTACATATTCTAAAGCCATATTCATAAATGTGCGCGTGTCTTCAGGAACTTCTTGGCTTTGTCCTTGAGAAATTTTTAAGGATTCTGCTTCTTCGAACGTAACTCCCATGTTCTTACTGATTTCATTCGTAAAATGAAAACCCCCAACTGGGATATCTCGCGAAAAAATAACTTCGCCTTGATAAAGCACTAAAAAATTAGTCAAGGTTGAACCAAAATTAAAAATAGCTACTGGCTCATCCGTTCGACCATAATTTAATTCAAATATATTTGCTAAAGCTAAGCTGTTCACATCTAGAATTGAACACGTTAAATTTGCTTGCTGAATTGATTTTAAATAATTGAAAATAAATTCATTTTGAGCTGCCACGATAAGTAAATCCATATTTTCAGGACTACTTGACATTAATTTTAAGCGATGAAAGTCCAAAGTTACTTGATTAATATCAAATGGAAGATATTGAGCAGCCTCGTATCGAACTTGCTCCATAATGTTTTTTCCACCAGCTTGAGGCATCGATATTTTTTTTACAATTACTGCCGTACCGGATAGCCCGACGCATACTTTTTTATTACGAAAACCATTTTCTTTAAAAGCTGCTTTAATTGTTTCAGCAACCAAAATTGGATCTGTGATTTCTCCACTGTTTAATGCAGCAACCGGACTTTGAGTTAGCGCAAAATTATCAATACTCGCCCCAAGTTTGGTGAGTGTTAATTCGGCTAGCTTTATGGAACTGGACCCTATATCTAGGCCCAAAGTCTTCTTAGATGAAAAAAACATGATGTGCTGATTCTCCCATCTTAGATTATGAGTTCTGGGCCGAAGGTCTGTCAAAGAGAAGCCCATCAGAAGTCTAGATGAAGGATCAAAAACTATTCGAAATTATTCAAAACTTGGGAAAAATAAATCAACATACCAGACTCCAACAGACTTAAGTCCAAACAGATAAAGCAAAGCACCCAGAGCTAAAAATGGGCCAAAGGGTATCATTGTTTTCAAGCCGTCTTCATTTTTTCGAGAAAGTATTAATCCAACAATGCTACCAACGACTGATGACGATAAAACAATAAATGGGATTGATTTCCACCCCAGCAAAGCGCCAAGCCATGCAAGTAACTTGATATCACCACCACCCAAACCATCGCGACCTGTAACAACAAAATAGACGTACGCAACTAACCAAAGAATGCCGCCGCCAAATAAAACTCCATAAACGGCATCTAAAAATGATCTTTCTGGATTTAGCGCAGCTCCGACTAAAGCAATCACTAAACCACCTAAAGTAATTTCATCCGGCAAAATCATATGATCATAGTCGATAAAACTAGCTGTAACTAATCCAAAAACTAAAATCAAATATTCTAAACTGGTCCAAGTAGTTCCATAGACGTATACAACTGCAGCAAATAATACGGCCATAATAAATTCAACTAATGGGTAGCGAATAGAAAATGGTTGGCCACATTGACTGCATTTACCTTTTAAAATGAAATAAGAAAGCATTGGAATGTTGTGATACCAACGTACTGGCGCTTTACAATTTTGGCAGCTGCTACGCCCTAGGATGGATTGTTCTGCAGGCATTCGGTAAATTAAAACATTTGCAAAGCTTCCAAAGATAGCTCCGAATAAAAATCCAAATAAAACCTGAACATTTTCTAAGATTGATAAATCAGACAATTTCTTTCCTTCGGAAAACAAATGCAGCTACAAATAGCCAAAAAAATGTCCAGCCTAAACAGTAAAAAACAACCCAACCGAGTTCGCTTAATAAGGGAGGGTTTGTTATGTAATAATAACTTTTCCAATTCATTCGGTAGAACTGAGGAGTTATAAAGTCGGCAATTTCTAAAATTTTATTTAAACTCTCTGAATTAATTTTTTTTACAAAATACTGAATATCAGGCATCGAATAACATAAAACCCAATAACAAAACGTCATAACTAATGATAAAATGGGTCGCACAAGTAACCCCATAGCAAGCGCAAAACTTGAGATAACCAATGACTTCATAAAGGATGAAAAAACTGAAATAATAAATGCATGCACCAGCGCCCAGTTGTTGGAAGCTACCAATAGGCTGAAGCTAAAACCTATAGAAAAAATAAGACTTAAAATAACAATAGCTCCAAAAAAACCGATAATTAAATTCCATCTAGGGATAGGCCGAATAAGCAAAACAAATAATGTCTTTCGATCCATTTCTCGATGAATAGCATACGAGCCAATCATTGCAGAGATAAAAAGCAATCCAATTTCTAGTCCAGCTAAACCGAAATCAAAAAGGAGTCGCTCTTGAACAGAGAACGTCAAAGTACTTAACAAATAGCTAAACCCAATAAAAATTAGACTCATAAAAATAACAATATTAAAAAATTTAAGCCGAATCCATTCTCGGGTACCTAACAAAGATAATGTCAGAATTGATTGAATTGAATTCATTGGTCAAAGCCTCCGCCTGTTTCATCGGTTAACTGAATTTTAAATTGCCGGTAAGCATCTTCCAAAGTCTTAAAATCTTTCTTAAAGTGGTCTAATGGGCCTGTATAAACAACGCAACCTGCGTGGACAATAACCAACTGATCGCAAAGCTCTTCGACATCTTCTAATAAATGACTACTCATAAGAACAGTATGCTTACTTGCTTTAAGTGCCTTTAAAATTTGTTTGATTAATATTCGCCCATCTGGATCAAGGCCTGACATTGGTTCATCAAAAACTAAAAAATCAGGGTCCGTAATCAAAGCTTGAGCAATACCAATTCTTTGTAACATTCCTTTTGAATAATTTTTTAATTTTTTATCTTTAGCATGTGTCAATTTAACAAGTTCTAGGACTTCTGTAGCTTTCTTTTCGAAATCTGCACTTTTTTGATGAGATAATTTCCAGTGAAGCTTTAGAAATTCAAGTCCTGATAAAAACTCTTGGAAGAACGGTCTCTCGGGTAAAAAACCAATTCTTGCTTTTGTTTCAACGGATAACTTTTTTCCAAAAAATTCTACGGTACCACTGTCTGCGAAAATAAACTCTAACATGCACTTTATTGTCGTTGTTTTACCGGCTCCATTGGGGCCAATAAAACCAACAAATTGCCCACTTTCAACAGAAAAAGAAATATCTTTTAAAATCGGTTGTGGCGCTTTGTAAAAGTCAGCTTGAAATGACTTTTTTAAATTTTTTATTACTAAAACTTTTTCTGATGTCTCGTGTTGCATAGTCCATTTATGCTAAAGGAGAGACTTCAATTCGTCCAGTCCTAGATTTTTCAATGGCCATTACAAATGCTTCGGCAGCATCGCTTTCAGTTAAGCAGGGTATGCTGTAGTCGATACACGCCCTACGAATATCAAAGCTAGCTTCAAGTGCATGTTTGCCTTGCGTCGTGTTTATTACAAATTCAACCTGTCCAGAACGAATTCGATCTACACAATGAGGTCGACCTTCGTGAACCTTATTTAAAATTGCGCATTCAAGGCCATGGTTTGTCATGTATTCAGCCGTTCCGCGTGTTGCTGAGAATTTATAATTCAATTTATTCAAAGTTTTAAGTAAAGGCAATAATGGAGCTTTATCTTTATCACGTAAGGATAAGAATACTTCTCCAGCAGCTGGTAAAGTTAATGAGCTAGATAAAAACGCCTTAACTAAGGCTTCAGGATAAGAGTCGGCACGCCCCATCGTTTCACCAGTCGATTTCATTTCAGGACCTAAAATTGAATCGCTTTCAGCAAACTTTTTAAATGGAAACACAACTCCCTTAACGCAGATTTTGGTAAGCTTAGTCCATTGATATTTTTCAACCTCTGCTTTTGATAATACAATGTCCATCTGAGCGCTAATTCCTAAATCAATAAGCGGAATCCCTGTGGCTTTTGCTAAAAAAGGCACCGATCGAGAACTTCTTGGGTTTGCCTCAAGCACATAAATTAAATCATCTTTTATAGCTAATTGAAGATTAAGGTGGCCTTTAACATTAATTCGCTCTGCTAATTTTAGACTCATAGATTCAATTTTTCTTAAAGTCTCTGATTTTAATCTTTGCGGTGGGACAACTCCCATACTGTCCCCGGAATGAACGCCCGCCGCTTCGATATGTTCGACAATTCCACCAAGAACAGTCCACCCGGGACCACGAACTAAATCGACATCCACTTCTAAAGCACTTGTTAAGAATTGATCCATCAAACAAGGCGCAGTGGTGCTAATAAATTCTTGATGTCGCTGAAAGTAGGAAATCAATTCTTTTTGATTTTCTAAAACTTCCATGCGTCGACCGCCCAAAACATAACTTGGGCGACAAATCATTGGATATCCCACATGTTTTTCGTGAACTAAGGCCTCTTGTAAATTTGCTACCATGGATGATTGTGGAATCATCAAATTTAATTCGCGGCAAATTTCAGAGAAAATTTTTCGATCCTCAGCTTGATCTAAGGATTCAATTGTTGAACCTAATAATTTGTATCCATTTTCAACTAAACTATACGCTAAATTAATTGGTGTCTGCCCACCCAGTTGAGCAATAAAGCCCATAGGTTTAATAAAATTAAAAACTTCTAAAATAGATTCTTCAGTCAAAGGCTCAAAAAATAAAAAGTCAGCCGTATCATAATCTGTTGATACGGTTTCTGGATTTGAATTGATCATTGCAACTTGATAATTTAATTTCTGCAGGGCTTTGACACCTCGGACACACGAGTAATCAAATTCGATTCCCTGCCCGATACGGTTAGGACCACTGCCAATGACAGAGACAACCGACTGGGTCGGCTTTATAGCATCGATCTGACTCCAGTATGTTGAATAATAGTACGGCGTTGAAGATAAAAATTCTCCGGCGCATGTATCAACCTGCAAAAAAGAAGGATGGATTTTATGTAAAATCCTGATTTCACGCACTTCTTTAGCATTTATGTTTTTTAATTTAGCAATTCGTGCGTCCGTTAAACCTAACTTCTTCGCTTGCATCAGAATAGTTTTATCAAGATTTTCAGATTTTATTTTGTTTTCAAATTCAACAATGCCCTGGATTTGCTCTAAAAACCATGGGTTAATTTTGGTTAAATCTTGAATCTGTTCAATGGAAACTGCATTTCGTAACGCTTGAAAAATATGCCAAATGCGCTGACTGTTTGGATATGAAATTTTCTCTAAATCAAAATAAATATCTGGCACACCTTCTGGGTGCATTTCTAGTGCGGCCAATGCTTTCATAAGCGATTCTTGCAATGTTCGGCCTATACACATAACTTCGCCAACACTTTTCATTTGAGTCGTAAGCAAATCTTTAGAGCCTACAAATTTTTCAAATGCAAAACGTGGAATTTTAGTAACAATATAATCTAAAGCTGGCTCGAAGCAGGTTGGCGTAACCCGAGTAATATCATTTGTAATTTCATCTAAGTGATATCCAACAGCCAACAAGGCTGCAATTTTAGCAATAGGAAATCCAGTCGCTTTGCTGGCTAGTGCTGAGGATCGCGAAACGCGAGGATTCATTTCAATAACAACACGTTCACCAGTCTCTGGGTGAACTGCAAATTGAATATTGGCCCCGCCCGTCTGAACACCAACGCGATTAATAATTCGGCACGCTTCATCGCGCATATCTTGATACTGCGTATCTGTTAATGTTTGTTGAGGCGCGACAGTAATACTGTCGCCGGTATGAACTCCACAAGGATCAAAATTTTCTATAGAGCAAACGACAACGAAAGTTCCAGCTGCATCACGCATAACTTCAAGTTCAAATTCTTTCCAACCTAAAATACTTTCTTCAACCAGAACTTCTGATGTTGGACTTTCATGCAAAGCTTGAACAAGCATTCGGCTGTATTCTTCTGGAGAATATGCGATCCCACCACCGCCACCACCCAATGTGTAATTAGGACGTAGAATAATGGGGAAACCTAGCTTGTCTGCAGCAATAAGGCCTTCTTCAAATTTTTTCACCATAATGCTGGCAGGATATTTTGCATCTAATTCATCAAGAATTGCTCGAAATTTTTCACGATCTTCGGCCGCTTCAATAACTTCTGGAGTTGCTCCAAGCATTTGTACGTTGTGCTTTTTTAAAATACCTTTTTTATCTAATTCTAAGGCCAAATTTAACGCCGTCTGGCCACCTAATGTAGGAATAACAGCCTGAGGTTTTTCAATTTCAATAATTTTTTCTAGATATTCGACTTTCAAGGGTTCAATATATGTTCGCGTTGCAATTTCAGGATCAGTCATAATTGTTGCTGGATTTGAATTTACAAGAATAACTTCAAATCCTTCGCTCATCAAAGCTTTACAGGCTTGCGTGCCCGAGTAATCAAATTCACAAGCTTGTCCAATTTGAATTGGACCGCTGCCGATAATAAGAATTCTTTTTATGCTTTGATTTTTTGGCATTTTATAAACCTAATCTATTGTCGTTTGTGTAGATTAACTCTGGCTTGACGTGCTTATACTGTTCAAATTTATAACGCATTTTATTTAATCGTAAAATAAAATTGTCTGGGTTTAGATCCGCATTGGCTTGATGCTTTTTGACCTCTGCTAAAATAAACTTTTGAGCTGATTCGGGATGAAAACAAAAGCTTTTTAAAAAGTAGTATTGATCATTTATACGGACCAAGCGCGCTTCAAAATATTCTTTCTCTTCAAAACCAAAAATTAAATCCGTATGGTTCACAATAACTTTTTCATTACTGAATAAGTTTTTTAAATGAATCTCTTCTTTCTTTGCTTTGATGTATTCAAACAAAGAGTGTTTGTGTTGCTTTAATATTAATATGGTTTCTTCATCTTCCGCTGTAAGGCGAAGTTCGCGATGTAAAAAACAAACCTCTAAAGGTGTTTTCATGTATCCCTTAAGTGGTCTTGTTAAAAAGTACCACTCGTAGAACTGATGCATGCGTAAGTTATAATGGGGTTTGTTTTCATCTAATGTACCGGTATTGTCGAAAAACTCTTTTTTCGCCAATGCCAACTCTTCATGAAATTCTGCCGAGGTGTAATGACCAATCAACTTTTGTAGACTGTTTTGAAATTGTTCCCATGTTAACATAATGATCCTTCGGCTTTAGAGATTGGTTCGACATATTCTTTTTTGTGCATGTTTTTAATAAAAAAATCAAATAACTGAAGGGCTTCGTGTGGACCAGGATGACTTTCTGGATGGTATTGAATTCCTAAAACATTTAATTTTTTAGAATAAAATCCAGCAACAGTTCCATCATTTAAATTGCGATGCGATACCTGAACAGTAGCTGGTAAAGATTTATCTTCGACAGCATATCCATGATTCTGACTAGACATATAGATTTGGTTTAATAGTTCATCTTTGATGGGATGATTTGATCCGCGATGGCCAAATTTTAATTTATATGTTTTAGCTCCCAATGCCAAACCAAGAACTTGATGGCCCATACAAATTCCAAAAATTGGGATTTTGCCAATAAATTCTTTTATCGTTTCTGGGGCAATTTTTACTTCTGCAGGATCACCTGGGCCGTTTGTTAACATCAAAGAATCTGGCTTCCAATCTTTAATCGTTTCAGAACCGGTACGACTTGGAAAAATGCGAACAGCTGAACAGCGCGCGACTAATTCACGAATAATATTTTCTTTAGAACCGAAATCAAGTACAGCGACTCTTGGGCCATTTGCAACTAGCCCTGTTCGATCTTCAATTTTTTTTCTTGAGCACAAATGAACCCAATCAGTATCTATTGTTTTTTGTGTTGCGATTAAAAGTAATGCTTTAGTCTTAGCACTTTCAATTGAATCCGCTTGAACAATTGCTCCCCACGGAGTTCCTTGGGATCTTAATTTTAAAACTAATTTTCTAGTATCCACATCGGTCATTACTGGAATACTACTTTCAACTAATAAATCTGCCCAAGATTTTTCTCGTGATGTGTTTTGCATTTGTACGCAAATAAAACCTTGAAGCCAAAGTTGCTTTGATTCCCAAATACTTTTATCAATTCCGTAGTTACCCATCATCGGAGCTGTCATAACTAATATTTGAGAAAAATAAGAGGGATCTGTCGCGATCTCTTCATATCCGGAGTGGGACGTGTTGAAAACAACTTCTCCGGCTTTCTCAGGAAATACTGTTTGCTGAGGCAGACTTACGCCCTCAAAGAATTCTCCATCTTCTAAAACTAAATAGGTCTTCATCATTTTGGGCTTTCCTTGAATAAATTTCTAATTAGACTTTCGCGTAGAAACACACCATTTTCGACTTGTTGCAAAATTAAAGAGCGTGAATCTTTTGAAATACTATGTTCAATTTCAATTCCATAATTAATTGGCCCTGGATGCATTATAAATGCATCTTTATTTAAGCTCGACAGTGCCGCTAAATTTAAACCAAAATTTTCACGATAGTTTTGAACATCAAACGGACTTCCATCATGACGTTCTTTTTGCACCCGTAAAGCCATAACCGCATCAGCCCATTCCAAACCCTGTTGCAATTTATCAAAATGCTGAAATCTAGTATTTGTATTTGAGCTTGGTAAAAATTCAGTCGGTGCGCAAATGCCAATTTGATAATTTAACTTTATCGCCAACTCAAAATGAGAAGCCACTACTCGCGAATGTTTAACATCACCAATAAACAGTATTTTTTTATTATCTAAACTTTTCCATTTTTCAAATAAAGTTAACGTATCTAATAAGGCTTGCGTGGGATGCCCTTGCAATCCCCAACCTGCATTTATAACCGGTACTGAAATAGAATCTGAAATCTGCTGCAAGTTTAATTCGTTGTTACAGCGAATTACAAAAAAGTGGGGTCGCATTGCTTCGATATTAAGAATGGTATCTGTAATTGTTTCGCCTTTTTCAAGACTGGTTCCTATGCCACCATCTAAAACCATTGGATGATATCCAGCTCGGATACATGCAGCTTCAAAACTAAAACGTGTTCGTGTGCTCGGTTCAAAAAATAATAAAGCTGCTGTTTGACCATTGGCATGTTGCTGTTTTTTAAAATCACTTTTAACTAATTTATTTAAGAACTTTAGCTGCAAAGAGCTTTCAAATAGCGATTCAATTTTATTTTTAGAATACAGGCTTAAATTGATCAAAGAGCTTTTGCTCGTAGGCATTGGTATAACGTTAGCAACCCTATCTTGGTTTTGTCAAAATTCGATTCCATCTTGACTGATTTGACCCAGAAATGAAATCTTGCGTTGAACCGTATGAAAACAAAATCAAACCTATTCTGCCTGCAATTTGATCAACACCAACAGAGCCCAAGTCCCTTGAGTCATCTGACATTGTTCGATTGTCTCCTAAAACGTAAACTTCATTCGCTGGTACCTTTTGAGGTAGGTAAGAAGCCATCTGCCTATCTGAAGCAAATGCAACTTCACGCGTTTGACCCGCACAGGTTTCGCGGAATACATCTAATGAATTTATAGTGATTTTTTTTTCGTATTCGCAAGGATTGCCGTTTAAAATTAAATGCCCTTGCTTGATTTCTACCTGATCACCAGCTACTGCAACAATTCGCTTTAGATACTGAGCAGATGACTTACTAGCCGCCTTCTGAACAGAGAATTGAAACACGATTAGATCATTAATTTGTGGCTCCGCTTTTAGATAAATGGAATTGCTCCAAGGAAATTGTAACCGATAGGCCATTTGAGATGCTAATATAAAGTCCCCGTCCAATAAAGTAGGAGCCATCGAAAGTGTTGGAATTTTATAAACGGAAATTATAAAACCACGGAAAAATAAGGCGGCTATTAGTGCTCCAACTATCCAATAAATATTTACTGCTGTTTTCATTATTTAATGGTCTTAAAGAAACGCTTCATACGCAAGTGCAAAGGATCACAAATAAATGGGGCCGAGGCTAAAGTTTCAGAACAACTAAGCCAAATAAAATATGCTTTGCCAACTAACAACTCTTCGGGGACAAAACCCCAAAAGCGTGAATCATGCGACTGATCGCGATTATCTCCCATCATAAAGTAGGATTTTTCAGGAACAATAAATTTTTTTTCATCAGGACCCAAATGATTCAAGTTCGCAAACAATCGAATCATATGCTGGTGCGACTCATCAATATGTTCATTATAATAATTAAAAACATCCACTGTTTCATCAGAGTCTTCAACCAGTGTTGATACTGAATTATCTATTGGCTTCGGTTCTAATGACCATGGTTTTCCGTTTATCGAAATTTGTCCATTTTGTACGATAATCTCATCGCCGGGTAAGCCGATTAATCGCTTAATAAAAAATATATCGCGATTTTCTGGAAATCGAAAAACGACAACATCACCGCGCTGGGGGTTACTATATTTAAAAAGCCAGCCATCACCAACCGGAGGCTTAAGTCCGTAAGCAAATTTTTTAACTAAAATATGATCATGAATTAATAAATTAGGAACCATGCTTTCAGAAGGAATTACGAATGGCTCGAAAACGAACCACCTAAAAACAAAAATCAAAACGATTGGTAATAAGAATGTACCAATCGCTTTAGGCCAACTACCTTGCAGACCTATTTTTTTCACTACTGCTTCACAGAGTTAAATAATCGCGTCCAACGCAAAGTCAGAGGATTACAAATTACAGAAATAACGGGCAGCATTTCATCGCATGTTAACCAAATAAAACTAGCTTTACCTAGTAAGTTTTTTTGAGGAACAAATCCCCAGAATCTAGAGTCATGAGAGTTATAGCGGTTATCACCCATTACAAATAATGAATCTTCAGGAACAATCCATTCGCCATCACCCGGAAAGCCAATGACATCACCTTTTCTCATTAAGATGCTATGATCAATAGTACGACCATTTGCGCCCTCTAGATTTTCGGTAAAATGCACGTAGTTTGATTTCGTGTCCTGATACCCACCTTCGCTTTTAAAATCTTCTTCGCGAAGAAAGTCAAAATCACGTGATGATGCGGGAACCACTTTTTCTTGAGGCTTATCATTAATAGATAAAACACCATTTTCAAATTTAACTTTATCGCCAGGAACCCCAACAATACGCTTAATAAAAAAAGTGTT
The DNA here is from genome assembly GCA_049301055.1 of Pseudobdellovibrio sp. Taxonomy (GTDB): domain Bacteria; phylum Bdellovibrionota; class Bdellovibrionia; order Bdellovibrionales; family Bdellovibrionaceae; genus Pseudobdellovibrio. The sequence continues at coordinate 158,444 of JBAQKN010000002.1, read as the reverse complement.
CATATCTTTTGGGTATTTAAAAACGATAACTTCACCACGCTCGGGTTCGCGAAATTTAAATAACCAATTTTCGCTAAATGGAGCACGAATTCCATAGGACAATTTATTAACAAATATATGATCGTTCTTTAATAGTGAAGGAAACATAGACCCTGATGGAATTACATAGGCCTCTAAAAGCAACCATCTAATAGTTAAGGCAGCTAAAATGGCCAAAGCCATCGATCCCCAACCCTCTGTCCAAAACAGTCTGTTTTTGATATCCCAGCCGTTATATTTTTGCTTCACTTCTGATTTTTTGCCAAAACCAAGCATAATTAATCCTCTATTTTTAAGATCGCTAAAAACGCTTCTTGGGGCACATCGACCGAGCCGATTTGCTTCATGCGCTTCTTGCCCTCTTTTTGTTTTTCTAAGAGCTTTCTTTTCCTGGATATGTCACCACCATAACACTTAGCGGTCACGTCTTTTCTGATAGCTCCTAAGGTCTCGCGCGCGATGATTTTAGCACCGATCGCTGCTTGAATATTTACTTGGTATTGCTGACGTGGAATTAATTCTTTCATTTTTTCAGTCAACAAACGACCGCGATTTACTGCCTTTGTATGATGTACAATTAGCGACAAGGCATCGATAGGTTCGCCATTGATTAAAATATCTAATTTAACTAATTTCGCTTCTTCAAAACTCATGAATTCATATTCTAAAGAGGCATACCCCTTCGTGATTGATTTAAGCTTGTCATAGAAATCCATAACCATTTCATTCATCGGTAATTTGTATTCAATGATGACTTTTTTCTCGGTCACATAATCCATGCTTATCTGAGTTCCGCGTTTGTCTTCGCATAACTTCAATAGACCGCCAATAAATTCTGTCGGAGTATGAAGAGTAACTTTAACAAAGGGTTCTTCCATAATAGCGATTTGAGTCTCATCTGGCATCCCCGATGGATTTTCAAGCATCAATACAGTACCGTCTGTTTTTGTAATACGATAAACAACTGTTGGAGCTGTAGTAATTAAACTTAAGTTAAATTCGCGTTCTAAACGCTCTTGCACTATTTCCATATGCAATAAACCCAAGAAACCGCAGCGGTATCCAAAACCAAGTGCAAGTGACTTTTCAACTTCAAAAGTTAATGAAGAGTCGTTCAAACATAGTTTATCAAGCGCATCTTTTAAATTTTGATATTCACTAGCTACAATCGGAAAAATCCCAGCAAAGACCATAGGTTTTACTTTTTGAAAACCAGGCAATGGATCGTGTGATGGATTTTTTGCTGAAGTAACGGTATCCCCAACTTTAACATCACGAATATCTTTAATTCCGCTGATAATAAATCCAACTTCTCCAGCATCTAGCTGATCAACTGGCAATGGAAACGGTGTGTATTTACCCATTCTTAAAACTTCATAGTCACGATCTGTGGCCATAAATTTAATACGATCGCCCTTTTTAATAATGCCATCGACAACTCGAACCAAAACAACCACGCCTTGATAAGCATCAAACCATGAGTCAAAAATTAAAGCGCGAGGAGTTAAAGTGCGATCTGCTTTAGGTGGGGGTACTTTTGCAATAACAGCTTCTAGAATTTCGCCAATTCCAATTTTTTCCTTGGCTGACGCATGGATAATATCCGTACAATCTAAGCCAACGGTTTCTTCAATTTGCTTTGTTACACTTTCAGGATCTGCATTGGGTAAATCAATTTTATTTAAAACAGGAATAATTTCTAAATTATTTTCTAAGGCTAAGTAAACATTTGCTAAAGTCTGTGCCTCAACCCCCTGAGCCGCATCCACAACTAATATTGCACCTTCGCAGGCAGCTAACGAACGGGACACTTCGTAAGAAAAGTCCACGTGCCCCGGCGTATCGATTAAATTAATTTGGTACGTGTTTCCATCTTTAACTGATTTATAAGTTAGACACACTGTTTGTGCTTTGATGGTGATACCGCGCTCGCGTTCGATATCCATGTTATCAAGAAATTGGTCTTTCTTTTCTCGGTCTGCCAAAGCGCCAGCGTGGGATAATAACCCATCCGCCAGCGTTGATTTGCCATGATCGATATGGGCGATAATTGAAAAATTTCTGATAAATTTTGGATCCAAATGACACCCTGTCTTTTATAAATTAACTAAATAAGGAATAAACTAAATTATTTAATCGCTTCTTTAAGTTGTTCAATTTTATTCGCTTTCTCCCAGCTAAAGAAACCTTCATTTAGACGCTCTTCGCGACCGAAATGTCCGTATGCTGAGGTCGGAGAATAAATTGGTTTTAATAAATCAAATTCTTTCACAATGCGCGAAGGACGTAGGTCCCAAACTTTTTTCACTGCGGCTACAAGTTTTTCATTACCCACAGAGCTAGTTCCAAAATCATTTACTGTGATACTTACAGGTTCAGCGACACCGATTGCATACGCAACCTGAACTAAACATTTTTCAGCAAGGCCCGCAGCTACGATATTTTTAGCAACGTGTCTGGCTGCATAGGCTGCCGAACGATCTACTTTTGAAGGATCTTTCCCAGAGAAAGCTCCGCCACCATGCGCGCCATGACCACCGTAGGTATCAACAATAATTTTGCGACCAGTAACACCAGCATCACCCATTGGCCCACCAAGAACAAATCGTCCTGTTGGATTAATATGAAATTTTGTATTCTTATCCATCCACTGAGACGGTATTGATTTTTTAATTAATTCATCCATGATAAATTCTTGTATTTCTTTTAAAGAAACAGATTCAGCATGCTGAGTTGAAATCACAACAGTATCAATACGTTTTGCTTTTCCATTTTCGTATTGGACGGAAACTTGAGACTTTGCATCAGGACGCAACCAATTAACTTTTTCTGCTTTTCTTAAAATTGACAGATCACGAACTAATTTATGAGACATTGAAAGCGTTAATGGCATCAATTCTGGAGTTTCATTCGTAGCATAACCAAACATTAAACCTTGATCGCCAGCTCCTTGATCATCTGCTCCTGTTTCTTTTACACCCATTGAAATATCAGGAGACTGCTGACCGACAGCAATCATGACCGCACATGTTTTGTAGTCAAAACCTTTATCGGAATCATCGTAACCAATACGTTTAACCGTATCGCGAACAACGTCAGTAAAATTAATTTTAGCACTTGTTGAAATTTCTCCGGCAACAACCACAAGACCTGTTGTTAATAATGTCTCACAAGCTACGCGACCTTTAGGATCTGTTTCTAAGATTTTATCTAGAATCGCATCACTAATTTGATCAGCCATTTTATCTGGATGACCTTCTGAAACTGACTCACTTGTGAAGATATAATTTTTCACTAACATACCCCTTTTTTCTTGTGTTTATGGCAAAGCCTTCAGAAAAGTACAATAAGGGGGGGAAGGGGTCAATTTATCTATGAGTTTTTCATTTTAATCATGCGTAATCAGCAAGCAGCTTTGAGAGAAATTAGGCTTTAAAATTACTATTCCGAGCAAAAATGAAAAAAAGGTGGAATCGATTTTTTTCGAAGCCACCTTTGCTAAATTTAAAATGAATTGAAAGCTAAATAACTAGCCTGCTTTTTTCCATTTTGGCTGATGTTCGAACTGAGCATTTATCTCGTTCAGGCGTCCTTCTTTAGAAAGATCGAATTTTTTATGATCGGTGTAAATATCTTTTATTTTCAAAAATTGACGCTCTAACTTGTCGGTCATTAAATCCACGGCAACATAAATATCCACTGCCGACGCTTTAACTTTAAAAAATTTCTGCTTAGTATTTATCGAAACCTCAACTTGAAACTGGTGATGATCTTTTGAATAATACACATTGCAGTTTCCACTTTTTAATAAAAATTGGCCAATCTCGTCAAGTTTTGCATTCGTGTATTGCACTAGTGAATCCGAATAGTCCAAGTGCTTGAATGTATAGTTAGACTTCATGCATTTTCCTCTGTTTACATCTGGCACCATTGCCAGCATGTCTGAGCTTTTTACAGCTCTTCTTGTACTAACCTATCGGACAACCCTAGACCTACGTTTAGGTTAATTTTTAAAAAACTTATTTTTGCTGAAGTGTCTTGATATGAGCCGATGGAATCAGCTGCGGTTGCTTTGATGCTTAACTGCAATTTAACAGTGCATCCGAGTTAATAATTTATTTGCTTAACCAGAAAAAATCTAAATTAAATTGAGCAATCTCTTCTGCTGGAGAGTCTTTTACCACTTCCAAAAATTTCTGAATGACCTGAACCATCTCTTCACGTAACTTGGTAAAATCTTTTTTACTAATTGAAAAATTAGCTGAATAGATTAACTCTTCATCCGACAAATTCTCTGCAGCCTCAATGGCCTTTAATCTCCAATTGGTATGATGTTTTACAACGAACGGAGATTTTTTTTCTAAATGTGTAGATGTTGTTCCCGCAGTGAAAATCCCTTCTTTTTCATTTACTAACTGCGTTTTAATTAAAAAATCTAAAATCGACCGCGCTCTAGACGGAGCTAAGTTAAACCGCCGACAAATAAATTCAAAGTCGACTTTTACTTCTAATGCCGAAGCCACTTGCACAGCAGAATAAATCCAACTTGAATAGAATATGGTTTTTTCCTTATCGCTTATTTCGCGATTTGGTTGAACACGTTTTGAAACTTGCAAAGCTTGCTTACGCAACTCTTCTTTTAATTCCATGTAATGATTTTTTAATTTAACTGAGCCTGCCCGTTCAATCTGAACTAAAATCCAAAGATAATGTGAATCTAATTTTGCAATTCCTAAAAACTCGCACACTGAAAAAATTTGTTCTTCTGTAAAATCTTTTGATCCCGATAAAATTTGAGAAATCAAAGTTGCATGAACACCAAGATATTCGGCCATATTTTTAAAAGCTCCGCGGTGGGATTTCCCTTTGCCACGAATAATCAGCTTTAAAGCCTCTTTATAATCATCTTGCTCAAACAAGTTCATCTAGTCATATCGGATAGATAGCTTTAATAAATGACTATAAAGTCATTTATTTTGATAATAATTTAATAAAGAAGTATGGAAGTAATGCGTCGCATCATATATCTTAATTTCATGACACCAACTTTTATTAAAAAGATTGTGGCTTAACCAACAACCCAACGGAGCCCCCATGAAAAAAATAATCTTACTTGTTTCTTTATGCTTCTCAATAAACTCTTTCGCTCAAGACGAAATGCAACGCATGAACTGTGAAGGCGCAATATCTGAAGCCATCTTTAGCTATAATAATTATAAAATTCAATCCGCTGGAAAAGACTATGCCGACGCTGTCCAAACCGGAGATGACGTGAAAAAAGAAGAAGCACAAAACCGAAGACGCAGTTACCTAAAGCAAACGGCAGGACTAGCAAGCGCAGCTGCACAAATTGCATGTGTAGAACTTCAATAAATTTCTAGCAACAGTGTACTGTTTTGAAACAAATGCTGTGGCTTATAATTTGTAAGGTTTAGCTATATGAAAAGAAACTTACTCTTACTTTTAATCCTAAACGCGATAGTGATCAGTTCTTTGACAGCTGTCGCGCAAATATCAGCCCCCATGTCTGCACTCAAAAACTCAAAACAAGCTGCCAAATTATTAAATTCAACCCGTCTAAAAAATGATGCAAAACTAAAACTTGATACAACTAAACAATTAAACATAGAGCCATTAAATTCAGAAGAAATTACAAAATCTAAAGAGCTACAAAAATTAGGCGCAGTAAATGGCGGTGGCGGCAGCTACGCGATCGTTGATGGAAAAATAATTTTGGCAGATTCAATCTTTAAAAAGTTGGGGAAACCGCAACGCTATGAAAATGCCTTTTCGAAAGAAACACGGGATCAGATCGATATCATACGTTACCTTCTTTCTAACTACGGAATTGATAATAAAAACTTTTTTGAGCAGATAATGGCGGGACCAAAAACTATTTATATGTTTATCTCGCGTGCGGATTTTACTTCGCGGGTACGATGCGATCACTATCTTCCAGAATTAAGCAGGCCCACCAAGGAGCACTTCCAATTTGGATGTACACCTGCGCCAGGAAATATAACTTACCTTATTGCAGAAGATTTTGTACAAGCTGATCCTTTGCAACAAGCACGCGCAATCATTCACGAGCGTCTCTGGGCGCTAAACTCGAATACAGAGCAGCAATTAATTGCAGATTTTACAACACTATTAGATTGGCTTGTAAAAAAATTTAGACTCCAAGAAGAAGGAGATCGTTCCGCATTAACAGCTAATGAAATAAAACAATTTGATGATCTTGAAATGCTAGCGCAGCAATTTGAATTTACAACCTCAGGATGTGCAAGCTGTTCTATTCATTTTATTGGATCGGTACGAACTTATATTGTTGCAAATGGCGGTGGAATAAACATTTCACCTTCGAATATCGATACAAATTCATTTGTAGGAATAGGATCCGTTCTATATGGCAAAGAAAAAAGCCAAATAAAAAACTCTACACTTATTAGCTCGATCGTTACGAATTCAACTATCGAAAACAGTTATTTAGAATCTACAAAAGTTGAACGGACTAGTGTTAAAAACTCGATACTTAAAAAAAGTGGTGTTTACCTTGGCCACGATGAGTTTGCATTACTAAACAATGGACACAGCACTCCTGCTGTTATTAATTTCGCCAATCTTTCCTATGCTTCAATTAATAGTTTTTCGATTTTAGGAACTATTGAAAGCCCTGTTGTTATTACTAACTCTACTCTTACTGGCGCTGTATGGTGCGCGGAAAAGGCAGGCTACTTTAGTGACTGTAAAAATTTTAAACTTTCTGATGTTGGCTTTGGCGCACAAATCACTAAGTCCCGCATCTCTAAAGGCGCCGCCATTAAATCGAATGCGATTTTATCAAATGTTATATTTGGAAATTATCTTTCATCTGGCGAAGTCTTTTTAAAAGTATCTGCTAGCACGACGATTAAAGATTTAGATTATACGTATTTTATGGAATCCTACCCATCTAAAACAATAAAAGTTTTTTTTGATGCTGCAGGAAAAGTCTTAGACTTTGAAAACAAAAAATGCGTTTCAAAAGCATTTTCACTTGAAGTCCATGAGGTCGATGACTTTTTTAAAAAATGTGAATAACTTGATTTGAAAAAACTTATTTTTGGCAGCTGTCTCAATTTTAGACAGCCAAATCCAGCAGATTCATTTAGAGGTGGAATAAAATCTGCTAACTATTTGCGTTGTGTCTTAAAACAATTTTGAAAAGAGTAACATTGAAAAAATTGATCGCTTCTTTATGCCTATTTTCATTGAAAGTAAATATTGATGTGGCAGAAAACCTTTGCGCCGAAAAATACCAAATTTCAAAATGTACCTACATCCTCAATGAGGCGAAATTTTAAAAACAAAACCTGATGCTCAAACGCGCGGAACATTGATTCGTCCTGAAAACGTAATTGCCACCTTAGCGGATGGCTTAAATATTCAAAGAAATATTTTTTCGGCTATTGAAATGGATGTAAAATCAATTAGACAAATACTTAAAAACTAATATTGAATCAATGACTTCACTTCTGAGTTTTTAAAAGTCATTTGATTTAAAAATTTTAAATTAATTAATACCAGCAAATCGACAACCTCATAACCAGCCCGTTCACACAACAAAATGGAAGCCTTTAATGTTCCACCCGTAGCCAAAACGTCATCACAAATGACAACTTTTTTTGATGTTGTCGTAGGCGCCATTTCCAAAGTTGCCTTGCCGTATTCTAAATCATAGCTTTCAAAAAGCACTGGCGGTGGAAGTTTGCCGGCTTTTCTGAGTGGTAAAAAGCCTTTATTAAATTTTGCAGCTAATAATGAAGCGAAAATGAAACCTCTGGCTTCGATTCCCACAAATAAATCCACATTTTTTAGATCTATTAACTGCGAAAAATCAGTCGCCATTTGCGAAAAAGCTTCCGCATTTTGTAATAACGGTGAAACATCTCGAAATAAAACTCCTGGAATAGGAAATCCAGGCACCTCTCGTATCAATGACTTATAATCCATTTACTAACCCTTAAAAATATTTTTTGCGCTGACTTGATGGAAGAATTTTCAACACATCACGGTACTTAGCCACCGTGCGACGTGCGATTTCAATTCCTTCTTTTCGTAGCAGTTCAACTAGTTTTTGATCGGACAACGGCTTCTTTGGATCTTCCTTAGAAACGATTTCTTTTAATTTTAATTTAACAGATTCTGATGCTAAGGCGTCTCCACCATCTGACGAATTAATGCCTGAATTAAAAAAGTATTTTAATTCATAAATGCCTTGTGGCGTGTGCATGTATTTCGATGTCGTTACACGACTTACCGTGGATTCATGCATACCAATGTCATTGGCAATATCGCGTAAAACCATTGGTTTCAAAAAAGCAGCACCTTTTTCAAAAAATTCTTTTTGGTGCTTCACAATGCTGTCACTGACTTTAAAAATAGTTCGCTGCCGCTGATGTATTGATTTAATTAACCAAACCGCTGATTTTAATTTTTCTTGTATATATTCAGAGGCAACTTTATCTCCGGTAGGATTCGACCCACCCTTTAACATATTTTTATAAAAATTCGATATTTTTAGTTTAGGTAATCCATCTTCATTTAGGGACACCACGTAATCGTCGCCCACTTTGTAAACATAAACATCTGGAGTTACAAATTGCGTATCATTCCCTGCATAACTACGTCCGGGCTTTGGCTCCATCGCATAGATAATTTTGCACATGTCGATGATTACTTCCATCGAACGATTCATCGTTTTAGCGATGGCTTCGTAATTTTTCTTTTCCAAATCTTTTAAGTGATTTGAAATTAAAGTAACTAGGTCATTAGTATCTTCTTCTAAAAGCTTGGCTTGAATTAATAAACATTCTTTTAAATCACGAGCCCCAACACCAGGGGGATCAAACTGGTGAATTAAACTTAATGTGTCTTCTAGATAATCCAATTCTATTTTTTCTTCTTCAGCAATTTGTGTTAATGGCACTTTTAAATAACCATCATCATCAATATGACCAATAATTGCATCGGCGGCTTTTTCTTCATCATCAGAAAAGCCAGTCATCTTAATTTGCCAGTACAGGTGATCATGCAATGTTTGAGTTGTGGAAATTACATTTTCGTAATTCATGATCTCTTCATTGCCATGAGATGCTTCGCGTGGAGCCTTATGTTGAGTTTCTAAATAAGATTCCCATTCGAATTCATCTTGGCGTTGAGGATCTTGAATACTTTCTGCATTTGAAGTTTCAAGTTGAGTGTTATCTTGAGTTTGTTGTTCAGCTTCTTTTGTTCTTTGAAAATCTTCTTCTTTTAATACTTCAGCTTCTTCAAGGATTGGATTTTCTTCGATTTCACTGCGAACTTGAGTTTCAAGTTCAAGACGAGACAATTGCAAAAGCTTAATAGCTTGTTGCAGCTGCGGTGTGATCACCAAATTTTGACTTAAATTCATCGTCTGTCTAAGTGCCATTTTTTATTTCCTAGTCCGAAGACTTATATTACAGTCTAAAATTTTCGCCTAAATAAAATTTGCGCGCTATATCCGAATTTGCAATTTCGCTAGAGGTTCCCTCAACCTGAATTTGCCCTTCCTTCAATATATAAGCATAGTCGCAAATGCTCAAAGTCTCACGCACGTTATGGTCAGTTATTAGAACTCCTATACCTTTGGCCTTAAGATCACGAATAATATTTTGGATATCACCGACAGCAATAGGATCAATACCTGCAAATGGTTCATCTAATAATAAAAATTTTGGAGATCCAGCTAAAGCACGGGCTATTTCGACTCTGCGGCGCTCGCCACCGGACAAAGAGAAACCATATGAAGTTCGGATATGATTTATTCTAAAATCTTGCAATAAACTTTCCAGACGTTCACGTCGCTCTTGTGAACTAAATCCATGGGCCTCTAAAGCTACTTGAATATTTTCTTCGACAGTTAATTTTCGAAAAATACTTGGCTCTTGTGCTAAATAACTTAAGCCTGAGCGGGCTCTTTTATACATTGGAAAATCAGTTATATTTAATTGATCTAAATAAATATCACCTGCATCGGGCTTTACAAGACCAACGACCATATAAAATGAAGTTGTCTTTCCTGCGCCATTTGGCCCTAGCAATCCAACGACTTGTCCAGATTCCACATTAAAGGAAACCTCTTGAACTACTTTACGTCCTTTGAATTGTTTCGAAATTTTAGTGATACTTAATTTGTGATTCATCTTAATTAATATACTTCCTATTTTTTTGGCTGGCCAGTCAAGTTCACCTGGTTAATCTTAACTTTTTTTCCACCTTCTAGAAATACAATTTCTTGCCCATTAATCTCATCATCGCCCTGCTGCACCTTAGGTTGGCCACGCAACGTCATTTTATCTTCAGGTAAATTAATATCTAACTCGCGACACGTTGCTTTTTTATCTGCTTCCGTTAGACTAACGCCGCCCGTGACTAAAATTCGATCTAATGACTTCTTTAGACTGGAGTAAAAAAATTGAGCAGAAGCTGCTTTAATGTTGCTTTCACCTAATTTCATTTTCATATTGCCTGTAAACAGAGCCTCTTGATTAGTGTTTGAAAATTCAGCTCTGTCGGAAGTTAATCTAAAATCTTTTTGATCTATTTTTTTTTTGGCCTCAATTGAACTTAGAATATTCATCGTATTCTTGTCGATATCGACTTCTAATCCGACTCCATTTATTTTAAACCCAGCCCCCTTCGTGTCAGGTGGCCCTTCCATAAATACCGAATCACTACTTCTCATCATTTTATCTTTTGCACTATAACGTAAAGAATCTGTTTTAAACTGATAGCCGTTAGTACTAGTAGTTAAAACATCACCGCGGATAATCATATCTTTAGTAGTGCCATCGATTTCGCCAACTTCACCCATAACAGTATAACTCATGTTGTCTTTTGAAAAAAATTGTACTTTAACTTTTTTTATAACCCATTGGGCATCTGAAGTGCCAGAACCTTCTGATGCAAATAATTCCCAACTTTTTTTGTTTTCATCATTTTCGACTAAATGAACGCCTGTCATTTTTTGTTCAACAGCATCTTTTTTTTGATTTTGTGCAAGAGCTTGCAGTTGTTGATACTGAGTTAAATCTTCATTTTTCTTTTCTAAAACACGAGGTGACATAAATAAGATCTCCAAAAATATGAAGATCACTAAAAAAGCAAAAAGAAGAGAATATTTATTGAGTTTTGGTTTCTGTAGCCGCATCTTTTAGTACATCTTTTACGACTGCAAAGTTAATCGGACCGCCACCAGCTTCATAGATTGAGTACATTATCTTTTTTAATGTTAAATAATCAATCGCTTTATCAGCTTGTAATGTAACTTTTCGCCACGCATTCGGATCTATATCTTCGTTGCCAAGCGTTTTATTTACCACATTTTTTAATTTGTTCTGAATTTTAGCATCTTGCTCTGCTTTTGCTTTTTCAAGCAACACACGAACTTGATCTCTTAAGTTTGGAACGACCCAGTTTGTCGCATTTTTAACATCTTCAAATGTTGCAACGACAGTGCTATCTATAAAAACTTCTTTGGCAGAAACAGTCACAACAACAGAAGGTTTTAAATCTGCAACGCGATTTGCTTTTGGCAGAACAACTTCTTTTGGAATAAAAAGAACTTCGCCGGTTGTATTATAATTTTGTAAAAGAAAAATAACTAGCACGGTAAACATATCGACCATGGCAGTTAGAGATAACATAGCAGTTACCCCACGCTTGCCTTTACGTCGTCTTAAAATATTATGATATCTGTGTCTTTCACCAGGTCGACGAATCGCCATTAGTTAGGCCCTCCTGTTAAAAGTTCTGGAGAAAATCCAGCACGCAATCCCATATCCATCGCTCCCACAACAACCTCATATAAAATATCATCCGAGATTGCTAGCTTTACACCCGCTTTATCAGGATATAATTGCTTAATTTTTTTTAAATCAGCTTCAAGTGCTTCGTTGTCGTACGCTCCCTTAACCATTGGAATAGGACGAACATCTTTACCAACAAACAAAACATATCCTGTTGCGCGTATTTCTAATTTTAAAACCACATCTTCTAACGGAGGTGGTTTTATGTCTTTTTGGTCTGGATCTCTTGGAGAAACAAATGAAGCTCCTAGTTGAATCATAGAAACTTGCGTCCATACTGCTGAGATTAAGAGGAACGTAATCAGCACTGACATCAAATCGATAACAGGAACTAAATTTAGTTCCGTATTAACATTTCGACCTTTTCCACCCGATTCTATATGAGCCATTTAATTCTCCAAACCCAAAATTTTTATGTCTTTAAAACCAAACTAATAAAAACTATATTTTATTAATCTTTCATTTTATCGCGATTAGCTGCGATTAAATTCATCAAGCTCATGCTTGACTCAATCATTTCATTTTCACTTTTTTGAATCATATGTTGAAACAATCCATAGAAAACAATGGCAGAAATCGCAACCATTAGACCAAACCCTGTACAATTTAAGGCATGAGAAATACCTTCTGAAAGTAACTGAGCTTTTGTAGCTGGATCCGCTTTTGATACCGCCCGGAATGAACCGATCATACCAAAAATTGTACCTAACAATCCTGCTAGTACGGCAATATTACCAAACACAGCTAAGAATGAAGTCATTCCTTCTAATCTTGGCGTTTCACGTAAAACTGCTGCATCCATTGCTACTTGAATTTCTTCGTCAGGTCTTTTATTCATCGCCTGAACTAATCCAGCCTTCATGGTATTACCCAATGGAGTTGGCTTAGAATCACAAAAAGAAATTGCTTGGCGTAAATCTCCGCCGATGATCATTCTAAAAACTTGATCAGCAAATTCTTTTTTATCGACGCGCAACGATCGTAACGTCATGAATCTTTCGATAATTAGTACCACAGTTAAAACTGCAATAACTAAAATCACATACATGATCGTTCCGCCCTCACTGAAAGCTCTAACGATCGGGTTCATATTCTCTGTATTTACAACTGGGTCCACAAAAATCCTCCTCTTAAATTATTTTTGACCTTGAAACATAAACGGGTAAGTAACTTCGGCTACTGAACCAGCGGGCGGTTCAGGAAATCGAAGTGCAAGCAGTCGTGAACGAACACACTCTTCAACTGAAGAGTTACTGATTGACGATTTATCTTTAACTACACGTGCATTTTTTGCGATGCCTTTTTCATGAATTTCCCAGACGATAACAACTTTACCTTCTAGTTTTGAATCTTTTTTATATTCACGATCATAACAAGCTTTGAATGAAGTTAAAGCGGATCGCACAACACGGCGAACAGCTTCTTTATCGATTGAGCCTGAAAAATCTTCTTCAGCTCCACCTGCTGTGATATTTACTTGGTCTTTATTTCCAAAACCAGTTCCACTACCGTATTCACTAGTTCCACTTGCGCGGCCTTTTGTACCAATGCCGGCAATACCTTGTGTTGCCGTACCTTTTCCGCCAGCTCCAGTGTCTTTAAATTTAGAACCTAAATCATCACCAGCGCGATTTTCATTAAATCCAGAAGATCCCGTAGCTTTTTCACCCTGACCTAAAAGTTCACCCGAACCACTATAAGCTTTATCTAACTTACTGCGCGATCCACCCGATCCAAAGGCGGCAAGTAATCCCGAATTTGATGGATCTGGTTCTTTACTTTTTGCATTGGCTCCAGATTTATCACCTGTCTTGATTGCTCCACCTTGTTTAGTTGACGTAAACATTTTGGTTTTTAATTTAGAATCTTTTGGTTTTACTTCATTTGCACGCGATGCCGACTGAGCAGATTGAGCTTTTTGTTCTGCTTTTGTTGGATCACCTTTTGTTTTTTGTTCTTTTTGAATATCAGCTTGAACAACTTTTTTAGGAGGCTCAGGCGGTTTAATTTTTTCTGGAACCTTCGGCGGCATCGGTTCAACTTTTGGTGGTGGTGGCGGTATAACAGCCGCAGTTACAGGCACCGGCGGTTTTTCAAAAATAACTTGCGCTACTCGCTGAACATCTTCTTCTTGAGCAATATTTTTTGGGGCAGTAACAGAAACTATCAAACTTGCTAATGCTGCAATAATTAATGCTGCTAATATCCCAGAAAGTTCTGCAGATGATAAAATTAAAGGAGACTCTAATGGAACAACTGGTGCCGCTGGAGCAAACCGAATAATTAACTGCATTCCATTTATTAATGAAATAAAAACAGTTTCATTTTGTTGTAAGCGATAGGCAGGATCTGTTATTGCTTTAATAACGCCATCTTTTGAAACTTCAACTTTCATTTCTGATGTTGTACGAATCTGAGCATGGCCTGTCGTAAAATCTAAAATTGTCCAATCCTTTGGAGCCGACCCATCTGGAATTTGAATATCCAAACTACGACCTAATTTTTTTAAACCAACGGGTGCAAAGTGATAGGTATTTGTAATTCGCTCTTTCCAAGATACGACAACTTCAATAATTTGACCTTTTCCAGGTTTAAAATAATCACGAAGATCTTTAATTTCACTAGCAGGAGCAAATGTTTTGGCTCCTTTACCATGGCGCTGTTTTAAAAATTTCTGTGCACGTGGCGAAGTCGATGAACTTATCACAGGTTCAGAGACAATTTGTGGTTTTTCAGTTTTTAAAGGTTTAGTGGTATTATCCGCAACAGGAATTGCAACAATTGGCACAGGCGGAATAATTATCTCAGAACTTGCGTTCGGCGTATGAAGCGGTTTTGGAGCTCCAACAAAAAACACAATTCTAAATGGGCCTACAGAAAATTCATCTCCAGATGAAATAACTTCATCTAAAATAGACTGGCCACTTTTATAAGTGCCCTGAGTCGAACCCAAATCGCAAATATAAAACTGCTGACCTCTTTTTTCAATCAAGCAATGAATCGAAGAAACTTCGCTTGAATCTAAATCAATATCTACTTCAGCATCATGCCCTACAACAACTTGGTCTTTATCAACAAATTGCTTAACCACATGGATTTGCTCGTTTTTAAATACTCTAAATATCAGCGGTGATTTCAATGTCCCCCCCGCAGTCGTTGTACGTCTTCAGCTGTGTTTCTCATCTCGGGTAGAAAGTTTTCACGTAATTTAATAAGTCTTTTATAATTAAAGTTTTTCTTTTGAAATAGATAAAATAGCTCTGGCTTTTGCGCTGAACCTTCAACAAGTTCATCTTCAAAATTTAAAGTTTGTTTTTTTTCAGATTTATTTTTAAATACAACTGGTCCATTCGTTCGTGTCGAGGGAATTACGGCACCCGTGCTTAACTGTTTTTCACCTTCAGTTACCTGAGAAGACTCTTGCTGCGCAAAAGTGACATCACACCAACTAATTAGTAGCAGTACTAATATTACGATATTAACTTTAAGCAGTTTCATCAAAGTACCCCGTTTTCTATTGTAAACCAGCTTTTGCCTTGTTTTCCAAATTCTTTATTGTATCACGTGAATCTGCAGGCGCACCTACAAACTTTAGTCGATTCAAAAGGTCTAGACCTTCTTTATTTTTCTGCATGTTATCTATTAATAAAATTGCATAGTTCAACATAACTTCACGCTGGTTAGAATTATCTTTTAATATTTTTTCGTAAATATCTGCAGCTTCTTTTGTCTTTCCAGTTGCCGCCAAAGCAATCGCATAATTGTTTAATATTTTTGAATCTTTCAATCCATTATTAATCGGAATTTCCAATGCAAATAGCGCTTTACTATAATCTTTTTCTTCAATGTAAACAGAACCTAAGTTAGCTCCTGATATTGAATCTTTAGAATTTAGTTGAATGGCTTTTCTGAAATACTTTACAGCTTCTTTTTTATCGCCTTTAGCTAACTGAACAAGCCCCATATTTCCGTTTAACTCTGACGAAGCTGAATTTAAAAGAATTGCTTTATTCAATAAATATTGAGCAGCTTCAAGTCGTCCATTTTTGTAATTAACAACTGCTAAGGCATTCAATCCACGAACATCTTTAGGATTTTGCATTAAAATTTCAGAAGCTGATTTCTGTATAGCCGCATTGTTTTGAGATTTAATCGATTCATTTAAATTATTATACATCAACATTGCGACAGGTGGAGCAACAGGAGCAGGCTTGGATTCCTCTTTTTCTTCAGCCACTACTTGAGCCAGGGCCGGCTTTGCCTCTGATTTTATTACTGGTGCGTCTTCTAATGTAGTTGCTCCAACATCTTCAACGGAATTTTCAGGTGATGTTACACATGAAACTAAATACATGCTTAAACATAAAATAATTAGTTTTTTCATTTATCACCCATCCAATTTAGCAAACGACTTTCAGATCCAACTTCACCCTTATTATAATAATTCTTAGGGTCACGCTGGCTCATTTCGGCTAAAGCATGCTTGTAATTATCACTATAAACTTCCAAATCCCATGCGCGATCTACCGCTAATTTAAAACTATCTGTCGCTTTTTTAGAAAATTTATCAGTAATTTGCTCTAATTGAGCTCGATATTGTTTTTTCTGATCCTCATTAAAATTTGAAGGTACAGGAGTAGCAAGAATTGATTTAACCATATGATCATTCGCTTCACCAATTAAGTTCAAAGCACTTACAATTTCTTCAGGAGAATCTAATTTTATGATTTCAGATAGTTCTTGGTTTAACTTCGCAAGCATATCCAATTTCTTATCTACTGCAATTTTCTGCTTCGCTGGATCGGCTGGAATATGTATAGCTTTCAACATAGAATAAGTTTGCTCAGACTGTGGGTATATTATTTTTGCTACAAATGACGAACCATTTGTTCTTTTATCACGACCAGCACGTTTATGCAGACTAAGAACTTTTTCTTTTGCTTCGTCCGTATCTTTATGACGATTCATTTTTTTTGAAATATCATAGATCCAATAATTAGCTTCAATTTTCCTTTCCAACGGAGTATGTGGCATCTCGGCAACTTCTTTATAGTGATTTAATGCTGCTGTTAATGAATTCGCCTTACGCTGTATCTGAGCTAAATTAAATAATGTGTTATTATTTTCACTTTGATTTTTATTAACACCGATGAAAGCCGTATAAGCAGCAACAGCTTCAGCTGTTTTGCCCAAAGCTTCGTACATGACTGCTGAATTATATAAATAATTTGGCATTAATGCATCTTTTGGATTTTCTCTTGCTAGCTCGCTAAATAACCGGGCTGACTCTTCTAAAAGTCCAGAATCTTGATACAATTTCGCTAACAACTTTTGTGACTTTAACTTATAGGCATCTGAAGATTTATCTTTTGATGCTAATATTTTTTTATAATTTGCTATTGCTTCTGTATTATGCGCAGCACGTTCAAAATTTACAGCGGCATTAAACATAGCCATCATCGCTAATTCAGATTTTACATTTTGAGTAGCAAAACTTTGAAACTGAGTAGCTGATTCTAAATACTTTTTTTCAACCTCAAGATCTTGTGCTCTTTTGAAACTTGATTTCTCGAGAACCCCGCGAATATCGCTTCCGGCTTTTGACGACGCAATAGTATCATTTGCCAAAAGTTCGATGCCCATTTTTTCAAGACCAACATAATCTTTTTTAAGATTATAAATATCTAATAATAAGTTAGCCGAATATTCTGAATACTTTGTTTTTGGATGTTTCTGTACAATTTCTTTAAAAAACTTTTCTGCAGGTCCGAAGTTATTTGTCTGGTAATAAAGGCGACCGACGCGAAATTTAATCTCTGCATCTTTTTCAGAATTTGGATATTTTTGTGTATACCATGTTGCTGACTTAATAAATTTTTCAACTCTTGGATCCATTGCAATAGGTTCTACAGAATCACCAACTCGTTTTAGCAATTCTTCGTCTCGTGGCAAGGCTTTTTCAATTGCTAAAAGTAAATTTTGCGAAGCTTTTGCTCCGTATTTGCTTGTTGGAGCATTTTCACTAACCCATGAATATTGATTAGATGCTTCATCGTAATTATGCATGTCATACATTAGCTCGCCATACAAAAAATGCATGTCAGCAACTTGCGGTGCATCCGAAAATTCTTGAAAATATAGTTTATAACCTTCGCTTGCTAACTGTCTAGAATAAGCCGCGTGAGAATTTTGTGCAGTTTGATGCTGTTGCATTACATAATTACGTAATGTTTGTTCACGTAACTTGACTGCGTTAGCAACTAAAGCCTGATCAGACTGATTGGCTGTGTACCATGCAGATTTTGGACCGTAGTCTGTAATCCATCGATACAACTCTTCTTTAAATTGCGGAGAATTTTTTGAGTAAAAATAATTCTGAACAATTTGATATTGATATTCAAAAGATTTTTTTGCTGAAGGATTTTCAGAAATTAATAATTTGAATACTTCTTTCGAAGCCTCGCGATTACCCTTAGCGCCATACGAATAGGCTAATTTTTCTATATAGCTATTTGAATCTTTTGAATTCGTATTTTGGAAATATGAAACTGCGCGCTTTGTTTCTCCTAGATCAGCAAAAAAAGTTACTAAATCACGCAAAGATTCGTTTTCTAGGCGCGATGTATTCAATTTCTTTCCGCCAACCATTTGTTCAGAACCAGATTTTCCAGATTTAATAATAAAATCTAAGTACTGAATTGCTTGCTCTGTTTTTCCAACACGGTATAAACACCATGCACCCTTGTATAAAGAAAATGTATTTAAACGATGTTTGCGATCTTTAATTAAAGTAATATATTCTTTGTAAGCATCAGCCCATTTTTCATTTTCAAAATAAAATTCACCAAGTGCAAAGTGAGCCTCACCAACAAATGGACTTGTAGGAAACTGCTTTGTTAATTGGGTATAATACTGCGAACCTTTTGTTGTATCATTTAACTCGAAATAATTATATCCAAGAAAAAATAAGGCCTGGCTTACTTTGCTATCTTTAGGGTAATCTCTTAAAAACCATTCATACAGCTGAATCGCCTTTTTGTTATATTCGCGCGCTTCTGTGACATCTAATTTTGGTTTTATCTTTGTTTTCCCAGCCTGAAATATTTGCAATTTCTTGTCGTATTCGTCCTGTTTTCGTCCATCCACAAGTCCCGATTTTTCTACAAATAACTCTGCTAATCGTAGCCAAAGTTCTCCGCGATTTGAACTAGTTTTAAATTTCTGTGTTAGTTTATATAATTCTGCAATCTGAGAATCTAAAGTTTTTTCATATGCTGATTGATCTGTATTATCATATTTTACTAATTCTGACGACTTCGGGGGTTTAACTTGGCTTAAATTAGTATTATTTTGTTGTGCCTGAAAAGTAAATTGAGCCTCTGGCAATACAGTTGAACCTTTTTCTATAGCCTCCGCTTTACCACCACGGCTATCTTCTTTAGCCCGCTTTAACATTTCGCCAACAGTAATTTTTTTCTTTGGCGAATTTTGCGCAACAGTAATATTTGGCGTAATAAATCCAATAATTGCTAATAATATTAAAACATTTAAAGTTCGTTTATTTTTCATAGTTACTCGCAACTTTGTTTGCCAAGGTAATGATAATTTCCAACTTCATCTAACCAATATTCACCTTGGAATGGGTAATACTCATATCCATTTTGTATGTAAAAAGATCGATCCTTATTTTCATCAACTTGAACTTCTGTTAAATCCTTACCTGCAATTTTTTTCTTTAATGCTTCTTTTTTTCCATTAATCATTTCATAACGAATAAAACTAGCCTGTTCGCTAAGATCATGTAATTCGCTTTTCATATTTAACAAATGGGCCCGCGCCATGTCGCCGATTGCATCTTTGGTACTTTTCATTCGATTGTTGATAATTCGTATTGAATAATTCCCAAGAGAAGAACCTTTAACTACAGGATTTTCCTCTATTGCTTTTTTCTCTTCATTCAATTTCTTAATATATGAATAAGTGCGACGAACATTTCCTTCTTCTGCTATAAATTTCAGTATGTTGTATGGAAGTCCTAACTTCTTTTTAGCTTCTGGATCGTTTTTTAAAATATTAATTTTTTGTATTTCTTGAAAATATGATTCCGTAGAAGTTTTAGTCGCCAAGAAAGCATCAATTTTTTTCGCAGCCGGTCCATATTGAGATTCAAAAAGATTGATCACTTTTTCCATTTCATCATATTTGCATATATATAAATAAACGATTGATCTTAATAATAATGTCTCAGGTATATAAGCATCTTCGTAAAATGTAGAATGAAGCGTCTGAAAATTACTTAAACTAGAACGAAATCTAGCTGATCGTAACATAGCCCAACTTTTTTCAAACATCGCATCATGCCACATTATGTGATCTCGCGGAATTTTTGAATACGCCTCGATCGATTTATCCCATTCATGCTTTTGATATAACGTTCTAGCAATTGCCATTTGTGCTGATACTTTATTGATGTCGGTTACTTTAGCATTACTTCGAGCATCTAATAACATTTGAAATACTTGCAATGCCGCATCGGTCTGGTTGGCTTCAGCTAATGCTAATCCTTTATTATATAAAGCACTGTAATAATAGCGACTCTGAGACCCAACCTTACTGTAAAATTGGACTGCCTCTTGATGCAAACCAGCCTTCTCTTTAATTTCTCCTAATCGAAAAAATAACATATCCCTGTTTCTAGTTGGTACACTATTTACATCTATTCGCTGAATGGCATAATTTAATAAAGTTTCATCACCTAGTCGATCCGTTACGATCAGTAATTTTTCAATTGCTTGCCGTGTCCACTTTTGATCATTTGATTTTATAACATCAACAAACTGAAATGAAGCAACTTGGTTAAGATTTAGCTCCATTAAACAAAGCCCAAGATAATATTTAATTTGTGGGCGCTCTTCAGTTAGTTCTGAACGTCTAGATAAACTTAATAATGCATTTGCAGCCTGAGCATACTGACCAGTTTTCATTAACCCTAAGGCAGAAGCAATTTGCGCACGATTTGTAGCATTGTTAGAGTTTGAATAAACTTTTGGCCCCGGCGCTGTCACTTTGCGTGTCGTTGCTGCAACTGACTTTTTAGCAAGTTGATTTGTTTTTTTTGATGGCGCAGCAAATGCACTTTGGCTTAAGCCTGCCAAAAGTAATAATGTTGTAATAAAATTAATATTTTTCATCGGTATTTAGCCTCCGGAAAAAAGAAACTGAACCCTGCAGTTAAAATTAAATCATTGTATGAATTTTTTGAAGGATTAGCATTCGCAGTGGAACTATCTGCAACAGGTGTCGCCTGAAATGATGTCCAACTGTAATCCCATCGAAATGCCATCGCTTTATTAATTGCAAATATTTGCCCAACACCAACATGTAGTGTTGGTACACTGCCCTCTAAAGAGTTAGTACTTGAAGTACCCCCTCCTGCAGAAAAATACATATCAAACGGTATGATACTTTTATTTAGCATCGATAGTTTTCCGTAAATTGGAGCCCAAACAAAATCAGCACCCATATAGCTTTTTGTATTCACGAATTTTTCTGGCTGCAATCCATTATTTTCTCTAATTTCTTTAGAAACTTCGCGTTCTGAGTTTGATAGAAACAAACCTGTTACTTCAATTCCGAAAGATTCTGTAAAGTAATACCCTAAGCCTAATTTAACTCCTAAATTTAAAAACCACGGAGAATTTGTAGTCATTCCTGCGCCACCAAACAATTGAAATCGTTCAGTTTTAGGTAAATATTTTTTTTGAATAACTGAAATTTCTCGAAATGGTGAAAGTTTATTTAAATCCGTTAAATTTTCAATTTTAGAATCAGTTATCTGTTGCTCTACTTTTTTGTCAACTTTCTGCTCATCTACACTATTTAAAGTTTGTGGCGCTAATGAATCTGGTTCTTTTACTTCAGTTTTTCTTGTTGTTGGCGTCGCTTTATATAAATTTTCGATATTTACGATTTCTTGATCATCTATTACTTGGTCAGACGCTTCTGTTCGAAACGAAGACAGCATGATAAGTGCTGATAATAAAATAAATTTTATTTCTAAATTTTTTACTTTCATTACATCTTTCCTTTAAACAAATATTTAAAACAAATAATTCAATCCAATCTCTAAATTGGTTGTATACGTTAAGCGCTCACTAAAACTATCTGCACTTGGTATCGGATCAACTTGCCCTCCAGGACCTGTTCCATCTTTTAATGCATTAGCTTTAAAAGGAATTGGTGCATTATGAGCATAAAATCTTAAATCTAATTTAAGAGCTAAATGATTTGTAAAATAAAATTTCTCGCCAATACCCAAAGCAATCGCAGGATATGCTTTATGAGAGTATTTGACTGTTCCAAATGCTGCAGTTCCATAAATAGAAGTATTCATGACACTTTCTTTAGTTAAACTAAGTTTTCCATAAAATAATTTGTAATTATAGTCAGCCATCAAAGAATAATCTGGTTTTGGAGCACGGTTATAATCTAAACCAAAATCATCCTTTAAACCTTGTCCATCACGCGACAAACCTGAACTGTTTTTTGCATACATCACACCTAATGAATGGATTTCGCTAAAATGATAATTTGCCGCAAATCCAATCTTGGTCGTATTATAAATTGGCTCTGTTAAAGCCAATCCACCAAACATGCCAATATCAATTGTTTCAGAATCTTTAACATTTCTATTTTTCAAACTCACTGGATTATCAAATATTGGATAAACAGTCTCTTGCGCTAATTCATCTTCAGGCACATCAACATCACCGGCAGCCTTAGCCGCAGTAGAAATCATTATTGAAAATGATAATGCTATAAATAAATTTAAAACTCTGCTTTGCATGCTCACCTCAAGTTTTAGAATAGAAACCATATTTTAATAAGTAGTCACAAACTTCACGAACAGCGCCATTACCACCAGGACGTTTTGTAACGTATTGAGCTGCTTCAATAACTGAATCCACTGCCTCGGGCACTGTTGCTCCGAAACCGACCGCTTTTATTAGTGGAATATCGTAAATATCATCACCGATATAAGCCATTTCTTCTTTTTTAATACCGGATTCTTTCTGCAATTTTTCAAACGATGGAGTTTTATCTGTAGCTCCTTCATAAAAATAATCGAATCCCAGCATTTTTGCTCTTGCTCTAACATCTGTTGCAGTGGCGCCTGTGATAATAGCTAACTTATATCCAGCAGCAGATAATTCTTTTATTCCAACGCCATCACGTACAGAATACACACGTTTCCATTCCCCATTAGAGTCCATCCATAAACGGCAGTCGGTTAAAACGCCGTCAACATCTAGAACTAACATCTTTATAGGTCGTAACTTTTGAACATCTAATCCCACGATTTCATTGTGGAAAATATAATTCTTCACGGCAAGAAGACTAAGCCATCTCGACCGACAAAGGTCTGTGACTTATCAAAAATAATTTCATTTGCTGGACGAAGGTCTGTTAAATATGTTCAAAAAATCTGTACGACTAAGGATTTTGTAAAGGTTTGACCATGATCATCGACAACCATGATTTCATATTTTCCAGGTGCCAATTCCGCCATCATTGTTTCATTTGGATTTATTTCTCCTAATGGCTTTTGATTTGCAAACCAAAAAATCTTTTTTACGTCTTGATCAACTTTAGCTTTTAATGGAATTCGATCATATCCATTCTGCTGACTAAATTGGACTGAGTATTTAACATCAGACTTCGGAGACACTATTTCAGGCTGACTGATATTATTAGTTTCGCCATATCCACAGTCTTTTTCAAAAGGTGGCGTCTTACGAAAAGGTAGGCCATATTTTGTAAATAATTGAATAATATCACTTGGCCAAAATTCGAACACTTCTTTCCGATAAAGAGCAGAATTGCCAATCTGACATAATCTTTTATTCGATAATTTTGATATTAATATTTCGCGATGAACTTGGCATTCTTCAATCGGAGAAACTCCAGGATTAAACCATGTTTTTTTAGAATGAGGACACGACTTGTTTAGAAAGTGTCCCGTCAAAGAACAAACATCAACCGATTTAATTTTTAGTCCTAAAGACGTTTCCCAATCCCCATCATGTATGAAACCGCGGCTTTTTAATAAATGGCTGATTTGAAAAAACAATGGCGCAGCAATTTCACGTCCAACCAAGGCTGGATTTGCAGTATTATCAAAGTTTCCAAGCCAAACTAATAAAACGTGATCACCAACTAATCCCACACTCCAAGCATCGCGAAAACCATAGGAAGTTCCTGTTTTCCAGGCTATCGAAATTTTAGCTTTATCAACATCATCAATCAACACGCTTTCTGAATGAGGATTTTTTTTCAAAATATCTAGCACCATAAATGATGACTCTGCAGAAATCAGCTGAGCATGCTTTTCTTTGGCGGTATTGACTGCATTAAGCCACTTTAATTCAGCCCATTGACCTTGATGAGCTAATGCATTGTAAAGACTTGAAAGTTCAAGGGCAGATATTCCGGCACTTCCAAGGGCAATCGACAATCCATAATATTTTTCGTTTTGCGGGTAAAAAATATTCGCTTGATTTAAAAATTGGTAAAGACTTTTCTGCTTTAATCTTGAAGCTAAAAAAATTGCAGGAACATTACGACTTTGGATTAATGCCTCTTCTGCAGAAATTGCCCCTTTATAACTATGATCAAAATTTTCAGGGTCATAGGATCCAAAACTACTTGGCGTATCGAATAAAATACTTTGGGAATGAATTAAACCTTCATCAAATGCCAGGCCATATAAAAATGGTTTTAAGGCAGAACCAGGAGACCTTCTAGAAATAATTCCATCATTTTGTCCTTCAATTTCAGAATTAAAAAAATCAGCAGAACCCACCCAACTTTTAATTTCATTTTTCTTTGAGTCAATTAATATGATCGCTGCATTTTTAACACCCTTGCTATTGTGACTTTGAATATAACTATGTAATTTTTTTTCAATTGCATTTTGAATTCTTTCATCAAGAGTTGTTATTATTTTCGAACTTGAGCTGTCCTTTGAAAGGACAAAATTGACAAAATGAGGCGCTTTGAATGGCAATTCAGAAATCTTATTTTTCAATACAGGAATTTGAATTTCAGCTAAATTACTTGTCTGTTTATATTTTTTTCTCCATTCAAAATAAAGTCGATCACGAGCTTCAAATACAAACTTTGAATTATCAGCTTCTAAATTTCTTTTTAATGGATTTTGAGGGATCACAGCTAATAGTAAAGATTCAGGTAATGTTAAATTGGCAGAATCTTTACTAAAATAAATCAAGGCTGCTGCTCCAACTCCTTCAATATTTGATCCATACGGAGTTAAATTTAAGTAGGCCTCTAAAATTTGTTTTTTTGAATACAAAAACTCAGCCTGAATAGACAAGACAATTTGTGTTAACTTTCCAATCATTGATTTTGTGTACAGTTTGTCGCGCAAACGAACCATTTGCATAGTTATTGTCGATGCACCAGCAGGTCGTTGTTGATGCAAAGAAAAAATCGCGCGAATTAAAGAAATGGGGTTAACACCCCAATGATAATAAAAATATTTATCTTCGGCTAATAAAACGGCCTGTTTCGTTTCCCTATTGATTTGATCTAGTTTTCGAAACGATCTGTATTGCTGATCAGAAGACAATGTCATTCGCAGAAGAGCACCATTCTGATCATAAACCTCTTGAGAAAATGATTTCTCTGAAAGAGGGTTCAACATTTCCAGGCGATTAAAAAGAAATAGAAACAAAAGAATTGATATTAAAATAACAATTCTTTTGTTTTTAGATATTATTTGTCTGATTTTATTTCGATCCATCCAGAGGGCCCTACGAACCGAAGACTGCGATCATACATACCTTCAGCAAATGCAGGAGGTATCTGAAAATGCCCCTGCGCAACAGCTTTAATTTTGTATTTAAAATACCTAATATCAGGAATTACTGTTCCGTAAACAACAACACGATCATCGCGCTGATCCACAAAATCATAATCCAAAAATGCAACTGCTGTTGATACTTGAGCGTACGCTTTTGAAATAAAATGATTCCATGGAAACTTAAAATAAGCACCTTCTTCGGATTCCGCAGGAGTTTCCACTTCTGGATTATCCATTTGATCTGTGTTTTGTGGCGTCACTTCGCCTTCTGGCGAATCGCTGCTGCCACTATCTAAACGATTTAAATCACGCTGTGGAATTAATTCAAAACCACCAGGCAGTAAATCAACAATCGCAACGTGTGAATGCTCTTTGCTGTCTGTCGATCGAATAGCCAAAGACACATCAATCTCTTCGCCAATTTTCACTTCCGTAACAACTTTTCCAGCTTGATTAAAATACTGACGATTGACTTCAATCTTTTCTTTTGCTTCTGCCACTTTCGCATCGCTTGCAAATCCTGAATTTTGGTAAGCATAGAATAAAGGAAAGTTTGAATTTGAATTTAACTGCACTTTTTCTGTAGCAATTGGAATTGACCAAATATTAAAATGACCTGTCTGCTTAGGTGGTAGTAATTCCCAGGTTTTAGCTATTCCCCAAATTTTAAGTTCATTTACGACGGGCAAAGCTGCATTTCTTTGTTCCATAGCTTCAAAAGCTAATAGCAAATAACTTGCTGAAAATGTATGAAGACCTGAATTTATTGCGCCAGCTAGTTCATTCCAATTTTTTGTTTCAACAATTTTTTTATATGATTCTCCAGCGTGTAATGCAGATAAATAAATTAATAATGCATTCTTCGACAAAGAATCAAAATAATTCGTTTCCGTAAAATCATAATTTTTCTCATCAGCTGAGAAACCTTCAATTTTGAATCCTTTAAATAAATTTTCAGCTTGCTCATCTTGCTTGTACAACCGACTTGTTCCCGCAATAAATAATGCTGTTAAATCTTTTGACCATTCGTCCTTAAACAATTGGTTCAACTCTTGTTTCAATGCCGACAAGGATGCACCATTAACTACTTTTAATCTTGCCGCTAAATACAATGCTTGAGCCCAAATACGGTACCCCGAAATACTTTTCACAGATGGTGACACTTGCGCTGCAGTTAAATAAACCTTAGCTTTTTTTAGCAAATCATTTACATCAGAAAGCTTGCGCTCATTTAGTTCAATTAAAATCAAAATGCCATGTAGCGAAGCTGCCGGGTGCGACCGACCTGATAAATTTTCATATAATGAAAAACCGCCATCAGCCATTTGGCGCGCTCTTAGAATACGTACTAAAGAAGTAATTGATTCTTTCATTTTATCTGACTGTTTTTTATTTTTATCGTAATAATTAAATAAAGCCACCGAAGGAAACACCTTACTTACTAATTGCTCAGTGCAACCATAAGGCTGGCTTTCTAAATAGTTTTGTAAACCAAAACTTAATGCCAGAGGCGATCCCGAAGCAGTAAATATTTTTTTAGAAAAGGGTTCATAAAATGGAGTTGCCTCACCAAGCTCAAGTGGCCATGACTGCGACCAGCCTGTTATTATTTTATTCTGATAAGCTACTAGTGGTCGAACACTTAAATCAGATTTAGCCTTAACAGCAGTTGCACCAAATTGCGCAGTAAAAGTTAATTCACCTTCTCCAACTAAATTTTTTGCTTTAACAGATATTGATGTCGAAACCTCTTTCCCTTCATCAATTTGCAAAGTCTGTTCAGCATTTTTAGTTATTTCTAAAAGTGCATTGGACTTAGTTGTTAATTTTATTGTCGCATTAGCCCCAGATTTTTCTTTTTGATTAGATACGCTGATACCAACAACCATTTCGTCAAGCGGAGCAATAAAAACAGGAACCGACGGACTAATAATAAAATCGCCACGTACAAATGTTGAACTTTCGGCTGATCCTAAGTTTTTAGAATCAGCAGCAACAGCCATTACTTTAATGTTACCATTGAAGTAATCAGGAACATCGTAAGTATAAGACTTTGCTTTTGGTCCCGAAGATAAAACTCCACTCCAAAAAGCTATAGGTGCAGAACGTTTACTTCGAAAAGGGTTAATGTTTTTCCCCAATGCGCCAGAGGCCTCATCACCACCCGGAGCCTGCGATTGCTGAATCAAACTAAATTCAGGCATTATCAAATCAAGCATTTGATACGTTTTAACTTGCAAAGCCCTTTTCTGAAAAAAGTATCCAAGTGGATCTGGTAATTTATACCGAGCAACTTGCAGGATACCTTCGTCAACACCGTACAAAATCAACTGAGTAGGAACTTTAGTTGAATACAGTATTTTTAATTTCTGACCCGGTTTAATTTTTTCTGGTATATTTAATTCAATATTCGCTTTATGATCTTCAAGCGAAATTGAGAATGGAGCCACCGCATAGCTTAATGGGCTCATAAATATTTCGCTGGAGTCAATTGCTCTTAAGAAAGTCACATGAATATAAGCATTCCCAGTTAATCCCTCAGGAACTTTAATTTTTTGAACCGTAGCTGATGTCTCAGATTTAAACCATTTAAATTGATAGATTCCATCACGTTCGATTGAAATCAATCCAGCCCCTTTGTAAGGCGCTTTAATTTGAAGTTCGATGTCTTCACCGACTCTGAAATCTTTTTTATTTAAAATCAGTTGCAATTCAGCATGACGATCCAATGATCTAGCAATATTGGCAGCCCCTGCAATTGTATAGGGTAATTTAAGTAATTCTACATTTTCTTTATTCTTAATTACTAAAAAGAAATCTCCTGGAAGATCTGTTTTTAAAGAATATTTACTTCCAGCTTCTGGAATTTTTAATGCAGAAGTAGATACAGGAATTTCTTTTAAAACCGATTGATATTTCAAATCACCACTTGATGACTGTGTTAAAACAGAAACATATTTTCTTTCGATAATATCTAAAATTAAGTCGCTAGCTAATATCTTTTTTAAATTTGAATCGATAGCTATCAAATTTAAAAAATGCTCTGTACCTTTATGAATATAATCTAAATCACCATCAGGCTTAGCCCCAACCATAAAATCCAAAGTAGATAAAATTACGGATGAAGATGCTTTTACTGACCGACCGGCATCCGCTTCAAAACCTTCAGCCTCGAAACGAGCCAGAAAATAAGGCGAAGAATATCGATTTAAATTTAATGCAAACTCAGCTTCGCCTTTAGCATTAGTTCTAGCTTCATTAAGCTCTTCTGTTTGCGCTTGTATCTGTGATTGATCAAATTGAATAAATTTATATCCCTCAAAACCCTTAAATGAAGGCTGCTGAGGCGCTAGTACAACCTTTGCTCGTACTAAACGATCTTCTGCGGCAGTGCCAAAAAGATTTTTAAGACTAACAAAGCCTTTTAAATCTTGAACTTTTAGCCAGCCACTTAATTTCTCTTGGGACAGTGAAGAACGAATTTTAATTCGATCCGGCTGAAACTCTTCAATACGAACTGTTTGGCTACCAATGGGTTCTAGTTGATTATCTTTTTTTATTAAGTTTAATGAAACTTCATAAATGCCTGTGGGTGCTGTTTCTTCTGTTTTAAATTCTGCTGATTTATAATCGTCAGAATTAATCAATATTTTTTGTGTTAAAACATCATTACCTTTAGGGTCACGAACATTTAATTGAAGTGGAATTTTTTGACCTTTTAGTTTGGTCGTTTTTGATCGTACGATTAAACCTAAATTCACACTTTCTCCGGGGCGATAAATACCTCGGTCTGAAAATATCATCGACATCATTTGATCGGATTGAGCCGATTCATACAATCCACCAACATCAAATCTTGAATACTGAAGATTTTGTTTTGAATTTTGATAAGGTAAAAAAGATTGATCACCACCTGATCTGACTGAAAATGCAATGGGTTCTTTTTCGCGTTGAAAATCTTTTAAATTTGGAAATATCGCATGCCCCTGAGCATCAGCAACAACACTTAATACAGCTAAGCCATTTTTTCCAATAACTTCTATAGTCGCAGCTGCCGCAGGCAAACCAGAACGTATATTTTGAACAAATACTTCATGCGTTTTTGTTTGAGTTTCTTTAACAATAAGCCCCATATCGGTAACCATAATTAAGCGCTGATCGGAAGGACCATAGGACTTATCAGGATGCACTATTGTTGCTTTTAATATGAATATACCTTTTGGCGATTGGTTCTTAATTAAATAGGAACTTAAATCAAATGAAAAAAACTGTGTCGCTTTTGCAGACTCTAAGTTTAATTGAATAACTGATGAAAAACGCTCTGATGTTTTATTTTCAAAATTATAATCTAAGTAGGGCTTCGTAATGTCATAAGAAATTTGCGATAACAAATGATTCACTTGCTCTGGTCGAACTCTACTTAATGAAATCTCGACAGCTTTTGCATTTCTGGCCATTAACGGAACTTTTAATTCTCCCGATAAAGAAAGTAAGGAACCTTCACTCATAACAGAAACTTCTTCTGGGTAGGGCTTTACTTCTGCTAAGTTTGTGTAATTTTCTGCTAATTCAAAATCGCCTAAAGACTTTAGACCCTTTTCAAGTTGTAACCATACATATTGTTTCGGGTTAGTCGAAATGCGAAACGAATGAACTTTTGAAAATTCATTCTCAGAAGGAACTAAAATAAACTTTACCTCTGTTGCAAGTTTCATAATATCATCAGTAACTTCAGAGGCTCCAGACCACTGATAATCTTTAATTTCTTTTTCACCATCTTGTGCCGGTTTATTTTTTGGCAAAAGTTTAATATTTAATTTTTTAGCAACATCTTCAGAACGGGCCTGTAACGTTGTTTTTACTAATAAAATTTGTTCAGGTTCATACTTTTGATTGCGAATTATTTCTATGCTTGAAGATTCAACTTTAAAGGCTGTTAAACGACCTGGCACATCCACTTTTGTTTCTAAACTACTTTCTGATTTCTGGCCAGGTTGTTTTGGTTTTAGCCCTTTTTCTAATTTAACTATAACAACCTGTGGACGGTCTTCAATTGCTAAGGTTTCTGTATGAATATAAGCCACAGTTGAAACTTTATTAAATGTTACGGTGTGGTTAATTTTTGACGAACTGCCTACACCTGACTCTGCAGCTATTGAAACACTAATTTTTTCTTCTAAATCTTCCAATCGAATCGGGTGTGTTAAATTAAGTTGAACAACAACTTTTTTAATTCTTGGATCTTTCGGATCAATATAAAATTCAGAACCAATAACTGAAGCAACTAAAGCCGCAGATGTCCATATGTCGCTGTATTTTTCAAGTCGAATATGATCAGCAAATAAAGATTTTTTTAATTCGACAGAATATTTCGTTCCAATTAACCAATCTGCCTTTGTCTTTGGATCTGGAATAAACAGCAAGTTTGAATCTGTCTGCCAGCTCCATGTTCCTGAAATAGCGGGTTCCATGACTACTTTATCTTTTATAATCGTATTTATATCCTCTAGTCGCGCTACGGATTTTGAAAAAATAATATTTAATGGACCACCACTGTCTAATGTTACTTCTGAATGAAATGGCTTCTGAATTTTGAAAGTAACAACTTCTGGGCGTGGTCGCGCTTGCCACCATTTGTAAGTGACAACACCTCCGCCAGTTATTAGCCCTAAAGCCAAAACGCCTGCAATTATTTTTTTATAAAATAATTTAGGATTCGCTATCCGAGAATTCCAAAATTTTGTTAAAATTATGCCTACATTAGTTTGTGCTAAATATGCCATCGCAGCTTTTAGCCATACCGGCGCGGTATATTGGAATTGTCCAAAAAACTTCTTCATGATTTTCCTTTGTCGCGTCGAATTTTATTAATAATTATTTAGCGAATTTTTGCGGCCAATAGGTCTGCATAAATAAGCATACCCACTGGATTTTGAGGCGTTGTTGAATTTTTATCTAAAACAATAAGCATTTGAATACGAAATTGTTCCATTAGAAAAAAAGCTTTTTCAGCCAATTCATTTGCATCTATCGTACGCGGTGAATTACTCATTAAGTCTGCAGTCGTTGTAGAAAATGGATCTTGCTGACGTTCTAAAAATCGCCGAATATCACCATCTGTTACGACACCAATTAATTGACCGTGATCGTTAATAACTCCAGCTGCCCCTCGCACACTTTGATGGGTCATTTTGGTTAACAATTCTTTGGTTGATGTTGTCACCTTAACAAATGGCAAAGCATCGCCTTTTTGCATTAAATCTTTTACACGCATTAACTTCGCACCAAGAGAACCTGCCGGATGCAGTTCAGCAAAATTTTCAGATTTAAAACCGCGCTTTTCTAATACAGCCATTGCTAAGGCATCTCCCATAGCTAAGGTCGCAGTACTTGATGATGTCGGAGCCAAATTAAGAGGGCATGCTTCTTTTTCAACACTAATATCTAAAACAATATTTGCCGCAGTTGCCAGCGTACTGCTTAACTTTCCAGTCAAAGCAATTAACTGAATTCCACGTCTTGAAATAAAGTTTAATATTGAATTCATTTCTGCAGCTTCACCACCATAGGACAACGCAATAACTAAATCACTTTTTGTCATAACGCCCAAGTCACCATGACTGCTTTCCGCTGGATGTAAATAAATTGCTGGAGATCCTGTACTTGAAAAAGTACTAGCCAGCTTTCTTGCTATTTGTCCCGATTTACCAATTCCAGTAAAAACAATTTTGCCTTGGCATTCTAATATTAAATCAGCAGCTTTCTCAAAATCAGCACCGATACGTGGAATAAGATTTAAAATACTATCCGCTTCTATTTTTAAAGTTTTTCTAGCAATATCTAAATAAATCGACATTTATTTAACCCTTTTTAAAGAAGCATTTATAAAAGCCGCAAATAGTGGATGTGGATTTAAAGGCTTCGATTTAAATTCTGGATGATACTGAACGCCAATAAACCATGGGTGTTTTACATTTTCTAAAATTTCAACTAAATCACGTTCTTCATTAATACCTGTTGCACGTAATCCATTTTTTTCAAAAAGATCTTTATAGTTATTATTAAACTCAAACCGATGACGATGACGCTCTGAGATCAAATTTTTCTTATATACTTTTAAAGCTAAACTACGTGGTTGCAATCGGCACTTAAAGGCACCTAAACGCATAGTTCCACCTTTGTCGACAATTCCACGTTGTTCAATCATGGAATCAATGACTATGTTCCCACCACGTTTATCGCCTACAAATTCACGCGACGTTGCATCTTTAATTCCACAAACATTTCTTGCAAATTCGATTGCAGCCAGTTGCATTCCAAAGCAAATTCCAAAAAATGGAATTTGCTTTTCTCTGGCAAACTGAATTGCAATAATTTTTCCATCAACACCACGTGTTCCAAAACCACCAGGAACTAAGATTCCGTTCGCCTGACCAAGTAAATTTTTAGTATTTTTAGAATTTAATTTTTCTGAATCAACATAAATAATTTCAACTTTTGAATTTGTTGCTAATCCGCCGTGAACTAAAGCTTCGTGTAAAGATTTGTAGGATTCTTTTAAGTCCACATACTTGCCAACAACTGCAATTTTAACAACTTTACTATTTTTATTAAGTTGCGATTTTTGAATTCTAGCAATTTTTTGCCATCCAGTAACATTTGATTTCGTTTTTCTTAAATCTAAACGTTCAACAACAAGCTCGTCTAAATTTTCTTTATGCAAAGCCAATGGCACATCATAAATAGACGATGAATCTTTTGCCGATATCACATTTTCTGGCTTAACAGAGCAAAATAAACCAATCTTAATCTTTAAATTTTGATCGATTGTTTTTTCGCTACGACAAATTAAAAAGTCAGGTTGCAATCCTATCTCGCGTAGCTCTTTAACAGAATGCTGAGTTGGTTTACTTTTTAATTCTCCGGCTACAGCAATATAAGGAACATAAGTCACATGAATAAGTGCTGTATTTTCATTCCCTAACTCTAAACGTAATTGTCTTATTGCTTCAAAAAATGGTTGAGCTTCAATATCGCCAACAGTTCCACCAATTTCAACAATAATTATTTCGCACCCTTGAGCCGCTTCAAAAAGACGGGCTTTAATTTCATCTGTAATATGTGGAATCACTTGTACTGTTCCACCTAAATAATCACCACGCCGCTCACGCGTAATGACTGTATCGTAAATTTGTCCAGCACTGACGGAATTGGCTCTTAGCAATTTTGCATTTGTAAAACGCTCGTAGTGGCCTAAGTCTAAATCTGTTTCGGCTCCATCTTCTGTAACATACACCTCACCATGTTGAAGCGGAGACATTGTTCCAGGATCAACATTTAAATAAGGATCGAATTTCATAATTGTAACTTTAAATCCTCGAGCTTCTAATAAAGAACCCAGACTTGCAGCCGTAATACCTTTTCCAACAGATGAAACAACACCACCTGTTACAAAAATAAATTTCTGCTTCAGTAATTTATTTTGCAACTGGTTTGATTTCGTATTTGATTTTAAGTTAGTATTTTTTTTAAACTTCGATTTTGCCATGATTCACCCGTTTTGTACGAGTGTAGCAGCACCTATAACAAGGCTTCAAGCTTTTGCAAATCTTCTGGAGTATCAACACCATATGTCGGTTTTTCAACTGGCAGCACTTTAATACGTGCACCTAAATATAAGGCACGCAATTGCTCTAAGCTTTCATTTTTCTCTAAAAGCGATTGTGGCGAGGCGCAAAATAATTTCAAAAAATTCTTTGAGTAACCATAAAGCCCAATATGCTTTAACGCAGGCATTTGCATAAAATCAGTACCATCATTTTCTTGGAACTTTTCGCGAGAAAAAGGAATCGGAAATCGACTAAAATAAATGGCTTCTTGTTTTTGGTTTAAAATCACTTTAACAGCATTTGGATTGTCTAAATCTTCAGCTTTCAAAGGATGAGCTAAAGTGGCCATCTGCAAATTTGAATCATTCACAAAAGCCTGAGCCAATGGGTCAATATATTCTTTTGAAATTAACGGCTCATCACCCTGAATATTTAAAACCACATCAAAATCTAAATTTTTTGTAGCTTCAAATATTCGGTCTGTACCTGTTGGACAATCTGAACGCGTCATTAATACGTTTACTTTAATTGTTCTGCAAAAATCGGCAATACGCTCATCATCTGTAGCTACATAAATATCATCTACTAATGAACTTGTTCTTGCACCTTCCACAACCCATTGAATTATTTTTTTCCCTTTAAGCTCTACTAACGGTTTGCCAGGAAATCGAGTTGATCCAAAACGTGCCGGAATGACGGCTATGGTTTTCATGCCTTAACCCATGTTTTAAAAATATACTCTTCAACCTCATCGCAACCTTTTTTAGTTTGCGATGAAGCTGGAAAAACATCTTCTAAACGAGACTGATGTTTAATTCGTAGTACTGCTTTTTCAATATCATTTTTTGAAAACTTATCGGCTTTAGTTAAAACAACGGCTACAGCAATATCTTGTTTCATTGCATATTGCACAATCCCCTCTTCATCATCTTGCCAATCTCTAGTCATATCCATGACCAGCACAAGTCCAACCAATTGGGGTCGTTGACTTAAATAACCTTCAATCATTTTTTTCCAAGATTTAACTTCATCGCCACCCCGAGAAGCAAAACCATACCCCGGCATATCGACTAAACAATAGTTTTTACCAACTCCAAAAAAATTTAATAGCCGCGTTTTCCCAGGAGTTTGACTGACTTTTGCAATTTTTTCGCGAGCCCATGTATTTATCAATGATGATTTTCCTGCATTTGAACGCCCCGCAATTGCGACTTCTTTTAAAGGATGAACAGGAAATTCAGAAAACTTTACGGCACTTTTAATAAAGGTCATTTTAGGCATGAAAAAATTGTAATTCATTTTTATAAAATTCTCAATTCTTAGATCGCAGACATCAAAATATATTTAAATTGCGTCAAATCTATTAAAACCCACTTTCGCAAGAACTTCCTTTTAAAAAAGTGTGCTTGATTCTTGAAATACTGCTCCAGCAACGAACTAAAGGGGAATATAATGACACAATATTTAATTGAATTAATGGATGGTACAGAACAAAAATGGGAAATAGCAGAATATCTTAATATTGGAAAAGACAACAGCTGCACCGTTCAAGTATTTGATCCATTTATTTCTGATCGCCATGCCCGCTTAGAATACAAAGGATCTCAACTTTTAATCAAAGACTTGCGATCTGAATCTGGTACTTTTGTTAATGGTGCCCAAGTTTTAGAGGCCATTCTTAAAGATGGAGATCTAATTACTGTCGGCCATACAGATTTAGTTGTTCATGATACAAAGAATAAGAAAAAAGATTTTTCACTAACCAGCAAATGTGAATTTTGGAAGGCGCAATTAGAAAGTTTAAGTTCTGTTGCGCAAACAAAATTTCCAGTCTTATTACTTGGTCCATCTGGAACTGGTAAAGATATAATTGCTCAGGCACTACATAAGGCAAGTCCATTTTCTAATGCTCCACTTGTTAGCGTGAATTGTTCTGCGTTAACAGAGACACTTGTTGAAAGTGAACTTTTTGGACACATCAAAGGAAGTTTTACAGGAGCCATAGCAGATCGCAAAGGAGCGTTTGAATCTGCCCGCGGTGGAACTTTATTTTTAGATGAAATTGGTGATTTGTCTTATGGTCTTCAGGCGAAACTTTTACGAGCTTTAGAAAATAATGAAATTCGCCCTGTAGGAAGCGACCGCTCAGTTAAAACAGATGTACGAATTGTGGCAGCAACACATCAAAATTTATATCAAAAAATCAGAGAAGGCAGTTTTCGATCTGATCTTTATTATCGATTAAATGTTATCACCATAGAAGCTCCGGCCCTTAAAGATCGATTAGAAGATTTTGATGAATTAATTTATACTTTCGCCAGACAAATGAAAGTTCGCTTTTCATTTAGTGCAATTCAAGCTTTAAAAAAACATGATTGGCCTGGAAATATTCGCGAACTTCGTAACGTAGTTGCCAGAGCTTCGGCCTTATTTCCAAAAAAATACATTGAAGAGAAACACATCGACCTGCTGTTAAATAAAAAAGAACGTTTAGCCCATTTACCAACTGGCGTAAACTATACGGCTCCTGGCGAATCAAATCAAATGTCAGTAATCCGAGAGATTGAAAAGCAAATGATATTAAAACGACTTGCTGCCAATCAAGGAAATCAAAAACGCACAGCTGTTGATTTAGGAATGCCAAAATCAACCCTGCATGACAGAATACGACATTATAATATTGATTTAGATCAATTTAAAATAATTTAATGCTTTAAAATAAATGATCTTAATAAAACTCGGCGAACTTGCCCTTGGGTTAAGTTCGAATTTAGTGCTGTCCTAAATTTATCTAATAATTCGCGTTTGCCATCTGCAGAATCTAATTGATCATATGAAAATTCTTCAGTTTGTCTTAATAAAATATCTTTAAATTCAGCTTCGCGATCTTTAAGCTCAATAATAGCTTCAGCAGAAGTTCCTTCAACATTAAGTTCTAGTGCTAACATTGGATTTGGCCCCGAATTTTCAGATGCTTTTACATTAGTAAGCATCTTTGCCATTGTTACTAAGTTTTTTGCAAAACGTTGATTATCATAAAGGGGTTCTGTTTCAGTAAGAGGATTATATGACTTTACTTCATCACCAATTTCTACAAAGGAATGAAGAAACAACTTGTCTGTAAAAATTCGATTTAAAATAACGGTCATATAAAATACGCCAGCAATAGCACTAAAAATTAAAATCCACAGTATAATAACTTTTTTGGGATTGGCTGCGATATTAAATACATTTCTTAAATGAAAACGAAGGCCTGATGATGCTTTAAAATCTTCATTAATTGATTCGATGGCTTCATCCATAATGGATAAGCTGACAATTGCCGCATCAATTTGAATTTGTTCAATTTCTTTTAAAAATTCAGGATCTTCCTCAGAAAGTACAAGGTCAATATCTGCTAAAGCTTCTTCATTTGCTGCAGCATTTTCTTCAGCACTTTCTTCAGCATTCTTCGCAGATGTTCCATCTGTTGGTAGTTTTCTTTTTTCTTCGGGGTTATCTTTTTTTTCGCTCACCTGTAAATATTAAACAGTGTTACTTATAAAAGCTATCTTTTTACCTAGCCAATGGTCGATGAAGGCAATGCTTTATTTAAATCTTTCAGTTATCATTAGCGAATATGCAATCAATTGTAAATTTTAAGCTTCAATTCAATTCTATTTTAGCTTTTTCTTTGGTGATCGTATCCTGTACGACGACTCCAGAAATTAAAACTGTCCATAATGATTCTGTTGAAATGCAACCTGTTTTGCCTGAGCCATTGGCTACTGCAAAACCACTTAAAATGGATGCAGCTAAGCTTGCTTTAAAAACATCGCCACTTACAAATATTGATCTTCAAAAATATGCGTATGAACTAGGAATTGACCCAAAAAATGCGCTTACTGACGAAGAACATATTATGGTCGAACGACGTCGCAAAGTTAGAATCTTAGAGCGCAGTCTTGATTCACAAAAAGAGCGCTTAAACTATTCTAAGGTTTTACCTTGGCTAGAAAATGATGAAGAAAAAATTAATTATCTTTCTATTCCTTCTATCGAAGGTCGTCTAGCCTGGGTTAACAAAAATAAAATTTGGCTTCGCAACAAAAATGTAAAAGACTATCAGGCAGCTGTTGAATCACAAGATATAGCACTTGGAATGCCAGCAGATTTTGTCAAAAAATCTTGGGGCGAACCTGACTCAATAGAAAACAGTGGAAATCCAATTTATAAAAACGAACGATGGAAATATATTAAACAAGTTTCGACTTCAAATGGATATCATCAAGAAAAAAGATATGTCTATATTGAAGGAGGACGAGTTGTCGGTTGGGAGACTGAATGAATAAAATAGCTTTGATCATGTTGTTTTCGATACAATCCGCTTATGCTGCGACTCTTGTTCAGACAAAGGGTAACTCAGCAATTATTGAACTTACAGATTTAGAATTACAAACCCTAAATCCATCGGCTGGACAGAACATCCAGTTCAATGTTGGCGGAACTTCAGTTGCAGCTTCGGTTGCTAAGGCTGTAAAAAATAAAATATTAGTAAAAACAAATAAAGACTTAACAGGTCAAAAAAATGTTCAAATTGAAATAGCAAATAGTGTCGCTGACGCATCAACTAATTCCGAATTTGCAAACCCTGATTCTGCGCCACCAGCAAATGAGAAAAATCGCCGTGCAAAAAAAGATTCTGCCAGAACTTCAGGAAACAAATCTATGCTTAATAAAAAAATAATTTATGGTGTAAATTTAAAATACATCACAGGTTCTGCAAAAATTAAGTATGCTGATACCATTATAAATTCAATTCCTGTTTCTGGTGCTGATTTTACACAGAATTACACAGGCTTTGATTTATCCGGCACTGGTTTTTATTATTTTGGAGCAATTGGCGTTGGTGTTGAAGCTGAATATGCTTCAATAAATGCAACAGCTTCCTATGCAAACAGTACCATAACTCAAATGCAGTTAAGTCTTTTAAGTGAATATAAAATTCAAAACTTTTCTGCAGGTGCTTTACTAACTGTCGCATCAAACTATAAAGCAACAGACAATTTAGGAAATGATTCTTCATTAAATGCAATGGGTGGCCTTGGTGTATTTGGAACCTACCAAGTTATGCCAAATGTTCGAATGATTTTGGATTATCGAACAATTAGTTATAAATTAGATGCAAATACTGTGAATACAAGCGACATCCGATTAGGCGGTGGATACTATTTTTAGTATCCATAAACCTATATAAAATTAATGGGCCTGATCCCAGTTATCCCCAACAGCATAATTAACCTTTAGCGGAACTTTTAATTTTACAACACCTTCCATTGTTTTTACAATGAATGGAAGGCATTCTTGAATTGATTCATTAGTTCCTTCAAAAATTAATTCATCATGAACTTGCAATAGCATGTCCACTTTCGCTTTTGTTTTAGAATCTTGAGCAATTTCTATCATTGCCATTTTTACTAAATCACTAGCTGTTCCTTGAATTGGCGCATTAATAGCAGCGCGCTCTCCAAATTTCTTTAACATCATATTTGTAGAATCTAATTCTGGAATATAACGACGTCTTCCAAAAAGCGTTTCGACATATTTTTGTTCATGAGCTTTTTGAATTGTCGATTCTATATAGTTTCGAATTCCACTAAATTTTGTAAAATATTTTTCGATGATTTCTGCAGATTGTTTTCTTGGAATTCCCAACGTTTCTGCCAAACCATAAGTCCCCTGTCCGTAAGCTATTCCGAAATTAACGGCTTTTGCAATACGACGTTGTTCTTTTGTAACTTGATCCAATGCAATCGCAAAAATTTCTGAGGCCGTAGCCGAATGAATATCTAAATCATCCTGAAAGGCTTTAATTAACCCTGCGTCTTCAGAAATATGAGCCAGAACACGAAGCTCTATCTGCGAATAATCCACAGATAATAATTTCTTGCCAGATGCTGCAATAAAACTTTTTCGAACGCGCTGACCACGCTCTGTTTTAATTGGAATGTTTTGAATATTTGGATTTGTACTTGATAACCGACCCGTTGCTGTAAGTGCTTGATTAAACTGAGTATGAATTCGACCAAATTGATCAACAGCCTGAGGTAATGCATCAACATAGGTCGATTTCAATTTAGCAATTTCGCGGTAACTAATCATTTCTTTGGCAATGGGATGATCAATTTTTTCTAATACATCATTATCTGTTGAATAACCTGTCTTTGTTTTCTTAAGAGCCTCAAGTCCAAGTTTTTCAAAAAGAATAACTCCCAACTGCTTTGGTGAAGCGATATTAAATTCTTCTCCGGCATATTCGTAAATTTTCTTTTCTTGCGCGGCTAATTCATCGGCTAATTGTTTAGAATACTCCGCAAGGGCTGCAACATTCAAAGAAATACCTTTTTGCTCCATACCGTACAGTATAGCTATAAGTGGCTTTTCTAATTTCTTATAAATCATCCACAAGTTTTTTTCTTCTAATTGTTGCTGAACTACTAGGTTTAACTTAAAACAAATTTTATGCAAATCTTGGATAGTTGTGTCTTTTTCAATTTCAGTTTTTAAAAAAAACTGTGCAAGCTTTTGCAAACTTGTGCTATCTGCCGCACGTATAACATAAGCACCAAGCATTAAATCCCAATCAACGGCAGGATCAATTTCAGGATTAAATTTAAAACCAATTTCATGCCATACTTTTTTTAAATTAAATCCAGACCATATCACATTTGAAAAATTTAATTTGCAGTTAGAAACTTCCGTAATATACAAATCATTTCCAAAACTAAGCGCAATCTTTTCGTCATGCTGGAAAATAAAAAATTTCTGCTGAGCATCCAAACGCTTCTGAATAACATCTGCAGACCACAATGCTAATTCACCTTGTTGTTCCGATGGAATATCGAACAATCCAGGAATCATAGCCTGACTTTCCTGATCCACTTGAACATTGTTTTTCGATGCATAAATTGTTGATTTTGCTATAGCCGATTTTGCAATCTTGGCTGGAGCAGATTCTGAATTCGAATTTTCGGGTTGATCTAATAAAGATTTTTCAAACGATTTAAAATTTAACTCCTGTAAAAACAAACGAAGCTCGTCCCTTTTCATTGGCATTAACTTAAAATCATCCATCGTACAGTTCAATTGAACATTACAGACGATGGTAACTAGTGTTTTAGATAAAATGGCATTCTTTTCTGAGGCAATTAACTTTTGTTTTATTGTAGCACTTTCGACTTGATCAATATTTTTATAAATATTTTCAACTGTTCCAAATTGTTCTATTAATTTTTGCGCCCCCTTAGGGCCAATTCCTGCGATGCCTGGAATGTTATCTGAAGAATCACCCGTAATGGCTAAAAAATCGATAAATTGCTCAGGCGATACACCGTGTTTTTCTTTAACTAAAATGGGGTCAAACACGACATCTTTCATGGTATCGTAAAGAAAAACATTTGGGCTTACGATTTGGCAAAAATCTTTATCACCACTGACCATATACACTTCGAAATTTTCTTTCTCGGCCATTTTTGCAATGGTCCCAATTAAATCATCTGCTTCAAAACTGGGAACTTCGATATCTTTGATTCCAAATAAGTTAGCAACTTGTTTTAGATAAGGCATTTGCACTTGCAGATCGTCTGGCATCGTTGTGCGATTGGCTTTATAATCAACATATAAATCTTTACGAAATGATGGCTCTTTGCGGTCATAACAAAAGACAATGTGATCTGGTTTTTTTTCTTTTAAAAGTTTTGCAATCATCGAAATAAATCCGTAGACAGCATTTACTGGAACTCCCTTTGTTGAAGACAAAGGACGAACAGCATAAAAAGCCCGAAAGAACATCGAACTAACATCAACAATATAAATTTGATTTTTCATAAACGAGTATCACATCCTGCAAACAGAGTTTGCCAGACACTACTCGTTCGTTTCAAACTTGTCGACTTGATCCAAAGATTTTAGCTCAATCCATTTTTCTGATAAAGAATCCAACATAATTTCGCGCGAGTATTCATCAAGTTGAGCTTTTAAAATTTCAGGATCGATTTGCCCAAGTTCTAAACGGCGTTTTAATTCCAATCGAGTTAGGCCTAATTGTAAGTGTGCGTATTTCATTGTTTCTGTTTCCATAGTGAAATATTAGAGCTTTAGCACTAAATTATGTCGAGACAATTTTTTTTGATTAGCACTTCGTGCAATTTAAATTAAAAAAATCGCCAAAGAAGTTAAGGCACTGAAAGTACTAGGGGAAAACAAAAACAAGATCATTCTCACCAACCATATCTAGCTTATCGCGCGCCTGACGTTCGATAAAAACTGGATCTTTGGCCTGCTTAATTTGTACATCTAAAAAAGTAGACTGTTTTTGAGCATTTTCAATTTGTGTTTGAATTGTCGCTTGATCGCGACGAAGTCCCCATACACGCCATAATGATCCATTAATAAATAATGAAATCACAAAAATAAAAGCGCAAAAAATGGCCACTTTTAAAGGCTTATTTAGTAACTGACGAAAATTAAAACTAAGTCGACGAAGTTCTTCCACACATTTATTGAAACATATCTAGTCGAAATACAAAAGCCTAGAAATCAAGCGCTAGACTCGAACGCAACAGAAAATATGACATAATTATACTTCACAAAAGTGAAAGGAGATAAAATGACTAAAGCATATAACTGGGGCGATTATAATTTTAAAGGGTATTTTACTAAAGCCGGAAATGGTTTTGAAATCGGTTACAAATTTAATAATAAAAATTATTTTGTTTCAAATTTTATTGACCGCGAAGAAGCTACTAAATGGTGGACGATGTCACAAAAGCACATGGCGACTTTCTGCAAAACTGAATACTTTCC
The DNA here is from genome assembly GCA_049301055.1 of Pseudobdellovibrio sp. GTDB lineage: Bacteria > Bdellovibrionota > Bdellovibrionia > Bdellovibrionales > Bdellovibrionaceae > Pseudobdellovibrio. Next base: position 115,197 of record JBAQKN010000002.1, on the reverse strand, counting down.
AAACATGAATAAAGCATTTTTTGGCAACTACATGGGTAACTACATGTACACTCAATACTACAGTTTCTTACGCGGAGTTATTGCTAAAAATTATACTGGATACACTAAAAACTATAAAAAAGACGTTACACGTTTTGCAACTTATAGAAATAAACACGCAGTTTAGATCTGTTTAAAGTTTTATTTTAAATAATCTCGCTCTGGGATTATTTAAAATAATTCTTAATTGGCGCCTGTGCAAGCCAAGTTTTTCATGGCGATACAAAAAAAGTCATTATTTCCGATAAATTTTAAACTCTACCCGACGATTTTGCGCCCTGCCTTCATCCGTATTATTTGATACCAATGGCTCTGCTTCGCCTTTACCAACAGCCTCTAACTTTGTATCTAAAAAATTAAAGGTATCAATTAAATAGTGTCGAACACGATCGGCACGACGTTGTGATAACTTTAAATTATATTCATCTGCACCCATGCTATCCGTATGCCCTTCAATAATAACCTTTCGAAACGGACGTTTTTCAAGATGGCGCGCAATTTTTCCTAACTCTTCAAAGGATTTTTCTTGTAACGTGTCTTTATCGAAATCAAATAGCACATTGGCATTTAATCGAAATAATTCGTAACCTCTTTTTTTAATCCAAGTATACTGTGTTGGAGTTTTAGCAGATTGCCACACTCCATTTAAGCTTTTTGCTAGTACGCAGGCGGTAATACTTCCATCTGGAATTTCTCCGATACTTTGAGTGGCTGGTATATTCTCAGCAGCCTCAACGCTGTAACCGTCTTCAGTGTTGCAATTGATTGTTGCCGATGGACCAATTTTCCAAGTGTACCCAGCATAATCTTTTGGATTAGCGGCAGTAACCGTAGAATAAAATTCTGTCACATCGGATGTTCCCTGCGGAACTGTTGTCATAATAGCCACTGGCGCAATATCTGGCTTTACTGCATTCACTATTTTTTTACCAACTTTTATCCAGCGATAAATAGTTGGTTTTGTTAATGGCTGCCAAATTCCATCTTCATTTTTAGCTAGCACACACAAAGTAATTCCACCATCAGGTAAGTTTGTAATATCTGTTTCAATAGCAAGATCGCCTGGTACTTCTTGAGAGTACCCAACTTCTTGCATGCAATTCATATACGGAGTTGATCCGATCTTAGTACGATATCCTGTACTATTTTTTGCAGTTACAGGCATATTTAATTTTGTTAATTCAGATTTTCCAGTTGGAACATTAGCTGCACTTGCCACTGGATACTCTGTTACTTTAGATGATGATGCACAAACAGGATTTCCTAATTGATAATTAATTCCAACATAAACACGTGCATCAGGAGTCGCCTGTACGGAACCTAAGTGCGTCGCGGCCCCTGCATGAAGATTAAGTGATTTCGAAAATTCATTTTTTAATCCAATACTGATTTCTAAAGCCTCTTGCGTTTTCCGAACAGTATCACTGTCTGAAGACTGAGCCGTTTTACTTCCGTTAAGTTCTGCAATCACTTCGGAATCCATCCATTCCACATGACTTGCTAAAGCTGCAGAAAAAATAATGCTATCTTTAAACGGTACAAACGGAGGTGTTTCACCCGTCGTGGGATTCACAACTTTTGCGCCAGGATTTCGCTTTCGATAACCTACGTTAGCCCCTAACTTCATTCCACTTTCAGTTGTGGTATCCGCTGCAAACTCTAAGTTGTAAGTTGGTCCAGGTTTTTCACCCGCAAATGGATTATTCGCAATAGTATTAAAATTTGCGGATAGCACCACCGCAAAGCCGCCATTGTCATTACCAGAAAGGCGATATTTCGACATTGGGCGAATTTCTGTTAAACCAAATTTATCAAAATAACTGACTCCATACGGATCTTGATTTTGCGCGGTTACAATAAATGGTAATGCAATTCCAAAATCCCAATTTTTAGTTAATCCAACTGCTAAATTAATGTCTGCACCAATTAGATAATCATTGGCTCTACGACCTTTTAAATCTTCATTGGTTTTATAGTAGTTATCTGAATAGGTTACAGTATTTTTTGCGTAGTTAAAAAACAATCCTAAATTGCACAAACAGGGTTTTAATGTTTCTGAAGAATGGACTGTTGTAAAATCTAATCCTGTAATCGAAGGATTAAAGTTTTGATATTCTGTTCCGATGGTATTCGCATTTGCAAATAATGTTAAAAAATTAAATACGCTCAATATAAGTAATCGTTGTGTCGTCTGCATGAATCTATTTTTAAAAATATTCTATACAGACACAACTTTTAAATAAAGACTCGATGTTCGTCGTGGTTACTTTTAGTAACACATCACTTGCTGATTAGTCGTTTGCGAAGTTAGCGTGTAACCACGGCAGTTTGCACCGGTACATTGAACAATTTGTGAGTATCCATTTTGTATATAAATATATGATCCATAGCACTGCTGTTGTTGCTGAGGATACCCATTCGTATTTTGCTGACAATACTGAGCAGGATAAATTTGGTTCGTGGCAGTTTGCACACAGTTTCCATTAACGTAGGTGTATCCATTATTCGTGTTGTTAACTCCAACCGCACAGGTATTTTGCCCCGTGTAACGACCTGTAGCCTGATCGTAGCAGGGTCCGTTCATTGCGACAGCAGTTGTATCATCTTTTTTAGCGCAACCAAACCCAAGCACCATCAATGATATTAGTAATACAAATGTTTTCATCGCAATCTCCTTAGTTTAGATCCTGAATAAATTGTTCAAATATCTTATTCAATTATCTAAAATGCAAAGAAGAAGCCGCAATTATAATTTAAGTTTAAACCTTGATAGTATTCAGGTTTTTAAAGATATCCCAGACTGGGACAGACTCAAAAATGTTACTTCAGGGGCTAAGTAACATTTTTGGTATGACGTTTCAATTTGAAATTATTGCGAAATTAATAACTGCTGCTTAACGAAAGCCCGCTTTATCCCAGTAAATACCCATTCCACCTAAGTCTTCTTCAATGCGAAGTAGTTGGTTATACTTCGCAGTTCTTTCCGAACGGCAAAGGCTACCCGTTTTAATTTGGTGGCAATTTAATGCAACAGCAAGATCCGCAATAATAACATCTTCGGTTTCACCACTGCGATGAGACATGATCGTTTTCATTTTATGACGTTGAGCTAAATTTACGGCTTCAAACGTTTCTGTTAAGGTGCCAATTTGATTTACTTTAACCAGTAAGGCATTGGCTGCTTTTTTCTCGATACCCATTCTTAGGCGCTTTGGATTTGTTACAAACAAATCATCGCCAACTAATTGAACTCGGTCACCCATTGCTGCTGTTGACTGAATCCAAGAGGCCCAGTCATCTTCAGAAAAGCCATCTTCAATACTAACTAACGGAAATTTTTCAGTCCATTTTTTATAAATTCCTTGAAGTTCTATGCCCGAAATTTTTTGCTTTTCCCACTGGTAAGTTAAAGCTGTTGAATCATAAAGTTCAGTAGCAGCCACGTCTAAAGCTAAAAATACATTTTGCCCAGCTTCATAACCCGCTTCTTGAATTGCTTCCATTAAAAGCTCTAAGGCTTCTTCATTTGATTTTAAAACCGGAGCAAATCCGCCTTCATCACCCACGGCTGTTGATAAATTCTTTTTAGCTAAGATTTTCTTTAAAGTATGAAAAATTTCTGCCCCAGCTCGAAGTGACTCTGCAAAAGAATTATTTACCGTTGGCACAATCATAAATTCTTGAACATCTAATCCATTGTTGGCATGAGCTCCACCATTTAAAACATTCATTAAAGGAACGGGCAAACGGCAAGCTTGCGAACCACCCACATAACGATATAGTGGAAGTCCTGCATCTTTAGCAGCCGCCTGAGCACAAGCTAAAGAAACACCTAAAATAGCATTGGCACCTAAACTCGATTTATTTTCAGTTCCATCAATATCACGTAATACTTTATCCAAATAAACTTGTTCAAAAACATTTAAACCAACAATTTCCGGAGAAATTTTTTCGTGAATATTATCAACTGCTTTAAAAACACCTTTACCTAAAAATCTTTTTTTATCATTATCACGTAATTCATAGGCTTCATGGGCTCCGGTACTTGCTCCAGAAGGAACTGCTGCACGTCCCATGTTGCCATCAGCTGTCTTGACTTCAACTTCAACTGTTGGATTACCACGACTGTCTAAAATCTCACGAGCATGCAAACTGATAATTTCTGACATACTTTTTCCTTTTTTTTAATAAGTTAATTATTTTTTTTCAGGCTGATTTAATTTTTTTAAAGTTTCTAAACTTTCTAAAATAATTTGTGGATATTGATTCTTCACTATATCCCAATCGACACGACGAAAAGCTTCTTTAATACCAGGGCTTTGCTTTTGTCCTGCTGTAAGTATAGTGACTAATTGGTGCGCACGAACCATATAATCATGTAAGCGAGATAAATTTTGCGCCACTTGATGAACTGGTTTTTTCATAAATTCGAATTCAGAAAAATCTTCGCGAATAACAGTACGCTGTTCTTCATCGGGAAGACCTGTTTGTTTTTGCATTGCTACTCGTAATAATTCTTCGTTACGACGTTGCAATTCACGATTTTTTTCCTCTAAATCTTTACTACTTTCTTGTAGCTGTCGAATCACATCTTGCATCAACTGCGGAGAAATTTGTCGAGATTCATCTTCACCTAAAATACTTGGCTGAGCTTCTGGCCAATCGATCGACATATGAATGTCGTTCCATTCACAATGTGCAAAGGATTGCCCCACATAACTAGGTAAAGCTTCAAAGGCTGCTTTTAAATAAGTTGTAACCATCGGATACTGTTCAGCAGGCAATGGAATATCAAACGACAGCCCTTTGCTTGTTCGATTTAAATTTTCAATGGGCGGCTCTGGAGAAATAAAATAGCCCAGAAACTTTTCAGGCTGATGGAAAATTTCTTGAGGCTGTGGCATCATTCGCAACACGCTATCTAAGACTCCCCACACTTTATTTTTTGGGGTCGCATAACCTGCTTTAATTAAGGTGTCGGTTGATAGATTTAAACGCTCAAGAAATGCTTCCATATCAGGAGCACGCATCCAGTTCGAAGAGTCACGCAACAATTCCCACGGAATATCGCTTTCAGAAAAGTAGCCGGATAAATCCAGTTTTTCTGATTCAAGGTGGGTTAAAATGGCATGAGTTACTTTACAGCTAAAATGCACGTGCTTACTGTATTAGAATGGGGGGGCTGTCGCAAGGCCTTTTAAGCTAGAATAAGCCATTAATTTAGACATAATGAAAAATCATAATACTATCTGCGTATAACACATCTAATAATAAACTAAAGTAATTTGCTTAAGCAGCTTTGACGGGTTTTTGAAATTTCGTAACCGGAAAATTGATCTTATTATCTAAGATCTCTTGGTAAAAAGAGGGCATGTTACCTGTAGGTTCGATACTGCCTTCAAGCTTTCCGTCTGGTTTTCTAGTTAATTTTGCAATATCAAAAATGGGTACTACAATGTACTTTCCTTTTTCGTCTACGCCACGCAATTCAGAAATGGTACAAATTCGTCTTGAACCATCAGAATATCTAGAGATTTGTACGATGATTTCAATCGCTGAAGCGACCTGGGATACCAATGCTTTTTCACTAATTCTGGCGTCTCCGCCGGCGGCCAATGCCTCAATACGTACAATGGCATCTTCAGGAGTGTTCGCATGAACCGTGCCCATGCTTCCTTTGTGCCCCGTATTCATTGCGTTAATTAATTCCAAAGCTTCGCTGGAGCGAACTTCGCCCACGATAATACGATCTGGTCTTAAACGTAATGCACTTTTTAATAAATCCTTTATAGTCACTTCGCCTTTACCAATGGCATCCGCTTGACGCGTTTCAAAGCGAACAACATGGTCGTAATCTATTTGCAGTTCGGAAGAATCTTCAATAACCAAAACACGCTGACCTTTTGGAATTCGCGAACACAATAAACTTAGTAACGTGGTTTTTCCAGAACCTGTTCCACCGCTTACAATAAGGTTTTTACCTAAGTACATGCATAAATCTAAAAACATCCAGGCATCCGGAGTAATCGTTCCATATTTTATATAATCTGCCGGAGAAATTTTACTGGCTGTAAATTTACGAATACTAATGACGGTGCCCTGTCTTGATATCGGAGCTAAAACGGCGGAAATTCGCGAACCACTTGCCGGAGATCCCTCAATAATTGGCAATCGCGCATCTAATCTAGGCTCTTCTTCATTAATTCTGCGCCCCACAGACTGAGCAATACTATTGATTGCAGCTTTTAAATTATCTTCATCTGGAAATTGTGCCGTTGTTAATTCTAATTTTCCGTTACGTTCAACAAATATTTGAAATGGTCCATTAATTAATACTTCAGAAACGTTTGGATCATTTAAAAATTCATTTACCGGAGCTAATGCCCTTGCGATGACTTCTTTAAAATTTGAATTATCATCAGCCATAGTAACCCTTGATATCTACTTCATCTACAAATTTATTTTTCAGATGCAACTTTTCGTGCTTTTAAATTATCTTGAAGCACTACAATTTTACCTTGCACACCCGTTTCAGGGCACTGAAAAGAAAAAATACCTTCTACTTTGGGTTCGATTGTAAATGTCTTCAAACTTCCGTAAACTGTATTATGCGCTTGTGTGAACGAATCCATTAAAAAACTAACATTTTTTTCTTTCATATTTAAATTAACAATATGAATTTTATAGATTTCGCCCTTCTTTACTTGTATTAACGATGGCACAAAACCATCTTCAGTTTGCGCAATAACTATTTCTTTCGAAACATCCACTGGCATTACTACTTTTTTTAAGGCTTCAATAATTTCGTTATTAACCGCTTTCTCGTCTTTAACCACTGCCGGAGATTCGCCTGGTAAAACAACAACAGATGGCTCAGGCGTTAAAACCGCAGAAGGAGATCTAAGTGCTGATGTCATTTCTTGAAGTTCACCCTGACGTCGTGACAAATCTATTTCAAGCGCATGAATTTTAACCTGGGCAAAAAAGAAAAATGAAAATAAAAAAGCTCTAGTGAAGCTCTTTACGATCTTGAAATTCGCTGAATTCACGAGCCACCTCCAACGCAACAAAATGCAATGATTTTTGATCTAATGAATTTAATGTTTGAATTAATTTTTGCTGATCACCACCACACGCATTTACAGTTTGGCAAACATGGTGAACTTTTTGCGGATTATTGGTCATTTCAGAATTTATTTTCTCCCAATCCATATGTAATACTGGATCTATCGCACCAATTGTATAAAGCGCATCAAAAACAGCTTGTAAGTCACCTTGAATAAACATGTTGTTGCCTCCGAAAATTTTCAATTACGGCCATCATGGCCTTATATAAGCTCATCGGAGGTTTCTAAATAATTCTTGAGTCATTGTGAGACATTTTTAATTATTATTATCGAATAAAAAAACCGCAGACGTTAATTCAAACCTTATAGCAAATTGTTTAGTCCTGCTTATCTGGACCTACGCCTTATCTATTTGTTTTTTGTCATTATTTTTTCAAGAAACATGACCAGTAAGCCGATATTTCCATGGTAGGAGTAACTTTTTGATGTCGTCGATACCCGCACAACCATATGAAAAATTTGGAAAGTATGTGCTTTTGGAAAAAATTGCTGTGGGCGGCATGGCAGAGGTGTATCTTGCGAAATCGGCAGTTGCGAATGGTTTAAATAAATTCGTCGCAGTTAAACGTATTCTTCCGCAGTTTTCAAGCAACGAAGAGTTTATTGACATGTTTAAAGAGGAAGCGAAAGTCGCAATCAATTTAAATCATGGAAATATCGTTTCAATATATGATTTTGGTGTTGAAAAAAATCAGTTCTTTCTAGTGATGGAATTCATGGAAGGACGCAATCTTCGCCAAATTATTAATGAACTTAAAAAAAATAATAGAAGCTTTTCAATTGATCAAGCCATCTTTATTATCAAAGAAGTTGCCGCTGGGCTTGATCATGCCCATCGTTGTGTTGATGCTAACTCTGGACGACCGCTGAATATTACTCATCGTGACATGAGTCCGCAAAATATAATGCTGTCTTTTGAAGGTGAAGTTAAGGTCATTGATTTCGGAATTGCCAAAGCAGAAACTGAAAAAGAAGAAACAAAAGCCGGAACTTTAAAGGGAAAATTCAGTTACATGAGCCCAGAGCAAGCTGAGGGCATGCCAATCGATCCACGTACTGATGTATTTGCGCTTGGAATTATCCTTTGGGAATTACTTGCAAACGATCGACTTTTCACAGGTAGCAATGAAGCCGCAATATTAAGAAAAGTTCGCGAATGCCAAATTCCCCAAATTAGAAAAGTAAATCCACTGGTTCCACCAGAACTTGAACGTATTGCGATGAAAGCCTTAGCTAAAGATAAAAATGTTCGCTACCAAACGGCTGCTAATTTTCACCGCGATTTAAATCGCTTTTTAAATACTCAGTTTCCTGATTTTTCGTCTCATGACTTTAGTCAGTCACTTAAAGATTCATTTCGAACTGCATTTGCTGATGCTCGTGAAAAATTAATACTTTATTCGAAAGTTGAAATTTTAGAGCTAATTAATACAAATCAAAGACAAACTGCAGTAACTATTAAAAAAGTAGTGAACTCTGAGGCCATACCCACACAAGCAAAGCACACCGAACAAGTAGCTCAGCAACAGATAGCTAAATCGACTGCTGAAAAAGAAATAAATCGCCCGCCAATTCCCGATATGCAGAACATCACACCACTTCCTGATGAAATGCCGGATGGCTATAATGAACAAAATTTAAAAACAAATCTTGAAGGTTTGCGCGGATCTTTTGTTCAAAAAAAGGGACCAACGGCAGCAAGTGCTTCATCCAGCTTTAAGGGCGGGGCTTCTGCGTCTCAACCCCCTGGACCAAAAATTAGTTCCAACAGTTCTATTCATCACACCCGAGTAACACAAATGTCGCAAATCAGTTTTCAAAAGCCAAATAGTTCTGGAAATGACTTTGTTGAAATTGGGTTTAAAATATTTATTTTTGCAATATTAGTTGGTGGTGGTTTTTGGGGCTATAAAAATGGTTTCAAGTTTAATACCTCAGAGTCGATATCTACCCAATTGGTTGCGGGAAAAACTGAAACCACAGATTCGAAAATAAAGGGCGAGATTGATATTTCATCAACGGCTGCTGTAACATATGTAAAGGCCTCTATTTCTAGCTCGCCAGCAGGAGCACAAATTTACATAGACAATTTTAACACAGGGTATCGCACTCCGGCTGTTATCAGTATGACTGCAAATAAAGATAGTTTGATTACCCTAAAAAAAGATGGCTATCTGACTTATGAAATATCAAAAAAACTAAATGAGACTAGTCTTATCGCTGCGACATTACAAGTTGCAGCTCAAACTGGTTTTATAAATATTTCGATAGCTAATGGTGGCCCATCAACCATCATCTATGTAAATGGAAAAGAACTTAGCGAAAAAGCCCCTATTTTAAAATATTCAATTTTAGCTAATGCAGATACTGCAATTCGTGCTTATAATCCTATTACACGCCAAGCAGATGAACTTAAAGTAAATGTTCATTCAGGTGAAAATAAAAACATTGAACTTATATTAGGAAGAATACCGGTAAAAAAATGACAGTTGGAAAATGGATACTAAACCTACCAAATCGATCACCAGGTGTTGCAATTAAATACAAAAAAGAATCCGCATGGCAGTCAATCACATGGGATGAATATTTAAATAAAATTATTTCAATTGCAGCACAAATTAAACATCTTGGCTTTAATAAAAAAAGTCACATTGGAATTTTAGCTTCCACTCGTTGGGAATGGTCAATTTTTGATATGGCTATTTTGGGCTCTGGACAAATTGCGGTTCCATTTTATCCAAACTTAAGTGACGCCGATTTATTATTTATTATTAATCACTCTGAAATTAATTTAATTATTGTTGAAAACATGCAATATCAAAAGCAAATCGAACGAATTAGTCCAAACTTTATAAAAAAAGTTGAAATTAAAAAGTTTGAAGAATTTGATTTTGATTCTATTCCTACAGAAAACTCAAAAACCTCTTTTTTCAAGCAATGCGCTTCGATAAAACCAAAAGACATTGCAACCTTGGTTTATACATCGGGCACAACTGGAATACCAAAAGGTGCGGTACTACAACATGAAGCAATAATTTCTGAGGTTGAAGACCTATTTAAACTGGTGGGCGTTAAGCCTAGCTTTACATCTCTTACATTTTTACCAATGGCCCATGTCATGGGTCGAGTTGAGCTGTGGGGAAGCTGCTTCAATGGCCATACAATGGCTTTTGCGGAATCCATTGAAAACATTAAATTAAATATGCTAGAGATCAAACCCGATTTTATGGTTGCTGTACCACGCATTTTTGAAAAAATTTATGCAAGCATAATGGCACAAATTGAAACTCAGCCATTGAAGCAACGTCTATTTAAAAAAGCTTTGGAAATTTCTACTGAAGTTTCTAAATATCGCGAACGCAAACAGGTCATACCCTGGAGTTTATTAATTCAATATGAAACTTTATGCAAAGTCGCCTTTAGTCCTATAAAAAAAGCTTTTGGCGGACAATTGCAATTTGCTGTCAGTGGTGGCGCTCCGTTATCCGCTGAACTAACTTATTTTTTTTCTCATTGTGGAATACAAGTTTTAGAAGGTTATGGACTAACCGAAACATGTGCCGCGATTACAGTAAATACGCCTTACAATTTTAATCCAGGGACGGTTGGCAACCCTATAGGCGACACGCAAATAAAATTTGCAGCTGATGGTGAAATTCTAATTAAAAGTACAAAGTGCATGAAAGAATATTTTAAAAATCCAGAAGCGACTGCTAGTACAATGATCGATGGGTATTTTGCTACCGGTGATATTGGCGAATTAACAAGTACCGGCCAATTAAAAATTACTGATCGCAAAAAAGATTTAATAAAAACAGCTGGCGGAAAATATGTGGCTCCTCAGAAATTAGAAGGACTATTAAAACAGGACCCCCTAATTTCACAAGTTCTTATACATGGTGATCAAAAAAAATTCATTACTGCCTTAATCTATGTTGAAGAATTAGCTGCTAAAAATTGGGCTCATTCACATAAAATTGTTTATCAAGATATTTCTGAGATCTATCAGAATCCTGCTTTTCGAGTTCGAATTCAGAAACAAATTCAAAAAACAAATTCTGAAGTTGCAAATTTTGAAGCCATAAAGAAATTTGAAATTGTTGGTGAGCCGTGGACTGTTGAAAATGGAAGTTTAACTCCCTCATTGAAAGTAAAAAGAAAATTTATTGAAAACAAGTACGCGTCCTTACTTAAAGACATGTACGAATAGATTTTCTTGCTAGGTAATAAACAATTTAAAATTATCTTTTCCGGATGATTTGTGAATTTCTAAAAATTATAAACTTTCCGAACAGTTTCAATTCTTTCAATCAATACTTTTACTTTATAAGGCTTATGCACAAGACCTATAGCTCCGATTTCTAAAGCACTTTCCTCTGTCAATTCCGATTGGCCAGTTATAAAAAGTACAACTGGAATTTTCAAGTTTTTTATGCGAATATTTTTTACCAAATCAATGCCTCCCATAATAGGCATTTGGACATCTGAAAGTACTAGGTCAATTCGTTCCTTATCTATGCAATTAAGTGCTTCCTCGCCATGTGTTGCGCGAAAAACTTTGCCGCCATACCCTTCCAAAATATCACCAAGAATTTCTAGCATTCCCGCATCATCCTCAACGACAAGAATATTAAAGTTTATCCAATTATTCATATGGCTATTTTCTCACTATTAACGATAGGCAACTGTATAACAAAGCATGTATTAGTGCTGGTTTCATCATAAAATAAAACTCCATTATGTTTTTTAATAATATTTCTGGATATACTTAGCCCTAACCCCGTGCCATGACCAATGTCCTTTGTGGTAAAAAATGGTTGAAATATTTTATCGACCACAGATAGAGGTATCCCTTTTCCACAATCGGTAACCTTAATTTGAATTTTTTGATCACAGACTATAACTTTAACACTTATCCATTTTTCTTCAAATCCCGCAATTGCATCATAGGCATTATTCAGCAAGTTCAACACTGTTTGAGAAAGTTGAACAATTTGCCCTTGAATTAAGGTGTCTTCAAAATCTCTATGTACTAACAATTGAACATTGTTATTTTTAAACTTTTCACCGCAAAGTGAAACTGTATTTTCAATTAATTTCTTGGCTGTAAAAAATTCGTAATCATCGTTTTTTGCATCGCGCGAAAACCCTTTAAGCCCACTTATAATTTTAGCTATCCGTGCACTTATTTCTAAAATTGCTTTTACTCTTTTAGATATATTTTCGTTTGGGTTCGGAAATTCTGAATTTTCTGAATCAATCATTTCAGCATTAAGAGTAATTGCACCTAAAGGAGTATTAATTTCATGTGCGATTCCTCCTGCCATTTCTCCAAGTGCAGCCATTTTTGAGTTATTTACAACTTGCGCTTGAGCTTTTAGACGCTGTTCAATTTCGCTATGTAATTGCATATTTATTTTTTCTAACTCAAGCCTGTTGTCTAAATTCAGCAATGCCTGAGAAGCCAGGGGCGCAAATCGCGCTGATAACATCAAATGCTTTTCAATAAAATACCCCCGCTGCGAATGAGTACAAATTAGAATTGCTGGTTCGTGGTTATCACGCAATAACACATGAAGAGCTGAACTTACTCCATAGCGAAACGATGCGGATTGACTTTGCCATTCTGGAACTAAATCAATATTAAAAAAAGCCAAAGGTTTTCCTAAGGTGATACGTTTTGAAATTTCATCTGAAGACCAATTAGCTTCAAGGAATTGAGGTGCCGTGCAAGCTACAATATTTAGACTTCCATTTTTTGCGGCAATAATAAAAGCGTTTTCAAATCCAATTTGATTGCGCAAAATATCAAGCAGGTCTTCGAACATTTTGTTTCGATTGTCATAATTTGTTAAAGCATTCAATCCCGCAAGTAGAACTTCCGCCTCGGTTCGAGCATCACGTTCTTTAGCATTTGCGCGTGCTAAATCCAAAAGAGATTCTCTTAGTTGTTCGGATTCATCAATTTTATTTTTACTTCTCATCAGCTGTTACCTTTTTACGAACGAAATATTAGAACTGAGATCATTAAATTACCGTGTCGATTTTCTCCACCTAAAAAGCAACCCTGCTCACCAAAAGTAAAAGCACCTAAGAAAGGAATATTTTCGCCTAGTCCTAAACGAAAACTTTCAACAACCTCTGGCATTTGCTCTTTTACTGTCAACATGCAACCAGCACAGTAGATTATTATTGCTCCTGCGATTTTTTCGGGATCGACATCACCCGTACGAATTGCTGATTTAACTACTCTTTCAGCACGATGAATTAACGACTCTAAACTTCCCTGCATTAAATGAACTTCATCATTAAGTTGAACTTCACTAAACATAGTTATGCTTTTATCTGCGGTAACGCTATCTGGATGAGAAAGTTGATAATAGGGCGTCTCTCCCATTAAGCCGACAATTCTTCCTAATGGAAATAAGGAACTCTTCATTAAAATATTTCCACCATGAGCAAGCTCTTCTGTAATTCCTCCGCCAATCCATTCATTGTAAAATTCAGCCGCAGGACGATTATTCAGTTGATGAATAACCCGACCTTCACCTTTTGTTACAAGAGCTTTTTTTCCCGTGGGGTCGTAGCCGCTATGAAATGAAAAAGCTATACCCTTTGAAGCAAAAAGAACGCTTACCACAATTGAATTTTTATAAACCTCGCCATTTGCAAATTGTAGCCATTCTCCTGTAACTGTATTATCACCCGAACTACCGCCACCGATAGGTACATTCGGTCCAAAAAAATCACCAATTCCTTTTAACAGAGATTCTTCATTTCCTGGTGGCCCCATGATCCATACTATACTCGGAACTTCGCCTGGTCGCTTTGCTTGCTCTAGAGCTTTTTGGCTAGCCGCAAATGCGGCAGCTCTTGGATTTGTATCCAAATCAGCAACACCCACTCCATAGCTGCCCTCAGGGTCTAAAATTCCAAGAAGGCCAACACTTTTTTCTGAATCATCGCCAGCCCCATTATGAAAACCCAATGCAGTCATTACACCAACGCATGATGTTCCACCATGAATAGGAACACTCGGGGCAATTGTTTTTAATGTGCTCATCATGAGCGAACAATCAAAATTTACAGAGCTGTGAACAACTAAGAATTGAGGAGACTCTCCACCTAGCTGATTTTTTACTTGTTGATAAGCTTGTGTGATTGCTAAAACAGAATCCGCATTTACTGAAAACGCTGTAGCTAATTTCATCATAACCTCAACAAGCTTGTCGGAAAACTAAACAAAAAACTTTATAAATATGATTTAAATGTAACCAACAACATTGAATGCAAATTCATTTTCTAATTTCCAACAAATTCATAAAAATAATTAAGCTTTAAAAAAAATCTCAAAAAATGTCGCCTGTCAAAAAGTTCTACAGCTAGAAATACTGAAGTATAACCTAAGACCATTAGCCCTAAGCAAAACTTGGCCGGGTCTTTGTATCTATTATATTTGGAAAGTTTTAACCTTGAGGTATTTATGAAAACTTTATTTGTTGTCTACATTGCACTTGTTGTTCTAGCTGTGTCATCTTGCCAAAAATCAAGTCAGTCGGACGCTACAGCACCAGGAATGAACGGCCAATGTGTTAACAATCCGAGCCTTTGCCAGGCAAATACTTACAATACGCCCGGCTTTTCTCAGTATAATTACAATAATCAAAATGGCGACTACTATAATAATGGCTACGGATACAATAATAATTACGGTGGCGGTTATATCAATCCGTTTCAAAATTTAAATAATTCACAGTACCTTTGTAATTGTGGACCTGGATCTATTCCTACCTATAATGGTTTTGCGGGTCTTGGCTGTGCAGAGACATCACAATCCTATGGTTATGGCTATGCTTACTTTGGGTGGGGTGCGAACAATAATCAATGGGTAAACATTCCACAAATTAGTAACTACCAAGGTTATTCGCAACAATCTTGCTACAACGGTGTTGTTCAATCGTGCTTCACAGATCAACCGACCACTTGCTCTGCTGGCTTTAGCTGTCGTGCAAACTCGGCAAGTACCCGCCTAGGACTATGTGTGTCTGGAACAGGCGTACCTACAAATAACTTTAATAACTCTGGTGGCTATTACAATACTCAACCAAGATAATTTTTAACACTTTAACAATAAGAAGTATCTATGCTTAAAAAAACATTGTTTCTATTTATGTTATCTTCAGTTTCGACTTTCGCTTTTGCGACAACAACACTTAATTGCAAATCTTTAGATACGGTGGCCCTAAATCGTTTTGATGCCACAGCAGAAGTTTCTATTTCAGATGCGGGTACAACTGTTGCTATCCTAAAAATATCTACTCAGATGGCTGGCGAAAGTTCTATCCGAAGTAAGGAATTTGGACTGGCAATGCGGGGGGCGACAAAAGAAATTTCGTCAAATCAGTTAAATGCAAATGCTTTTACATTGATGCAACTTGAAACGACTTTAGATAGCCAAAGTTATCGCCTAATCGTAGCTAGTGGTTTAGCTGGGCCTCAGTCTACGCTTATCGTTCGCGGGATTCCTTATCGTGCGGAATGTAGACTAAATTAAGTAAAATTGCCTAATAAAGTAGATCAGAATGCCGCGTAAAGCGGGCCATATCCTTCGACAATAGATAATTGTGCATGTTAAAATTTTCTTTTTTCACAAGAAGGAGTTTTTTATGTCCAATGCAACCCAAGATACCAACCCTTTACTGCAAAAATTTACTCTTAAAGATCAAGCCGTTCCTTTTGACTTAATTAAAGTTGAACACTATTTACCAGCGTTAACTATTGCACTTGATGAGGCAAAAAAAAATATTGCTGCAATCAAAAATCAAAAAGAAATAACTTTTGAAAATACAATTTTGGCTTTAGAGGCTTCCAGCGAAAAAGCGGATATGGTTTCAAGTATTTATTTTAATTTATTTTCCGCGGAAGCAAGCGAAGCGCATCAAGCGCTGGCTCAGCATATTTCACCCGTCTTATCTGCTTTTGCTTCAGATATTTCTTTAGATGCAGAATTATTTAATAAAATAAAATTTGTTTACGACAATTTATCGAAATTGAATCTAACGCCTGAACAGTCTCGTGTTACTGAAAAAATGTACTTAGATTTTGCTCGCAATGGTGCTTTACTATCAATAGAAAAAAAAGATCGCTTACGTCAATTAGATCAAGAGCTTTCAACATTAAGCCCTCAGTTTTCTGAAAACACATTAAAAGCGACCAATGCGTTTGAGCTTTGGATTACCAGCGCCACAGATCTTGCCGGTTTACCGGAAGGTGCCATTGAGGCCGCGGCGCAATCCGCAGAAGCAAAAGGTAAAAAGGGCCAATGGCTTTTTACTTTAAATGCGCCATCGTTAATGCCATTTTTAATGTATGCAGATAGCTCTGCCTTACGCGAAAAAATGTGGCATGCTACTTCAACAAAGGCTTTCGGCGGAGATTTTGATAACTCTGGTTTAATTAAAAAAATGATAACTTTAAAGTTCGAACGCGCCCAAATTCTAGGGTATGCCACTTTTGCTGATTACGTTCTAGAAGAACGAATGGCAAAAAACACGGACACTGTCTTCACATTTTTAAAACGCTTAGTTGATCCGTCCAGAAAAGCTGCGGATAAAGATTTATCCGAACTGCAAATTTTTCGTAAAGAATTAAATGGTAGTTCTGAAATTAAGCCATGGGACTTTAATTATTATTCAGAAAAATTAAAAGAAAAAAAATATGCATTTAATGAAGAAGAGCTTCGCCCTTATTTCAAACTTGAAAATGTTATTGAAGGTGTTTTTGAACATGCTCAAAAATTATTTGGCCTAACCTTTAAATCCGCAACAGGAATTCCTGTCTATCATCCCGATGTAAAAACATTTGAAGTTTTTGATCAGGTTACAAATAATTATGTTGGATTATTTTACATGGACTTCTTTCCACGCGAAACCAAAAAAGGTGGCGCATGGATGACTAGTTATCGTGAGCAAGGCATTTGGCAAAATGAGCTTAAACGACCACATATTAGCATTGTTTGTAATTTCACAAAACCGACTCCAACCAAACCGTCATTACTTTCGTATGATGAAGTTCGCACGTTGTTTCATGAATTTGGCCACGCCTTACATGGCTTACTATCAATGTGTACCTACCGCAGTGTTGCAGGCACCAATGTTTACTGGGACTTTGTAGAGCTTCCATCGCAAATTATGGAAAACTGGGCTGGAGAAAAAGAAGGTCTAGATTTATTTGCAAAACATTATGAAACAAACGAACCCATTCCAGCTGAACTTGTTCAAAAAATTAAAACGTCTTCAAAATTTCAAGCTGGATGGCATAGCTTGCGCCAACTATCATTTGCTTGGTTAGATATGAAGTGGCACACCACAAATCCAAAAGAAATAAACGATATTGATCAATTTGAAACAGATGTAGATGCATATACCCGCCTTTTACCTAAAGAAGCAGGAACTAATAAATCATGCAGTTTTGGCCATATTTTTGGAGGCGGTTACGCTGCTGGATATTATTCCTACAAATGGGCTGAAGTTTTAGATGCAGATGCCTTTGAATTTTTTAAAGAAAAAGGATTATTCAGTAAAGAAGTTGCAACAAAATTTAAAGATGCAATTTTAAGTCGAGGTGGATCGGCTCATCCAATGGATTTGTATAAAGAATTTCGCGGCCGCGAACCAGATCCAAATTCTTTATTACGTCGCGATGGATTAGTCTAATGCACGAACGCCTACTGACCCTTAAAACCAATAAAAAAATTGCCATCGTTTACCGCTTGCATTCTGCAGCTGCTGTTAAAATGGCTAAGCAACTTACACAACGCTTGCAAGCCAAACACTACAAAGTTTTTACAGCACCCGAGCAAAAGGCTATCCAAGGGTCAGAAGTCCTAATTAGTTCCGATGAACTCAAGCAAATGGCACTGGTCATTGTACTGGGTGGGGATGGCACTTATTTGCGTGCAGTTCGTTTATTAAGGGGACAACCCGTTCCGATTTTAGGTTTTAATATGGGCTTCTTAGGCTTTTTAACAGCGAACCCAATCAGCGAAGTTTTTGCAACAGTTGAGCAGACATTGAAAAACAAAATGGTGGTGCATTCTAGATCACGCTTACAAGCAAAAGTATTGCTAAAAACAGGAAAAAAACTTCAGTTCGACGCCTTAAATGATATCGTGATTGAGCGCGGTTCATTTTCGCAATTAATCAGCACTTCTCTTTATTTTGATTCAACTTTCGTGAATCACTTCAAGGCAGACGGTTTGATTATTTCAAGTCCTACGGGCTCAACGGCATACAACTTAGCCGCAGGTGGCCCAATACTGCATCCTGATGTACGTGGATTTGTTGTCACTCCGGTGGCTCCACATTCACTGACCTCGCGACCATTTATTTTTCCTGATGATAAAACTTTAGTTTTAAAGTTAGATCGCCAAACTAGTAATGCCCATTTGATCGTAGATGGTCAAATTGCTACCGAGCTTAACTTGGAAGATGAGGTTCATATTAAAAGATCTCCAACGGATCATTTAATGTTAAGAAAACCAGGGCATAATTTTTTTGAATTATTAAAGCAAAAGTTAAAATTTGGAGACGACCATGTTACAGGAACTTAAAGTTTCGCAATTTGCGATCATCGATTCGCTACATATCGAATTTCAAGGCGGATTAAATATATTATCCGGCGAAACTGGTTCTGGAAAATCTGTTTTACTTAAAAGCTTAGGTTTACTAATGGGAGAAAAAGCCTCTGCCGATATTATTCGAACAGGTTCGCAACAAGCCGTTGTTGAAGGTTCATTTAATTTAAAAAAACGCGCTGATATTAAAAAAAAATTAGCCGAAGCCGGCATTGAAACTGATGATCAGCAATTAATCGTTCGTCGAGTCATTGCCTTAGGTGATAAATCCAAAGTGTATTTAAATGGCTGCCTAAGTACTGTTAGCCAACTTCGAGAAATCGTTGCACCTATGATTGAAGTGACTGGACCGAACGCACCCTTGATAGAGATGACAGGCCAACACGACAATCGAAATTTATTATCAAAATCTTATCACCTTGATTTATTAGATCAATATGCAGGCCACTGGGACAAACGTAAATTGTATGAAGAAAAATATGAAACACTTCATCAGTTGCGTATTGATATTTCAGAATTTGAAAAACAATCTCAAAACAAATCGCAGCGACTTGATTATTTAAAATTTCAATATCAAGAAATAGAAAAAATTGGCCTAGACCCAATTAAAGATGCTGAATTAGAAGATGATATCAAGCAAATGAAGGGGTCGCATCGTGTGATGCAGTTTGTAGAGCAATGCGAAAACATGATTTATTCAGATGAAGATTCAATTTCGTCACGGTTAAAAATTCTACAAAAAAAATCATTAGAAATTTCAACTGTGGCGCCTCTAATTAGTGCTAAAGTTGCAAAATTAAGTGAAGCTCAAACAATTATAGACGATTTTATTTATGACATTCGTCAAGATTTAAAAAAAATAAACCTTGATGCCGATTCCTTAGAAGCAAAAGAAAATAGACTAAGCCTAGTTCGAAAATTGCAAAAAAAATATGGTGTAAACTTAGAAGCAATTTCAATTGAAGCTGATAAGATGAAGAAAGAAATCAGTGAATTAGAAAATTCTGATGAACATATTGAAATTTTAAAAAAGCAGGCTACACAACTTGAACTAGATCTTAAAAAGAAAGCCGAAGAACTGCACCTTAACCGTTCAAAAAGTGCTTTAAAGCTGGCTTCTGACGTCAACAAAGAGCTTTTAGATTTGAACATGAAAGGAGTTACCTTTGATATTCAAAATATTAAACTTGATCACCTGGCTTCAACTGGAATTAGCGATGTTGAATATCTTTGCCAAATTTCTGCCAAAGATCCAAAGCGCCCAATTGCTAAAGTAGCCTCCGGCGGAGAACTTTCGCGGATACTTTTATCGCTTAAAAAATGTGTAGGCCAATCAGATTATCCACGCACTTATCTTTTCGACGAAGTTGATAATGGAGTATCTGGAACAACTGCCGAAAAAGTGGGGCGTAAGTTAAAATCGATCGCGAAGGGACAGCAGGTTATTTGTGTAACCCACTTACCACAAGT
This sequence comes from Pseudobdellovibrio sp., assembly GCA_049301055.1. Taxonomy (GTDB): domain Bacteria; phylum Bdellovibrionota; class Bdellovibrionia; order Bdellovibrionales; family Bdellovibrionaceae; genus Pseudobdellovibrio. The sequence goes on along the minus strand of JBAQKN010000002.1, from coordinate 94,926 downwards.
TGCTGCATGCGGAGACGTTCATTTTTCGATCTATAAATCTGCAAAAAAAGATTCAGTTTCTATGGATGTTGTTGAACTTAAAACTAAAACGCGCATTGAAGAAATTGCTCGATTAATTTCAGGCGAAAAAATAACTAAGACTTCTTTAGCACATGCAGAACAACTTTTAAGTGATAGTTATTAAAAAAAATAACTAAGCCCCAGCGCTGGCACAAGCAAGTTTCTTGAAAAGCTACTGACATTAGAACTACTGCTTGCGACGCTAGTTCTGGTGCTGTAATTAGCTGAAAAATATGCGATCGACATATTAGCCCGCACCGAATTTGACAATTCAGGCTGCAAACTTATTTTAGCCATTACTGCGGTACCCGACCATTCTTCACTATTTAGTCCTGTTACCGAATAGGTTGCTGCTGTAAGTGGACTTCCGGCAAGCGACATTGCGATCAAATCATTTTTTCCCGCAACATATTTAATGCCAACCATGGGATTTGATGATGTCAATACAGCCGAAGTATATACTGTTAGTGGATTGGATGAGGATATGAAAACATATTCAAAACCAAAATAAATTTTTGTTCGTTGAAATACTTTACCATAGATGGATAAATCATAAAAATAATTTTCTACTAAATTTCTAGATGCTATAGAGTTCTGATCTTGCATCAGACCAATATCAGCATGAAGGCTAATATTGGCTTCCGCTAATGAAGAATACAAAATAAAAAAATAACAAATTATTTTTCGCAAATACTTACCAATTAAGTTGTTATAAATTGTGAAAATATTAAAAAGGCAATTAGCAAAAAGGCTATTAAAAGTGGCTTATCAACTGTTTTGCTTATATACATTTAACTCTCCTGATTTTGTTGCTTAACTAAGATTGGAATTATCGCAAATCTAAAATTAACCTTATGCGTAATATTATCAGCCTTAGAATTGACACACGTACTAAAATCTAAAATTAAATAAACAATCTAGTCAAAAATCTGTGAATATTTATGAATTATAAATAATATTTAATGAATACAAGACATACATCCCAATGACTAATTGTGCATTTTTCTTAACAATTTATTAGCAGCCATTTCCATGCTAGCCTTTCGCCTGGCCATTTTCATTCGAAATGAACATATCAAATCTAGTATTTATTCTAAAAATATATTTAGCAATTAAAGCAAAACCGTTTACACTAAAAATCTATGAATAGATCTAAAGTTTTAATAATCGATGATGAGTCCGAGTTACGAGAAATTCTTGCGGAAATTATTTCTGAACGGCACCAAACGCTTCTAGCGCGCGATGGAGCCGAAGGCCTACAAATGGCTAAAGATAAAAAACCACATACAATTATTCTTGATTTAAATATGCCTAACATGAATGGAATTGAGGTTTGCAAAAAACTTCGCTCAGATCCAGATACAAAAAACATACGTATCATTATGTTAACGGCGCTGAATGATACTGAACAGCGAATCAAAGCTTTTAATGCAGGAGCTGATGATTTCGTTGCAAAACCCGTACATCCCGAAGAACTTTTGGCTCGCCTAGAATCAAAATTAAGACGTGTCAGTGAAGCGCTTGAGCCTGTCAATCTTTCAGCCGTTACCTTTGGAGTTAACAAGTCATACTTTTTAGACTTCGAAAGACATCGCTTAAATATCGAAGGAAAAACGATTCACTTAGGTGCTATTGAATTTAGAATTATAACAGCACTCTTAAATAATTCTGGCCAAATAGTTAAACGCCAAGAATTATTAGATTCAATTTGGGACAAAGAAAATAGTTCTGATCGCGCATTAGATCCTCATATAAATGCTTTAAGAAAAAAATTAAATTTGACCAGCTTTAAGTTGCAAACAATTTATGGAATAGGATTTAAGCTACAGTTTAATATTGAAAATGGTAATGCATTTGTCTGACAGTTTGGAACGCAATACGCAAAATTACATTTTAAAGCCTATTGAACCTGAAAGCCGCTTTACCATTACCTTCAATCAAGCGGCAGTAGGCTTAGCTCACATCAGTTTGGATGGCAATTGGCTTTTGTTTAATGAAAAAGTTTGTGCTATTTTTAATTATTCTAAAGAAGAATTACTTCCCTTATCTTTTAATGATCTAACTTACTCTGAAGATCAAAAATCCGATCAGCAACTTATCTATGATTTACTAAATGGATTAATTTCAAATTACTCTATAGAAAAAAGAATTGTTTGTAAAAATGGAACAGTGACTTGGATCAACTTAACCGTCTCTTTAGCCGTCGACAAAAAAAATAAGCCAATATACTTTATATCGATAATTGAAGATATTAATCTGCGAAAAAAATCTGAATTTAATTTAAAATTAATGCGCTCAGAGCTTCAATCTAGAGTAAAAAAAAGAACACAGGCACTAGTGTCAGCCAACAAAGCACTTGAATCTTTAATTTTAAAAAACAGCAAAACTCAAACTCAACTAAATAAATTTTTTCAACTATCAACTGATATAATCATTATACTTAATGACGATCAAACCGTACTTCAAGTAAATGATTCGTTTAAAAAAATTCTTGGATATACAGCTGCTGAAATTATTGGCAAGCAGATTCTTGAATATGTTTATAGCGAAGATTTGGAAATTACGATCAAAAATAATATTTCTATATCCAATGGCGATATACCTTCAAATTTTGAAAATCGTTTAGTTTCAAAAAAAGGCAAAGCTGTTTGGATTTCTTGGTCCTATGTGTATATAAAAGAAGAAAAATCAATTTTTGCAATTGCAAAAGATATTACTTCGGTCAAAACACAAGAAAAAATGATAGCTGATCAAAAATTAAAAATGGCAAATGTTTCTAAAATGAACTCTTTAAGTAAAATGGCATCTGGAATTGCTCACGAAATAAATAATCCGATGATGGTTATTTATGGACAAATATATTTACTAAAAAAATATATAAATTCTACAAAATCAGCTCCTGCTTACTTTATGGAAAGTTTAGAGAAAATTGATACTGTTGCTCAAAGAGTAAAAAATATTGTTAATGGCCTTCGGGCTTTTTCAAGGGACGGAAGCCATGACCCTTTTGAGCATATTAATATTTTAAAAATTATTGAAGATACAATTAGTTTTTGTTCAAATAAATTTAATAAAGAAAATATTCATATTCTTCTTCCTACAACTTTCCTAACGAATAAAATTTATTGCCAACCCATTCAAATTAGTCAGGTTCTATTGAATCTTATTGAAAACTCATTTGATGCTATTAAAGAAAACTCAGATCTTGGTGGATGGATTCAAATTCAATTCGAAATCGCACCAGATAATAACACAGCCTTCATAAAGGTTACTGACAGCGGGCCTGGATTGGACAATTCAATTAAAGAAAATCTTTTTGAACCGTTTTTCACTACAAAAGCTATTGGAAAAGGCACCGGACTTGGTTTAAGTATTTCTAAATCCATAATGCTATTAAATAATGGTGATTTATATATTGATGAAACTTCTATTAATACAACTTTCGTAATGAAAATTCCTATGTAGGTAGTATATCAACTAGATCAATTAATTTAGCTTGTTGATCTTCTATTTTTAATACACGGGGTTTATCTAGCCAGGTTCCCAAATTTATGGACTCAACTTTTCGACCATTCTCTTGAAATAAATATTCATCGCAAACATGCATATGGCCTGTAACAATTAAATCAAATGGTTTTTCTAAATAAGATTTATGCGCATGCGATCTAATTAAATCCTTCACTTTAGCAGTATTAATTTTTTCATAATTTGATGTTCTTTTACGACTTTTTAGACTAATCGATTCACCCATCCATTTAAGGAATGTACTTGGTAACAAATGCCCAATCGTTTCCATTACTGAATGACGAACAAAAGCGCGATATTTTAAATACGCAATATCTTCTAGATTTATTAGATCACCGTGCTCAACTCGAACTTCTAAATTTCCAATTTTAAAATAGGCTTGTTTTTCATAAACTGGAATATTTAATTTTTTTGTCCAAAAAACATCAACATGAAAATCATGATTACCTTCGAAATAATATACTATTCCACCATTTTTTTTAAATTTACCAATTTCATCTATTAATTGTTGATAATGACTAACAAATGCGGCGCCATCTGATACCCAAAAATCGAATATATCACCTAAAAAAAAGATTTGATGCTGTTTTGGATTTTTGTTCAAATAAAACAAAAAACGCAACAGAGTATTTCCATTGCGTTCGTTGATATTTTTAAGATGTATGTCGGATACAAACCAAGATGTCACAATTAATTTTGGTTAGTTTCTAAACCTTGTTTTTTTCTGATAAAAGCTGGAACTTCCAAAAGATCGCGTGCCATCTTACGGGCTTCTTCGATTTGCTTACCTTCATCCATCATTGTTAATTGCTCTGGATGACTGTATTTTTCAGTAAGTGCCGACTGACCAACTTGCGATTCACGAAAAGCCTTTGCTTTTGCTAATAAAATATCACGGGCAATTTGCGATGTTGAATTCGTAGCAGCAATCGGTGAAATTTCAGTTGAAATTTGCGAAGCCGTTTCAATGCCATGCAAAGTTTGTGGCGCAGTTGTTGTTGTTTCTACTAAATTAGCCATTGCTTCATTAGTAAATGACTGAACACTTTCCTGAACGCTATTTATTGCTGGCAAATGTGCTGCTGGCATAAAAGACTGAGGCATATTTGTTTGCGCTTGAACAATTGGTGCTGCAGTTTGCTGAAACATTTGATTTGGCATTTGTTGAGCTTGCTGTTGCATTGGCTGTTGAGCATACGGATTTGCCATTTGATTTGGATTAAATGCTGGCATTTGTTGTTGAAAATTTTGATTAGCAACTGGCTGATTAAAATTTGCATTAAATGCCTGATTCATCATCTGTTGATTTTGATTCATTTGATTTTGATTCATTGCTGTCTGATTTGCATTCATCATTTGCTGCTGATTGCTCGTTGTCATTGCAGGAACATCAAACATTATCGAAGGCGCAGTATTCAAAAAACTTTGCATTGAGTTCATGTTTGGTAAACCCATAATTTTGTCTTCACGAGCAAAACCAGTAGCAATAACAGTTACACGCACTTCATCAATCAAATTTGGATCAATAACCGCACCAAATATAATCTCTGCATCTTCGCTAGCTGCTTCAGTAATTAAAGTTGATGCTTCATTTACTTCATATAATGAAAGATCAGATCCACCAGTTACATTTATAATGATACCTGTTGCGCCATCAATTCTAACGTTTTCTAATAATGGAGATGATATTGCTTGAGTAGCAGCTTCGATCGCGCGGTTTTCACCTTTTGCAGAACCAGCGCCCATTAAAGCTAAACCTTTGTTTGCCATAACAGTTCGAATATCCGCGAAATCCAAGTTGATCAAACCACGAATATTAATTAAATCAGAAATACCCTTAACAGCTTGTAATAAAACTTCATCCGCTTTTTTAAAAGTGTCTAGTAAAGGAGTTTTCTCTGCAGAAACTGTCAATAGCTTTTGATTCGGAATTACGATCAAAGCATCAACATTTTCTTTTAATTCAGCTAATCCTGTTTCAGCATGCTTTGTGCGTTTTTTGCCTTCAAAAACAAAAGGCTTTGTAACAACACCAATTGTTAAAGCACCAAGTTCGCGAGCAATTTTTGCTACGATTGGTGCTCCACCAGTTCCTGTTCCGCCGCCCATACCCGCTGTAACAAAAACCATGTCCGAACCTTTAAGTTGTTCAACGATTAAATTATAAGATTCAATCGCACTTCGGCGTCCAACATCCGGATTAGCGCCTGCGCCCAAGCCTTTTGTTAGATCAACACCTAATTGAATTTTTTGTCCGGCTTTACTTGAATTTAAAGCTTGAATATCTGTGTTTGCGACAACGAAATCTACGCCGCTCATTCCACATTCGATCATTGTTGTGATTGCATTACTGCCGCCACCACCAACTCCAACCACTTTAATATTTGCACCAATATTTACGTTTTCCTCTAGTTCAAACATTGCTCTTCCCTCCCTAGAAAATAGATTTAAAATAAATCGTTGAAAAATTTCTTTAGTTTATTAGCCATACCGTCAAATGCTGGATTCATTGCAGTTGAAAACATTGGCTGAGTATCTTTGCGTATATAAAAATCTTTTCTTAATTCAACGGCATACATTAGTAAACCAATTGCAGTTGCAAATTCGCCACCCTTAACTACGTCTTTTAATCCACCAACAGTTCCTGGGTAACCACGGCGTACAGGAATATCAAAAATAAATTCACCCATCTCAACAAGTCCATCCAAGCCACTTGTTCCACCCGTTAAAACAATTCCAGAACCAAGTACGGGTTGTAAGCCACTCATGCGAACATCATTTGCAATCATATTTAAACACTCTTCCGCACGAGCCTCTAAAATATGCGCTAATTCTTTTCTTGCGATAGTTCTAACTTTGCGTCCGCCAACACCTTCAACTTCAACTAGTTCTTCTTCTGAAACTAAAGTTGCAACGGCACAACCATGTTTTTTCTTAAGTATTTCTGCCGACACTTGTGGAGTTCGTAAACCAACCGCCACATCATGAGTAAAATGAGATCCACCAACAGGAATCATTGATGTTTGTGCAACACTGCCATTAATAAAATAAATAAGCTTTACAGATCCGCCGCCAATATCAGCTAAACAAACACCAAGATTTTTTTCATCCGCTGATAAAACGGCCGTACCTGCGGCAACTTGATCAAGTACTAAACCCGCAACTTTGAAACCAGCTTTTTCAATACATTTTGTAATATTAGCAAGTGCTGATTGGCTTGCAGTAACAATATGAACACTAGATTCTAATCGCACGCCCGACATACCGATTGGATCAGAAATTCCGTCTTGAGCATCAATTTTATATTCGCGCGGAATGACATGCAAAACCGTGCGATCTGCTGGAACAATAACTGCTTTCGCAGCTTCGATAACACGCTCAATATCTTGAATTGCGACTTCTTTATTTTTAATCGCAACCATACCTTTTGAATCAAAAGAATGAATATGAGATCCGCTAACTGAAATCCATACTTCGTTAGCTGTATAACCCGACATCAATTCAGCTTCTTCTTTAGCTTTACGAATTGATTCGGTTGTGATCTCGATGTTAACAACAACACCTTGCTTTAATCCTGCGTTTGGAGCTGTACCAACTCCGACAACTTCGATTGAGCCATCTGCGTTTACAGTTGAGTATATTAATTTAACTAATGACGACCCGATATCAAGACTTGCTAAAATAGGTCCATTTTTAATTGAATTATTTGAAGCGCTCATCCGTAAGTCCTTTAAGCTAGATTATTTTTGTTATAAACAAAAAACAAACCAACCCAGTTTTATTATCGTTTCATGTTGTAAAATCGTGTTGCAAATTAAAAAGACAAATGTCATCCAGACTTATGTCCCTTGCCTAAAGCTTAGGGGTCTTAATGCAACCTGACAAGAACTTTTTTGGATAGATTTGCGTCTATGACGCGCGCTTTCAGGTCACGGTTTTCTAAATAATCCATCACCTGTGATACCCGATTAGATTTAATTTCAAACTGATCTTCACCGAATTTAATTTTCATATTCGATTGAGACAGACTAATCCAATAACCATCTTTTTTATCATAACCAACTTCTGACACATGTGACGAGTGAAGTTTTCCCTCTGTAGGCAAGGCTTTAATTACAGAAACTACACCTTCGCGAATTTTTTGATTTTTTAAAAACTGTTCGCCATGAACGATTGCAACAGATGGCGCCTGCTTCGAATCTATTTTTGACATTATTTTGGCATCTTTAAAAGTTACTGGGTAAAATTCTGTAACTGTTCGCGCTTCTTTATCTTGAATTAAATAGGCTATTTCGTAAGGTTCAATTTCAATTTCAAGCCCCGATGGCCAAGCTCTTGATACACGAAACGCCGTGATCCATGATTCAGCTTTCAAAACATCAGATACACGATTCAAAGAAAGATCCCATAATAGCTGACCTTTAAATGCATCTAATTTTTGATTCAATATTTGCACATATGGCTTAATATAAACTTTTTGAGACGCTTTAACTGAAATATTTATTTTTATTTGGTCAATCTTAAAAAAGCCTTGTTGCGCTAATGAATATAACGACAACATCACAACAGCTGGAAGTACTATGAACGTGGCACTTAATTTTATTAGTCGATTTAACTTAAACACCTATTTAGCTTAATAGAACTTAAGAGACCTTTCATCATTTGCTTTGCTAATTTAATTACGCACCTAGACCAAAGGCCATAAGATTTCTTTCAATTCATTCCGATAAAGATTTGTGAATCACAAATGGATGAGTCTAATTTTAGGCATTCTAATTACAACCACAATTAGTGGTTTTTCATTTTTATATTTGAATCACCTGGAAACCGAAAAAAACCAAAAATTTGCGCTTTATGATTTTTTCGAATCCTTAGATTTACGCTTTAATGATTTTAAATATAAACTTGCAGCTTCTTCTGAACTAAAAGACCAGCAAACAATATTAGTTGCTATCGATGATGATTCCATCGACGAAGTCGGGCGTTGGCCCTGGAGTCGAACTCATATTACGGATATGTCTGAAAAATTAATTTCCTATGGCGTCAAATCAATTGGTTTCGATATTATTTTTTCAGAACCCGAACGCGAAAATATTAACGCGGATCAAATTCTGACTCAATTTGTTGATAAAAATCAAACTAAAATAGTCTTAGGTACCTTTAGCGATAATTTGATTCATACCATTCCCTATCAAGATTATTGTGTGAATGAAGCATTTCTTAAAAATGGAGGCGAAAATTTAATTAAAATTAATCCCTCGTTTGTTGTAGATGATACCGGCGATCGATTTGAAGATTTAGACTGGGGAAATTTCTTCGCATATTTTTTTAACGCCATTCAGAAAAATGCAGAGCAGAATTATTTATCTAAAAACAAAGCTTTATCTATTGCAAACTTAACTGAATTTCAAAAAAATTATTTAAAATCCTTAAAAGTAAAAAAAGTTTTTGAATACTGTACTAATTGGTTAACAGAAAATGATGGCTATTCAGATTTAAAGGATCCAGCCATACTCGGACTTTATAAAAATTTATTTTCAAAATCAAATGCGACCACCGAGGCCAGCATATTAGCTTTATTAGGCTCTTTAAAAACTGAATCAACCGAACACCCCATACCGCAGTATGGGCGCTGGACTTCAAATACAGAATTAATTCAAAAAAGTTCTTTATACACTGGTAGTTTTAATACCAAATTAGATGTAGATGGATTCATTCGACGCTATCCTCTTTTTTATCGCGCCGGCAACCGCTTGGGTTCAAGTTTTATTCCTTCCTTAGCGCTGCAACAGTATTTAGTTTCAACGGGATACCGTGCTGATGTTAAAATTGAAAAAATTGGAAGTACAAAAAAAATAACTAGCTTTATCATTAAAGATCCCAGTCATGATCCCGAAACTATTGTTCAAGTTTTACCGGTAGATTCAAAAGGGCAATTGTTAATTAATTACTATGGACCACGCTTAACCTTACAATCAGTTTCAGCCAAAGAGTTATTTTCTAATGACCCCTATGTGCAAGTCTATGAAAGAGCCTCAATGAATGATTCTAAAGATGCAGTTATTAAAGTTGAGAAGCTTTTAAAGACTGATTTTTTTAAAAATAAAAATATTTTATTTGGTGCGACAGCCATGGCTTTATATGATTTAAGAAATACTCCAATTGACACCAATTTCCCGGGGCCTGAAATTCATCAAACAGTTATTAACAATTTACTGAATCAGCATTACTTCTACCGCCCTGTAAAAGAAAAATTTTATCTTCCAATTTTCTTACTTTTCTATGGCATGCTATTTTCATTAATTTTATATCGCGAAGGCGCACTTAATTCAGCATTAGTACTTGTTGCATTTATTCTAATCGGATCAATCACAGACTATTATTTATTTCTTTATAAAAAAATGATTATTTCTAGCATTTTTTTCCCACTAACAACTTTTGCAATTTTTCTTTCTGTTTTAATTTACAAATACCTATCTGAAGAACGAAAAAAAATCGAACTTAGAAAAATATTTTCTAAATATGTGGCTCCCGCTGTTGTTGATGAATTACTTAAAGATTCAAAAAATCTAGAATTAGGCGGTCGCAAACAAATCATGACTGCCTATTTTTCAGATATTCGTGGTTTTACCGTATTTTCTGAAAAAATGGACCCCCAAACCTTATCGCAAGTACTAACTGAATATTTAACACCGATGACAGAAATTGTATTTCGTAATAAGGGAACATTAGATAAATATATGGGCGACGCTATCATGGCATTTTTTGGGGCTCCGGTAAATTATAAAGAACATGCTCGCCAGGCTTGCTTAAGTGCTTTGGAAAGTATTGCCGAATTAAATAAAATAAATATCGCTTTTCAAAAAAAAGGTTGGCCGCAAATCAGCATTGGTATCGGAATCAATACTGGCGAAATGAGCGTCGGCAATATGGGTTCACAAATCGTTCAGAATTATACCATCATGGGTGATGCCGTCAATTTAGCTTCGCGCCTAGAAGGAGCAACCAAAGAATATGGCGTAAAAATATTGATCTCAGAAGCAACAAAAAAGCACTTAGACGAATCGATAGTAACCCGCTACGTAGATACTTTGCGTGTTAAAGGCAAATCATTGCCCGTTGAAATTTACGAAGTTCTTTCGCGATCAGAAAACTTTACCGAGTCAGACAATTTAAAAATATATTCAGAAGCAATGGCTTTCTATAAAAACAAAAACTTTGTTGATGCTAAAAATATTTTTTCTATCCTATCTACTAAAAATGCTGCGGATTCATTGACTCAAATGTACATCCTACGTTGTGAAGATTTTATCAATGATCCACCACCAGACAACTGGGATGGGGTGTTCGATCTTAAGACAAAATAGATCGCTATTTATTTGCTAAGCGTATTAAAATAGATCAGTTATGCCCTTTACTAAACCTTAGGAAACGACGATATGTTTTACATGCAATACACATTTTATAAACTATTTTCCACCCTATCCATTGTCTGCATTTTCTTTACTGCGTGCGATCGTGCGGCGGAATCTAATTCCAAAATTTCTATTCAAATTCCAGTTAATTCAAATAGCATTGCCAAAAAAACGGATGTTACAACGTTGGCAGAATGGTCTTCAAATGTTCCATCAGATATTAATTCATTTAATTGTTACATGATTGCGGTGACCGGACCTGAAGATTATTTAAAGCGCAATATTTGTAGTAAAAAATCAACTGGTGTTACAAGTTTTTACGCTGGCCCCGTTGTTGGCGCAGTTTTCGAAGGTGGTTCGCTTGAAGTCGATGTAACTCCAGGAAAAGATCGTGTTGTTTACTTAATTGGATTTCAAGCAACAACTTCTGCGGCTTGCCAGAATTATAAATCAACAGCCTTTGATCAAAGTAACCTTTCAAAACCATATATCATTGGCAAAACGGCTAATTTAAATCTAGCACCGAATACAGTTAGTAACGTCCCTATTTCAATGGTCTTTGATTCGAATAATTGGTTCGATGATTGCCAGGGTCCAGAGTTTAATGATTCCAATAAAAATAAAATTGCGACGAAAGCATCCCTTCGTAAATATTCATTTCCCGAGGGTGGCTCGGTTTATGGAACTTGTAACTCTATAGATGTAGAACTTAAAGACGATAATTTTAATAATGCCACTTCTGATTCGAATGTTTCATTCGGAGTAGATGCCTTTGTCAATGCAAGCCCATCTCCAACCGTGGTCACTACTTATGATACTTTTTCAAATTGTACTGCGACATCTGGCGGTGTGAATAATTTTTCAATCGCTGCAGGATCATCCACAATGAAACGTTGGTATGCTTCGGATGCAATTCTAAATAACAATATTGGAGCCGCTTTAGCATTAAAATTAAATTTTTCGCAAACAACATTAGTTGCAGATTCAAATGGAAGTATTATTAATTTAAATACGAATTCTTCAAGTTATTCAGCTCTTAACTTTTCTGGACCGCAAATGGTTATACCCGATGTTTGTTACAAGTATGAAGTCGCTTCAAAGTATTATAATTTAGGTATCAATGCTGGCGATGCAACAGCATATTATATCGCGGCACCACCCGAATCTAAGTTGTTTTCAGATGCAACGTGCTTAAGCTCTATTACAGCAGGATCTACTAATCCAAATGGATCGATCAATTATACTCAAAATTTTGTAGCTGGATTCAGTACTATCTATATAAAGTATATGATTCCATTATCAGACGCGGCTAGAAATCAAAGTTTTGAACTTAGTCATTCTGGCTATCTAGGTAAACATTCTAATGCTCAAATCTCGGTTACAACAAATATTGCAAAAAGATTGGTAATTCGTGAAAATGCAATATTACCGAACGTAATGAGCACATGTTATGGACCTTTCTATTTAGCCTTGGTAAATGATTATGGCGCAGAAATAAAAGCGACTAGCGCTAGAAATATAAATGTTTCTGGGTTATTTCCAATCGGTATTACTTTTCACGAAGACTCCTGTGGTGGTACACTAATAACTGGAATGACCACAATTCCTTCTGGCGAATCAAGTAGAAAAATTTATATTCAGTTTGGATCAACCCCTGAAGCTGGTGATCATACAAAAACTTTCACTGATAGCTCTGATCCGTCATTTTCATTTTTATTTAAATACCGGGTTGATTAATATATTTATTAAAATCTCGACAACGTGTACGCTGTCGAGATTAAAAATTTATTGTACTTGTAGGTATCTATATTCGATTGATTCATCTGATATTGAAAGCCAAAACTAATAACATCATTAGGACTAAGGCTATAACCGCTTCCAATATAACCAATTATTCCATTATCCTTACGTAGTGATGTCGACTTCGAATAGCTTAAATTATAATAATCAAGTTTGATGTACGAATTCCATTTAGCATCAAGTATTTTCGCATACCCTAAAGAGCCCGTAATCTTATTGTATGCCACATTGTTACCAATTGCCTGATTCATTAAATAGGCTACATCAAAACTTACGTTTTCATTTATTGCTCTATCTAGTGAATAGGCGTTTGCAACAGTTACAGTATATTTTTGTGCGGATTGGTCTTCATCCGTTGAAGTGACCGTTAAATAGGACTGATCTTTTGAAATATCAAATTTATACTGCGTCGTTAAATTATCAAAATGCGAAAAAGTTAAATTCGAATTCAGCATAATGGAATTTAATATTAATTCACGCTTTGTTGTATCTTTTGTCATATACAACATTTGAAACCCCGGAGATATTTGAAAAGAAGATGCTTTTTTAGCAGCAGTAAAATTCAAACTATACGGAAAACTAAAATCAAGAGTTAACGGATCAGTAGCCTGAATTGCCGCATCACTTTTAAATTTTGTATCCAAACTATAGATATCAGAAAACGTAAATGTCGGCGACCACCGTTCTGTTAATGTATTTAAAGCATGAAAATACATACTTCCGCCATAACTAAGTCGGTACGCTTTGGCTGAAGTTGCAGTATCTTGCAAAGAAATATTCAACACATTATCATCATAACTTAGTCCAACAGAAAGCGAATACCCGAATCTTTTTTTTAACTGCAAATTCATTTGCTCTTGAAGATTGATATTTTCAATATACTGTTCAGCTAATTTATCTAATTTAGGGTCTGTCGACAGATCTAAAACAGTTTCAAAAGATTTTTTTGCTAAAGAATATAAATTCATCTGAAAATAAACAATACCTTGATAAAGCTTAGCTTTGACTCCAACAGAATCTGAATTTTCTAGTAATAAAAATATAGATAATGCCTGCTTTTGCAAGCCTTGCTGATTTAAACTTTTTCCATAATCAAAATAAAGCTGATCATTTTCGGGCTGAATTACAATAGCGGATTCAAACAACTTCTTCGCTGCCGCATAATCTGCGCTATTATAACTTTTCAAAGCTTGCTCATAAAATTCGGCAGCTTTTTTTGAAACCACAACTTTATTCTGTGCAGATTCATTATTTTTTTTAATGAAGTTTTCACGCTGCATGGTTCTTTGTACCTGAAGCTTAAATATTTCATCGTCCGTTAATGCTTTTTGCGCAACGCCAGCCTTCATTGCCGCAATACTATTCGAAATCTCTGCAGCAAAAACAGCATGACCTAAATTAAATATTAACAAACAAAAAATAATACTTTTAATCACGAACTAACCACCCTTTACAGGAGTAACTATTATTTTAGGCGGTTTGTTAATCACAGGTGGTGGCGGTGGCGGTCCACACATCGGAGGACAATTTCCTCCTCCTGGAGGTTTCGGTTGCGGCGGTGGAGGTGGTGGCGGTGAATCAACTGAGCTTTTATCATTTGGCTTATCCTTAGCCTCTTTTCCACCCGAAGAATCGCGATCCATAGATTTTAAATCATCTTTTGAAACAGCCTTTGGCTTTTCTGGAACTTGCCCATCGGCCATCGAAGAAGATTCCCCTTTTTGAACAAGTACAGTATTCGCTGCACCTGCATTTTTTGCTGTTAATGATGTAAATGCAACTTGTCCCTTTAGAGTTACAATTTCTGTAACTTTTGTTTTTACATCATAACTTGTAATAAACTGAGTCCCACGCACTCCCGCAACAGCAGTTGGAGTCTTAATTAAAAACTTAGTTTTCTCTCCGTCATATTCTTGCTCTACGTTGGTACGCACTTTTCCTTCAGATAAAGACAATTCTACATTTTTATCCGTGCCCGATGTGTACTTTTCAATTTTTAACTTTGTCGATGGAGAAATATTAATAACGTTACGATCTGACATCACTATTTTAGCTCGCGAATCAATAGCCGAAACAATGGTATCGCCCACAGCAACTTTTAGTCCGACTTTTGCGACTTGCGACTGATTATCCAATTTTTGAATTTTGATATCGCCTTTTACAACCATAAAAATGCCATAATCTGCCGCTTTTGTTACAACTGTAAAAAACAATATCGCAAACACTGCATAAATAGAAAAAATCTTCATAATACCTCTGGTTGCATTAAAAATATCACAATTTTTGCAAACGCAGCATCTATGATTTGCAAGCTTTGACTTTGGTCTTGAACAATTTTATTTGATCTCAGGTTTAATTCAAAAACTTCATAAGCAAATAAATTATTTTTGAAGCGCCACTAGACCCGAACCCGTCTAAATGCTACATACAAATTACTAATTTTCGTATTCAAAAATAATTCAGGGGCAGACTCTAAACGCCGGAGCACAATTTTAATTTTTTACCACTGACCTAAGCGTACAACTTCCGTCACAAGTTTTACGCTTTTCATTTCGGCAACAGTCTTCTGCACATGCAGAATAACATTCCACGTATCGTTGGCTGTTGCGTTTCCTAAGTTAACAATAAAATTGGCATGCTTTAATGACACTTGCGCATCACCCCTAGTAAAACCTTTTAAACCACATTGATCTATGAGCTGTGCGGCCTTGTGTCCTTCTGGATTTCTAAAAACAGAACCACAACTTGGCTTATCTAAAGGCTGCTTAGATAATCTAACTTTATTTGCCTCACGTACTTTCACTAACACGTTGGAATCAGGCTGCAGAGGCCAGCTAATGCCCACCTTAGTTACAAGACCTGGCTGCCACCCATCGCAATGACGGTAGGATATTTTCAAATCTGTTTTTAGATAACGTTTGATTTCATTTTTATCAGTTAAAACTTCAATCCAATCCACCAGCTCCATAAATTCACGGGGCTGAAAAGCTTCTGCAACGCCGGCATTCATCACAACCCCACCACCCACATCACCTGGAATTCCAGCCAAAAATAAGGCCGGCGGTAATTGCTGCTTTAAAAAAATTTTAAGTAATTCTGACTTGGCTGTACCCGACAAACATTCTATCCAAATTCTTCCGTCTTTAATTTCTGAAGTTATTTCCGCAAATTTGTTTAAACAAATTGTTAGTCCACGCACTCCCGAATCCGAGATAAGTACATTTGACCCACCGCTCAGAATAGTCACAGGCCAGTTTTTTTTATTGGCCTCGGAGTACGCCATTTTTAGCTCAATCATATTTACTGGCTGGCAAAAATAATCGGCATTCCCACCGATTAGCCAAGAGGTGTGCTTAGCTAAATTAACGTTTTCTAAGATTTTCAAGGACATCTAATCCCAACTTCCAACCGTCACCAGCTCCTAAAGTTAAAAACACATCTCCGGATTTTAGTTCACTTAGAATTAAAGCTGTCAAATTTGAATCTTTCGGTGCGTGCTTTTTATGTTCTAAATTAATATCTCCAACTAAACGCTCGGACGTAATTCCTGGCAATGGCTGTTCACCCGCAGAATAAATGTCGCCTAAAAATAAAAAATCAGCCTGAGAAAAACAAGATTTAAAATCGCTCCAGCAATGCTCTGTTCTAGAATAACGGTGCGGCTGAAAGTAAACAACGACACGGCTCTTTTCATATTTTTCTTTAAATCCTTGCAATGCCGCTCGCACTTCTGTGGGATGATGTCCGTAATCATCATAAACTTTAATACCTGCTGATTCGCCTTTAAAATGAAAACGACGATCAACACCTTCAAATTTTTCTAATCCTTTTGCGCATGTTTCAAAATCAATTCCTGCGGCCATTCCCACCGCAATGCTAGCTGCTGCATTCAAAGCATTATGCCGACCCGGAGTATTTAAATGAAATTTCCCAACAAGCTCTTTAATCTTATTTGAATTTTTATAAAACTGATAATTTCCTTTTTCACCTTCAATGACGTAATCATTTTTTGGATCAAAACCATAAAATAAAATACGCTTTGAATAATTCGAAAATAATTCATGAATTTGCGGATCATCACCACAAACAATCATCATTCCATAAAATGGAATGCGATTTGCAAATTCTAAGAATGCACGTTTTAAATTTTCAAATGTTTTAAAATGATCCATATGATCTGAATCAATATTTGTAATCACAGCAATTTCCGGAGACAACTTATTAAAGCTTCCATCGCTTTCATCAGCTTCTGCAATTAACCATTCGCCCGTGCCAAGCAAGGCTGTTGATTTGATTCTTTCAAAACGTCCACCGACAACAATTGTAGGGTTTAGTTCTGCTTCTAAAAAAACCGAGGAAATTAAACTTGTCGTTGTTGTCTTACCGTGCGTTCCAGCAACAGCAATACCACGCTTTAAATGCATAATTTCTGCCAAGGCTTCAGCCCTAGGAATCAATGGAATCTTTTTTGATTTTGCTTCTACAATTTCAGGATTAGAAAAAGGAACTGCACTTGAATAGACGACAACATCTGCATGACCCACATGATTTTGGTGATGCCCTTTATATATGGTTAAACCAAGTTCTTTAAGGCGTTCGGTATTTGCGTTTTCATTGGCATCAGATCCAGTCACTTCGGCGCCAATATTAAAAAGTAATTCCGCCAAACCGCACATTCCGATTCCGCCAACTCCGATAAAATGAAATTTTGCGCTTTCTAGTTTCATATTTTTTATTTTACTTCCTTAAGTGAATTCTTTAAAATGTCTTGCGCAATTGCTTGTGCTGCATCTTCAGAGGCTAATTTTTTTAAATTTAAAGCCATATCTTTTCGTAAATTGATATTTGTTAATAATTGATTAATGATTTTTTTAAAATCTTCTTGCTTGAATTCACTTTGCAATATCATAAAACCTGCATTGCTTTTTATTAAAACCTCTGCATTTTTTTCTTGATGAGCATCAGCAGCTGGGAGCGGAACAACAATTGGAATGACTCCAAAACATGCCGCTTCGGCAATGGTGCTGGCTCCGCCACGACAAAATTGCACATCTGCATTTTGATAATAGCGAGGCATATCGTAAATATAATCAAAAACTTCGACACAACTTAAACCTGAATACTTTGCTTTCATTTTTTCAAAATCATTAATACCCGTCTGGTGTACAACTTGAATTTGACTATGCAATTCAGGATTTGAAATAATAAATTCAGACAATTGGTTATTTAAAAAAGTAGCCCCTTGGCTTCCGCCAAAACAAAGAAGTCGCAATTTTCCAGACGATTCTATTTTACGATTTTCTGCGCGCGCTTTTTCTATTTCTTTACGCAATGGCATTCCAAATATTTTGATGTCTTTAGATTTTAACTTTTTCTGCGCTTCTGCAAATACTAAATAGGCCTTCGGTACAAACTTGGATAGCAAGCGATTTGCCATTCCTGGATAAGCATTAGGCTCCCATAAAGCTGTTTTATTTCCCAGTAGCGCCGCTGCCAATAAAAAAGGGGCCGATGCATAACCGCCAACTCCTAAAACAAATTCAGGTTTCATTTTTTGAATTAATCGAACGGACTGCACAAAGCCAATTGCTATAGAAATTAAGTTTTTTATTTTTTTAAATGCATGCCCACTTAAATTCAGCGGGCCACTGCGAATTAAATGCAATGGCAGATTTTCTTTGGCCATTATTTTTTGTTCTAAGCCTGTCTTAGTTCCAACGTATTCCACGGTTACAGAGCTATCTAATTCAATTAACGCTTGGCCAATAGAAATTGCTGGGTAGATATGCCCACCAGTTCCTCCGCCAGCAATCATGATCAGTCTTTTTTTATTCATGCATTTCGATGTTTAGAATTGTTCCAAACAAAATACTTAAAATGATTAATGAGCTGCCGCCATAACTAAGAAATGGCATTGTTAAACCTTTGGTCGGCAACAGTCCCATCACTACTCCAACATTAATAAAAACAGAAACTGAAAAGGTTAGTGTTAAGCCAAGAACTAAAAACTTTTTAAACCGATCTTGAATTGCTAAAGCAATTTGAAAACAACGGAATACTACAAAACCATAAAGTCCTAATAAAGCACATAAACCTAAAAAACCCATTTCTTCACTGAAGACAGCCATTGTAAAATCAGTATGTGCTTCGGGTAAGAAAAATAGTTTTCCTTGCCCCTGCCCTAGACCTTGCCCCGTTAATCCGCCCGAATGAACAGACAACATACTTTGAATAACCTGAAAACCTTTTTGAGCAGGGTCTGACCAGGGATCTAAAAATGCTTGCACACGAGCCCTACGATACGCCACATTCCAAACAATAAAATACAATGCTGGAATAGCCGCAACACCGGCAGCGAATATCCATTTTAAATTAAATCCCAAGGTAAATAACAAAGCGACACCAACCAATAGAATAATCATGAAGCTACCAAAATCAGGCTGCCTTAATAAAACCACCATTGGAATAACCAACATCAAAAATATCCAACCCCATTTAAATTTGACAAGTTGATTCTGATGACGGCACACAAGACTTGCGAACATAAAACTAAATGAAATTTTTAATAGTTCGGCGGGTTCAAAGCGAATTCCAAACGGCAATTGAATCCATCGCAAAGCTCCACCCACACGCACACCAATATGCGGAATAAATGTTGCACACAATAAAACAAACGAGGCCGGCCAAACAGCCCAGCTGTATTTTTTAAAAAATGCCGGAGGAATTTGTATAACTGCTGCTAAAGTAACTAGCGCTAATAAAGTAAAAATGAATTGGCGCTTAAAGAAGTAAAGTCCATCGCCATAGGATTCGGTCGCAAATATATAACTCGAACTATACACTTGAACTAGCCCTATTCCATATAGGGCTATAATTGCTAAAAATAAACTAGAAGATAAGAATTTGGTCTTCATTGACCTCTATGTCGATTGCGTTAGAAGGGTGTTATTAAAGAAATCTACTTAAATTTCTTTACGATCTCTTTAAAATAATCGCCTCTCTCTTCGTAGCTGTCAAACATATCGAAGCTAGAACATCCTGGAGACATTAAAACGATGTCACCAATCCTAGACTTTTGGTAAGCAATTAAAACCGCCTCTTCAAAAGTTCCGATTAGGTACGTTTCAGAGTAATCCCCTAAATCGCGATTGATTCGCTCTTTAGCTTCACCCACTAAAATCAATGTTTTAACTTTTCGCTTAACTATGTTGCGAAGAGGTTCGTAATTTAAATTTGTGTCTTTACCACCAGCAATCAAAATTACGTTTTCATCAAAACAATCTAATGCGCGCAAAACAGAATGTACATTAGTCGCTTTAGAATCATTATAAAACAAAACGCCACCCACTTTACGAACATATTCAAGACGGTGTCTTACACCTAAAAATGTATCAATCGTCTTTTGAACAGCTTCATGTGTTGCCCCATATTCACGAGCCAACAATAACGCGGCCATAACATTTTCGATAGAATGTTTACCCTTCATTTTAATATTTTTAATAGAAAAAGTTTCTATTTCAGGGCCTGTGCGAATACGTAATTCATCGCCTACATTCACAGCTCCACCAATGTTCATAATTTGTGGTTCTAAAGCAGGCTTTCTTGAAAAGTAAAATATTCTTCCGCGCTGAACCGCTGGATCACGTGCTAATTCAACAACCGCATTATCATCGGCATTTAAAATCGAAGTTGATGCTTGATTTGTATTTTTAAAAATACGACGTTTCGCATTTACATATTCTTCCATTGTGCGATAACGATCTAAATGATTTTCAGCCAAATTTGTAAAAATAATATTCGCTGGGCTAAATTCATTACAGTGCTCAAGCATGAAGCTAGACATTTCTGCTAGAACAACTTTTGCTTTTTTATCTTCTAATAAGTAATTGGTAATTGGGCTTTCATTCGCACCACCAACCCAAACATCAATGCCACTTTCCTTAAGCATTGCAGATGCTAATCGTGCAACAATGGTTTTTCCGTTAGTACCGGTAATTCCAACAACAGGCTCTTTAATAAATCCCGATGAGAATTCAAACTCTCCCGTGATTTTCACACCTTGCTGTCTGGCATATTCGAATATTTTTAAATGCGGAGCTACACCCGGAGACAAAACAACTAAATCTTGTGATAAAAATGTTTTAGGAGAGTGTGAACCCAATTCAAATTTAATATTTGTATAACCATCCAACTGATCTAAGGTGTTCGATAATTCCGGTTTAGATTTATGGTCAGTTACAGTTACTTGCGCCTCATGCTTTGTTAAAAATTTTGCTAAAGCAACACCTGTCTTACCAAGACCTACAATAAGAATTTTTTTATCTTTTAAATCCGCGACATCTTTCCACATACATACGACCTTTCCCTTAAGAACATTTTCAGTATCGCTTAACCACGATGCTGAATAAATTAACTATCTTAACTTTAATGTTGCTAGACTTAGAACAGCCAGCAAGATTGAAATAATCCAAAACCGAACAATAATTTTGGTTTCAGTCATTCCACCTAATTCAAAATGATGATGAATTGGCGCCATTTTAAAAACTCTTTTTCCAGTCAGTTTAAAAGATATAACCTGAGCAATTACTGAAAGTGCTTCGACCACAAAAATACCGCCTAAAAAAACCATCAGCACTTCATTTTTTGTAAAAACAGCCATTGCTCCTAAAAAACCACCTAAACTTAAACTGCCCACATCGCCCATAAAAACTTGAGCTGGGTAGGTATTAAACCATAAAAATCCTAAACCACCGGCAACCATTGCCGCAGCTAATGGAGCTAATTCCCCTGCGCCAGAAATGTGCTGAATTTGTAAATAATTTGCTATCGAAGCATGACCAACAATATAAGAAAATAATCCTAATGTAGTAGCCGCTACAACGATTGGCACAATGGCTAAGCCGTCTAAGCCATCTGTTAAATTAACTGCATTTGCCGTTCCAACAATAACCAGACCACCGAATAGGCAATAGCTTAACCCTAAATCGTAGGCTACCGATTTAACGAATGGAATAGTGACCAAGGTATTTAAATTATAAAATTTAATTAAAATAAATAATGTAACAATCGAAATAAAAAATTCAGCTAGTAAGCGAACTTTCCCTGACAAACCTTTGGTATTTTTTTTCGATACTTTTAAGTAATCATCAACATAACCAACAAGTCCAAAACCCCAGGTAATTAGCACAGAACCAATTACTAAATGATTTGTAATATCAATCCACATAATTAATGGAACCAGCGTACTTAATAAAATAAGCCAGCCACCCATTGTTGGCGTACCCGCTTTTTTTAAATGCGTTTGTGGCCCATCATTTCGAATCGCTTGACCAAAATGGTTTTTCTTTAATTTTTCAATGAAAAATGGACCCCAAATTAAACAAAGAAAAAATCCTGTAAAAAAAGAGATAAAAGTACGAACAGTAATATAACGAAAAACATTAAGTGCTGAAACATGGTCAGCTAACGAATAAAGCCATTGATAAATCATTTTAATAGTTCTAGCACAAAATCTTAACAAGATACAAGTAAAATTTTCTAAGTCATTGAAATTATTATTGATTTTAAAGAAAAATCAGATATATATTCAACTCATGAAAAAAACTAAAAATCGCACAAAAAAAGAGCTCAAAAACTTCTCGCTTGGACAAGCCACTACCATATATCCAACCACTTATGCTCCAGAAGTTTTGGAAGCTTTTGATAACAAAAATCCGCAGCATATTGCCTGGACTACTTTTATTTGCACCGAGTTCACTTCGCTATGCCCAAAAACATCTCAGCCAGATTTTGCAAAAGTATATGTTAATTATATTGCTGATAAGAAAATGGTCGAAAGTAAATCTTTAAAAATGTACTTATTCAGTTTTCGTAATCATGGTGATTTTCATGAAGATTGCATCCAGAAAATTTGTAATGATCTGGTTCAACTCATGAAGCCTAAATACATTGAAGTGATTGGCGAATTTACTCCACGCGGTGGCATTGCCATCTACCCTTTTGCTTCTGCTTGCAATTCATCAAAGCAGTTTCAGAATTTAAAGGAGCAACGCTTAATGAACTATGCTCCTGGAAAATATTCGGTAAAGTTGGATCGGCTTTATTAATTTAGTACGTAAATTATTAACTTAAGTAAGCCTTTAGATTTTGAACAATTGCCTTTAAAGCAAACTTCACTTGCGTACCAACATCAGCATAAGCAATATTTATTATTTTATTAGTTCCATCCGAATACGGCGGCATCATTTCGCTAAAATTGCCACCTTTACCTAATTCAAAATAGCCTCTTGGAATTGAAAACTCTCGAAAACCCTCTTCGCCATGATGGCGTCCCATGCCGCTTGAACCAGCTCCGCCAAAAGTTAGTGACGGTAAACTTGCCTGCATTCCGACAGTATTTATGGCAACTCCACCAGAAGTTGTGTATGTACAAATAGAATCAATCATTTCTTTATCTTTCGAAAATATATAAATCCCTAATGGCTTCTCGCCTTCGTTAACAAAAGCTATCGCATCATCGATTTGTTTATATGTATACACAGCTAATACCGGACCAAATGCCTCTTGCTTTGCAACTTGTAGATGTCGTGCTGGATTTATAATGATGTAAAATGGCAAATTTCGGTTTTCATTCGGAACGTCAGCACCAATTTGAATAATTTGTGCATTTTCCAACCTTGCCTCGTTCACCATGGCATAAATACGTTGAACATTTTTAGTGTTTATAATTGAACATCCATCACGTTTTCCATTTTCATTACTAAATATTTTTTCAAGTTCTGTCTTTAATAAATTAACAAATTCATTTAGTTTTGACTCTGATACCAAACAGTAATCAGCTGTAACACACAACTGTCCGCGCTTTATCATCTTTACACCAACAATAACTTTAGCAGTCTGTTGATTAACTTGATCATCAGACACAATAACTGGGCATTTCCCACCAAGCTCTAAAGTAACAGGAACTAAATTTACTGCGGCATTCTTCATGATCTGTTTTCCAATTTCAGTACTGCCCGTGTACAGAAGATGATCCCACTTTAAAGTTGAAAAATGTTGAGCCAGTTGCAAACCTCCATTTACAACAGCTACCTGATCTTGATCAAATGTCTGACTAATCATTTCATGTAGTAGTTCGCCACAAGCAGGAGTCAAATCAGATGGTTTAATAATAACTCGATTACCAGCGGCTAACGCATCAAGTGTTGGCCCCATGGACACATCAAATGGGAAATTCCAAGAGACTATGTTTCCGATAACACCTTTTGGCTGATACTTAACATACGCTTTTGATGAACCCATCATAATTGGATTACCTTGACGCTGCATTGGCTGCATCCATTTTTTAAGTTGGCTACTGTTATACCTGAAACGATTAATTGAACTTAAAATTTCGTGGATTTCAGCGGTTTGCGGCGAATGATAACCATAATCTAAGTGCAAGCATTCGATGATTTTATTTCGATTCTTCATCAGCATATCTGGAATTTTTCGCATCAACTCAATTCTTTGCTTACAATCAGGGTATGGATTTTTAGAAAATGCTAACTTCTGTTTGTTAAATATCTGTTCGAGTCTTTCAATTTCACTTTGATCACTTTGATCATTTTGTATCATGTGAATATCCGTTCATGGTGATGTGAATCTAAGAAAATTAACCTTTAGCGGCCCAGTTTAAAGGGTCGCAGAAATCAATAAATCGTTCAGTACCAGCACCACGCGAACCTTTTATCACAACAATGTCACCTGAACGTAATGATTGCTTTAACTTCTCGCCTAGCGAAGTTTCAAACGTTGTTTTTATAAAGACTTCTTCAATGTAATTCGCGGCTTTTAAACCTTCAGAAAAATACTGAGCATCTTCACCTATAAAATAAATCTGTTTAAATCCTGCACGCCCTGCCTTTTCACCGATTTCGCGATGAGCCGCGGGGGCCTCTGCACCTAATTCTTTCATTTGCCCAAATACACCAATCTTATTTCCAGCAATTTTTAGTAACGGAATATTTTCTATTAATGCCGTCATGCTATCGACATTCGCATTGTAACCATCAAATAAAATTTCTGCGCCAACTTTTGTTTGAATAAATTGGTTACGTCCCCAAGCTGTTTTGCATTCGGACATTGACTGCCAAATTAGATGTGGAGGCATTCCAACAGCATAAGCCAACGTACACGCTGCCATTAAGTTAACTAGGTTCTGCTTTCCAAAAACAGTTAATTCTGCAGAGCCCGCAACAGTTGCAATTAATCCACTCACCTTCATGCCATGCATTGATAGTTCATCGATTTGTAAATAAATATCGGCTTCGTTATTACGACCCGAAAAAGATAACATTCTAGATTCGGGATATTTTTTTGCAATTGGATACATCATATCAAAAGTTAAATCTTGATCTTGATTAAAAATGCGAACGGTATCAGGTCTTGAATCTAAATAAATTTCACTTTTAGCTAAAGCAATATTCTTTTGCGATCCGAAAAATTCAACATGAGCGGTTCCAACCATCGTACATACAGCAAAATCAGGATCAGCAATTTCAACTAATTTTGTGATTTCACCCTTATGATTCATTCCCATTTCAACGACGGCAAAAGCTGTGTCGGGTTGAATTTCTAGCAAGGTCATTGGGACTCCCCAATGATTATTAAAACTGCCTTTGCTATAATGTGTTTTCTTATAAGTATTTAAAATCTGAGCCGTAAACTCTTTTGTAGTGGTTTTTCCGTTTGATCCGGTAATAGCAATAATTTTAGTGCTTAAAGTTTTTCGGTAGCCTTTTGCGAACTCTTGCAATGCAATCAAAGTGTCATTTACCATAATTATTGAAACTTTATTTTTCAAGTCTTCAAATTTTGGATCCAGGCGATGTACGATTAATGCTGACGCTCCTTTTTGCACAGCTTGATCTAAATAATCATGGGCATCATAACTATCGCCTTTTAAGGCTATAAAAATTTTTCCAGTTAAATCAATACGTGTATCTGTACCTAAGCTGGAAAACTTTTCTTCAAAATTCGAAATGCAGTTACCTTGCGTCCATGTGGCAATTTGTTCCAATGACCATTTCATAATGAACCTTTCATGTCTTTAAAACATTTTATTCGACTTCTGTCTTTGGGCAGCAACACCGATATATCCCAATCTTTCCGAAACTCTTCTAAAATTTGATGTGCAACTTTATCATTTGAAAAAATAATTCCTAATTCACGAGCCTTTTGCGTTGAATTATTTGAAAAATTAATGGAACCAATATAAATATATCGACCGTCCACAACTATCATTTTTGAATGCATATATGGGTTTTCAATGGTTGAAGGAGACGACATCACCCGCGCTAATATTTTCTCTGCAGTCATTTTTTTTATATAACTTATATTATGAAAAGGATTAAAATTTTTATCGCACAATGGAACTAGCAATCGCACTTCCACATTTTTTTCGGCCGCTTCTATTAGCGCTTTTTGAATTTCAAGATCTCCTAAATTTTCAACCTCAAGGTCAATAGTTTTAGTTGCTGCTTCAATCAAATGAATAATTTTATCTCTAGAATTTACGGGGCTCCATATTAGAAAAGGGCTCACCAACTCTGGCGTTAATCCTTGGTTGTTTATGGAATTACTAACATCAGTTTTAAAAACCAGTTCCATTTCAGAAATTATATCTTTATTTGAAGTCATAATACCAAAATCACGCGTTTGATGAGCATTTTTTGTTAAGTTTATGGCTGTAACAAATGCCATCTTGTGATCAACCAGCATTGATTTTTCATGTGTAATACTAAATTTTTTAGTGCTTTTATAAACTTCAATTTTATTTTCTAATAACTTTTTGTAAGCTTTCTTGAATTTCCCAAGAATCATGCTTTTTCGGTCCAGAATTACCTGAACGAGCACACCATTTCCTTTAGCTTTAATTAATGCTTCAATAACTTCATTATCTGTTAAATGGAAAACTTTTAATTGAATAATTTCTTTAGCTTCTAATATAGCATTTATAAAATCACGATGCCCATCTGCATTAGGAGTTATAATTAATTTTTCTATTTCTAAAAATTGAATTTTTTCTGAATTTGCAATTTCAGTTTTTTTCTCGGCAGTCGCTTTAGATTTTACATCACTTGATGAACAAGACATTGTAAGCGTGCAAATAAATGCAATTAATAGCCATTTCATTGCTATTACAAATACTTTCTAGCGACTTCAAAATCACTAAAATGAATTTTCTGTGTTCCAACTATTTGGTAGTCTTCGTGCCCCTTACCTGCAATTAATATCACATCACCCGCGTCAGCTCTATGAATAGCTGCCGCGATTGCTTTTTCACGATCAACCTCAACTTCAAAATGGGTGTAACTAGCTGGAACACCCGATTTGATTTCAGCTGCAATAACTTCTGGATTTTCTGTTCTAGGATTATCTGAAGTAATAAATATATAATCACTATTTTTCGCAGCAATCTCTGCCATTAAGGGGCGTTTCGATTTATCCCGATCACCACCACATCCAAAAACAGTAATAATTTTATTTTTATTTTTTGCTTGGGATCTGATCTCATTTAAAGCATTTAATACGTTTTGTAAGGCATCTGGAGTATGCGCATAATCAACAAAAACAGTTTTTTCAGAATCAGAAATAACTTTTTGTAAACGCCCCGGAACACCTGCAAATGTTTTTAAAGCTGCTATTGACTGTTCTACGGATATTCCAAATGATAGTGCCGCGGCAATACTAGCTACGCAATTGTAAATCATATGCAATCCTGAAATTGGAATCACAACTTGAATCGTATCTGATGTCGTTTTTAATTCAAATTTTGTTTCACTATAAGTCATCTCTAAAATCTTAAACTGAAAATCAGATTCTTTTTGCCCATAAGTCCAAACTATCACAGGCTCTGCCACTTGCAGTTTTCGACCGTAAGAATCATCAATATTTACTATAGCAAATAATGGTTTTTTATTAGAAGCCCACATTAAATCTGTAAAAAGGCGTTGCTTAGCATGAAAATAATGTTGCATCGTTTGATGATAATCTAAATGATCTAACGTTAAATTTGTAAAAATGGCTGTATTAAAATTAACACTATCGGCGCGCTTTTGATCCAAAGCATGAGAAGTAATTTCGATAGCAACAGCCAAGGCTTGATGGTCACGAAAATCGCGTAATCTTTTTTGCAATGTTACCGGATCAGGTGTCGTCATCTGCGATGCCCAAAGATGATCTTGAATACGATGATTTACTGTTCCCATCACAGCCATTGCTTTGTGATAAGTATTTAAAATATGCTCTAAAATGTAAGTAATCGAAGTCTTTCCATTGGTTCCTGTAATTCCAAAACAAAATAATTCATTTGAAGGGTAATTATAGAAATTTGCAGCCAATTGGTCTAAAGCAAGTCGCGAATTTGGAACAACAACTACTAAGCCCTTAAAATAATCTGGCACTTTGCTTTTGTTTTCTACAACTAGTGCAATAGCACCAGCTAAAATAGCCTGTTCAATAAACTTATGACCATCATCTTGACTACCTTTTATGGCAACAAACACACTATTTGGAGTCACCTGCCTAGCATCAAAAAACAACCCTTGAACCTGATGATCCAAAACGGGGTTCAATTCGTTCGCATTTAAATTAAATAGTGTAAATAACTGCTGCAGTTTCATTGAAACTAAGACTAATTGTTGATTTTAAAACTAACAAGATTAAATTAAACGAATGTCTAAACAATTACGCTCTTGTGGTCCTTTAAACGCTGTTGAATTCTGCGAAAATCCTGACGGCAAATGGGTTGTTCTTTTTCATGGTTTTGGTGCTGATGCAACCGATTTAGCCAGCCTAAAAGATCATTTTCATTTTCAAAAACCCTGTAATTGGTTATTTCCTAATGGCCCGCTTAGCGTACCGATTGGCCCAGGATTTACTGGACGAGCCTGGTGGTCTATTCGCCTTTCTGATTTAACCAACGATTGGACAAATTCTCGTCCCGATGGGATGGAGCAAGCCGTAAATACAATCTTCAAAATGATTTCTTCAATGAAATTTCAATGGAAAGATTTAATATTGGGCGGTTTCTCGCAAGGTGCCATGATCGCTACTGAAGTTTTTCTAAAAGCTCCTGAAACACCAGCTGGATTAATTTGTATGTCTGGAACACTTCTAAGTGAGACAACTTGGTCCGAATTGGCTCCAAATAGAAAAGGCTCGACGGTCTTCATGTCGCATGGTGAGATGGATCAAGTATTGCCGCATAAAGGGTCTATTGCTTTGCAGAAATTTTTCGAAAAGAATGAAATTAAAACTCAATTCGCTTCATTCCGTGGCGCTCATGAAATTCCAGTTTCAGTTCTTAATAAAATGGATTCTTATATTAAGGATCGCCTATAAATGACTTATGCTATTGAAACTAATAATTTAGGCCGTACGTATAAGACATATACAAAAAAAGAAGGAATTCTTAATTCACTAAAAGGTTTTTACAGTCGCGAATACACTGAAAAAGTGGCCCTGCATTCAGCAACTTTAAAAATTGAGGCTGGAAAAATAATTGGCCTTGTTGGCGCCAACGGCGCTGGCAAAACAACTTTACTTAAAATTTTATCTGGACTTATCCATCCCACTTCTGGAACTGCAACAGTCCTAGGTTACAAGCCTTGGGAACGAAATAACGATTTTTTAAAACAAATTAGCATCTTGCTTGGACAAAAAAATCAGCTGTGGTGGGATATTACTCCGCGCGATAGTTATTCTTTACTAGCAAAAATTTATGACCTGGATCCCAATCAATCTAGAAAACGCGTCACAGATTTAGCCCACCTACTAAATTGCAGCCATGTTTTAGACACACAATTGCGACGCCTTAGTCTTGGCGAACGCATGAAAATGGAAATTATTGGCTCATTATTGCATTCTCCAAAAGTTTTATTTTTAGATGAGCCAACTATCGGTTTAGATATTGTTGCGCAAAAAACTATTCGTGATTTTTTAGAAACTTATGTCAAAGAATTTAATCCTGCAATTATTTTAACTTCACACTACATGGACGATATTGCGCAATTGGCCGATCAGCTTTTACTGATGTCACAAGGCGAAATTGTTTATAATGGAACTGTTGATGAATTCATGCAGGCCTCTGATTTAAAAAAGAAATTGATTTACCGTTTTAAAAATTCGCTTGTTGAAAAAGAAAAAATATTTAATTCAGACGAACTGTCAAAAGTTATGGCTGAGATCGTTGCCGAAGGCGATATTGTAGATATAAAAGTTGAAGAGGTTAATTTTGAAGAAGTCATTCATCGCTTTTTGGCGAAGGAACTTAGCACTCTGTAAACTTGGTATCGTTTCCAACCTAGAATACAGATTTAATTTCATAGTAGATGCTTTCGTACAACCCATTTTAACAGTGGGTATCGAAGTATTGCTTTGGTTAGCTATTTTTAAAACAGCAGAATCTACCCAAATAGGTGGTTTTAACCGCGAAGCTTACTTAGCTTATGCAGTATGGGCACCATTTTTAGGCCGCATAGCAATCAGTTGGATGTATGAGTCGATGATGGTTGAAGAGGTTGGCTCTGGAAGCATTAATACGATTTTAACAAGACCTTTAAGTTTCTTTGAATATTATTTAAGTCAAATGATGGGCTATAAACTAATTACTACCCTATTCTCATTAGCAATTCCAATTTTTGCCAGTTATTATTTTAATCTTCCTGTTCAATATTTAAAAATTCCGCTGGCATTATGTTTAGTAATTTTTTACTTATTCTTAGTACACACCATGAGTTTTATTGTATCTACACTTGGATTTTTCTTAACACGCATTCGCTCATTTACCTTGGTTAAGAATTTAATTCTATGGCTTTTATCTGGCGAACTAGTACCTATCGATTTAATGCCTGACGCTTTAAAAAAATTATTTTTATTGCTTCCATTTTCTTCCGGCGTTTATATCCCATTAGCCTACATCACAGGTCGCGTTGAATTTGATACGGTTATGTTAGGATTTAAAAACACAGCCATTGGCTTAGTCGTTTGCGGCACCGTTGCTTATTTTTTCTGGAAACGCGGTTTGCGCGAATACACTGGAACCGGAGCCTAGTATGTTTTCAATTTTATTAACCAAAATAAAAAAGTATTTGGGTCTTTATCAAGCCTTCTTCAAAGTCAGCATTGTCGCTGATTTAGAGTTTCGCTTAAATTTTGTATTATTAGTTTGTTCTGAATTTATTTGGTATTCGACTCAATTAATTTTGTTTGAAGTTCTGTACCGTCATACCAAAATAATTGGCGAATGGAATATTGATCAAATGCGTGTATTTATTTTTTTGGTCTTGTTTGTTGATTCTATTTATATGATTTTATGGGATTCAAATTTTAGTTCTTTCACAGAGAATGTCCGCAAAGGCACACTGGATCTATTATTAGTCAAACCAGTAAATTCTATGTTTATGCTAAGTTCTCAAAAAATTTCAATATCACATATACCTTGTTTATTTATTACTGGTGCAGGATTCATTTGGGCCATTAATCAAATTCCAGACTTTAATTTTCTAAAATTATTTTGGCTAATTGTATTAATTCCAGCAGGACTTTCGGTAATATTTGCAGGTCGTTTTTCTTTGAATTGTTCTGCGATTTTATTTACTCGTGCTGATTTTTTGCAATACCTTTGGTATTCAATGTTTCGTTTAGGTTTAAGACCTGATGCAATTTATTCTGGATTTTTAAGATATGTATTAATCTTTTTTATTCCATTTGCAATGATCGCCTCTATTCCAGCACGGATTTTACTAGAGCCATTTCACATTGGATATATTGCCTGGGCAATTATGCTGCCAATTATATTAATGTATCTTTTAAGAAAATATTGGAACTACTGCTTACGATACTATTCCAGCGCCAGTAGTTAATTTCGTAAAGCAAAAGGTAGATAATTTAATAGGATTGAACCAACTAAACTATAACCAATGTTATGGGTTGGAAACTTAAATTTTAAATAAACATAGCCCAGAATTAATAGCGAAAGAATATAAACTTCCGTCAGGCATGAACTATTTAGAATCACCGAATTCAAAATTAAAAAATTCCAAATTACAATTGGCATGAATAAATCAGTATATTCTAATAATAAAACAGAACTTGAAGGATCTGTTTTATACACAAAATAACCACCTATGATTATGCAAATAAACATCGGAATAATACATGATACTAAAAACATACTAATCTCCTGCCTTAGGTAACTTATCGGCAGATAAATCGAATTGCTTTAGCCTGCTTTTGATCTGAAATCGATTAAAACTATTCTTTTAGAAAAACACTCATGCTACGATCTGCACCAAGAGCGCCACCCTCTGCTGGCCAAGTGTTTTCGACTCGTCCTGAGCCAATAAATTTAACTTGGATCTGTTGCTCTGCGGCCCTTTGCAAGACCTCACGCACTGTTAGTGATTTAAATTGAGGAGCCTCATTAGCAAGTATATTTACTGCTTTTAATCCATTCTGATCTACGGATATTAACTTATCCGCTGCGATTACTTCAGTACTATTTTTTTGTTCCGGGTTATGAGCTAATGTTTTTTCAGTTAAAATTTCCGGAGCCACACCATTTTTACGAACTGCATACGATGCAATTTTTGAAAATACTGGAGCCGCCACTTGGGAACCATAATAACCATTTCGAGGGTGATCTAGCCCAACAAATATAACAAACTTTGGAGCACTTGCTGGAATAAAACCCGCAAAACTAGCAATATAACCACCCGACATATAACCAGTCCCAATAGTTTTAATTTTTTGCGCAGTTCCTGTTTTTCCACCAACATAATATCCTGGTACCCGAGCCAATCCGCCCGTGCCTTTTCCAATAGTCACTTCAGTTAACATGGTTCGCATTTTAGCTGCTGTTTCTTCAGAAACAACTCTGCGAATAAATTTTGGGTTTTGCAATTCTGTTTCGTTCGTTTCTAAATCCGAAATACTATCCACAATGTAGGGTTGATTTAAAGTTCCGCCATTCGCAATGGCTGCATACGCATTTGCCATTTGTAATGGAGTTGCAGTAATGCCCTGACCAAAAGACACATTCGCAATTAAGTGATCACGCCATGGTAATGGTATTTGAATTCCCTTGGCTTCGCCTGGAAGATCAACGCCACTGCGTTCACCAAAGCCAAATGCACTTAAACCATCTTTAAGTTTTTGGTCTCCCATCATTAATGCAATTTTCGATGTTCCAATATTTGACGAATAGGCCAAAATCTCGGTTACAGAAATTGTTCCTTGAGCATGAGTTAGCTCGGCCTCATGAATAACTTTTTTTCCAATTTTAAAATTTCCATTTTCGCAGAAAATTTTTGTGTTTGGTTGGACTATTTTTTGTTCTAACG
This sequence comes from Pseudobdellovibrio sp., assembly GCA_049301055.1. Classification (GTDB taxonomy): domain Bacteria; phylum Bdellovibrionota; class Bdellovibrionia; order Bdellovibrionales; family Bdellovibrionaceae; genus Pseudobdellovibrio. The sequence goes on along the minus strand of JBAQKN010000002.1, from coordinate 61,739 downwards.
CATTCGCAATAACAAAAGTTTTCATGGTACTACCAGGCTCAAATGTATCTGTTACTGCTCGATTGCGTCGAACAAAAGATGTTGCGGCTGATGGTGAGTTCGGATTGTAGTGAGGCAAACTTGCAACCGACCTGATTGCAGATGTTTTAGCATCAAGCACTACCGCCCAGGCTCCATCAGCATCAAATTTTTTCATAGCCTCTGCTAATTCAGTTTCCACAAAATACTGCAAATCGGAATCGATCGTTAATTTAATTTCTTTTCCTTGGGGCGTTTCGGTAAATAACAATCCATCTTGAACTAATGGGCGGCCCCTAGCATCACGGCGCAAAGTTACTTTTTTCTTTTCACCTTTTAATATGGAATCGTAACGAAGTTCTAAACCCTCAAGAGCCTGACCTTCTTTTCCCACAAACCCTAATGTAGAAGATAAAAGATGATCGTTTGGATAAACACGCTTCCACTCTTCAACCAGTCCAATTCCGCGAAGTTGCAAATTCCGAATCTCTTCCGCCTGAGAAGCCGAAATAAGTCGATCTATCCACATAAACCGCTTGCCATCATTTTTTATCTTTGCATACACAGAATTATAAGATTCGTTTAAAATCTTTGATATTTTTTTCGCTGCAGCTTTTTTATTTTCAATAATTTTAGGATCTGCGTAAAGCGAATAAGCCGGTGAAGTCATTGCTAGCTCTTTACTATTGATATCCACAATAGCACCACGTCGTGAAGGCATGGTAACAACTGTCTGAAATTGCTTAGCTTGCAAGGCACTTAACTTATCTTGTGGCAAAAATTGTAAATATGCCGCACGCCCTAGAAGCATAATCCATAAGAAACAAACAAAAGCGAATAATGTTATTATTTTTGACTTCAAGGATACACCTGAGACTCATTTGCTGTTTTATTTTGAGCCAATGCTTTAATCGTTAAGTTTGCTGATGATAAGTTAATAATTTGCGCGGGTTTAATTTTTCGCATTGTTAATCTTTGCATTGCTACTGTTTCAACAAGCTGAGGTCGCAAAAGTTTCGCTAATGCAATTTCTTTTTGTCTGGCTGTTTCATTAATTTTTTTAAAATCACGAGTAGATTTTAATACAACATAAGAAAGTCGCCGCTCATCCATTTTAATAAACACAAGACCAAGTAATGTTGAGATTATAAATAATAAACTTAAAAATGGTTTTAATTGTCTAATATCGCTGGAGCTCATCCTGACCTCTGTAACAATTGTTTATCAAGCTAATCCTTAGCTTGAGGTTTCCCGCAACGCGCGTCTTGCTGCAAATTTATCAGGTTTTTCAGGCATTTTGCCTTTTTGAAAAATCCGAAGTTTTGCGCTACGTGATCTTACATTTATTCTACATTCTTCTTCCGTAGGAACAATTACTTTTTTATTTTTTAAAAACCCAATTTCGTTTTCTTTAAAAAGATTTTTTACGATGCGATCTTCTAACGAATGAAAAGTAATTATTGAAAACAGACCTCCGTCTTGCAGTTGCTGCATTAATAGCGGTATAGCTTCTTCTAATACTTCTAATTCTTGATTGACCGCAAGACGTAGGGCCATGAAGTATTGCGTAGCTGGATTAAAGCCTTTTTTTTGCCAACCATCGACACGTTCAATTAATCCAGATAATTGTAAAGTTGTTGTGTATGGCCTAGTTACACGATCTTGAATAATTGCTTTAACAACATGAAAAGGATTTGGAACTTCTCCGTAATATTTAAAAATATGCATTAATTCATCGTGATCAAGTTCGTTAATTAAATCCGCCGCAGATTTCGAGCACGTTTGATTCATTCGCATATCAAGTGGACCATCTTTATTAAAACTAAAACCCCGATGAGCCTGATCAAGTTGCGGAGAACTAACTCCCAAATCTAATAAAATCATATCTAATTTTTTTGTATTCTGCCGAGCAAAATCTAAAAAATTCATGTGGAAAATTTCTAATTTATTTTGTTCAATTAATTCATTCCAATTTAATTTGGCGGAACTGATAGCTTCTAAATCTTGATCAGCAATAAATGCTTTTTGAATCGAATAGTTTTTTTGAATGGCATTAAAATGCCCGCCTCGTCCAAAAGTTCCATCAAAATAAACCAAATCATTTTTTTCTTTTAAAGAAGCGTACGATTCAATCACTTCATTCAATAAAACAGGTATGTGAACTTGGCTCAAACAGTCTCCATTACATTTTTTTTCAGTTTATACTAGACCTTAGTCATATCTTAAATTTCGAAAATTTGTGCGTCAAGACAGAATCGCATACTGTATGAAAAGGAATTATATAAAAATGATGATAAAATGTCCGCGCTGCGGCTTTGCACAACCAGAAGATCAATACTGCGCACAATGTGGCGTTAATATGCATTCGTTTCAGCCAATACAAAAATCATTTATTTCCAAATTAATTTCAAATGTAGCTTTACAGGTTATACTTCTGCTTGTTGTCGCTGTTGTTGCAGGGTCTTACCTTATGCAAGGTAACCCAAAATCTAACTTTGGGCAGAAAACAGATCGCTCAGTAATTTCAAAAAATGCAAAAGCAATTCCAGCCCGCCTAGATACGTCGGAAAAATCCATCGCAACAAACGAAAATTTGCCAGGCTTAACTAATAAAGAAATTTCAATAGCCACAAACGCAGATGAATCACTTATTGCAACTCAGCCGGCACCGTCTAGCCTACAAAAAGCAAACAATCCACCATCACCAACTACTGTTGCCAACGCCGCGGCTGCTAAAAATTTAGAACCAACTCAAGACTCCAACACTGTATTGTTTAAATTAACATATGCAGAAGTTAGCACTGAAATACTTCAACGTTGGATTACGGAAAGTTCAAATGCAGGATTGTTTCAGAACCTACAAGATTACTCAGCCGGCATAGTGTCAGACTTCAGTAAATATCATGATAAGTATTTACAAACCTTAAGCACTTCTGAAAAAAAATTGTCGGTTGGACTTCCTGAAACTTACTTAACTGGGGGCATGAGCGAAGATAGATCGCAAATGATTGGCCTATCCGTTACTTATGAAATAAAATCCATCGATGGAAATTCTGTTCATGGAACGATATCTGTGTCGAAACTAAGTCGACAAAATCGTGAAACATTCCCTGCTGAGTTTGACCTACCCAAAGGGTCTGCTTTTTTTATGACTGATGCCATAACTCGACAAAGTTTTGTTGGCGAGAATCAAACCCTAACAATGCCGCCATTTCAAATATTCAAGTCGCCTAATTTTATATCGCAAAAAAGTAAATTTATAATTATCTTAGAACCTGCACTTAAATAGACTGCTAATCAAAGGTCGAGCTCAAACTTGGCTTAGTTCCAGACGAAGCTCAGCAATTTTTGTTAGGGCTTTACGGGAACCAATAAAAAGGTTTGAATAAGATCTGCTAAGGAGTCACAGCATGAACCCAAAAAGTCTAAAACTATCAACTTATATTTCAGAAGAAACTCTTCAAAAGAAAGTAGCCGAAATTGGCGCGTTATTAACGGGTAAATTTAAAGGCAAAAAAGTAACAGCGGTGTGTGTTTTAAAAGGTTCTTTTATGTTTTACTCTGATTTAATTAGACATCTGGATATGGATATCACTTGCGAATTTTTTGGCGTTTCAAGCTATCATGGAGGGACTTCATCTTCAGGAGAAGTAAAAGTTACTTTAGATTTATCAAGTGCAGTAGAAGGCCAACATGTTATCTTAGTTGAAGATATCGTGGATACAGGCCTAACAATGAACTATTTGAAAAAATCTATTGAATCAAGAAATCCAGCTTCACTAACGACAGTTGCATTATTAGAAAAACCTGAAGCTTTAAAAGTTCCATGCCAATTAGACTATGTGGGATTTAAAATCACTAATGAATTTGTTGTTGGTTACGGCCTTGATTACCAAGGTTATTACCGCAATTTACCCTATATTGCACAAGTTCAAAATTTTCAGTAATTGCCTTAAACTTTATAAGGATCAAAATAATGAAATCAATATTTATCACGATGCTGCTTGCAAGCACTATTGGCTTTGCTCAAGAATTTGATTCTGAAGAAACGCCAATAGCTGACTTAGTAGCAAAGCCATCCGCACAACAACAAAAATCTGTTCAAGACCTATCTAAAAAACTACCTGCAAAACAAAAAAGTATTTCTAAAGATATTACCGATATCGAAGCACTTCCAGAGGTGACAGAACCTGCCGAAGAAGCTCCCTCTGAAGAAATTTCAAAAGTTATAAAGAAAAAAAAAGAATCAGCAAAAGATAATATTTTAAAAGTTGATAAATCAACTTCTCCCCATTTTTTTGGATTTCATGCTGATTTAAATATTCCTCACATCTTAAATTATGGATTAGACTATTGGCATTCGTCTAAATGGTTTTCGATAGCTCTGAATACGGGTGGCTATAAAATCACTGGCGTTGGCAAAACTACGGATTTGCCAAATGGCGCAAATATACAACTTTCAAATCAAGAAGCAGTAATACGATTACACCCATTCACAGGGTCTTTTTATTTAGGTTTAGGCTATGGACGACATACTGTCACTTTAGACGCAAATAAAACAATTTCTATTACAACACCCATCTCGGGTTCTGCAGATGTTGCATTTATTGATAAGGTAACAGCTAACTATCTACTACCCCATATTGGTTGGTTATGGACAACATCGTTTGGATTAACTTTTGGAATGGATCTTGGTTATTTATCACCATCAAGTTCATCAGCAGATATCAATGCAACTATTTCAAATATTAGTAACGGTGCCATTTCAAATTCTGATGTTGAAAGTACAACAGAATACAAAAATGCAAAAAAAGATGCTCAAGATCAGTCTGAAAAATTTGGCAAAACAGGTCTTCCTTACTGGACAGTACTTCGCATGGGATGGTTGTTTTAATTGGTTCGGTATCAGCGTTGATTTGTTTTTCAACAGCACAATCTAATTTACATCAAACAGTTTAAAAAAGAGGCATGAGTTCCTCTTTTTTATTATTTGATTCGCATTGAAGCTCGACAAATCTCTGCAATTTAGGACAATAGAAAAAGTATTCTTACAAAGAACTAAAGGGGCCTTATGAAACAATTCCACGACTTACTTCATCATGTTTTAGATACTGGAAATGTTAAATCGGACCGCACAGGCACGGGTACTATTAGTTTATTTGGCTACCAGTCACGTTATAATTTGCAAGATGGCTTTCCATTACTAACTACAAAAAAATTGCACACGCGTTCTATTTTTCATGAATTATTATGGTTTTTAAAAGGCGAAACAAACGTCAAATATCTTCAAGATAATAATGTTACTATTTGGAATGAATGGGCAGATGAAAATGGCGAACTTGGCCCTGTCTATGGAAAGCAATGGCGTTCTTGGGAAGCTGCGGACGGAACAACTATAGATCAAATTACTAATGTGATAGAACAAATTAAAACAAATCCGGATTCACGCCGTTTGCTAGTAATTGCTTTTAATCCTGGCGAGATTTCGAAAATGGCCTTACCACCTTGTCATGCATTTTTTCAATTCTATGTCGCTGCCGGTAAATTATCATGTCAACTTTACCAACGAAGTGCTGATATTTTTCTTGGAGTTCCCTTCAATATCGCAAGTTATGCTTTGCTAACTCATATGGTAGCACAAGTTTGCAATCTTGAAGTCGGCGAATTTATTCATACATTGGGTGATGCTCATATTTATTCAAATCATCTTGAACAAGTTCAATTATTATTATCCCGCGAAATAAAGAAATTACCGACATTAAAATTAAATCCTGAAATAAAAAATATTTTTGATTTTAAATTCGAAGACATTTCTATCGAAGGTTATGATCCACACCCAGGCATCAAAGCAGAGGTTGCGATTTGATTTTATCCCAGATCCTAGCTGTTAGTGAAAATGGAGCTCTTGGAAAAGATAATAAATTATTATGGCACTTCCCAGAAGACTTAACTTATTTTAAAAAAAGAACCACTGGCAAAATTTTAATTATGGGACGCAAAACTTATGACTCTTTAGGAAAACCACTTCCTAAGCGTTTTCATATTGTTATTTCAAGAACGGCACATGTTTCAAATCACGAATTTGTTCAATACGTTACAACACTTTCAGATGCCTATAAGTTAGCCGAAAAATTAACTTTATCGGGAAATTGGCCTGAAGAGGTCATGATCGTTGGCGGCGGCGAAATTTATAAAGAAAGCCTTAAAGACACCGATTATTTTTATATCACTCGAATCCCAGGAAGCTACGAAGGCGATACTTTTTATGACTTACAACTACCCTCAGGGTTTGGATTAGCCTTCAGCCAATTCAGCGAAGCCCATCGTGGACTACGCTACGAGATTTGGTCAAAAATAAAAACCTACGCGGACTAAGTTTATAAAAGTGTCGATTTTTTTGACGAAATTTTTAAAAGATAGATTTCAATTTCATTCTCGTACAAGCCGATTAAAATAGTAGAATGGGGTACAACATGATTGATCAATCTTCAAACTCAAACAATATCACAATGCCTCCGAAAAGATTTCCAACGAAAGAACCTGCACAAATAGAAATTTATGGGCGCTTCGGAAAAATTTATTGCAAGATGGGAAACCTTTCTAAAAAGGGCGCATTCTTTGAAATTATAAGTTCTAACTTTATGCCACGTCAGGGCGACCTTGTGCGCATCACAGTTAACTTAAAACAGCTTGGCCGTTCTCATATTCTAGATGGCGAAGTCGTTTGGTGTAAGGGCTTAGGAATGGGCGTAATGTTTATTAAACAAGACCTTTTATTTCAAAAACTATCGTCGCGATCGGCCCAATATTAAGCAAATAAGTTCAAAAACTTATTTGCTTATAAATAGACAGATTTCTTCAAGCAGTCTTTCTGGATTTTCATAATTCATACAGTGGCCGTTATCTGGCAATATAACAAAAGTTGAATTTACCATTAACTTTTGAAGATCAGTCGCACTGGCTTGATCCAAAACCCAATCATGCGTTCCATGAAAAATAGTAACCGGCTGCTTAGCTTTAGAAATTTCGTTTGAATAATCAATATTAGTTAAAGCATTAACTAAAGTGACACCTAAATTATTTAAAGCAGTCATTCCATCATTCATAATTGTAGTTTTAAAAAATTCTTTCTCTGGATCATTTCCGTGAATTGTTAATCCAAGAACATATGAAGCAACATCACGACTTTCCGACATCATTTTGTATTTATCTTCGATATCCGCTGGAACATTTTTTAATCCCAATGGTCCAACAGGATCAATCAACAAAGCTCCTACAAAAAGATCTGGGCGACGAGCCAGTAATATAGCAGAGACTAAACCGCCTGCCGAATGCCCAACTAACAAAACATTTTTCAACTTATTTTCATCAGCAATAGAAATAAAATCATTAATAATGTCTTCAAGGGTTAACTTACTACCCGTTGGATTTTCAGTTTGACCATGTCCACGCATGTCCGCAACAACCATTGATCCTGATTGCGAACCCATTTTTTTGAAACGAGGCTCAGCCATTTCTAAAACGGGATACCACCAATGCTTCGAAGCTAAATTTCCATGAATAAACAAAATATCACATGGGGCAGTGTTTTTTCGAATTTCTTGATGTGGTTTGAATGTCATAATATTTCTCGCTAAATTATATTATTTAAAGTCCGGAAGATTAAACGAACCTGCGCTGCTATTCATTTCTAATAATAACGGATCGGCTGTGTATTCTAAACCAGTACATGCGGCACCTTTAGATTGCATAACAAAATTAATCCATCGCGCAGCAAAGTAAGGATAAATAGTAGTAATCTTGTGTTTGCTTTCTAATACAGAAACATAACTGCATTTTGCAGCTGGAGCGACAACCTTCCAAAAACCATCATAGACCGGCTTCTTAACATATTCATCTTGAGATCCGATCATCATATGAACAGTTCCTGCAGGTAATTTAACTGCATCATCAATTGGACGGTATGGTGTAATTCCTTGAACCAGCTTAACGACACCTTCTAATTTAAATGGATTTTCTAAAACTGATGGTTCAAAAATTGGATACGTTTGGTAAGCAAATTGACGAATAAAGTAATTTGCAAGCTCTTCATCTGTCGCCTTATTCAAGGGAAACATTAATCGCGACTGAGCAATTTGTTTTAAAATTAATTGCTTACTTTCTTCGATTACTTCTGTGTAAGGAGACATCAACATTAATGTTTTTACATTTGTTGGAAACTTTGTTGCATAGGCTGTTAGAACTCCACCACCATATGACAATCCCACCAAATTATATGGAGCAATTAGACCAATCTTTGCCATTAATTCATCAAGTTCATTAACCTGAGAATCAACTTTGATTGGGTTTTCTGGGAATGAGTTGTTTAATAATGTTTGCCCCATTCCATAAGCATCATAAAGCAGAACTCCATATCCATTCTGAATTAAAACTTGAGAAACTAAAAAATAATCTTTGGTTGAAAAAGTTAGACCATTTACAAAAACTAATGTTGGCTGATTTTTTTTGGGCGCAGTATATTCGGTAAATAATTTGTGACCGTTCTTAAGCTCTGTAAACCCAGTGAAATCTTTGGTTCCCGTGGCAGCCATTGTTATCAAAGGACACATCATCAAAACTGCTAAGAAAAACTTCATAAAACTTCCTTTTTTTAAAATACTAAAATACCGTAGCTAGCCAAGCCTGTAGCATGACTGAATTTGTAAATCTAGATAAACTATGAAACACCGTTACATCAAGCACTATAGAAAAATGCCAAATCGAATCTATTGTTTTCGGTAAAAAAATACAATTCTAATTGACTCATTTCAAGCGCTAGAATACCCATCTGGAATGAAAAAAATAAATCTAACTACTCAGTTGATATTCGCATTCATGTTCATACTTTCTATAGCCACCTGGGCTGACGAATCTGCTACTATGCCTATTCAGAAGTCGACAATTAACGCAACCGAAGCTGCTCCAGCCGTGCAGAATTGGAAAGCGGGCTTAATGTCTTATTATTATGACTTAAAGGGCAAAAAAGCCGCCGACAACCAAGAATATGATTTTAATAATTTAAGTACGCGCATTGATTTACTAAATCTAAGTTATACTGTCTCTCCGAAATGGACGCTAAGCCTTCTTCTTCAGCACTATGAGTTCTATACAGAGTCCGTTTTTCCAAAGCTACAAAATACACCTTATGCGAACTCATTTGACCGTACCGAGGGCGCTGGGGATTCCTTTTTAACTGCAGTAACTCCGATTATGTTTCAAAATTCATGGTTACTAATTGGCGACTTTGGTTTATCTATTCCAACAGGAACTATTAATAACAAAAGCAATTTACCTGGCTTACAAGAAATTAATTTGGCATATAACGCCCAACACAGTTCTGGAACTTATGATATTCTAGGTGGAATAACTGCGTTGTATATGCAACCTGCCACCCAATTTGGAACGCGACTTTCTGCGAATATTCGCACTGGACGAAATTCAAACGATTACACATTAGGTAATATGTATCGGCTAGATAGCTGGCTTGATTTCAGCACGAACGTTGGACTGACGCCACGTGTGGTTGGTTTTTATCGCTACAAAGAAGCTATACACAATTTTGATAAAACACGTGGCGAAATTCTAGGTGATGAGTTTTACCGGCATTCACAAAAAAATTGGGATATATCGGCTGCATTAAAATACCAGTTACCTATTGCTAAAACAGGAATCACTTTAGCTGCTGAAGCCGGTATTCCAATGGCTCAAGACAGTGATAATGTTGATCACTCTAAAGTTGTTACAAATTATTATGGCGCATTTATGGTTAATGGTTCGTTCTAAGATATCTAGCCTAATCCAATTTAGCAGAACCATTTGTCGATAAAAAAAGCGAGCTCGAAAATTCGAACTCGCTTTTTTTTAACTGATTGCAATCAATTCAAATTAATTTATAAAACAATTCCACCATCAACACTAATTGTTGTTCCATTGATATAAGAAGCTTGTTCTGATGATAAGAACATAACTGCATTTGCAATATCAGTTGTTGAACCCAAACGTTGCAATGGAACCTTAGATGCCATTTGATCTAAAGTTTCTTTTGGCATTGCGTTCGTCATCGCAGTTGCAATAAATCCGGGCGCGATTGCATTCACTGTAAAGCCTTTACGACCTAATTCTTTGGCCAAAGTTTTTGTCATACCAATTACACCCGCTTTTGCAGCTGCATAATTTGTTTGTCCAAAGTTTCCATATAAACCAACTACACTTGAAATATTGATGATTCGCTTTTGTGTAGAAGTCGCATTAAATTTTTCAGATAATGTTTTAGTCACATTAAACAAACCCGTTAAATTTGTGTTAATAACTGCATTCCAATCTTCAAAAGTCATTTTTCCAAAAGATTTATCACGAGTAATCCCCGCGTTATTTACCAAAATGTCACATGCCCAAGGTAAACTTGCCGCCGCTTTTTCGCACGAAGCTTGTTGTGTTACATCCACTTGAAAAAAATGAACTTGGCCTTCAAATTTTGCCAATTCTTTTTTTGCAGTATCTAAAGCTTGTTGAGAATAATCCCAAATTGCCACTTGGCCACCTGACTGCAAAAAAGATAAAGCGATCTGAAAACCAATACCCTGGCCAGCCCCAGTAACTACAGCGTTTTTATTTTTGAAAGAGAAAGTTAAGTTAGACATTTGTTTTTGCTCCTTAATTTGTTTGTTATTGTACGATCAAAAGCAACCTAACAGGTCATTCGTTTGCATCACAGCAGAAAACATGCGTAACGCCTGGTATAAACTAGTGCTCAATTGAAAAATTAGAGAGTAAAACACAGTTTCGCATTCGCTAAAGGAGCCAACTTGACAACTCAAATGATGAAAAAACGCTTTGCAAAAATCATAGGCACGGGACACTACGCCCCTGAAAAAGTTATTCCAAATTCTTATTTTAACGATTTATATAAAAAAGATATTGGAACCTTTTTAGAATCATCAAGAAATATTAAAGAACGGCATTGGATGGATGAAAACCAACGCACAAGCGATCTAATTCTTCCTGCCGCGCAAAAAGCTTTAGATACAGCAAAGATCACAGCAAAAGACTTAGATCTTATTGTTGTTGCTACAGATACTCCAGATTATTTATCTCCATCAACAGCTTCAGTTGTTAATTTTAAATTAGGCGCCGTCAATGCAGGAACTTTTGATTTAAATTCCGCATGTGCTGGATTTGTAACTGCTTGCGATTTAGCTCATAAATACATTCAAGCTGATAGCAAATATAAAAATATTTTAGTCGTTGGAGCCTATGCCATGAGTAAATGGCTTAACTTTGATGACTATAAAATTGCTTCGTTATTTGCAGATGGCGCAGGTGCCGTAGTTATTCAAGCAACTGAAGAAGAAACGGGTTTTTTAAGTAGCACGATGTATACCGATGGCCAATATCATGACTATATGGGCATTTATGCAGGTGGTTCTGCAGAAAAAATTACACATGATGTAGTTGAACAAAAAAAACATTTATTATCTTTTCCTAAAAAAATTCCACCAGAAACAAATGGAATCCACTGGCCGCGTTTGACACAAAAAGTTTTAAGTGAAATTGGCAAAAAACCTTCTGATGTAAAACATTTTTTTATTACGCAATTTAACGTTCAAAGCATTTATGAAACAATGGATAAATTAGAGCTTCCACGTGATCGCGCTCACTATATTATGGATCGCTATGGTTACACAGGCAGTGCTTCAATTGGTATGGCAATTAGTGATGCGGCTGAAAAGCATAAGCTAAAAAAAGATGATTTAATCGTTATGCTTGGCTCAGGCGGCGGCATGAGTATGACTGCATTAGCACTTCGCTGGAGCTATGATACCTAATGACAAATGAATCTGCATTAAATGAAATCGATTGGCTAAAGCGGTGGAGTCACTATTCACCTGGCGATATTGCTTTAACTGATGGAGATTCTGGACTGCAATTAAGTTATTCTGATTTTTACAAACGCGCCTGTGCAGGTGCCACCTATCTAAAAAATAAATTTAATATTAAACCGGGTGACCGAGTCATACATATTTCAACTAATGAAGTAACAAGTTTTGTTTTGTTTTTTGCGCTATCAAGACTTGGAGCTACATTAGTTCCAATTAATTACCGGCTAACCGCGCGCGAATTAACTTATGTCATTAACAATGCAGACCCTTCCTTAATTGTTTACGAAAATCAGTTCTTAACAACTTTAAATTCGATTCAAAGTGAACTTAAAGTTGATGCCAAAAATTGGATTCCATTAAAAGATAATTCAGAAGTAAGTTTTGATTTTGCTTCGCAAAATAATTCTGCTTTATTTGAAGATTTTTTATCGACTCCAAAATCTATTGGCTTAATAATTTATACATCTGGCACCACGGGATTCCCAAAAGGTGCAATGATCAGTCATGAAATGCTATTTTGGAATTCGATAAATACAACATTAAGATTAAATATTTCTGAAAATGATTGCGCAGTAATTTTCTTACCACTATTTCATACTGGCGGCTGGAATGTTTTATCAACTCCATTTTTCCATCGTGGTGCTCATATTATCTTGATCAAAAAATTTGATGCTGACCAAATTTTAAAATTATCTGAAAAGCATCAAACAACATTACTTTTCAGCGTTCCAACAACTATGAAAATGATGTCGAATTCTAAGTTGTTTCAATCTGTAGATTTAAAATCGATTCGCTATGCCATCGTTGGTGGCGAGCCAATGCCGCTTGAAGAAATACGCACTTGGGAAAATAAAAAAATCCCAATTCGCCAAGGTTATGGTTTAACTGAATTTGGACCAAATGTTTTCTCTTTAAGTGAAAAAGATTCGATTCGAAAAATGGGCTCTATTGGTTTTGCTAATTTCTATACCGAAGTACAAGTTATCAATGACCTAGGCCATAAATGTGAGCCAAAAGAAGTTGGCGAGCTTTGGCTTAAAGGCCCAATGGCAATGACCGGCTATTGGAATAATGAAAAAGGAACACAGGACACTTTTGAAAATGGCTGGTTAAAGACAGGAGATTTAGTTTACTTTGATGAAGAAGGGTATTTCTACGTTGTTGGTCGAAAAAAAGACATGTACAAATCTGGCGGAGAAAATGTCTACCCTGTTGAAGTTGAAAAAATATTATCCGAAATTCCGTGGGTACATGAAGTTGCCGTCATTGGCGTCAAAGATCCGCAGTGGGGTGAAGTAGGACATGCTTACTTAGCCGTTAAAGCCGGGCAAACATTCAATCAACAAGCCCTTCTGGAACATTGCCAAAGTAATTTAGCCAAGTTTAAAATTCCAAAGTTTTTTACTCAGTTGAACGAGCTTCCAAAGGGCGACTCTGGCAAGATCTTAAAACGACTTCTGGTGTAGGTCTTTTTGCTGCAAACTGTCTCATCTTTAGACGCTTAAAACGAAATAAACCACTTTAAAGCTGGAACAGATTCTGCTACTAATCCAGTGATCGCCCTATTCTTTATTTAGGAGCTACTTGTGGTACGTTCTAGTTTAATAGTTCTAATAATTGCATTATATAACTTTGCCTTTGCGGGCTCTTTGGAAAATTGTCTAGAACCTGCATTAAAAATGGCTCATCGTTTAAATAGATTAGAATCCATTCAAACTTGCTTTGAGCAAAATAAAACAAAAATGGTTTCGGAATCTTGCTTTTCAACAATAGCTAAAATTCAAACCCATGATAAATCAATAGAACTTACTGAAAGATTAAATTCGCTTTGCTTTTATGAAGTTAGCCAATTCAAGACTATTAAAAACTGCTTAGATAAAACAAATTTATTTAAAATTACTATGAATCATGATGAAGGTGTCTTTGAATGTTATCGCCAGTTTCAAAGCACTTTAAATCAAAAACAATGTTTGGCTGTAAGTATGCAACTAAAATACCCTGCAAAAAAAGAATACTTAGAAAATCACTGCAAAACTAATATTGAATAAATTTAATATCACCTAAGTCGTTTGATTTAAAGCCAACTGATAATTTTCAGAGGGCACAAGTAATGGGACTCCTGCAGGTACTTTTTTTGACTTCATGATTCGCGACCAGTTTAAATGTGGATTCATCGTGCGAAATCTAGATATGCTACCGCTGAACCATTTCAGAATCATAACTTTTGAAGTGGTTTGAGTTAAACGAATTTCTTTTGAATTTGATTCCTTGGATTGAATTAAATTTTCACCAAATAGATCCGTTGCATTTCGTTCAACTTCTAAAACAGCTAAGAAGCATGCATAGAAATTTCTTGAAGCAAAACCCCATGATTTAGTTTTTCTTTCAGAATCAATTAAGTCTTCGATTTGCGAAGATTTTGATTTGCTTTTCATGCGCATCACGCCCGACAAACCATGATTATATGCAGTAATGGCCAGTGGCCAAGAACCTAATTTTTTAAAATTTTGCTTTAAAATACGTGCCGCAAGCTCGGTTGCATAGATGGGATGATTTCTTTTATCATAATTCATTGTCATGTAACCCAATGGCCTTGCAACAGAAGGCATGATTTGCCACAAACCACTAGCACCCACTTTGGATTGAGCAAAAATATTAAACGAGCTTTCAACAAAAACAATTCGTGTTAATTCAACAGGTAAGCCATTTTTCTTAAATATTTTTTCCATCATTGGCAAATAACGTCCTGAAATATATAACGCATTTTGCATGCGATCTTTTAAGCCCATCTGAAGACGAATTTTTTTTATATTAGAAATTTTCCATTTTTTTGCAGTTTCGGTTCGTTTTTTTTCGATCGCTAGCTTAATTTCTTTATTTTTCTGCTTATCATTTAAAACAGCATTATTGTAAATACTTGTTAAATCAACTTCACCCAAAATAAAATTTGGATTTTCTACCAAATGAAAAACACCTTGCTTTGTTGTATATTCAGAATATATCTTACGCCAAAATTCAACCCGATCGGCAATATCAATGCTGGCAATAAAATACGAGGTTGCAGGCAAGCTTGATGCCCATTTTGAAATATGACCAAAACTTTTAGACTGAATCAAACATAGAACAATAATTATAATTTTATTTATACTTTTCACATCTTCATTGTAGTAATGAAATAATGATTTGATCAAAAGCTTCTCGAACAATTGGCTCATCTCGTGGACCATTGTACAGGAGCGTGAACGTATAAATGTCGCCATTCATTTTCCCAGCGTATCCAGCTAGACTTACAACACCATCTAAATAACCTGTTTTTGCTCGCACCCAGCCTTCTGCTGCAGAACCCTTCATCCGCTTCTTCAAGGTTCCATCAATTCCAGCAATCGGCAAACTTTCAACCACTGCCGAAAAAGTTGTAAAGTTATTTTTCATTGCCTGTAAAACTTGATTTAAAGCATATGCCGATAATAAATTTTCACGTGTTAATCCAGATGGGTTATCAATTGAAAAATCTTTACTTGTTAGGCCTAAATTTTTCAGTTCAGCACGAATAACTTCAACACCTTTTTTTAAACTGGCATTTTGCAACATATCTTGTGCTGCAATATTTTTAATTAACATTTCAGCGACATAATTATTAGAAAACTTATTCATATCTGCCAAAACTTCTGGAAGACTTTTACTTTCGGAAGTTGCCACAAGATGAGCTATTTTAGGAACCTGCCCTCTGCGAACATCCCCAATAGAATTAATATTTCTTTGTTTTAAAAATGCTTTTAATTGCAAACCCGACCAAATATCAGGTTCGGCAATACTTTTGAAAATTGCTTTCTCATCCGCATTTTTTGAAACATCACCACTAACAATAATTTTTCGATCTGCACTTGAAACAGATACTACTAATTCTTTTTTTATAGATCCGCTTGTTGTTACAGTTTGATTTGCTAACGTATACGCTTCACTATCTGGATCCACGAAAACAATAGCTTTTTTCCCAACTTCGCTTGGTTTTACAAATATGTTTACTGCATTCCAATTAAAGCTCATTGCGCCGATAGGAGCATCGTAGGCACGATCAACCCTTTTTGATTCGCGACTATCATCAAATCGAATTTGATCAAATAGCGTGTCATCAACAATAATATCTTTTACAGTCTTAACCTCTGAACGTGTGAATTCATTCACCAAATACCACATTTTTTCTGACACAAATGATGGATCACCGCCACCCTTTAAATATAAATTTGAACCATCAAAATATAGCTGCGTTTTAAATTTGAATCCAAGCTGTAATTTTTGAAGTACTGTATAGGTCGTAAGAATCTTAGTTACTGACGCTGGAATTTTTAAATCTTTAGCATTTATACTTTCAAGAATAGTGTCGTCATTGCGAATCTCAATACTGACATGCGCTGGATCAATTTTATATTTTTTCAAAATTTGTTGTGCAGACACATTAGTTTCTAATTTTACGCTTTGCTTCAACTTTGATTTCTTAGCTTCAACTAGACTAAAGTTACCTAAGATTAGTAAAAACATGACTGTTCGGAGTGTAAATTTGATTAAGCATTTCATTTTTATAACTATACCGGCAGAATACCAATATGAAAAGAAAAGATTGGCTACTAGTTATTGGTACTTTGTTTATAATTGTCTTTATTGATCACCTAACAAAACAATGGGCCATCAATATGCCTGAAAAGACTATTGGATTTTTTCATTTAATTTTGATCCATAATCATGGCGCCATGTTAGGACTGTTTTCAGACTTACCAGCTGTATTGCGAATCGTCACTTTATCAACCAGTGGAGTTTTCTTATTAAGTTTGTATGCAATTATTCAATACCTTATTCCTGTGCGTTTGATGTCACTACGCATTGGATTGTCGATTCTAGTTGGCGGAATTTTAGGAAATGTTCTTGATCGTATTTTATATGGTTATGTCATTGATTTCATAGCCATACAAATCGACAAATGGCATTCGCCTATTTGGAATGTTGCGGACGTCATTCAGTGGGTTGGCTACGCACTTATTGTTTTTGCTATTGTAAAATATGGCGAACAAATTTGGCCTGATAATAATATTCGAAAAGTTTTCTGGGTTAATAAACGATTCCAAATTAAATATTCCGCCTTATTTATGGCTGTTGGTTTGTTTCTTACATTAATTAGTTTAGTTTTTTCTTACACCTATTTGAAAGTAACTATCGAAGAAGTCGGTGGTAAAAATCCACTATTAATTACTAAATTTGCCGAACCTTTTTTATATTCATTCCTGGCGCTTGCGATTACTTTTTCAATTGTTCTTTTTTCTATCGGCAAAATGATTTCGCATCGCATAGCTGGACCACTTTATGCCTTTGAGCGTTTTTTAAATGAAGTCTTAGATGGCAAAGGCTTAACAAAGCAAGGGGCTGCATTAACGTTAAGAGCCGGCGATGACTTCAAACATTTAGAAAAATTAGCAGATCAAATCAGAATCAAATTGCTTAAAATAAATTCTGAAAAAAAAGTTGAAACTGTAGAGTATGATGAAGGAGATGGAGAAGGCGGCAAGTCTTAACCTAGCTTTCAAGTACCTCTAATATCTTTTCAATATAAAATCTTTTTCTTTTCATATCCAGTCCGCAATCGGCTTGAATATAATCACCATCAGGATTTCTAACGATTCCTTTTGGACTTATTGGCCTTGGCTGCCCCTTTGTTTGGCCACCCGCATAGATAATACTTAATGATTTATTTTTTACAATCGCATCAGCTAAGGCCAATATTTTTTTATTTTCACTTTGAATTATTTTATAATTATTCCACACAATTTCTTTTTTTTGAATTTGCAGTAGCCTTTCAATACTAACTGGAGCATCTAATTTTTCAATGCATTTTAAAAAAACTTGCAAACATGCATAGGCATCATCGTAAGCCCGATGCGCACTACCGCCAGATAAGTTTAATTCTTTAATTAAGGTCTGTAATTTATGATTTGTTGTCGTTAATAAGGCGCGCGACAACAGACTTGTGCACAAATGAATATTACTTGGAAAATTTAATTTTTCATTTTCAATTTCAATCGCTAAGAAACCTAAATCAAAAGGTGCATGGTGGGCCAACAAAATGCTGCCATTAATAAATTCGCAAAAACTTGCAAGCTGATCGTGCATTAAAGGCGCGCCATTGACCATTTCATTTGTAATTCCATGGATACGAATATTATCAGGAACTAATGGTTTTGATGGTTTCAGTAATGTTTGAAATTTACCAACAATTTTGCCTTGAAACCATTTAACGGCACCTAATTCAATAATTTCGGATTCTAATGGATAGGCTCCACTGGTTTCTGTATCGAATGCCACAACCGGAATTTGATCCCAAGATGATTTAATATCAAAGTTCATCTTATAAATTTACATTATTGCCTTATAAAGGTCTAGCTTTCGATTGCAACCTAGCGCCTTTGACATAAAATAAAAATGTGACCAAAAATTTATTAACTCTTTTTTATTTCTGTATTTTTTTTATTTCTACTTATTCTTTTGCAGCTGAAAAACAAGGCTCCAATGCCCCAACTTATCTTGTTTCTGGCGATGCAGAACTGATGTCACACTTTGTTGATCGCGGTCTTTCCATTACGGACCAAAATCCAGCTTTAAATGCATCCTTCCTATTTAATCTTGGCCAGCAATTTAAATTCGGGTTCTGGGGATCCAATATTTCAAATGTTTCATCGCAAGATGATAATCTTTGGCTAAAAATTGTTGGTTCAATTCGTATTGATGTTAATGCAAATGCTAAATTAGACTTTTATATCAATGATGATCACTATTATAAATCTGATTTGCGTAATGGCCAAGAGCTAGGTTTCAACTTAGATTATTTAGTTTATTTTTTTCAAATTGAATTTATGAATAATTTCCAAGGAACAAAAACAAATGCAGAGTATCTAAAAGGTGGAAAAACTTTTGTCGTTGCAAAAGACACAACAGTTTCTGGTTCTGCGGGCTATACCTTGCAGCAATCTAGCCCCTATTCGAATTATTTTGATCTAAAAGCAATGGCAACCTATCACGTTACTCAATCCTTAAAATTTGATGCTGCATTAACAATGACTTTTGCTGGAAGCGGTTACGGCGGACGAGGCAATCCCTTTATCATGGCCGGAGTAAAACTAAATTATTAACATTTAAATTTAGTTTTACTCGACTTCTTTAGTCGCAGTGGGCTCCAAATCTTGCTGAACCTTTTGAATTTCAACTTCAACTGGGTTTACAAAACTAGGATCTAATCCATTTGCTGGTTTTTTTATTCCATCTTTACTGCGTTGATTTCCAACCTTCTGCGCAAAGTTATCGTAAACATTCTTTGCTGAATCCGAAGATCCAAATATATTTTCTAATTTCCGTCGTTGCTTTTTCGGATCTTCAATTGGCTTTTGCGTAATTGAAACCCGAATAAATCCAATTAGCTTATCAGGTTCAATTTCGCCTTTTTTGTCTTTAACCGCTAGGCCTGACTTTATGGTATTTGTTGTGCTTTCAAAACTTGCTTTTATCTTATTTTGAACCAAATCTAAACGCTCTTGAGCAACTTTTCGAGCCGTTGATTCTTTTTGATCACTAACAGCTTGAATAAATAAGGCCGAAGTTAATTTAATATCTGCATCTTGCAAGCCTGATGTTACTAATTTAAGTCGCTCTAAAACTTCCACGAACTTTTTATTCGGATTCGAAGTACCGCGCTCGAATAAATAAGTATCAGGAATATCAAAATTGAATCCATCTTGCGAAATACTAACATTTTTTGCTGTATCCGTCATTTTATCAGCCATGTAGGCCGCTACAACTTTTGCTGATCCCATATCTAATACATTTGGAACTTTATCTGCTGGTTCAACAAAACTTTGCACCGCTTTTAATGGTTCATTTAAAAAATCTAAAAATAGTTTTTCTAAAGTAACTTCTGCTCCAAAATTCTGAAAATTATATTCGATAACCGACGGGGTTGAAAAATAATCCGAGATTGATTTTTTTGATTGTTCACTTTGACCAACCAGCCACATCACTAGAAAAAACGCCATCAATGCTGTCATAAAATCGGCCAAGGCAACTTTCCATGATCCACCATGGTGACCGCCGCCTTGTACGATAATTTTCTTTATAACAATTGTCTGTTTTTTCTGAGCCGCCACTGTTCTTCCCTGTTAAATTTTTTAAAT
Source organism: Pseudobdellovibrio sp. (assembly GCA_049301055.1). Classification (GTDB taxonomy): domain Bacteria; phylum Bdellovibrionota; class Bdellovibrionia; order Bdellovibrionales; family Bdellovibrionaceae; genus Pseudobdellovibrio. The sequence goes on along the minus strand of JBAQKN010000002.1, from coordinate 41,593 downwards.
CTAAATATTTAAATTATGCTGCTACCTTTTTAATATCCTTTGTTGCTTTATCTAATTCATCAAAAGTTGGTCTTTCTTCAGGTGGTATTGTTCGACGAGCAAATTCAATACAGACCATTGGTGGAGCTCCGCGCTGTAAAGCCACCATTGCTGATTTAATACAGTTTAATACATTTCCTTCAGCACTAATATCTGCTGCAATTTTTGTAGCCGTTGGACCAATTAATCCGTAAGCGCAGAAAACTCCTAGCATGGTTCCAACCAACGCGCCGGCAACCAATGATCCAATTTTCTCAACACCCTCTGTTAAATGGGCCATTGTTTTAACAATACCTAAAACGGCAGCAACAATTCCTAGCCCTGGAAATCCATCACCCACCGAGGTAATCGCATGCTGAGCTAAATGTTCTTCGGCATGAATTGCTTTTATATCATTATCTAATAATTCATCGACATCATACGGGGACAAATCTGTGGATAATGTCATTTTCATTGTGTCGCAAATAAAATGAACTGCGTGATGATTTTTCATAACCGATGGATACGCTTTAAAAATATCGCTTTGTTCTGGATTCTCGATATGTTTTTCAACACCTTGAGGCCCTTCTTTTCTAAATGTTTGAAATATTTGAAACAACATTTGCAAAAGCTCTAGATAATCTTGCTTCGTTGGCCCTTTTGCGGTCATTGCTTTAATAGATAACTTAATACCCATTTTAATAACTTTCATCGGATTCGCAATGATGTAGGCACCCAAGGCCGCACCAGCGATGATCAGCATCTCGATAGGAGCTGATTTTAAAATGACCGATAAGTGACCGCCGGCTATAACGAACCCGCCAAATACGGTAACAAAAACGACTATTATACCTACAAATCCCATGAGTGACCTCTTTATCTATCTAGCTAGCTAATCGGCCATCTTTAAAGATCAGTTAACGGGACCGAGCAGAAACTAGAGGATAGTCGAGTCACACTTTGCATAAATCGCACTTTAAATGATTTAAACCCACTTTGCGCTTCAACTTGAATGTTGCTAGTCTATATGGAATGACTAAATTAAAGCTTTTGATTCCTATACTATTTTTTATTTTCTCGTGCTTTTCTTTGGCGGCGTCCTTAGAAATTAAATCCATAAAGCCCTTTCAAAAATGGGAACCCAACAAAATACAAGAGCTTCTAATTACCGTAGAACTTCCAAAAAATTTTCATGCCTACACGGATCAAATTAAAATTCTTAATATTAAACCTGAAGGTTTTAAGTCAGGACAGATTCGACTTTTTCCTGAAGTTAAATTTTACGACAAGTTTACAAAAAAACTTCGCAGGGGATTAGCAGAGCATGGGGTAATTTCTATTTTATTTGAGGCTACTGAAAAATTACCTGAAAACTTGCAAAAAATTGAATTTGATTTACGTAGTCAAATTTGCAGTCAAAATGTGTGTTATTTGCCAAGCAATCAACATATCAGCGCAGAAATTGTAAACACCACTGAAGCACTAATCAAAAGTCCATCTGAAATTACCCAGGAAGAATCGACTTCATTATTAAAAACATTTGAAAATTCGCTACAAAACAATTTACCGCTAGCATTTTTATTTGTTTTTATAGCTGGTATTTTGACAAGCTTTACACCCTGCATTTTTCCAATGATACCAATTACACTTTCTGTTTTAGGTCATCATGCAGAAACCCGAACACGTGTGCAAAATTTAACACGCTCTTTTGTTTATGTTTTGGGTATTGCCATTACCTATTCATCACTGGGTGTGCTTGTTGCTCTAACAGGTAATCTTTTTGGAGCCGCTTTAACAAATAAATATGTTTTGCTTACACTAAGTTTACTATTTTTTGCAATGGCCACAAGCATGTGGGGAGCTTTTGAAATGCAAGCACCCCGATTTATTCGCAATCGCTTTTCATCTAGCAAAAGTGAAAATAATTTTGAAGCTTTTATTTTAGGACTTGTGGCTGGAGTCGTTGCCAGCCCTTGCGTTGGTCCTGTGTTAATTTCTATTTTAACTTTTGTTTCAACGACACGAAATGCATTTTTAGGATTTTCATTATTATTTGTTTTTGCTTTGGGATTAGGACTTTTATTTATCTTAATAGGACTTTTTGGCGAAACTTTACGATTTTTGCCAAAATCAGGACCCTGGATGAATTTTATTAAATTTGTTTTAGGTGCCTGTATGTGGGGAGTGGCTCTTTATTATTTACAATATTCAGTTCCTTATCGATGGTGGGTTCTATGCATTGCACTTAGTTTTACAGCTCTTTCAATTTGGAAAGGGCTATTTAGATTTAAAAAGAAACAGCACTTACGCAAAGTTGTACTTTTAATTCTTTTTATATTTTCTATGACCACTATTTTCTTAAGTTTTGCTAATCCGGCTTACTTAAAATCGGTTCTAAATACACATGAAATCCATAATTCTGGCTTGGATTTGCAGTGGACTTTGTACTCGGAAGACCAGCTGCAAATTGCCTTAGCCAGCGACCAACCCGTTCTTATCGATTTTTTTGCAGAATGGTGTGGCGCTTGCCATGAAATAGAAGAAAAAACTTACACAAATCCTGAATTTTTACAGATGTCCAAGTCCTTTAAATTGATTAAGGTCGATGCCACATTGGATAATGAACAGACTCAGCAAATTCTTAAAAAATACCAGGTTCAAGGCTTGCCAACAGTTCTTTTTATCAATAGAAAAGGAGACCTGCTAAAACATCTTACGTTTACACAATTTATAACTTGGGATGAGTTAAAGCCGAAAATGCTGGAGAGCCTAAAATGAAAACATCAACCCAAATTCGATTAAACAAATTATTAGCTGAGCGCGGTTTAGCCTCTAGACGCGGAGCCGACAAATTAATCGAAGATGGTTTAGTTATGGTTAATGGGAAAAAAGTTTACGAACTTGGAATTAAAGTTGATGCTGCTGTTGATAAAATCACAGTCTCTGGAAAACCCTTAAGAGGCAAAAATCAAGATTTATACATCATGTTCAACAAACCAAAAAATGTGATCACATCAATGACTGATCCACTTGGACGAGTCACTGTAGCTGATTATATGCAAGAAGTACCAGGCCGCGTTTACCCGATTGGTCGTCTAGATTGGGATAGCGAAGGATTATTATTATTAACGAATGATGGTGATTTTGCACAAAAAGTTATGCATCCAAAAGAAGAAGTTACTAAAACATACCATGTAAAATTAAATGGCCAACCCCAGGCATTTCAAATCAAAAAACTATTAACTGGCGTTTCAATTCCAGAAGCTGGCAAAGTTAAAGCTAAACATGTTGAAAAACTTCAAATCATAAAAGACAAAGACAAAAAAACTTCTGAAAAAAGTGATTGGTATAAAATTGTTATTACAGAAGGTAAGAATCATCAAGTTCGTGAAATGTTTAAAAAAATAGGCTTTGATGTTCAAAAGCTTCAGCGTGTAGCTATTGGTAAGTTGCGTATTGGCCAAGTTGTTCGTGGCGGCTTTGTATATTTAAATGAAGGGGCTTTAGCCCGTATTTTCATGCAAGATCTTCCTAAAGCCCTAGGTGTTCGCGAACACCGACCTACGTCGACAAAAAAGATAGCTCCGCCGTCTTCTAAAAAGAAATTCGACAAAGGTATTCGCATTAAAGAAATCGACGCTGAATAAACAAAAGCTAGACTTAGGTTTTTCTCTTAACAATCCGAATAAAAACTATGATGAAATTAAAAATCATTTTTTTTATTCTTCTTTTTTTCAATGTCTTATCAAATGCTGATGAAATTTCTGTTGTCGATGTTCGCCGGAACATTCCGCTATCTGATGACGATACTGTTTACAAAGATTTTGCAATCAATGCAGGCTCATCTTCAGGCTTAAAAAAAAATTTAGTCGTTTTAGCTAAAAGAAAAATCAGTATTAAAGACGCCTCTTCAAAAACTATTGGCGAAATTGAAGCTACAGTTGCTCAATTAAAAGTAATTCATGTGGATAGCAAAGTTTCAATTGCTCGCGAATACAAATTAATTTCACGCGACGAAGAACCCTTGCTTGAAAGCATCGGCATAATGAATGGCGACCGCATTGATTTAGCTGGATCATTTATTGATAACAAGCCACTAGTCTACAAAAAGAATTTACGTGAACCCTCAAGCGCCACAGCCCCAGTAGCCAATAGCAAAAGTGCAACTGAAGAACATGGTGAAGCTGCCCCTCCCGTTGAAAAATCAGTGACACCCCAAGCAGCACCTATTCATCAAAATTCGCAACCACTTCCAGAAATATAATGCTTAGACTGCCATTTTCTGGCATGTTCGTTTTATATGAGCACTACTTATTTTCGAATTCGATTATCGTTTGTCCACAGAGCCCAAGAACAAGAAGTTACAACTTTATGCTTTGATCATAAAGCTTTAGGGCTTAGTGAAGTATTAAGTTTTTCGCAATCTGATTTAACTTACGATCCATCCTTAATTACCCGCAAGTTTCTAGAACTTGATGTGTTTTTTGAAGAAAAACCAAGTATGGATTTTTTTACAGAATTACAAAAAATTAATACTGAAATTCTAATGACAGAAAATGAAGAAGAAACCAAAGACTGGCTTGAAGAATGGAAAAAAGGGTTTGTTCCGTTTAAGCTAGTTGGCCCCGTTTGGGTTGTTCCGGCGTGGATTGAAAAACCAGCTGGTGTTGAAATTGAAATTAAAATTGATCCCGGAATGGCTTTTGGAACGGGAACTCATGCCACTACAAAAATGGCCTCTTACTTAATAAGTAAAATTGCTTCAGATAATAAAGAACATGTTGAAAACTGGTCTGTACTTGATGTCGGAACAGGAACTGCAATATTAGCTGTGCTTGCCGAAAAATATAACTATGGCGAAACAACAGGAATAGAAATTGATCCTGAGGCACGCCGCAAAGCGCGTGAAAACTGCGAATTAAATAAAACCAGTACAGTCAGTATTAGCGAACTTCAACTTGATGAAATACATACGACTTATGATGTTGTTGTAGCCAATATTATTGATGGCGTTTTAATACGTTTACAAAAAGATTTGCTACGCGTTTTAAAGCCCAACGGACACTTGATTTTAACGGGTATCTTGCAAGAGCGTGATAATTTGTTTTTTGAAAAAATGATCGAAAAAAATCCATTAAAAGTTATTCGCCGTATCGAAAAAGATGAATGGATTGGTTACTGGGTGCAAAAAACAGTTTAATCTTTTTGTGAAAGGTAACTATGAGACGCTACTGGATTGAAAAATCACAAATTTATAACGAAACTGTCGTTTTTAAAAATGAACAATACCACCATATCTTCGATGTCTGCCGTCAAACAGTAGGCAACCATTTCGAAGTCATCACTGAAGATTCAAATGCATACTTGGTAGAAGTGCTTAGCGTGGATAAAAAACAAGCCACTGCTAAAATTATTGAAACTCGCGCCATTCAAAAGTTAAAAAAACCACATATTCATATCGCGTTGTCTGTTTCACGGTTTCCAGTGATGGATTCTATTGTTGAACGCGCCGTAGAAATGGGTGTTAGTTCGATTGTTCCCTTTTATTCGGAATTCAGTTTTATTCGTAAGGCAAACACCATGCCCGCTGGTAAATTAGATCGGTGGCAAAAAATTGTGATATCTGCGACTCAACAATGTGGCCGCGGCGAACTGATGACTATTCAAAATCCTATTGAATGGACCAAATTACTTAAAGATATTAACCCGTCCGCGCAAAAAATGTGTCTTTTTGCTTATGAGGGTAACGGCCAATTGCCTTTAAAAAACTATTTAAAGTCAAAAAAGCAGCAGTCGCAAGATGTCAAAAATGTCGAGATTGAAGATATCTGGATAATCGTTGGCTCAGAGGGCGGTTTTTCTGTAGATGAAGTCGAATCTATGAAGAACCTAGGCCTTGATCCAGTCACTCTAGGAAGTCAGGTTTTACGTGTTGAAACGGCTTGCCTGACTTTAGTCTCCGCCCTAAAGTATGAGTTCGAACTGCTTGGATAAAGATCGCTAAAGAGGGAGTAAACAATGCTAGGTTCAAATAACGAAAAAAATGACCCCTTAGAAGAATTTGAATTTCGTCCTATTAACGAGGGCCTTGGATTTCATCGTAAACAAAAGCAAGCAAGCCAAATGAGTTCATCATTGTCTTCACAAGTGAATCCATTTCAAGCTCCTGCAAAAGTTCAAAATAAAACTTCTATGACTTCAAACACGCAAGCATCTTTAACTTTGCAAGCTGCCACAGGTTCACCGTTTCAGACTTCACTTCCTAGAAATGAAACACGCAGTGAAATTCGAAATGAAATTAGAAACGACATTACTAAAAAATCTTCTGTTCAAATACCAACAATCCAAGATGATTCAATTGCTAAAGCACAAACAGCAGTTAATGAAATATTAAAAAATTTAAATCAAAAACGTCAGCTTGATTTTTCAAATGAAACTGAAAAACAAAAAATTATATTAAAAAAATCAAAGCCACAATTATTTGCAGCGACATTAGATGGAATGCTTGTGCTTGCAGGGTTTTTAATGACTTTGATTTTAATGTTATCAATAACTAAAATTGATATGATTCTAAATTTAACTCATCCTGAAACTTCTGGCATGGTTTACTTAGCCACTTTTGCATTGTTTGCTGCCGTAACTTTTATCTATATGGTTGTGAATCGATCTATTCTTGGTTACACACCAGGCGAATGGGCTTTTGATCAACAATGTGGTCAGAACGATCAAAATGATGATGTTTCATTTATCTTAAGAATTGCTTTAAGAACGCTTGTGGTAATGGCCTCAGGATTTATTACTTTGCCTTTTCTATCTTATCTTTTTAATAAAGATATTGCGGGCGAAATTTCTGGAGCTTACCTATTTAAAAAGCCGCACGGTCTATAAATCTTATGAAACTGCTTCCAAAAGTATTAAGTTTAATACAACTTGATGAAGCAGTTTCGGCTTATCGTAAAGAAAATAAAAAAATTGTATTTACCAACGGCTGCTTTGATCTTTTACATATAGGCCACGTTCGTTATTTGGAAGAAGCTAAGTCCTTAGGTGATGTGCTGATTGTCGCGATTAATACGGATGCCTCTGTGCAAGTCTTAAAAGGTCCTACCCGTCCCATTCAAAATGAAAATGATCGCGCAGAAATTTTAGCTTCGCTTAAAGCTGTCGATCATACGGTTTTATTTTCAGAACAAACTCCCTTGAATTTAATCCAAAGAATTAAGCCCGATTTATTAGTTAAAGGTGGCGATTGGAAAATTGAACAAATCGTTGGAAGTGATTTTGTTTTAGCGAATAAGGGCCAGGTTCGGTCCTTACAATTTATTAACGGCAAATCAACAACATCAATTATTGAAAAATCTAAAACTTAATTAACTGCGACGGTGCCGCTTGATTGAATCAATGTCACAACCTTCTGAGCTACCGCAGTTACATCGTTTTCGCCCGACGAAGCCAAGCTAGATAAAGTTGGAAGCAAGGCTTTATAATTATTTAAAGTAATTGCTTCAGATGCGGCCTCGCGACGGTTTCTTGCTTCTATAAATGCTGAAACGTCTCCGACCTTAATTTTTTCTAAATTAACAGCTAATAACGATAATGATTTTACAACTAGAGCTTTATCTTTTGTTTGTAAAACTTGAATCATAATTCCAACACTTTGAGGCTGGGAATAAACCAAATAAGCTTGTTGAACATAAGCTTGTAAATCTGATGGCAATTGCGCTTCAATATGAACTAATTGCGAAAGACTTGATAATGACGGTTGTGCCCGCAAAGCCATTAATCCTAAACCTTTAAATTTTACATCATTTTGATCAACTAGATCCTGAGCCATTGCTTGGTATTCAGTTTCAGAAACTTCATTTTTACGAAAAGCTGTAATGAATGCAGACATTATTTCTTGGCTCGGCTTAGCAAAAATTTCTGCGCGCCACTGAGCAAATGATTTAAAATTTTTCTTTGTTTGCGCCGCATCTGAAGTAGCAACCACTTGATCAACTTCAGAATTTTTTCGTATATCGTTGGCAGCACCGAATGAATCCGATTTTTTATTATCTGAATTCAAATCTGCTGTTTTAGAATATTTATTCATTTGTGCAGCTTGAACAATTTTTGCATTCTGAATAGCCTGTTTTGTTTGAGCAGCCGTAGCGACTGCCGCTTTCTTTTTAGCATCCACTTTTGCCACCGCAGCTTTTTTGTTTTTAGCATCTACTTTTGCTTGTTCAATTACTTTTTTCTGAGCAATTTGCTTAGCTTTTAAAGCTTCATAGTGTTCATCGATTTCTCGCCCTTCTAAAGAGTATCCAGCGTACCCGGCTTCAGGACGAACCATTTGATAATTGATTGCTTCAACAGTCTCATACTGAGACGATGTGCTTGATTTAAAGTTTAACTTCTTAAAAACTAAGAAGACAACTGCTGCAACAAACACCGCAAGAATCAAATAAATTTTTTCATTTCTTGTTAGACCTGTTTCCATTGCGTACCTCTTACGACTATACAAAGCAGGTATCGAACCAACATTGGCACGCCATAACAAATACACGTCACTAGGTAGACTCAGAATAAGGCGAAATTCAAAAATTACATTTTTGGTCATCCAAACTGAAAAAGAATTCGACACAGTTTCAATTTAAGACAGAATTTTAGATGCAGGGTAATTATAGTTTTGACGGACTTTGGGACTTGGATAAACCTAATACCATGAAACTTATTTTAATTACATTAATTCCATTTTTTAGTCTTTCTTGCACAACAGTGGCGAATCTTAAAAAAGAAGAAAAATGTACTGTTTGGAAAGAACGAATCCTACTAAATCCAATCTCCGCAAGTGCTGGTCACGGCCGCGCATCATGGACTGGAGAATGCAAAAATCTTTGGTGGGATTGCCAAATAGCCAGCTCTTTTGTTAATAAAAATACTGGCGACGTGTATTTAAAAATTCAAGCTGATGATAAAATAAACTGGGATCAAAACAAACCTATTGGAAAAATTAGAAATAACACTTTCCTCTACAGCCAAGAAAATCCATTTAAGTCACTAATAAGCCAAACACCAATGATTTCAGATGCGACAACTCAAACAGTTAGTTTTAATCTAACTCTGCATCCTACCAATACAACTACTACAGTAGTTTATCAAAACAATGGAAAATGTTCTGACGAAGATGCCTTGCTAGGGTCTTTAGTAGTAAGTGCAGTTGAACAATTAAAATCAAAAAATGCGGAAACACATTAAGTAGAGTTCCTAACTTTGTTTGTGTTCTAAAGCCCAATACTCCACAAAAAATGATCAACTACCCCATCCTTTAAAATTTCAGCTTTAGGTATAGTTTTAATTTTCATAAAGTTAAATTTAAGCGGCAATTTCTGAGAGCGAAGATTCGGAACCGCTGTTGATAGCTGCACAGATTTTAACTTCAAAGTGTCCTTTGCATAATCTAGAACCGCAGAAAATGAACGCACAATGATTCCCTTACCCTGAAATTCGGCACCAAGCCAGTAACCAATCTCAGCCGAGCTATTAACTGTATTAACAGGACTTAAACTTATAAGTCCTACAAGAAATTTATTTTGAAAGATTAAAAAATCTGGAGAACCGTCTTCTTGAAATTTCTTATTCGCATCATCAATATGGGCTATCGTGGATTCAATGGAAGAATATGTTTTAATAAGATCTGGGCACCAATAGCAAAGACTTTCTTTAAAATTTAATTTCACAAGATTTTGAAGCTCAGCTGCAAAATTTCGAGATATTTGCTTTAGGGTTATTTCATGATCAATGACAATTTCCATATAATTCTAAGGTAGCATGAAATGGCGTGATCTTCAAAGATAAGTTTAATGATCGTATTTTTTAATATTTTTTTACACCATTTCCTCTTCTGCTTCACTTTCAACCTCTGACCAATCTCATAAATAAAGTTTTTGCGTTTTCTTAACGGCGCGAACTCTGTTTGTACCAAAAGGTGAAATGCGGTAGCAGTAATACAGGTTTTCTAAAATAGTGATCCAACTTTCAACAGTATTCGGCGAAACCTGCAGATCTTCTTGAAGACCTTTTATAGATAATGGATTGGAAACTCTTGAGACACGCTCTTTTTGCTAGCGCCGCAACTGTCTTTCATTTTGTTTTAGATAAGGCTAAGGTCGTTTTTCCAACCTGGCGGGGGCCACCTAAAAATACCATTTTATTTTTTAAATCTTTTTGAATAAGCGTCTTTAAATAGCGCGTAGTAATATTCATGTGACTGAATATTACTACGTAGTTATGTTCAGTTAACTATATTTTACTACGATATGGATTTGGTGACAGCTCCTGGTTAATGCGGGCTTCAGATTACTTCTTTTCTGCTGGGCAAAAACCCACTCGTGTTCCGACTTGCGCTGGAAAATCGCGACAGGTATTCGGGCGTAAATCATAGACTGTACAAAGTCTTGTTTTTTCATTTAGAAAATAGCAGTCACCATTCGGCCGCTGGGTTAGCATGAATAGATCTGTTCCGTCTCGGTATGAGGATATAAAGCCATCTTTTTTTAATCGTTTCGCTGCTTTTTTTATTGAGTGTTCAATTTCATCTTGGGTAGTAATTTTAAGGCGAATTAAATCTTCACTTTTTACTTCAACAGGCATCGAACAACAATTGGCTCTGCAGCTGGTGCAAAAGTTGCTGTCGTATTTTCTCCATGTTGAGGGGCGATCTTTATCTGCTTTCATGCTTAAGGAAGTCGACCGTCTGAAAGCAGCGTTGGATTTGTTTTTAATGTGGAATCTTTGGGTTGCAATACGACTGTTGAATAGCCTTTTTGATTCAGCAGGCGTAATAATTCGGGCAATAACTCGGCAGTTCTGCGATGAATATCGTGCATCAAAATAACTCCGCGCCCTTTATGATCCAATTCATTAACGGTGTCTGTTACAACTTGCAGATTTGTGCGAACAGAGCCATCGGTATTTACCATCCGCCAATCGTTTGAATCGACTGCCCAATAAAATTCGCCCATTTGATTTTTTGTTAAAACTTGAGTTAATTCTGGCGTCCTATTGCCATATGGAAATCTAAAAAAAGGATCCACCCAGCCAAGTACTGAAAGCAATAAAGACTGCGTCTTTTTTATTTCTGCCACAGAATCTTCGAATGACATTAACTGCATATTCGGATGAGTCCAAGAATGATTGCCTATGGCATGACCTTGTTCAGAAATTTGTTTTGTTACTTCTGGACTAGCTTGAATACGTTGCCCGACTTCAAAAAAATGTGCCTTCGCACCAACTTCAGTCAATGTTCTTAAAACAGATAAAGTATTAATTTGTTCAGGTCCATCATCAAAAGTAAGTATAACTTGTTTTGGTTTTATATCACCCGTGACGGCACGATAACCATTCGCTGTATCGCGAAATTGAACTTCTGTAGGAAGTTTAAAACCAAGCCCAATATCTTCATTTGAAAATACATTTGCATGAACTTGCAACCCTTGATTACGATTCACAACAATTTGGTCCATGCGCTTTGTTAAATTAGATTTACAGTTTACAAGCAATGAAGAAAATTTTGTATTGCGAATATCTACTTCACAAATTGCCAAGTCTCCGTCGCTACGTTTAACCAGTTCATTGCAGAATTCGTCTGAATTTGATTTTTCAAATTTAATCAACTCGGCATTAAATGCCTTCGTGCACGCTGAAGAAGCCGAACACGGATCGCTTGAAATTTTCTGTTGCACCACCGCGGCATCTAAGTTTTGTTTTGAGCTAGGCGCGCAACATACAAAAAAAAATGAAACTAAAACTGAAGTTACTAAATGAAAACTACGTGTTTTCATTTATATCTCCATTTATACTTTTTTTACTTTCAACATTAAATGAAATTTTATTCTGAGATGAACTGTCGTCATCATATTGAACATGCTTTAAATTAAATCTAATCTTTGAATTTTCAATAATAACTCGCGGATCAAGACTGTGACTGTCTATGATAACCACATTCCGCGAAGTCTGAGCAGTCACTGTATTCGAATCCCATATATAGATAATGTAGATGATCAAACTTCCTAAAGTTTGAGACACAACTATGGAAAGCAGCAACATAACTAATAAACTAACCAATGGTAACACTTTATCAAAACGACTTTTTTCTAAAATCTCGAACCGGTTATCAGTTGATAATTTCTGAGCTTCGGCCTTAGCTAATGCATCTGTTAAGTCTTTGTATTTATTAAATTCAACTTCTGACTTCTTTTTTAAATCATCAAAAGCTAAAGTTGCGACAGGTATCGTCTTCGCTTGATTTGAAACTTGATTAATTGTTGTTTGCAAATCTGATAACTTTGATAAATATAATTTATTTTCTAATACCAAATTCTGAACGCGTCCGCTACTGCTGTACAATTGACTTTCTCGGCGTTGCGTTTTTCCTTGCGATAAATAATCGATCATTTTTTTATTTTCAGCAATTTTCATTTTTATTTCATTTTTTCGAACCATAAGATCTGATAGATATTCGCCAACTTTATCTTTAGAGCTTAAAGAAATTAAATTTTCAGGCTTATTCTGAAATGCAGCTAATTCCTGATTAAAGCCAGCCATATTTTTTTCGGCACTTTCTTTTTGAGTTTTAATAAAAGTTTCAACTTTAACAATTTCAAATAATTCGCGCTGCTTAAGTGTTTCTGCAATTGTAACTAGTGCTGTGTTTGTTAAGAATAAAGCCATTTCTTTATCCAGACTAGAAAATGCGACATTTAATTCGAAATCTGAATTTAATTTAAACTTCGACATTGCATCTAATGCTTGAAGTACTTTTAATTTATCTGCCTCGGTCAAATTAGATTTTAAGAACGCTATCTTAAATTGCTGAAATCCAACTTTTTCATTTAATGTCAGCTGATCAGATAGGCCCCTTTTCTGAATATCTGTTAATAATTGATTAAAGAACTCTTCAGTTTTCAAAAATTCAATATGCTTTAATAAAGGTGAATTGTTTTTTTTGCCATCAGCAACAGTTTTAGTCAGTCCAAAAAATTGAGTCGCAAAAGACTGTAATGAACTGTTTTGAGTATCATTCACTAAGATAGTGCCATTTGAAACAAACGGAATTTTATAAATATACACACTAATAGATAAAATTGAGGTAAGACAAAAAATAATTAGAAACAATGGCCAATTACTAGTAAATATTTTAGCAATTTCTTTTAAAGAAAGGTCTTCAGTTAACTTTTGGCGGGACTGTTCGAAACGACCATTTGAAGTATCTTGATGTACTTGATTTGATAGTTCGATATTTTTGTCAGACGAAGTAGTATTCGCTTGATCCATTTGGCCTCCGTAGAAATATAGGCCTTTTTACCCTAATTAATGCCAAGCCCTAAGCGATATTTGAATAGACAATTTTGTCTTGAATTTTATTCATTAGATTCGTCAAAAGTCGTCACTTTTTGGTTAAAAATTCAAAATCTCAGAATGAAACGTCAACCGTAAAACGTCACTTTTGATGAAGCCGCTCAGTCAAATGACATAAACTAATTCTGAGCTAGCACAAGTCTTGCCTTACGTAATACTAAGAGGTGCTTTATGAAAACAAAAAAATTATTGCCGTTATTTATTCTTGGACAGTCTTTATTGTTTAATGGAACCGTCCACGCGCAAGTCATCGATGCTAAACCAGCAATCGCAGAGAATGCTTTAAGCACTGAAATTAAAAAAATTAATGCCACTTGGAAATCTAAGTTAGACGATCTTACTCAGAATGCTACCTTAGGTTATTCTAATCATTTAAATTTTATGAATGCCTTTGGCGCTGGTTATTCAAATTCAAGTGAAGCATCAATTGCTGGAAGCTACAGCGCAATCGATACATGGAAAATTGGTGGAAACTTACTTCCATCAACATGGGGGAAAAGTGGCGCCATCGCGGGCTTAGATATAAATCGCGAAGTAACCTTTATTAAACAATTTAAAACGCGAGCTGAAACTTTTTATTTACCATTTTACAACCCATTAGATAAAGTTCCGCTAACTGCAGACCAAGCTCTTGCCATGAAAGAATCTGATTTCGTTGGATTCCGCGCCCCAATTACTCTTTCACTAGGTGCTGGTTTCTCTGATATTCTTACAGGAAAACTTGGCCTTGCTGCAAATGTAATGTTCTATTCTATGGGTCAAGTTGATGTTCATATCTATCGCATGAAAGGAAATCACGTTCGCGTTAGATTATTTGCCCTAAAAGATAAGGGAGTAACTGCAGGTTTAGGCTTACAATTATTAGGATTGAATCGCATAACATCTCGATTAACACCAGTTAGCCCTGCTGAAGTATTTACTTCGAAAAGTGATTCTGATTTATTTACTGTCGATTATATTTTTAATCTTGATAAGCAAGTTGCAAAAGAACAATACGAATTACTTATTGGACAAAAATTAAAAATTTCTAATTCAAAAGAAATTTTAAATCAACTTAAGGCAGCTAATCCAGCATCATCGTCTAAAGAAATTAAAGAAATATTTTATAGTGATTTAGATGCTGTGCAAAAGATTGCTGATTCCGATGCAAAGTTAGACATTAGCGAGCGAAGCATTATCAGATTAAGTAAATCAGAAAACAATACAAAAGCCTCTGTTCTCGGCTTGCGAGCAAACTTTTTAAGAATTTTACAATTTAATGCATTTCGCAGAGATTCATCATCTTTAATTTCAATGACCAATATCGAGAATCAAAATAACAAATATTTAATTAAAACAATCGCCAAAGAGTTTAATTACGAATTATTTACGCTTTTTGGGCAGGAAAACAAATCAGAATCTGGATTATTAGCTAGAACAGATGACAACTTCAAACCTGTTGATGTTTTAGGATTGCAAACACGACGTTTTAAAAAAGAATTAAACTTTAGTGCTAAAGAATTTCAAAATTTGCAAACGCGCATGTTAAAAAATCTACCAAAATCAATTTCTGAAAAAATCAAATGGCCTAAATGGAATTTTGAAAAAGGTGATATTAAAAATGTATCTATCGAACAGATTTTATTTTTTAATGTCGATGCAATTAGAAATGTGACGGTACTAACTAAAGAATCTATTCAAAGCGAAATGCTTAAAATATTTAAAGCATGGGGACAGTTTGCTTCAATACCATTAGATGTTGAAGAAAATGAAGTTCGACCAGGCGATAGCCAATTTCAGGACTTTAAAATGAAAAAGTATACAGAATCTTACGTTAATGAATTGGAACTTATTCCACGCCGATTATTGATTGTATTAAATAAAAACTATTCAATAAACGACCGATTAGAAATATACAGCCAATTGCAAAACATACCTTTGTTTAACGAGATCGGCCCCGCATTAATGCTGAACCTAATCCCTGAAGATAAAGTTTCCGATGTCGTAAACTTAAGATTTGAAATCACAGGTCAAGATTTCAAAGGCGAAGAAGGTAATTTAACGATCTATCCAGAAGATATTAGCAAACAAGGCAACATAAATGTTGTTGCCAGTGTTATCGCACAGACAGCATATACAAACGATCGTTCACACAATTTGCGATTATATTTAGATGCAAAAGGCGATTCAATAAGCTTAGCTAAACTTATTGAAACCTCTAAATAATATTATTATATTAAAAAACCGCCTTGTTCTGAGACGGTTTTTTCAAAGCAAACCTAATTTATTAGAAAATAAAATTCATGTTGAGTCCAGTCTAGTCCGAATAGATACCTAAGGAGACTCAACATGAATTCAAATTATGATGCTAACTTAGTCTATCAATTCCTAATCAACACCCCGGAATCAGCTTTACGGAAAATGTTAATCGATAAATCCTTTACACAAGTACATTTCAATATGCTTGTTAAAGTTTTTAGAAATGCAACAGAACCACAATTTTGCGACCATTTTTATAATTCAACATTTCCAAAAGCAAAATACAACGGACCTGAAATTACTTTAAAAGAGTTTTTCTGGAATGATTGCGTTAAGGCATTGAATTCTCATGGCCTATTATCCCCTGCTCAAAAAATTGCAGCCTAAGTTTGATGTTCTAATTCCTTTTCTAGATTTTGAAAAGGAATTAGAATCTGAACTGGCTCTTAATAATTACAAAATTATATATAAAAATTCTAAAATTTTTATTGTTGATAGTTTATTAATAAAGCCAATTTGGGCCCAAGATTGGTGGCCCAATTCGACAGGCATCAGCTTCGATTCAAAATCTTCGATTATCAAAGTATTAAAATCAAAGCCAGTTCTTGGGCATTATTATAATGCCGAACACAAACTTGGAAAAAACATTGTCTCTGAAATTAGAAATTTTGAAAAAAAACGAATTGAATTTAAATCTGATTTTAAATTTAAATATTTCAATTGGACTTTAGTAGATAACTTTTTAATAGTCTGCGATACGCCAAGCAGTCGATATCCATCAGGATGGCATGAGTTTGCTGAAGATAAAGAATTTCCTCCCAACCGGGCTTATTTAAAACTTTGGGAGGTCTTTACTTTATACGACATCCATCTTGATAAATCTGAATCTGTTATAGATGTTGGATCTTCGCCAGGTGGTTGGAGTTGGGTACTTAGCCAACTTAGCAAAAAAGTATATTCAATCGACCGCGCTGAATTAGATCCAAAAATTAGTAACATCAAGAATATTGAGTTTTCAAAGCAAGATGCTTTTAATTTAGATTATGAAAAACTAAAAGATTGCACATGGTTATTTTCAGATATTATTTGTACTCCAGACCGACTTTATGAATTGGTTACTGATTGTATGCAAAATTCTAGTATACAAAACTTTATTTGCACTTTAAAATTTAAAGGAGCTTGCGATTTTGATATTATTAAAAAATTCTTAGAAATTGAAAACTCTAGAATAATTCATTTGTATCAAAATAAAAATGAAGTCACTTGGATAAGGCAAATGAAATGAGCACAAATTTAGATTTCTATAATGTCGTTGATCAAGAGAAATATAGTGAAACTTTGAACTTATTAATTCACGACAGTACTGAAATTGTTATTAAAATTAATAACCAACATTGCCGAACAAAAATTATTTCAAAAAAAAGTGATACCGAATTTACCATTGCAAGAATTTCATCGGATTCATTTAGTGCTAATGCTTTAAAAAACGAGCGAGTTACAGCTTCATTTGAATCAAATAAAAGTAAATTTTTCTTTAAAACTTCGCTTAATTCAGATAAAAATGAAATGCGCATTTCGGTTCCAACTGAAATATTTCAATTGCAAAGAAGAAATGATTTTCGTGTAACCATTCCGATGACTGTTAAGGTAGCTGCTGAGATTCAAACACTTAATGGGAAACGCATAAAAGAAAAAATTGAAATACGCGACATCAGCCTGGGTGGATGCCAACTGGTTCTAAAAAAATCTAATTTTAATATTAAAAAAAATGACGAAATTCAAATTAAGATTAAAATGCTAGATCTAGAAGTGGATTTGCTACCTTGTAAAATTAAGCATGTTTTAGAACTTCCGGATAATTTAAAAAATCAATTAGGCATTAGCTTTTCAGAACCAAATGTAGACTTTCTTACAGACTTACAAAGCTTACTTATACATTTAGATCGAATTCTTCGAGGCAAAGGCTATGATTAAATATCAATACCCAATAAAAAACTTGCTACCAAAATTATAAATACAAAAAAAGCCATTGCCCCAAGAGCCCTATCCTTTTGTTGAATAAAAAGTATGCCTGTCATTAGCACACGAATAAGCGGAAGCAACACAAGGACTATCAAACCAATATAAGTTAAAATTAGTGAATAATTTTGTTCAAAAAAGGCCCTTTGAAATGATGTAAAAAAAGAGTCAGGATGATAGGTCACAAATGATTTTAAATGGTCCCCTTGACTGCCCCACATCCAAAGCCATCCAATTAAAAGAAAGGTCCCTGAAATAACAACACCTGCACGAAGGATAAGACTAATTCTTAATTCTAACGATCGAAGTTTTTCATCGTGACTGCTCGATTTTTCAATCATGCTAGCCCCTCCATTATCATTTGAGCGGCAACTACAATTAATACCACAACAAAAATTTGTCGTATTCTATTTGCAGACATCTTAACCATAGCCTTTGCCCCGAAAAAAGAACCAATGATTATTCCTACTGAAACTGGAGCTGCTATTTCTGGTCGAATATCTCCGTGCAATAAATAAGCGCCTGCACTTGCAGAGGCGGTAACACCAATCATAAAATTTGAAGTTGCAGAAGAGACCTTAATCGGCAATTTCATAGCTCGGTCCATCGCTAATACTTTGAAAATGCCGCTGCCAATTCCCAATAACGCTGACAATACACCAGCTCCGAACATTGCAAAAAGGCCTAATGGTACTTTTTGTACTTTATATGAAACCCAGTTACCATCTTTTTCGGGATAGCTTCCATCAAGTTTTAATTTCTGTGCCCAGGGATGATTTATTTTTGAAATAAGCTCTGATCTTTTTCGCAACATCAATAAAGCTGAAACAAATAGTAATACACCAAAAAGCAAAAAAAGAAACTTCGCTTTGATATAAGATGAAATTAAGAAACCAATAATTGCGCCAAGTACTGTTCCCATTTCTAAAAACACAGCAAGCCGCAAATTTGTAAGTGAATCTTTTAAATAACCAGCTGCTGCCCCTGATGATGTTGCTACAATCGAAATTAAACTTGCAGCAATCGCATATCGAATATCTACGTGATAAACCAAAGTCAAAACGGGGACTATAATTACACCGCCACCCAAACCCAGTATTGATCCTAAAAATCCAGCGACTACAGATGTAAGCAGTAATAGAATTTCGAACATTGTATATTAGCCTTTTACTTTGACACTTCTTTTTGTTTCAAGTTCCATGAATCTGTATAGCCCTTCATAGCACTTGTAAAATCTAACCTTTTTTCATTTAAGTAATCTTCAAAATTTTTTCTTTGATCACGAATTGATGATTCAAATTCATCGCGTTTTTCATGCTCTTCTGAAAAATAATTTTTCCGTTTTCCATCAAGATCGTTATAAAAATCATTTCTATCTTGTTGTGTTTTTTTCTTGGATGTAAAGCTAGCTCTTTGACTTTCAAAATCTTTTAGAACTTCGTCACGCTTTTTCTTTTCTGCTTTAGTATAATCTTCACGAATCTTTGTTAAATCTTTATTAAAAGATTCACGTTTTTTTCTAACTAAAATTTCATATTTTTCTCGCACTTGAGATGGTGAAAGACGATAATCGATCATCCATTCTGCAAGCAGTGCTTTTTCATCGTTCGATTTTCTTTTGGCTTCTGGAATGGATTCTCGCAATTGGTCATATTCAGTTCGATCTTGGGCTAGACTGTATTTTGGGTCGACCAACGGCTTGGTATCCGCTTTATCTTCGCGTTTTGTATCGACCTGACAGGCCGTTATAGTAAATATCGCAGCTAAAAAAGTAACTTGTTTTATCAACTTACAGATAAAAGACCGGTCTTTAGTATTCATGGTCCTATTGTTATAAACTTGGACTCAATTTACAAATGAATTATACCGAAATGATACATATGATAATTGGTAATCACTTTGGAAAACATAAGCCTGAATGGAATTTCTTTACTTCACAGTATCAAATTTTATTAGATAGCTCGTCACGAGCATTAATAAAAATTATACTTTTATCTATTGGCATACAGCTTTTGTTCTTTATACCTGTTCTATATTGGATTTTTCAAAATTATCAGATTTTGCAAACCTTGATTCCCCATAAGTTTGATTTTTCAGATAATTTTGAATTTGAAAAAAAATGGATCGTTTTTTTAGTGCTATCTTCCATTGTAGCAAGCAGTGTGTGGAATGCATTTATTTGGTATAATTTTTATAAATTTAAGATTATGACCAGCCGTGCTGCTATCGATCGTGCTGAGTCACGCGGCGAAGCTGACGATCTACGTCTTGCTTCTTAATTGATTCACGCTTGTCATGCGTTTTTTTACCCTTAACCAATGCAATTTCAACTTTAACTCGTCCACTTTTAAAATAAATTTTAAGTGGAATGCATGTTAAACCTTTTTCTTTAATTGCAGACAGAATATCTTCCAACTCATTTAGGTGCAAAAGTAATTTTCTTAATCGCTCAGGACTATGATTATTATAACTGCTGGCCTTATATTCACTGATATGGGCATTTTGCAAAAAGGCTTCATGTCCTTTAAAGGAAACATATGCATCTTTTAATTGAATGCTACGGGCACGAATTGATTTAACTTCACTACCTGTTAGCACAAGTCCAGCTTCATATGTTTCTATCACTTGATAGTTGAAGCGGGCTTGTTTGTTATCCTGAATTAAAAGAATCGACATTTATTTTACCCTTAAATGGTGATAAAGCGAATTTAGCTGTATCACAGATAGTTCTTCGGCTCTAACTTTTTCGCTTTCCTTATTTAAATTTAACCAATCCACAAGTAGATCCAAGTTATATTTTTGATCTAATGCCGCTAAATTTGTTTTAAGAATCCGACGACGTTGTTTAAATGCACATTTCACAAAGTGTAAGTATTCAGTCCGATTAGAAACTGAAGAAACTTTGGGTCTAAATGACAAAACACGACTTGCCACTTTTGGCGGAGGATTAAAATCACGTGGCCCGGCATCGCATACAGTTTGGATTTTCCAAAATTCTTGGGCAATAACTGTTAGCATTCCGTAATGCTCGGATTGTTCGGTAGCCCTTATTCGCTGAGCGACTTCTTTTTGAAACATCAGTACCATACCCATCAAGGGGTTTTCATCTAACGAACGATCAATAACTAACGATGAAGAAATTTGATAAGGTAAGTTACTTACTAACAGGTGATCAGTATAAACTGACCAATCTATCTGCAAAGCATCCGCATTAATGATGTTACAATTTTTTGATTTCCAAAATTCAAATAAATTTCGATCTAGCTCTATTAATTTTAAATTTTTATACTGGTCTATTAAAATATCTGTTAATGCCCCACACCCAGGACCAATTTCCACAACAAGTTCTGCCTTATATTCTGCTGCAGCTAATAATATTTTTTCAATGACATTATCTGAAACTAAAAAATTTTGTCCTAGTGATTTTTTGGCTAAGATACCCAATTCATTTTGTCGAGACTTTAGACGGTCAAATGCGCTCATTGTAATACCGCCCTTTTATTATTGTAAATCATAAGTAAAATCTTCTGGTTTCGACTGAGCCGATGGGCCCAAACCCAAATCAGCTTTTTCTCCTAATGTTAAATGCAACAAACCCGCGTAGCCAATCATTGCCGCATTATCCGTGCAATATTTTAACGGAGGAATAACTAAAATATATTTGTTTTTTTTTGCTAGCTCTTCAGCTCTGATTCTTAATCGCGAATTAGCGCTTACCCCGCCAGTAATTATAATTTTATTACAACGGTACTTTGTGGCTGCTTTTTCTAATTTACTAAGTAATACATCTACAATAGCTTCTTGATAAGACGCGCATAAATCTTTTTTATTTATTTCTTTTTCTTCTGTCGATAGTTTTTCTATAAGTCTTGCCGCAGATGATTTTAATCCACTAAAACTCATCATTAAATTGTTTTCTAAAATCAAACTGCGCGGAAAAGCATATTGATCTATTTTACCATTTTTTGCATTTTGATCGACTAAAAATCCGCCCGGAAAACCAAGCCCAAGCATTTTTGCAAATTTATCAAAGGCTTCTCCAGCAGCATCATCTTTGGTTGTTCCAATAATGGAATACTTTCCCAAAGCCTGTACCCAGTATAAACTGGTATGCCCACCACTTACGGCAAGAGCCACATATGGATAGCTAAAATCTGCAGGCGGCGAATAGTCTTCATCTTTTAAAAAAGGGGCAAGAAGATGTCCTTCTAAATGATTTACACCAATCAATGGAATTGAATATGATTGCGAAATTGCTTTTACAGTCATGATTCCAACAATCAATGAGCCAATCAACCCTGGTCGGTTGGTCACAGCTAAGCCATCGATATCTTTCCATGACAAATTACTTATATCTAAAACATGCTGAATTAATGGCAACATGGCTACGGAGTGATTTCGACTTGCAATTTCAGGAACAACACCACCATAGGGGGCATGTTGCAAATCCTGATTAGCTGATACCTGGCAAACAACGAACCCATCGTTTTTTACTATTGCGACAGAGGTGTCATCACAACTGGACTCAACAGCTAGAACAGTATTCATCTTTACCATTTAAAATTACTTCTTTAATTTTGCTAAGCGGATTTTAGCTTTTTTACCTGATTCTGTTTTTCCAAAGTTTGCGATAACTTCTTCATAAAATGCCATTGATTCTTCTTTCATTCCTAACTCTTGAAAGCAGACGCCAATTTTATATTTTGAATCCGCAACATTTGTGCCTTTTGAATTTTCATCGACATATTTTTGATAACTTAAAATTGCTTTCTTCCATTCTTTTTTTGCAAAGTGACCTTGTGCTAATTCATATTCGTTTGCGCGTGAGGCATCTTTTTTTGATTTATCAGCTTTACCACCAGTTGGCTTTACTCCATTTGCATCCGATCCAGTTAACTGATGAGACGGAGCCACCACGGGAATTGCTTTCTGAGCTGCGGTATCTGCTTCTAACTTTTGAATTTGCGCTTCCATTTTTGTTAATGATTCTTGCAGTGCTTGATTTTTTTGAGCTTCGCTTGCGCCTGCTGCTGCCGTTTTTTCTTTTTCTTTTTGTAAATTTGTAATTTGATTTTCTAAACTTTCAATTCGTCCATTAAAACCACGAATAAGTTCATCGCGATCGTCCACAGCTGGTTGTGGTTGCGCTTTCGTAGAAAGTTGAGATGCTTTTGCTACCGCTTGATTGTCGGCATTTTTTTTACCATACACTTGTGATTGCTCTTGTTCGCCAAGATCGGCTCGCGTTTTTAAACAGGCTGACAACAAACCAAATATTGAAATTAGAAGTGCTAAACGAAATATCATAATATATCTCCATTTTGTTGACGTAATAGACGAGCAGAGTTTTCTGCTTTCTCCGCCGATTGACGAGCTTTTATAAATAAATCTTTAGCTTGTTCATAATCGCGCTCTTGATACAAAATTCGAGCTTGTCGAAAACTTTCTTCGGCTTGATGCCAGTGACCAGGTGAATACCGCACGGCTTGAACAGCTTTAGCTGCCTTTACGGCAGCGTCAGCTAAAGTATACTCCTCAAGTGGTGGAGAAGCTGTTACACATCCAGAAAAACTAACCAGTAAAACGACAACTCCTAAATATCGAAGCAAAGAATATTTGCCGATAGTTGCCTTTGTCATCAATTGACTATTTGTCAGAAGGAACAAAGTTTGCACGACGATTTTTAGCCATTTCAGCTTCGCTATCGCCAGCAGCTAATAATTTTTCTTTACCATAGCTTACAGTTGATAAACGAGCCGCTGGAATTCCCAAATCAGTTAACATTTTTTTAACTGAATTAGCGCGACGCTCGCCTAAAGATAAATTGTATTCTGTTGAGCCGCGTTGATCGCAGTGACCTTCGATTAACATTTTAGTTGTGCTGTTTTTCTTTAACCATTGAACGTTGCCAGCAAGCTTAGCTTTTTCAGCAGCTGATAAAGTTGATTTATCATATTCGAAAGTTACAGTTTGTAGACCTTCAAATTTTCCACTGTCACTGCCAGTTGCCGCGTAATTCATAGGTGATGCGTCAACTTTTTCAGATGAACCAGCGCCTGTTGTTTCAGAAACAACTCCTGCTCCGTCAGTTCCTTCTGTAGATTTTTTTCTCCAGCTAGAGCAACCAACTGCAAACGAACAAACAACAAGTAATACAACTAACTTTTTCATTAAAATCCTCCGGATTATTTTTTTGCGTTTAAAAGTCTAAGTCTCTAATTTAGATGATCATACGACCTTGTCAAACCTTCATTGGGCATTCACACTAAATACTTATGAAAAAAATCAATTTATTCTTATTTATATGTTTATCCGTATTCACAACTAATTTATTTGCTCAAAGAATTGGTTCTTCTACTGAGCTTTGGAAAACAATTAAAACCGAGCATTTTAATATTATTTTTTCTGCTGAGCAGCAAGACCTTGGTCTATACTATGCAGAAATCGCCGAAAAAGCATACCAAAACCTGCGCACTGTATTTACAGAAGCTCCAGAAACCACGGTTCTAGTTATAAATGACTCGACAGATTCATCAAATGGCTACGCAACACGCATTCCATATCCACTTATAATGGCTTACCCCGTACAAGTTAGTGATCATGATAGTTTATCAGAGGCCGGAGAATGGGCACGCGAATTAATTACTCATGAAATGACGCATATTTTGCAATTCGAACCTGCCCATGGTTTTTACAATGGTCTTCGCCCTATCTTCGGTACAATTGTAGCGCCGAATTTATTAACACCCCTTTGGTGGAAAGAAGGTATGGCTGTAGAAATGGAAACGCAATTTTCTAATGGAGGTCGTTCACGATCTTATTATCAAGACGCCAGTTTACGCGCTATGCTTTTAGACAAAAAATTATTTTCTTACACGCTTGAGCAAGCAAATGAAGTTTTACCCAGCTGGCCCTACGGAAGCAGGCCTTATCTTTTTGGATCTCTTTTTTGGGGACAAATTACCAAAGATTATGGCAACAAAGCAGTTGATACCATTGTTGAACATCAGGCCCATCGCATGCTTTATTTTATCGAACATCCAATGGAAGAACTAAGTGGCTCAACTTACGAAATAAATTATTTAAAAGCACTACACACTGTTCAAGAAAATGGAAATCAACAAATTGAACAATTGCAAAAAATTAATACCACGCCATTTAATAACTTAATCATAGAAGGCCAATCGTCGTCTCAGCCCATCTTTTCACAACATGACCAGCTACTTGCATACATTGAATCAAAAGATGGCGAAAATGAAATTCACATTGAAAATAAAAATGGTGAATTATTAAAACATTTAAAAAGCAGACCCACCGATTCTATTGGTCAAATTGCTTTTCATCCAAATCAGAAAAAAATTGTTTATTCTAAATTAAAAAAAATTAGCAGCAATCAAGCATTTTCAGATTTATATATTTACGACATCGAAAAAGATAGCACCGAAAAAATTACCGCCGAAGCCAGAGCTCGCGATCCTCATTATTCAGATGACGGCGAAAAAATCGTTTTCATTTCAACATTTGGCGGAAAATCGCAATTAAAAATTTTAACCTTATCTGAAAAGAAAATAGAAATCATAAAAGAATTTGCATATAACGAACGCGTTTATTCACCACTTTTTTGGGACGCGAAAACTATATTTTACACAAAAAGATTAGCTGATCGAAGTCAAATTTTAATTCGTTATAATTTAGTAACTAAACTAGAAACTCATCTTTTACCTAACATAAAAGAAATTCATTTTTTGCGAAAATCAGGATCAACATTATATTTCACCTCAACAGAAAATGGCGCAAATAATATTTACCAAAGCATTGATTTAAAAACGCATCAACCGGTGACTAACGCTTTATCTGGCATATGGAGTTTTGAAATCAACCCATCGACAAATCAACTTTGGGCAACAATAATGACGGGCGAAGGTTTTAAGGTTGCCTCTGCAAAACTAGAAATTATTCAAGATAACTTACCAAAAATTGAAAATAAAATGGCAGACCGATATCAATTTTCCGACAAATCAAAATCCGTAAAAATTCCAAATGCAGAAGACTATTCTGCTGCTGATTATTTATTACCTAGCTATTGGATTCCTTATATTGCCGCATCAAGTTCTTCAAATGGAGTCTATTTTCAGGCTCAGACCGCTGGTCAAGATCCATTGCAAATTCATAGATACTCATTGCTAGCAAACTACCAAACCGATATTAACAAAGGTGGCTTCGTTGGCACCTATACGAATTCAGCTTTTGCTGTTCCATTTCAGCTTGGCGCTTTACAATCTAGCCAATACTTTGGCGACGTAAACAATATTTTAGAAACAAAGCAAAATCATTTTAGCTTAATTCCTGATATGTTTTTTATTAGTAAGAATCTTGAATTGCAAATAGGTGCACAAACTTCAGAAGTCAGTTATTTAGCAAACATCACAAAACATTGGGGTCCTTTTTTACAAATGACCTATTTAAATTATGCCAGAAACATATTTCAAATTTCTCCGGAAACTGGCTGGGGCGGTTTTATTCGTTACGAAAAAAACTTAACCGTTGCCAACAGTGAAGACTTCAATCGCGTTTATTCTTCGTTGATTGGATTTTATTCTTATGGGCTGCCAAAACATCATGCTTTGATGTCACGCCTAAATGGCTTATTTACTTTTGAGAATGTGACTGAACGTTTCGGATCAAGCAATACAACGACATTTCCTGTTTCTGATTACTTAGTTCCTGAATATGTTATTCGCGGCTACACGCCTAGTCAGTTTTATGGCCGTAGTATTTGGACTTGGAATACTGAATATCGGTTCCCGGTAACTACCTTAGAAAAAGGTTCTGGCACGTCTCCTTACTTTTTAAAAACTATTTCGGGAGCGGTCGTGGCTGATGGTTTAGCCGTCAAAGGTAAAGGAATTGCTGAAGACAAATCTTCTAGCAACCTTAGCTTAAATGAAACCTTTTGGAGTGCTGGTATCGAAGCAAAACTAGAAACCACAATTGGTTACGTTATACCCATGAATTTTATTCTTGGTTACTATCTGCCATTTTCGCCAAAGTATGCATCGACTGGCCAAATGGGCTTAAGCTTACAAATAGGCGGTCTTTAAGCAATAAACTGGCTTTAAGTATTGACAATTTTTACCCGGGTCCTGAAAATTGATTTGTGCTAAAGCTTATTTGCCTAGCGACTTCGGAGGCTTAAAATGGATTTAAATAAAACTGAAAGCAAAACTTGGATTCGCGAGCTTGTCTCTGCCGATGAACAGATTGAAAAGTCAGTCATGATCGATATGAATCTGGGCCTAGATACACAACGTATTTTAGTTAACGATACCATCCAATTTCTACTTCAATTAAAAACAGACTTTGCCGAAACAGCGGCGACATTTAATGAACTAAAACCGACCGCATTAGGTCGCATTAAAGTTTACGGTATTGCCAAAACTCACGCTGATTTCATGCTATTCCGCAATGGCTATAAAATGATTTTCTCGGTAAAAAACGCAGGCCTTATTAGCATGCGTTTTCATTATGTTGGAAACTTAGCAATTCCTCAGCCTACACAAAAAGAACAAGTTACCATCGTAATGGATGAAGAACTGATCGAAGCAAAATGGGGCGCATTTGAAGAAGTCCTATGGAGCTACAAAGGTCTTAGCTTTAAGCCCCATTATTTAGTTCGTCACTATATGACTTTCTTCATCAAAGAAAGCTCTAGATAGTTTTTGGAATCTAATTTTTCAAATCTGCTTTGACAGATTTGATTGCAGAATTAGGCGAAAAAATATTTGACCAGTGATAATAGGATTCTGGCAACGAAAGTCCATCCGCCTGATCTTTTGTTTTAGCTGGAACAACTTCCGAATCCTTAATTAAACTTATAATAGCTTTATCCACATTAATTTTTTTCGATGAAGATTCCAACATTAAATCTGCACCAAAAGCCGCACCTGCTGCTGCATACGCAAGGTCTGTTCTAACGATTTGTTGTGCCGGATCAAATGGTTCTCGCGTAAGGATAGTGTTTCTTTTGGGATGATTACTAGCACCCTTTGGATAACCAGCTTCACGCTTTAAATGGTATCCCTGATGAGCAATATACACTGAGTTTACAGCAGTATCTTCTGCTAAACCCTCTTTTTTTAGCTCGCGCGATAAATACGCAGACATCCAAAAATGATAGGGCTTAGCATTGTCGCAAGTTGTTTTTACTGATGTAGGGTATGAGTACAAAGTTTTGTTAAATTTTGTTTTTTTACCATCCAAATAAGCCAACGAATTTGCAATAAAAGCAAGTGCAACTGACTTTTGGTTACCCCCTCCAACTTTTCTCACGCGATGATTCATATTAGATCCACCGGTTGAAATAAGACCTAAGATATCAAAAGCAGCATCCTGGGCTTCAACTTTTTTCATACCCGATAATTCAAATGAACTTTTTAAGTCATCAAAAATATTTGCATCGCTTGAAAATGATCCTTCAGCCCTTTCAATTAATTTATTTGAAACTAACCTAAGCCCTTCGTCGTACTTTTTGCTGCCGTAAATTTTTTCCCAAAGGGCCATATTCGTAAATGTCTTGCCCTCTTTTGGATAGTTAACCTTCATTTTTTCAGAGATACTATCAAGACCTTTCTTGCATTCCATCATTGAAAAAAATGAATCCTTCATACAAAAAAGAGACTTAAGAGTTGTTTCGTCTGAGTCCTTGCCAGATTTATTAATCTGATGCAATTCGTTCAAAGATTCAGCTTCGGTAATAATGGATTTTTTAGGTGCTGCCATCAGTTTTTTCATTTGTTCAATAGACTCAATATAGCCAACATCATTACTAAAAATGCCACTTTCACGCATAAATCCTATTTCACGCAATTTATCTGTCGAATACAAACTTAAATCCCAGGCAGTAGATCCAAACACACGGCTATTTACGTAATTATTTACGTAATCTTCAAGTTTGCTAATTGGCCAAGTTTCACAGTTTAGTGGCGCCATATTTTTTGAATTTAAAAATCTTAAAAGCATATTTCTTTTACAAAAATCGCCCATATCCTGAGATGCAAGCTGGGCTTGCGTTTGTTTGAAAACTTCTTTCGCCGACGAAGATAGGCTATTTATATCCATAGGTTTTGTATAAGCAGTACATGCCATGTCAGCAGCTGCTGTAAAAGTTAAAGTTATTATCGATGCAACTAAAAAAATAAGTTTCATAAGTTCTGATCGGAATATTAAATGCTAAACGTCATTAGACTTAAGTTTAGTTCTTAATCATCAAAGAAAGCTCTAGATCGCTTTTAGAAATTATCGCGATTAAAGCTTAAGTCTGCGGGCAATTATATTTCACAGTCACTGTTCGGCCCGCTGGTATTGCAGGACTAAAAATCAAATTGTTATTCTGCATTTGTGTATTAACCGCACCCATCGACGGCGATATATCAACTGAAATGACTCCAACAGCAGCGCATTCAAGTGGAATAGATGCCAACGAATTTACCAGGCGATCTTTAAAGTAATATAAATTTGAAGAATAATCTGCATCGCAAATGCTGCCCACATAGCCGCCCGTTAACTGCGACAATTCATTGTACTTATAACCATAATGACTTTTTGCTCCGCCAGCATCCTGTGCTGCCATACACGCGGCATCGCCGGGCTTCACGATGATCGAATTAACACTGACTCTTTTTAATAATCCAAATGTTTGTTTTATTTTATTAACAAAACCATAGGCTTGGTCGTCACCTTCCAGCAATTGAAATTCTCCGTTGTAAAAAGTCTGGCTTGAATCTCCGCCTACGGATCTTTCATCTTCATCGGATAGAACAATTACCGCTAATGAAGCGTCCTGGCGATGACATGAATTATATGGATTGTATTCGACATTCCACCACGCGGCCTTAATACCTCGTTCGTCATCCGTATTTGCCCAACCTGCTCCAATTGCTAGAATTGTATTTGTAAAAATGCCGTAAGGGTCTACCGCCCCCGGATTTAATATCCACTGGGGAGTTCCAATATAACCTGTCCAATTTCGCGATAGCCCCCAATACATGGTGCTATTTGCTAGTTGCGAATGAGTCACTGTCGCGCACATCTGCCAATCAATTCCAGCAGTGGTAAGGCTAGTAACAAACCCTTGTAGTTTTTGTGATAACTTTACATTATCAGGAAGCATTGAATTCGAATCATCAACAACTACTAAAACATCAACTTTATTATCAGTAACTTGAACTAACTTTTGAAAAGTAACCTGACGAATCGGAGAATCAACCGTACTTATTGTTACCGCCAGTGGCGATGGGCTAACATACGCATTATATCCCGGAGCTGTTGCGGTTAAATAAATATAATAAGTTCCTAATCCTGCTGCAATAAATCCAGGCGTCGAACTTGGTCCTGCTAATCCACTAATTGTAACTGGTAACCCATTTTTAAAAACCATCCATGTGTGAGTTACAGATGAAGGATTGCAACCTGAAGTAACCAATGGATTCGCTCCATTCTGAGGAATTGTTACAGCAACTGAAGTGGTATTTAACCTAGGAGCGCAACTTAAAGTAACACCACCACCCGTGTTGGTATCTACTGTTAACATCAAAGGAGTCGTTGTGTTCCAAGTCGAATACCCAGGCGCACTTGCTGTTAAATAAATTAAATACGTTCCCATTCCCATTGAAAGAATATCTGGATTTGAATTCGCACCATTTAAAGCTGGAACAGAAATTGTATTTCCATTTTTTGTGATCGACCAAGTGTACTGTACGGTTGTCGGTAAACAATTTGCACTAATTAATGGATTTGCAGATGAAGACGTTAAAGTTAGTGAAGTAAGTGATCCATTAATTCTTGGATTACAAGCAATGACTCCATTTGGTGGAACAGTTGGGTTTGTAACAGTTACCGTTAAAGGAGCCGAACTTTGCCAATGTTGAGATGAAGCAGCTGTTGCATATAATTTAATTAAATAAGTTCCAGCACCATATGATTTTAGATCTGGTGTTGATGAAGCTCCGCTAAGGCCTGAAATTGTAATGTCTGATCCATTCTTTTTGACGGTCCAATTATACATACCCGCGGCTGGGTTACAATTTGCTGAAACCAATGCATTTGCGTCGGACCCATTTACAACAACATTAGTAAATGTTTGATTCAGTTTTGGATCACACGTTAACTGGTTACCAACATCGACTCCCGGAACAATAAATTCAAGTGGCGTTGTTGCAACAAATGGTGAGTAAACACTTCCCGTTTGTGATGCATTTAAATAAACATAATACGTCCCAGGACTTAAGACCATAAAATTAACAGCTTGAGGGTCTTGTCCGGTTAAACCCGGAATTGTCGAAGACACAACTGACGAATCCGCCCTTTTTACTAACCAAGAAAAATCAACATTTGAAGGTAAGCAACTTGAAGTAATGTTGGGTAAGGCAGCACCTGTTGTGTAAGTAAACGTGGTGAAGGTTGAATTAATTTTTGGCGAGCACGTAATCTGCTGTCCGCTACTTCCGCAGCCAGAGCCTGAACACGCGGGATTTACAGTAAATGAATCAGCTTTTGAAAATTTAACTGGAGCACAGGAAAAAAACAGTGAACTTAAAAATGCTAGTGCAATAAGACTTAAATGTATTTTTCTCATTAGTTCCCCTTGAAGACTAGTACCAGGATAGATCATTTTCTCAATGTGGGTAAAGAGGGCTTTGGTCTGGTTATTCAAAATGAGACGTTAGAGCTATTGTGGTGGCTCGTAATAAGACAATACAATAAGAGCAGAGGAGAATATCATCGTGAACTTTTGGTTATTAACTTTGGTTTTCATAAATTTACTTTTAATTACTTTCATTATTTTTAATTGGGTCCTAAGAACTAAGATCTCTCAAGAAGATCAACGTTTAACGAAAGGACTACAGCTTTTGCAAAACAAGATTTCCATTTTGCAAGATTTGTCTGATAAGTCGGATGAACAAGTTCGCAGATGGGTGCATTTGATTGAACAAAAATCATCTGATGTGCAAGTCCAACTTAATTTATCTGATGATAAAATAATTCAAATAGAAGCCGTTTTATCAAAAGCCTTAGATGTATCAAAAATATTTTACGATCAAGTGCCACATGCTGAAATCATGGAACGACAAAAAACAAGTAAATATGTTCAGGCGGCTCAGTTAGCTAATCAGGGATTTACTGCGGATCAAATCAGTCAGCGTATAGATATGAATTTTGCAGAAATAGAAATGATTATTAAATTAAACAAAGAACAATTGCAATTTTCTGAAGAGAACTTGCCCGCTTGGATTGAAACAATGAAAACAAGTGCTGATTCAATTTCGAATACTGTCCCAGAACAACATGCAAATACACACCGCCAAGAAATATCTGATTTTAGTCATCAGCTAAAGAAAATGAATCAAATGGTTTCAGCAACCGCCTTTGATAATCAAATGCCTGACCTAACAACCATGGAAAGTATTAAACAACGGTTTAATGATTCTATAGCAAAAAGTGCTATGCCAATGCCACAAATATTTACTGAAGATGCTATTCAAAAAAGCGCAGTTCCTGAAAAAGCAATTCGACCATTTGAATTCCGACGAATTGCTGCTTTTAAGAATTAAGGGCACATCATGACTACAGGTATGCAATCTCGCTCATCCACCCAAACTCCTGTTGAGACATCGCACCACCAACCCATACCGCAACGGTGTTGTCTAACCGTTGATCGTGTCATTGGATTCCATACTGGGGGACAACTGTTACTAGGCATTGGCCCCGGGCACGCTTTTGCACCTGCAGCCATGTTGCCAAACTGGTTATCAGAACTAATAAGGCTGATCGAATAAATCACTGAGCTTGCTAAAGTTATTTGGCCAGATTTCTTTAAAACGTTTACAAGAAAATTGCGCCGATTTAAATTTTCGGAAAGAATATTATCCTTAATCATTCAATAAGAATAATATTCTTTTTGAAAAAAACAAATAGTTCTATAAAATTAAATCAGTTGCTGGACCAAAGATCGCATACGTAAGATTGCCTCAAGCATGCGTTTTGATTCTATAGCAAAACTAAGCCGCATGTAGCCCACGTTTCCGAATTCCTCACCTGGTACCGTTGATACAAAAAATTTCTCGAGCAGTATTTTGCAAAAATCTTGCGATGAATTTATTTTTTCATTTTGGAAACTACGACCAATCACTTTGGATACATTCACCCATAAGTAAAATGCGCCTTGCGGTTCGAACACCTTAAATTCGGGAATTATTTTAAATCCATCAAGTGCCGCTTGTAAGCGAGCCTTTAAAATAGAATTTGTTTCTTGAATATTACTTTCGCCATTTAAAATTGCAGGAACTGCTGCTGCTTGCGAAATACTACATGGTGCGCCTGTTGATTGCGAGGCATAGTCACCCAAGGCTTGAATTATTTTTTGCGGCCCCAGTGCCCAGCCTATTCGCCACCCCGTCATCGAATAGGCTTTCGATGCACCATTAATAACAACAGTTCGACTTTTTAATTCTGGCGCAACATCTAAAATATGTGGCGCGCGAATGGAACCGTCGAACATTAAACGGTGATACATATCATCTGTGATGATATGTATCCGTGGGTATTTAATTAAGACATCTGTTAACTTTTTTAATTCAGCATTTGTATAAACAAATCCAGTGGGATTTGATGGAGAACAAAATAAAAAAACTTTTGTTTTTTCAGTTATGTTTTTTTCTAAAGCCTCTGCCGTTAATTTAAAATTTTCTTTTTCTGTACACGTAATTATCTTAGGAACAGCATCTGCAAGCTCTGCCATTGCCGGATAACTAACCCAATACGGAGAATGAACGATCACTTCATCCTGTGGATCACATAAAACTTGAAGAGCTGCAAAAATGGCAAATTTCGCACCCGAAGTAACAGTTACTTCTTGAAGTGAGTACTCTTGCTGAAGATCTTCTTTTGTTCGCTTCAATATGGCATTTCGTAATTCTAAAGTACCTTGTGCAGACGTGTATTTGGTTTGCCCCGATTGAATAGCATGAATCCCAGCCTCTGCAGCCATCGGGTAAGTTGGCCAATCTGGTTCACCCACTGTAAGAGAAATAACATCATGACCTTTTGCCTGAAGCTCTTTTGCTTTTGAAACTAAAAACAAGGTTGGAGACGTTTTTAATTTTTGCGCTTTTTTTGAAAGCATACTAGCCCCTTATTTTTTTCATTATTTCCGGAATAATTAGATCAGGAACAAGACCTTTAAGTTCTCCATTATTTCGAGCAACCTCTTTAACAGCTTTTGACGAAATAAAATAATATTCAGGCCTTGAGAAAATCATAAATGTTTCAATTTCAGGAGCTAATCTGTGATTCATGTTTGCCAATGTGCCTTCATATTCGAAATCGGCAACCGCTCTCATACCTCGGATAATAACCTTGGCATTTTTCTTTTTCATATAATCAACCGTTAAACCCGAAAACCCATCGACTTCAACATTTTTAAAACGTGCTAATTCAATTTTCAAGAAGCGAATTCGCTCTTCAACAGTAAATAGATAATTTTTTTGTGACGATTCTGCCACTAGAACTATGACATGATCAAAAACGGTTGCCACACGTTCTATTATATCCAAGTGACCTATGGTTATTGGATCAAAACTACCTGGATAAACTGCAATTTTTGACATTACCTGACCACACATCCTACGAACTACATGTTCGTTTTAATTTTGCTCTTTTTTTCTATAGAAAGAAAGTAATTTGTCGCCGTAATCCTTGAAATCATAGCGAATTAAATTTGAATACTCATCATCAATTCTTTCCTGTTTTTGCGATTCAATTGCAATTAGTGTTGCGTCATCAAAACAGGCACTTGTATCTAGCTGTTCCATCACCTGATGAGCCATTTTTTCTGTGAATGGCGGATCAATTAAAATTAGCCCATAAGCTGGCCCTTTATACTTTTTTAGATAAATTAAAACGTCTTTCTGAGAAATTGTATATTCGGAACGCTCAACTTTTAGCAGTTCAATATTCTTTCTAAGGATTTGAATTGATTTAACATTTAAATCGACAAAATCAACATGCTTTGCGCCTCGGGATAAGGCCTCTAGTCCCAGGCTGCCTGTCCCCGAAAACAAATCTAAAACTTTTGCATCTTCGACATCGCTCATCCATTTGTTAAATAAAGTTTCTTTAACTCGATCCATCGTTGGTCGGATATGATCCGCATGGAATGAAACTAAAATGCGACCTTTGTATTTACCTGAAACTATTCTCATTTTGTACTTTCATAATATGCTTCAGACTGAAGAATCATTTTCTCAACCACAGCGAATAAATTTTCGAATGGTTTTTTTAATACGAATTGAATTCTTGCATCAGACTTAAGGTAATCCGAACTAAGCTCGGGCCCAGTAAAAGCCGAAATAATAAAAATTGGGATATTTAAACTCATTTCACTTATAACATCATACCCACTTTTAATTGGCATAATTAAATCAAGAATTATGGCATCAACTTTTTCGGCCGCTAAAATATCTAAGGCCACTTGACCATTTTCGGCTTCAAAACAAGTAAATCCTTTTGAAGTTAATACTCTTGCCAAAGACTTCCTAATTAATAATTCATCATCAACAACTAAATAATTCATATTTTTTTAAACACCAAATCCACTTCAAAACCATTTTTATATTCATAATTAATTAATAATTCAGCTCCCATTCGGGTCATAAGTTTTTTTGATAAATACAAACCTAAACCCGTCCCTTCACCAACTTTTTTTGTCGTAGTAAATGGCGAAAATATATTTTTTTGAATTGATTCGCTTAAACCCGAACCAGAATCTTGAATACAAAAAATTAATTTATCAGGCTGATCGATTTGAAATATTTTAATACTACCTGGCTTATCCATTGCCTGACATGCGTTCTTTAAAATATTAAACAATACCTGCTGCAAGGCTGTAGGATCTGCAGCTATCTGATCTTTTTTTAAATCAATAAAAAGTCGATGTGGACGCATAGCTGTCTTTAGCAACGTCAAAGTACTGTCTAAAACTTCCGAAAAATAAACTGGGGTTAACACGACTTCTGTTTCTTGACTAAACTGCAATAAATTTTTAATTATTTTTTCGCATCGTTCAGTTGCTTTTAAAATTTCGGCAAAGTCAGTCCTTAATGAAGCATTTAACAATACTTCATTTTCTGCGCCAAGCAGTAACTGTGTATATAGTTTTAATCCAGTTAATGGGTTATTTAATTCGTGTGATAAATGATTACCCAGCCTGCCTAATGTGGCCATTTTTTCTGATTGTATCATTTTTGACTTTAATAAATCTAAATTCGTCCGATCTTCATAAAATAAAAAATAAAACTTTTTATTTTCGTGTAAAAATTCAGAGCTGCTAGCCCTTACTTTTACATTTTCAGTCAAATAAAAATCACTTTGATTTTTCAACTTGATCGGGCATTCCTCACAGGGTTTTGATGACTTTGCCAACGCTTCATAGCATTTCAAACCCGATTCAAGTTTACTTTTATCTAAATAATTTGATTGGTAAATTAAATAATTTTCATCTATGACGTGGGTATAGCCAGAAAAAGCTTGAAATGTTTGATCCCATCGTTCAATCAAAGCTTGGTATTCTTTTTCAATCTGCCAACGATCAAAATGCAAACTTAAGGTAAACAATCGCTCTTTAAAATAAAGCTCCACCGCCGTAGTAGCAAATTGCTGATCAATGGTTTCTACAAAGAAATATCCAATCCTAGAAAATTCTGTTAATTTCCAACTTAGCAACTTTCCAACGGGCCGACCCAAGGCTGTAGCCAAAAGCGCCGTACTAAACTGATTTGAAATGTCTAATTTAAGAATTTCATTTTTTTCAACAATGCCATTGTAAGTGATTACAGAAATTGTTTGATTTAAGTTTTCAAAACAAAAACCAATCTGATAGGCGTAGCCCATCTTTTTTAATTCTTTCCAAATTAATTTTAAAATTTGAGATACGAAATCATCACTTAGGGATTCGGAGCTAATAAAATCTAAAAAATAAAGTAAACTTTTTTCATTCAAGTTTTTCTGCATTTCTTCATTGTTTGATTTTTGCAAAGATACGAACTGTTCTTCGCTTTCAGAAATTAGCTTTTCATTTAGAATTTCCAATTCTTTTCTTTTCTTTTGAATTTCCTTAGAAAGAGATTGAAACTTTTCTTGCTCAGCTAACTGTTGTTTAACGCTTTCAAGATGCGCTTTAAGTTTTAAATGATCATTAGCGCCTAAAACGCACGTTGGCTGCACATGAGTCAAATCGCTTGCAGAAATTTCAGCATGCTGACTTATTAATACTTTTGAGAATATTTGATTTGAAAACGTGTTCGCTTTAAAAAAATTAATATCGCCAACTACAACTTCCGGTAATTTTGCGATCTTAATATCAAGATCGCTCGAAAACAAGAAGTCAGTCGAATTAAGTAGATCCGAAAATTTTTTCTGCGCTAAAATTTCCACATCTTATTTGTATCACAGAGTTTGCGAATCAAACATCGACTTTTTTATGTTTTTAAAGATTTCGCGATGGGGCTTGTCTAAAATTAATTTTTCCATTTCGAACTCTGCGATATCCCACTGCTTCGTTTGGCACAGCATTTGTACATGACATAGGCTAATTTCCTCATCAAAACAATGCTCTTCCAAATAAAAACGAACTGAACTAAATGCAGATTCCATCTTTTCATGCTTTTTAGCTATAGAGCCGGTCAATAATCTCAAAGCAGAAGCATTATAAGGATTTAAATCAATCGCTTTTTCTAAGTTCGCAATGTGCAGATCTTCGTCACCCATTTCTTTATGCATCATCCCTAAACTTACCCACGCCTGATCATTCTTTGGGTTAATAGCTAAAGCTTCGCGAAATGAATCTATTGCCTTGTCTTTTTGATCATTATTTAAATATATTACGCCCTGTGCCCACTGCGAAAAGCCATTTAAATCCGAACATTTAAATTTAGCTATAATTTCCTGAGCCCCTTCAAAATCATTTTCTTCTAAATATATTTTAATAAGCAGCTGGCTTAATTCTATTTCTTGATTTGAAGTAATTTCTTGATTCTGAAGTTGCAAACCAATATCTAAGGCTTCATTACGAAAATTTAACTTATAATAAAGTTTCATTAACTTTAAATTGTCTTCTGCCGTTCCGCGCTGACGGACAATTTCAACTTGTGTCCTAAGCAAATTAGTAAAATCTTTAAGTGCAGCTTGAGTATCTGCAAGATATGTTAAAAATTTAATTTCTTTACTGCAGTTTGCCGACAAATCAGACAGATGCCGTAAAGCTGTATAATATTTTTTTTCTTTTATCGACTGACTGATCTGACCAAAGACTGCTTCTTTTGAAATAGGCTCTAACATTATTTCCCCTTGCTAAGTTCGTGAAACCTTATTTAGCAAGTGCAATGCCACTGTTAGAATCTATACTTTGAATTTGATCTGCAGTTAGACCAATATTTTTAGACAGGCCAGTCATGTATTTGACTGGCAGATCTATTTTTAATTAATTAAGCATCAACTGCTGGAGACTTATATCCAGATAATGCTTTTTTAGATTTTTGAATATCTTGAAGTTCGCGAATAATCTGTGTCTTAGCTTCATCAATTAAACCTAAAACAGTTAAGTCCTGCTCTAAAATTTTCATGACATATGTTTCTTTAATTCTAAGACAGTCTCTTATTTCACTTTTTTGTAAGGCATCAAATGCCCCTGAAACATCTTTATACATACGATGCGATT
Organism: Pseudobdellovibrio sp.; assembly: GCA_049301055.1. GTDB lineage: Bacteria > Bdellovibrionota > Bdellovibrionia > Bdellovibrionales > Bdellovibrionaceae > Pseudobdellovibrio. The sequence continues at coordinate 3,147 of JBAQKN010000002.1, read as the reverse complement.
TATGAATTTCGCTATCCACGTATTTAATTATTTTCAACAAATCTTCTCGTTGATTATAAAATGTTTCAACATTATCAAACGAACCCATTTGTAATTTTTCGATTTGGGCTTCATTTAATGAATAAAACTTCTCTAGAAAATGATTCTTTTCATTTAGTAATTGTATAAAACGCATCAGCTTAGGCTCCCCTTTGGTCTTGGTCTTTTTTTATTTTTTCTATCGCTTGCTTCCAACCATCATATAAATTCTCTAGAACTTTTACGTTGGCTTTTAGAGGCTCAACTGTTCCTTTAATATTTGCTTGCGTGTACTGATCCATCATAAATAAATATAGCTGTTCTAGCTGCTTTGATAATTCGCCCCCAATTTTATGGTCCAGCGTTGCATGAAGCTCTAGAATGATATCGTAAGCTCTAAGAATATTATGTCCACGATCCGCTATTTTCTTTTCCTCAGCGGCTCGTATCGCCAGTTTTGTAAACTTGATCGCACCTTCGTACAACATAAGCAAAATTTGCTCTTTGCTTGCACTCAGTATCGATACTTCCTTGTACTTTTTGTATGGGTTCGCCGCCATCTATCGTCCTCCTATTGATCCCTGAACCGCTGCCCCTTGGCTTTGCAGTTTTGACATCGTTTCTTCCATTTTTGCAAATTGGTTACGTAACGTCTCTTCTCTTTTAGTTAATGATTTTTCTTTGCGCTCTATTCGCTCATCCATTTTTTTTATACGATCTTGGTAATTTTTTTTTCTTGAAGTTACCGGACCTGTTGATGGGTCAACAATCATACCTAAGTTACGCTTCATGCTAGGTATAAAACCTTCTGAAACAAAATTACCACGCAAAAATTTTGCTACTTCTTCTGGATTTGTATTTACAATTTTAGAAAATTTTTCTTCATTAAAAGTTAAAGTTCCATTTCTATTAAACTCAATTCCTAATTCAATAACTCGTTTAAATTTACTATCTGTATTTTGAGAATCTTGTATAATTGAGCGCAGTCGGCTTTCCGTCATACGTAGCATACTATCGCCACCCAATGGACCTAAATGAGGATTTCCTTTTGCATCATTACTTAATTTATTTTGTCCCTGAATAAAACTTAAAGTGGCATTGAAAGCATCGACAAATGATTTTACCTTACCTGATATTGCTTCTTGATTCTCTGTCACCTGAATACGAACTGGCTGATTTACAGCGGCTCTTTTTAAATCTAACGTAATACCTGGAATTAAATCCTTCAGCAAATTACTATCTGTTTCGTATTCATGGCCATCTAATTTAAATTTAGCATTATTAGACTTTGTTTGACTTTCAAATTGCAAATCGTGTTCACCATCTAAAAGATACACTGTCGGAAATTTAATTTCATTGTCGTTACCAGGCTTCATTCCAGTAATTTGCAGTTTAAAATTATCTTCCTTATCTTTGCGGTCATTAATTACCACAGCACGTACGCCTACATTTGTGTTATTAATTGTTTCTGCAATTTTATCTAACGTTGAGTTATCTTCATTAATATAAACTTCTTTTTCGCCATCTGCTGTATCAAATTTTAAATACCCAACGCCCATTGTAGTTTTGTCTTTATCTGGGAATCCATTTGTTACGACTGATGGCTTTCCAGCAAGCTGCAAAACTTCTAAGTTCCATTCGCCGGCTTCTGCCTTTTCTGCGTCTAGAACACCACTAACTATGTCTGGAAAACTAGAATTTAATTTTCTATCGACAAATCCCTTAGCACCAACAATTGTTCCTAAGTTTTTATTAATGTCGTTAACCTTGGTTTCCAAATCTGTAACTAATTTTATTTTGTCTTCTATTTTTGTTTTATCAGCTTGCATTGTTTTAATGGGCATACGCTCAGCTTCGATCACTTGATCGACTAAGTTGGCGGGTAATCCACTTGCTAAACCTGATATCTTAATTGACACTTCTTATTCCTCCGTGAATTTGAAGCTAATCTTTCAATTATTATTTCAGACATTCATGTGAAACTGTGAGTCAATTGATTGGCTTAGACTATCTACTAGTAGGAATTTTTGTGCCAGACTGTATGTTGGTCGTTATTACTTATTCTTAAGCCACTTTTTTTAAAAGTTGACCCTTATTTGGAATATCATGACTGTTATCAAAAACTTCCCATAAGTCTAACTCGGATATTTTTCGAATCGTTGCACCCGCAAGATCCTGGACCCATGCGTATTTTAAGCCATTTTCTTCATGAGCCAAAACAATCCAGTTCATATCTTTTATGAATGGCTTTTCTTTTAAAATTCCCAACGCTTTAGCAAATTGCTCGTCGGTCATTTTTTCTTTTTTTTTCTGTTGTTTGGTATAGGCTTCTTGACCGTTAGCGTCCCGGTCTTGAGTATTTTCAGATCTTATTGGCTTTGTCACAGCAGAGGCCTTACCGACTGACGGCACACCTATCGCATTTATTCCCAAAAGATTCTTAATGTTCATACTTCTATTTCGGAATAAAAATTTAAAGACTTTAAAGAAATTGAAAAAGTCCAGTTTCCTAGACTTTTGTACTTTTTAAATTTATCCAATTAATTTTAAAGCCATTGTCGGCTGCTGATTGGCTTGTGCTAGTGTAGCTGTTGTACCTTGTAATAAAATATTACTTCGAGCCAAATCAGAACTTGCTTGAGCAACATCTGTATCACGCATACGAGAATTTGCAGCGTTCATATTTTCAGTCATTGAACTGATTACATCCACTGTAGATGTTAATCGGTTCTGTAAAGCGCCCAGTGTAGCACGTGAACCATTCACATGAAATTGTGCAGCATCAATTTCTCCTAATCCTGCTCGCGCTCCTTCTTTAGAGCTAAAATCTAAATCAGCAATTCCTAAACCATCTAAAGAAATGTTTGAAACGCTTGAATCATACGTGATCCAATCTTTACTTTCGTCAGCGCCTGTTCCGATATGGATATCATATTTGCCACCGGTGCCATCAAGTAATTGTCTGGTCCCAAAAGTTGTTGAAACAGCCACACGTTGAATTTCTGATTTCATAGCAGCTACTTCTTTTTGAATAAATCCGCGTTCTTTTTCGCCAATCGTATCTGAACCCGCTTGGATTCCTAATTCTCTTAATCGAGTTACCATGTTTGATACTTCACCCATACTTTG
>JBAQKN010000001.1:0-8323 GCA_049301055.1 Pseudobdellovibrio sp. | reverse complement strand
GAAAGTTATCGAAAAGTAAAAGCAAAGAAACTTGACAGTAAGGATTTAAATCACTAAAACTTTTTCTATATCCGAAGTGGCTCCCAAACGTGAAACTGGGTGGCTCCGATCAGTGAAATTCTCCAATTTTTGAGTTTCTAGGGAAAAAGAAGGCTTTAACCCCGTATGGCATAGCTGTTTACCAGGAAGCTAAAAATTTATCCGAAAAAGTTGCGCTTTCTTTTGAAGATCTTCATAGAAAATATTCATCTTTGGGTACGCAAACACTAAGAATTGGTTGTCGTCGTGAACTCATTTCAAAAACTGCAGCCGCAATCAAATTTTCTGGATCGATATCGTTCTTTCCAATGTCGTCCGAAGAGGCCGTTAATCAATTGACTAACAATAAAATAGATTTAGCGATCAGCCGCCTTTTACCCCAATCAAGCGAAATTGTAGCAAAGAAATTTTTTGCCAGCGGATCACATTTAGTCATTCATAAAAAATGGTTAAAAGGATCTTCAATTTCAAAGTTCGCCATAGATAAACAAGCCGTCATGAAAACACCAAGCTTGGTATATGGTGAAAACGCAGAGCTATTTCGCGGATGGGTTAACTTTATGAAACTTAACTTCGAAGATTTCATAATTAAGTATCGTTGCGAAGATTGGGTAAGCTTACTTCAGCTTATCGAAAGTGAAGAGGGTTTTTCAATTATGCCTGATACGGTACGTTCAAACTTACCACAGATCGAATATTTTCAAATACCTCGCAATCTTGTTCCGCCAAATCCACACTATTTTCTTTATCACAAAGGCCTTCTTAAATTCCCCGCGTTTAAAAATATTTTCGTTGAATGACGTTAGCAAAAAGTTCGAGTCAGCGGCACAGGCCTGACCCACACCTTACCCGAACCATAGAACGGAATCTCGTAAGCTATTGAAATCACAGGGGCGGTATTTAAAAAATCATAACTAGTCGATCTGAAAAAAAAACTTGAAAAATGGTAGGGGTGCACGGACTCGAACCGCGGATCCATCGGTTATGAGCCGATTGCTTTAACCAACTAAGCTACACCCCCACGAAATGTATATTGGCTATTTTTACGTAAAACTACGCTAACAAAAACAAAAAAGGAGATCAACTGATCTAATCTTTTTTTTGCAAAACATGATCAATCCAGGGCTAGCTAGCCTTTGATTTTTAAAAATTGCTTTTTTTTTGGAATATTCATAACCCTACAAAAATAAAAAGAGCCCTTTCGGACTCTTTTTTTAAGCTTAATTTTTTATTGCGATTAAAACCTAGCTATCAACAAACGTCTTAAGCTTGTTCGATCGGCTTGGGTGTCTTAATTTGCGAAGCGCCTTAGCTTCGATCTGACGAATCCGTTCACGTGTTACGTTAAAATCCTGTCCCACTTCTTCCAAAGTATGATCCGATTCTTCACCAATACCAAAACGCATACGTAAAACTTTTTCTTCACGCGGAGTTAATGTTGATAACACACGACGAGTTTGTTCAGCTAAATTCAAGTTCACAATCGCTTCTGCCGGACTGATCACTTTCTTATCTTCAATAAAATCCCCTAAATGAGAATCTTCTTCTTCACCCACTGGAGTTTCTAAACTGATTGGCTCTTTCGCAATTTTTAACACCTTACGAACTTTATCAACAGCCATATCCATTTTATCAGCGATCTCTTCTGGAGTTGCTTCACGGCCAAGCTCTTGAATTAATAAACGCTGAGTACGTACAAGTTTATTGATCGTTTCAATCATATGAACCGGAATACGAATCGTACGCGCCTGATCGGCAATCGCACGCGTAATCGCCTGACGAATCCACCATGTCGCATACGTCGAAAATTTGTAACCACGACGGTATTCAAACTTATCAACGGCTTTCATTAAACCAATGTTACCCTCTTGAATTAAATCCAAGAACTGAAGACCACGGTTTGTATATTTTTTTGCAATCGAAACAACTAGACGTAAATTCGCTTCAACTAATTCTGATTTGGCAGCATCCGCTTCGCGTTCACCCTTCCAAATTGCCGTGTATGTTTCTTGAACCCATTTAAAGTTCATTTCCGTATCCACGTGTAAACGCTTTAATCGAACTTCAGCTTCTTGAGCCTGAATAGCATACGAACGGTAACGACCAAATGATAAACCCGTATCACGAGTCATCTTTGTTAATTCTTTTTCATTTGTTTCAACTAACTTCATACGCTCTACTAAAGAGTTCACATCTTTAGAGTACGTTTTTTCAATTCCATCTTTAATACGACGACGTAATGAACTCATGCGGTTCACTAAGTTTTTAAACTTAATCACAACGCGGTTAATTGTTTTACGATTAAAATTGATGGATTCAAAATTTGCCATCAACTTTTCATTTAAAACTTTAACTTCTTCCATCACTTTAACTTTAGTGTTGGGATTAATATTTTCGTCACGCAATTGAAGAAATTGTTTTTCAGTCGCATTTTGATATTCAGTAACAATACCAATTAATTGATGAATTTTTTCGATGTATTCTTTTTCATCATACTGAGTATCTTCATCTTCTAATCCACGAAAGATCGCTTTTACTTTTATACGGCCTTGGCCTAAGCGAATACCTAAATTAATAATTTCAAAAGTTCCCAATGGAGACAACAACATTGAACGAACGATTTCGCGTTCACCTTTTTCAATACGACGAGCAATCTCAACTTCGCCTTCGCGAGTTAATAAAGAAACAGAACCCATTTTACGTAAGTAAAGACGTACGGGATCGCTACCTTTAGCGTCTTCAACGCCTTTTGGTTCATCTTCATCTTCATCTTCTTCATCTTTTGCATCAGATAAAAACTCTTCTTTGCCATCTGCTTTAGCAGCGGCTTCCGAGTATTCCGTAATAACAACGCCATTGGCTTCCAGCGATTGCATGAAGGCATCAAGCACCACAACAGAAACAACTTCTGGCGGTAAGCTTTCATTGATTTCTTCGATAGTTACTTTGCCTTTTTCTAAAGACAACTTAACTAACTTTTGAATTTCTTCTTTAGCTAAGGCTTCTTGCTCCGGTATAGAAAGAATTTTTGAATCTTCTTTTGCACTTTGATTTTTCACAGACATTAAAACCCCATCACTTTGACAATTTAAGCTGAATCTAATTTATTCAACCCAAACCTTTATTTATAAAAACAACGACCTAATTTTTTACGCTTTTGTTCAGCGAAAGACGATTGCGTTGCAGACCTTCAATCTCTTTTAATTTTTCTGGATCAACATTTTGTTTTAATGCTAATCCAAGTTTTTTTGCTTCAGTCTTAAAAAATGTTTGCTGAATTCTTTTAAAACAATCCTGCAACATTTTAATTTCTTTATCCGCATCAAACTCACTGACTGAGCTGATTGAAGAATTAGAAAATAAAAGTTCAGGACGATCCAAGTTTTCAATCAGCAGACTGAGTAACCTATCAAATTTATTCGGGTCTTGTCTATAAACTTGCTCTGCTTTTTCTAGTATTGATTTAACACCTAAATGATTGATTTGGCTTAAGATTTGCTGATTCATCGCTACTTCAAAATTGGCACGACTCTTGAGCGCAAGTTGCAACAATAAGATTTCAGCCGGAGAAGCGCCTGTAATCGAAAATAATAGCTTTTTAGGCTCATCCACAGGTCTTTTCGCATCCATCTCACCCGACGTTGGCTTAGTAAATTCCCGCTGAGCAGGTCGCGCCAAAGTCGAAGTTAGTGAGGATCTGATCCAATCCATTGCCACGTTCATGCGTCCTGACATCTCTTGCGCATATAGACTTTTCAATCTGTTATCCGGTATCACATCAAAAATTGGTCTAGCTAAGTCCATAATCTTAATTTTCTGGGATGCTTCCCCGCGATAATCAGACATCCACATTTGCAAAACTAGGTTAAAAAGCTCTGGTGCAGCTTGAAGTTTTTTTTGTAATGCCTCAACACCGAACTTTGTTACAAACTCATCTGGATCTTTTGCTTCACTTAAAATCAACCCACGTGGGTAAAGACCGGCGGCCAGCAACAACGGCAAACTTCGTTCTGCAGCTCGCTGACCCGCATCATCGCTATCAAAAAGTACAACCACATTTGTGGTTATTCTTTTGATGAGTTTGGCATGATCAGCAGTTAAAGCAGTTCCCATTGTCGCCGCAACATTTTTTATTCCCGCTTGAAAAAGCGAAACTAAATCCATGTAACCCTCTACAATAACCATACTGTCTTCAGCCCGAATATACCTAGCCGTATGAGCCAACCCATACATAACTTTACTTTTATTAAACACCAAAGTTTCTGGGCTATTTAAATATTTGGGCTCACCCTGATCATGAATACGTCCACCAAAAGCCAGCACTTCGCCTGATGGGGACAGTATTGGAAACATCAATCGATCGCGGAATAAATCGAAATGACCATTTCCTTCTTTTCTTGCCTTAATCAGTTTTGCTTCTTCGGCCATTGCTGTCGGTATATTTTGCGAAGGCAATTGTTTTGATAAATGATGAGTTAGCAAATCCCATTCCATGGGCGCATAACCAATTTGAAATTCTTCAATGGTTTCCGGCTTTAGTTTTCTTTTTAGAATATAATTTTTAATAGGATGATCTAAAGAGACTCGCTTTAATGTTTCGCGATAAAAATCATTTGCGATGCGATTTGTTTTCAGCATCTGCTTTTTTTTATCTTGAGCCACCGCATACTGATCGTTGTTATCCCGAGCCATTTCAGGCATCGGAATCGAGGCACGATCCGCCAGGTATTCAACAGCTTCTGGAAAATTCATTCCATTGTATTCTTTTAAAAATGAAAAAATATTGCCACTTTTTTTGCAACCAAAGCAATGGTAAACTTGTTTTGATTCGGACACCGAAAAGCTGGCCGTCTTTTCCGCATGATCAGGGAAAGGACAGCGCCCCATGTAGCCATTTCCACTTTGCTTTAATTGAGTATACTGAGAAATAATGTCTACGACATTATTAGCCTCTGACACTCGATCGACAAATTCGGGTGGGTAACGCAACAAAGGCCTCCGGATAATAATTCAATGAACTACTTGATTAATATAATAAAAATTAATTTAGCTAAACGGATTTAACTTCTTAATTTAGTTTTGATTTAATAACTTCGCTAAGTATCTTGCCATCCGCATTTCCTGCTGATTTCGCCATGGCTTCTTTCATCACTGTTCCCATATCTTTAATGGTTTTTGCTCCAGTGGCTGCAATCACTTCAGTAACTAATGCTTCAATCTGCTCTTTAGTCATTTGCGAAGGCATATAGGCTTCCAAAACTTTTAATTCAGAAGACTCTTGATCAACTAGATCCATACGGCCAGCTGTTGTAAATTGATCAATGGATTCTTTTCTTTGCTTAACTAATTTTTTAATAACACCAACAATATCTTCAGGCGTAATTGGAGTTGGTCTTGAATCAATTTCTTTATTTTTAATTGCAGAATTTAAAAATCTTAAAGTGTTTAATTTTACAGAGTCTTTAGCGATCATCGCAGATTTGATGTCAGCCATTATTTTTTCACGTAATTCCATGAAACATCCTTTGAAATATAAACTTCAGCTAGAACCAGATTAAAAATCTAATTCTAGCCAAAGTGTGTGCTAATTGAGATTACTCTCCCCAGCTACGACGAACTTTTTTGTTAGCGCGTTTACGAGCTGCGATCGATTTCTTTTTACCAGCTACGCTTGGTTTTTCGAAATGTTCACGTTTCTTAACTTCAGAAAGAATACCCGCTTTTTCGCAAGATTTTTTAAACTTACGGAACGCGCCTTCAAAACTTTCTCCATCACGAACTTTTACTAATGCCACGGCAATCACCTGCCTTCCCGGTGGACTTAAGGGTGGAAATCAATTAAGCATATATAGCAAAGGACACTGTGGAAAACACCTATGAATACTGACATTGGCGCATTGCGTCTTCAAGATCTAGACTTTATGGAAAAAGCGATTCAACTAGCCAGACTTGGCGAAAGTGCTGGAGAAGTTCCCATCGGAGCCCTTATTGTGGATGAAAGTGGAAAAATCATCTCAACAGCCACTAATCTACGCGAAAAAAACTTAACTGTAATAGGCCATGCTGAAATTATAGCCTTGCACCGCGCCTGCAAAAAAATGAAAAGCTGGAGACTAACCAACTGCACACTGTATGTAACCCTTGAACCCTGCTTCATGTGTGCCGGGGCGTTGGTTCAAGCGCGAATAAAACGAGTTGTTTTTGGTGCGTACGACCCGAAAGGCGGTGCCTTAGGTTCACTTACTAATTTGGCTGATGATCAAAGATTAAATCATCAGTTTAATGTTTTAGGTGGCGTCAAATCAGAAGAATGCGGCCACCTGCTTAAAACTTTTTTTAAAAAAAAGCGAATTTCAAAAAAATAATGGTTTTTAGTTTTTAATATCTAAGCGATATCCAAAACTTGGAACTGCCGTAATTAATCCAGTAAATCCATCTATTTTCTTTTTTAAGTAATTTATTTGAGAATCGACATTTCGCGGAGTTACATCAAAGTGACCCCATATTTCGGTCATAAACTGAGTTCTGGAAACAAGATTGTTTTGGTTATCTAAAAGTAATTTTAAGATTTCAAACTGCTTAGGAGTCAAAGTGACTTCAACTTCGTTCACATAAACTTGTCTTGAATGTAAGTTCATTCGCAAATTTGAAGCTATTAGTTCATTACTATGCTCTTTGCTGTAATCTTTTAATCTTTTCTGAACACGCAGTACTAATTCTTTAGGATGAAATGGCTTTGCTAAAAAATCATCTCCACCAGCTTCTAAAGTTTCGATACGTTCATCGGAAGTTACCGCCCCTGAAACAAATACGATTGGAATTTTATTTATATTCGATGTCTCTTTTATAATTTTACAAAGCTCAACACCTGTTACAAAAGGCATTTTGTAATCCATTAGGATTAAATCTGGATTTAATCCTTTTATAAATTCCAAAGCTTTTTCGGACTGACAAATATAAGAACACTCAAAAAAAGGACTTAAAATTTCAACCATTAGTTGGCAGCTTTCTTCAAAATCATCAATAATGGCAATTTTTTGCATTCTACATCCCTTTGTATTTAATTTGCTTCAAATCTAATATTTTCTTAATACTATCCCGTTTGTCACCTTGAATTTCAATTTGACCAACACCTGACTCAATTTTAAATGAACCGCCAACGCCACATTTTGTTTTTAATTCTTTTAACAACTCTTTTACAAATGTCTGATGATTGGGTAATCGATCAAGAATTGTTACAGTCTTACCACCGCGACCATTTTTTTCTAGACGAAAAATGACGACAAATGATTTTGCATCTACCAGAAGTTGACTGGCTTGTTGTAATTTATCTTTTTCTATTTTTCCGGACAATATGTCCTGATCTTTTGGATCGGTAGAATAAACTAGGACGCGATCTTTTTGTTGATTAGATTTTGAAGAAGACAGCGGAAACCCCTTTAAATTTATATTATGGGGTATTCTTAGTAGAACTAGCTGCCATGCTCCCCATTGAGTCGCCATCAACCTTCTTTTCAGTTTGTTGCAGACTGTGCTTTGTATAGTCAGTCCCATCAAATCTGAAAAGCTGCGGCTCGTCACTCATAATTGTTATCATATTTATAGGACGCTTCCACAACATAAATAAATTCTTCATCGTTGCATCCATATAATTAGGCTGCAAATCTAATCCTTCATGAACATGTTGTAGTAAAAGTTCTCCTCGATTTTCAAAATTTGCCTCTACAATTTTAATAATTGGCTGACCAAAGTTCGTCATTTGAAAAAGCAATTGAGCTTTAATAGCCTTAAAGTCTTTCGTATCAACAACGAATCGATTGGTTTCTTTATTCAACTTATATACAAACATTTTATTTTTAACGCAAAAATCTTCTGTTAAGAATTCGTCAATAAAAGTTACATCGTTATATACTTTTCTGATTTCAAAAATTTTATCACGACCTAAACCAGTTTTTTTATTCCAATTCTTTTTCTCATTCACATCGTCACAGTCTACCCAGTCTCTTCCAAAACGCCCCTTATTCCAGCGTTCTTCTATATCGCGAAACAACTCAATTCCCACTTTATAGGGATTATAACCGCCCATTTGCATGAATGTTGTTCCCGAATGGTGATCTGCAAAATCAATAATTTCAGAATCATTAAGTATATGACGGGTCATCATATGAGAATGCCAGTACGAAGCCCAACCTTCATTCAAGGTCTTTGTCATACCTTGCGGAGCAAAGTAATAAGCTTCATCTCGAATTATTGTTAAAATATCTTGTTGCCAGTCTTCTAGTGG